>JABSRB010000065.1 GCA_013215375.1 Oceanospirillaceae bacterium | reverse complement strand
GCATGAGCCGTATACGAGGTCCGTACGTACGGTTCTGTGAGAGGGATGAGGCGGTAACGCCTCACCCTACTCGATGTATAGGATGTACGGTATATCGCGGAGGCACGGATGCCAAAGAGCGTATGTGTCTACTTTTCCTCTCTTCAACTGCTTTCTATCTGTAGCTTGGTACCCGTGTTTTCTTTATCGTTGCATGAAGGCTATAGTGTTTTCACTGTAGCGATTAATTACTGGAGGTAGCAGTTATGCGTTTGTATAAAGTGTCTGGTCTCATCTGTTTGCTTTTTTTTGCGCACTTAATAGCAGCTAAAGAAACACCCTTTGTTATCAGGCAACTAGCTGCAGAGCTACCAATCCCCTGGGGCATGACACTCGTTACAGATAATCAGCTGTTGATCACCCAGCGCAGCGGCTCCATCATCTTGCTTAACATTGATACAGGTACAAAATCACCGATCAGCGGTGGGCCTAAAGTGTTGGCCCAAGGGCAGGGCGGATTACTTGATGTGGTTTCAGCACCTGAATATGCCAGTAATGGCTGGCTGTATTTTACTTACGTTAAAGCATTAAGAAGCGGTGGTGCCACAGTGCTAGCTCGGGCGAGGTTGTCGATTGAACATCAACAGCTGGTTGATTGGCAAGATTTATTAGTGACTGATTCTGCTACCAATGAATCACGACACTTTGGCTCGCGAATCGCGTTTGATAATAGCGGTCATGTATTTTTTTCTGTAGGGGATCGCGGTGTGCGTAAGAATGCGCAAAATACGCTCAACCATGCGGGCGCTATTTTACGTTTAAACTTGGATGGCACAGTACCAGCGGATAATCCTTTTATAGGCGACGAGGATTATTTACCAGAAATATTCAGCTATGGGCATCGCAACCCTCAGGGGTTGGCATTTGATGAAAAGCGTCAGCAGTTGTGGGCAATAGAACATGGTCCACGAGGTGGCGATGAAATCAATCTGATTGTCGCAGGTAAAAATTATGGCTGGCCAATTACCTCTCATGGCAAAGAGTATTGGGGGCCAGTATCAGTGGGTGAGGGGCAGACAAAAGCGGGTATTGAATCGCCGAAAAAGGTTTATATTCCCAGTATCGCTCCATCGAGTTTAATCGTCTATTCAGGTACTGCTTTTAAAAATTGGCAGGGGGACTTACTCGCCGGTGCGCTGAAGTTAGCCCATATTAATCACCTGCAGGTTCGATCTGATAAAATAGTCAATGAGCAGCGTTATTTGAGCGATAAAAAACAGCGTATTCGCAATGTGATTACCGATGAACAGGGGCGGCTGATTATCGCGACTGACAATGGTTTTATTTATAGGCTATCGCCTACACCTTAAGTCTAAATACACATCTACAGATCTATCCAAACTGTAAATTACTGATATACTCTCAGCTTTTAAACGACTGAAATTATTTAAGGATTTTAAACATATGCGGAATTTGTTACTGGCTTTATTCATCACCCTTTTATCGACAAGTTTTGTGGTCCCAGAAGCGCAGGCGAAACGATTTGGCGGCGGCTCCAGCATTGGTAAGTCTTTCTTTTCCAAGAAGCCTGTTGCCAGTCCCACTAAATCTGCTGGGCAGAGCGCTGCTAAAACTGGAACGGCAAAAAAGGCTGGCATGATGGGGCTTATGGGCGGTTTATTAGCAGGTGGCATGCTTGGGGCACTGTTCTTCGGTGGCGCTTTTGAAGGTGTGCAAATGATGGATATCTTGATGCTAGCCATCGCGGGTTTTGTGATCTTTAAGCTATTTGGCATGATGAAAAAAAGCTCCCAAGTGTATGCAACTCCAGCGGGTCCGGTGCGAATGAATACACAAGAGGCTACGGCAAGTGGCAGTGATGATGAAAGTACGCCGATGGTGCTGCCTAATTGGTTTAATGCTGAGCAATTTGTAAAAGGTGCTAAATCTCACTTTGGTAATTTGCAAACGGCTTGGGATGTTAAAGATTGGGATGAGATTTCAAGTTATACCACGCCAGAGTTATTAGCAGAGTTAAAGCGTGAACGCGCAGAGCTAAGTGATGAACTAAACACTCAGGTCGTAAGTGTTGAGGCGCAATTGATTGGCTTTCAAGAAGAGTCAGGGTTTGTCGTTGCAGCGATTTCTTTTAGCGGTAAAATTAAAGAAGATTCTGCGTTAGTGGCTAAAGACTTTGATGAAACTTGGCAGCTAACTCGCGATATGAGCGTTGATAATGCTGATTGGGTTATTGCGGTTATTGAGCAAAATTAATACCCTTTAACGTTTTGCATCAGCCGGTATTTATCGGCTGGTGGCTATTCTCTCTACTTTCTGCCTTTCCTCTCCAAATTTTATTTTTCTCTTAAAATGACTACTGTGCGGTGAGTTACCCACATGGTAATGAGCACTGATACAGCAAATAGATACAGTCCGTAGTGGACTTCTACACTGGCAATTGCCCCCAGCTTTACCGTCACTAATAGCAGTGCGACTACTAGGACATCTAACATCGCCCAGCGTCCAAAATTATGAATTATATCGATGGCTTTGCTTAAGTTTTTAGTAGGTCGATTATTACATAGTGCCAATGCGAGCAGGGCCATTTTAAACAGGGGTAATGCCACGCTCAACGAGCCGATAATAATGAATAAAAAATACTCACGTTGTACTAGGAGGTCATTGAGTCCAGAGAGAATAGAAAAACTAGTCTCTAAAAATATCAGCTTGGTAATGGTCATGATCGGCGTAATGATTCCCGCTAAAAAAAAGCCGAAAGAGAGTAGTAATAACAAGGATAATAAAGGAATTTCAATTTTGGCAAAGGTAGAAGTAACAGGCATTTTCAGTATTATTCAATAGAGATGAATTAGGCGGAGCTTAATCATCAAAGGGTTGGTTTTTCGCAGCTTGCTACGGGCGGTTGATCAAAAAATAGCGTCAATTATAACATGGGATAATTAATTATGACGGTGGTGTTTTTGATTAAAATGGAGGCTTTAATTAGATAGCTTAAGTGCCGGTGGCTGGATATTTAAAATTTAGGTAAATCATTAAAGTGGGCATATACTGTATGAGGGAACAGGCAAATAAGTTCCCTTGGTTAAACATTAAGGCGAGTAATGATTACAAGGAGCGTTAAATGTTGAAGTCAGTGCAAGCAAAAGACTATATGTCAGAGAAGTTTTTAAAAATATCAACGCAGACGGATTTGTTTGAGGCAATTGATATGCTACTTGAATACCGCTTGTCAGCAGCACCTGTGGTTGATATGGAAGGGCATGTGGTAGGGGTTATTTCTGAAGGGGATTGTCTAAAAGCAATTTTAACACTGACCTATCACGAAGAGGAGAAGGGCGGCAAGGTCGGCGATTATATGACCCGCGATGTAAGCCCTGTCAATATCGATACCGACATCATAGCGGTATCTAAAATAATAATAGAGCAAGATCTTTATTGTCTACCTATTACGCAAAATGGTAAGCTGGTCGGTCAGATCAGTCGCAGTGATGTATTGCGTGCTGTGGAGAGTTTTTCGTTACAAGGCTAGTATCGTTTATTGATATTTAGGTGGCTAAAAGTGGCTGTTAATCGTTTTCGTAATAGCCTTGAGGATCAGCTGCTGTTTATACACTGTATCTTTGCGGTCAGGCAGCTGCTGTTTTTTTATGTTGAGAGATTGTTAAAAACAGCTAAAAAATTAAGCAGCTATTAATGAGCGCTAAGCGTAAATAGAAGGCCTCATTATAAGTAGTAATTGATAGAAATTAGCTAGCTTGGGTGTTGCATGCAATGCCGTGATGATAGTAGTGCTAATTATTTTTAGAGGTTTTGAATGAGCATTTATAGGTGTTTCTGGTTGATTTAGAAAGAAAAATCTGTGAAAGCAAAGGGCTAGTTAAAGCGCGAGCGATTGGTTGCAATATGCGTGCTAGTAGCTGTCATTAGAAAAATATGTATGTCGAGCCGGTTTTATCACGCAGTAATATCGCGCACAGTCATTTTACGATATCCTTTTCAAACATAATTTGAAACAGAGCATTATAAAGAGAATCCATGAGTTTTCCTGAAATACCATTATTAATATATCCCTCACTTGCCAAGCGATTTGGGGTTGAAGAGTCGATACTCTATTATATTTGTGAGCAGTTGTTAGCATCAGTAGCAACTGATTTCCAGGGATCGGAAAATGCCAAAATATCTGTGTCTAAAGATAAGTGGCTGAAATTAACCAATTTTTGGGATGAAGAAAGATTGGCTCAGGTAGTGGCTAGTCTAATCGGCCAAGGTGTCGTTAATATAGAATACTTGCAAGATGAAATCGTTATCGAAGCGCGCAGTGCTGCATCAGAGCCGTTAGTTGATAAAAAAGCAGAGATTGTCCAGTCTATCAGTAGTGGGCTATTACCTGAGAAAAAGCAGACTAATAGTCTAAATTCCACAGTACCCGAAATTTTACGAGTTAAAGGTCGCGATGCTCAAGTGCAAGGTTACTCGGCACCAGCAATAGAGCCTATTCATGTACTACCGGTATACGATGTGCCACCGACTCCTGCATCTAGACCTCTACCAATGCGCCGTTCAAATGATGAATTTAAACAAACATTCCAGTTAAATACGGGAGAATTGTTAAAAGGTGTTGGTCATGCTCCCTCTTTTGGCGGTTTTCGTAAACGTAGTAATGCCTCTGATCCGTTTGAAAAGTTTTTAGATGATAAAGAACAGCAGAATAAAAAACTATATTCAATGACGATGGACTGGGAGCCTTCCAAGCTGTTATTTAATACCTTAAAACGCAGTAACATTCCTCACGATGTGGCAATTAGCTGTTTGGATGAATTTAGACTGTATTACTGTGATCGCAATAATAAAGAGCGCAGTTGGGATCAGAAATTTTTAGCTTGGGTAAAGAAGACTTGGGTTAAAAAGCAGTCAGCTGATAATAGGGCGCAAAATGTACCGAGCCAAGCAGGATTTAAGCATGAAAACAGCCAAAGAGATTCTCGAGAAAAACGCAAACGCATTACCGCAGCCATCATGGACATCCACGACACCAACTGGTAATACGCAGTTTCAAGCGGAGCCGTCTGCTGCACGAGAGATAAGTTCGACAACTAAGACCATGATCAATATGGTTTTTACCCGTTTTATGGCTATCTACGGACACAAATTCAAGAGTAGCTTTGAAACCGAAGCTGAGATGAGGATAGCCAAGCGTGAGTGGGCTATGAGTCTGGGCAACTTTAGTGAAAATGAATTAGTCGCAGCGGTGAGCATATGCAAAGAAACACTGTCTTGGGCGCCAAGTATTGCTGAGTTTTTGGTTATTCTACAAAATTTAAACTCTGCTTTTGGGCTCCCTGATGTGCGATCCGCCTATCGCGAGGTGTGCTTTAATGCTCTGTCTCCTAGCAGCCACTCTTGGAGTCATAATGTGGTGTATCACGCAGGGCGCCTGACAGGTTGGTTTGAGCTTAGATCAGAGCCCGAGAAACAGACATTCCCGCTGTTTTCTTACCACTTTGATATTATGTGCCACCGCTTTAGAAAGGGCGAGATTTTAGAACAGCCGGTGATGGTGGCGATCGAAGATAAACAGACTTCTACGTTATTTAGTTTCATCAACCAGTGGTCAATCGATAATGAGCTGAGCCCTGAAGTCGGTAGTTCGCTGCTTTATTATATGACTAAACCAGTAGGCTCAAGAACGCGGGCAACTTTTAAAGCAAATTCTCAGCAGCAGTTAAATGAGATGTCGTTATCGATTACTTTGCCTGACTAATCTTCCGCACGTTTTCACCCAATATTTCCGTGCAAACAGTGAATTAAGTGTCTTGTTGTCAGGTTGAATACAAGCGCTTAATTTGCCTTGCTCGGCCATCTATCCTTGGACAAATTCAACGTGAAACGTTAGCATATCGAACTAATTATTATCGATAACTTGATTGAGCTGAGTTATTGATTGTAGGCGTTACTAAACGATCTAAAAACAGTCGTTTGGACAGCCTCTCAAATATCATTCAGGTGCAATAATCTATGAGTTATCAAGTTCTTGCTAGGAAATGGCGACCAAAACAATTTACTGAAATGGTTGGCCAAGGCCATGTGCTCAAAGCGTTGGTTAATGCACTAGACGACAATCGTTTACATCACGCTTATCTGTTTACAGGTACGCGGGGAGTTGGCAAAACATCTATAGCTCGTTTATTTGCTAAGGCGCTAAATTGTGAGCAGGGCATTTCATCCAAACCTTGTGGCCAATGCAGTGCCTGTACAGAAATAGCAGAAGGGCGTTTTGTTGATCTGATTGAAGTGGATGCCGCATCGCGCACCAAAGTAGAAGATACTCGTGAGTTGCTGGAAAATGTTCAATATGCACCTTCAAGAGGCCGATTCAAGGTCTATCTAATCGATGAAGTGCACATGCTTTCCAAAAGCTCTTTCAATGCACTGTTAAAAACCTTAGAAGAGCCACCACCGCACGTTAAATTTTTACTGGCAACGACTGATCCGCAAAAATTACCGGTGACTGTCTTGTCGCGGTGCCTGCAATTTAATCTTAAAAATATGATTCCGCAGCGTATTGTTGAGCATCTGAGTACGGTGCTGAGTGCCGAGCAAATTCCCTTTGAAGAGGGAGCGCTGTGGTTATTAGCACGCTCCGCAGATGGCTCAATGCGCGATGCATTAAGTTTAACGGATCAATCGATTGCCTTTGGTGCCGGTACTGTCAATGAAGCTGATGTCAGGGTGATGCTTGGCAGCATAGATTTGCAGCTAGTGAATGAAATATTAACAGCGCTGGTAGATGGTGATGGTGTCTCGTTATTAGCGTGTGTGGACGACTTGGCGCAGTTCTCCCCTGATTATAATACGGTGTTGGGCGATATCGTTAGTCTGTTGCATCGTATTGCTATCGCGCAAACAGTGCCAGCGGCACTTGATAATAGTATGGGCGACAAGCAACAAGTGGCTGAATTAGCGTCAAAGTTAAGTGCTGAAGATGTACAGTTGTTTTATCAAATAGCGCTGATGGGCCGTAAAGATTTACCATTTGTACCCGACGCTCGCGAGGGGCTAGAAATGACCTTGTTGAGAATGCTGGCATTTAGACCGGCGGGTAGCACCCATGTAAAGCCAGCGCCGCTGATGGTCTCTCCAGCGAATGCCGAACAGAACAATGAAAAAGTAGAGCCGAATGAAGCTGCGGTACCTTTGTCATCTGTCAGTACTGCACCAGTGGCGACAACAACTCAGTCGCTGAGTAATACAGCGCTAGATGCCAGCGATCTGCCTGAACAAGCTGAAGCGATAGCGGAGGTAGAACCGCAACCTATTGCTGAATTAGCGCCGTCAGTACAAAACCAGTCTCTAAATACTACGAATATAGAGCCTGCGACTGACAGTGATGAGGTAGCAGAGAGCGTGGTAGAGGTTGTTGCTTTGGTGCCACAAACTCCTGTCCCAGAGGAACAAGTTGCTGTTTTAGAGCAAGACTCTTCACTAGCATCGCCGCACAACGCAGTACCAGAGCAGCCCACTGTAGCAATGACTGCTCAAGCTGCAGAGGCTGTGAGTCCTGTAAAAGTGCAGCCTGTGGTGGTGACTAGCGAAGTATCAATGCCAGTATCAGCACAAATAACAGCTGCTGCTGCGCCTTCTGTATCTGCTCCAGCAATGAGTCCGGTAGTTTCGGATGTGGATACACCGCCTTGGGAAGATGATTATCAGAGCTATCAACAACAGCATACTGAATCACAAATGCCAGCCAAAGCCGTAGTGAAAACACCGGTACTAGAGTCGGTGACCGCGCAAATTAATGTCAGCAATATGTTAGATGCAGCTGTCACCGATTTTGCACAGCTGGAGTTGGATAATTGGCCTGCGCTGGTCGGTTCAATAGGCTTTACCGGTATGACGGCGCATATCGCTGAAAATTTATCCCTAGAGACTATAATAGATAACGTTCTGCAATTTAATGTCTCCCAAGTACAAAAGAACGTACTAGATCAGACGCAAAAAGAGCGTATTCAAAACATGCTAAGCCAGTATTTTAACACGGCTGTGCAAGTGCGTTACGACAGTGAAAAAAGTACCAGAGAAACCCCGTGGCAATGTTTTGAAAAGCTGCGCGCACAAAAGCTAAAGCAAGCTATCGCTAGTTTTCAAGGTGATGAGATGGTGCAGCAATTGGTGGCGGTTTTCTCTGGAGAAATTGAGCGCTCCTCAATAATGCCGCTTAATTAACGAAGAATCAGACGAAGTTTAATTTCCAAGAGATAGTCCTCCATCCATTGGGGGATTAGCTAAGAGATTAATTGTTTAACATTTTATAAGTAGAGTACAGAAAAATGATGAAAGGTGGTATGGAAGGCATCATGAAGCAGGCACAAGAGATGCAGGCTCAGATGCAAAAAGCCCAAGAGGCGGTAGCGCAGACAGAAGTGACAGGCGAGTCGGGCGCGGGTCTGATTAAAATTATTATGAACGGTCGTCACGATGTTAAAAGCGTCAATATCGATGCCAGTTTAATGGCAGAAGATAAAGAGCTGCTTGAAGATCTAATCGCGGCAGCCGTTAATGATGCCGTGCGTAAAGTAGAAAATCATTCAAAATCCGAAATGGGTAAAGTTGCTGGTGGTATGGGTCTTCCGCCAGGCTTTAAAATGCCTTTTTAGCAATGTCTCTGTCTCCTTTAATTCAACAGTTGATTAATGCGCTGCGATGCCTACCAGGTGTTGGGCCAAAGTCTGCGCAACGAATGGCGTTTCATTTACTTGAGCGCGAGCAAGATGCCGCGTTAGTGTTGTCTAAAATACTGGTAAAATCGATTGAGCTATTAGGTCGCTGTAAAGCGTGTTCTACGCTGAGCGAAACGGATACTTGTCCTCTGTGCGCTGATACCTCTCGCAACCCTAAACAGTTGTGTGTGGTCGAGACGCCTATGGATGTTTTGGCGTTGGAGCAAACGGGTAGTTTTAACGGCTTGTATTATGTTCTAGGCGGGCATTTATCACCGCTAGATGGTATAGGCCCCGACGACATTGGTATCGCCGGTTTAATAAGTCGAGTGCAAGAGCAGGAAGTCGAAGAGCTTATATTAGCGACCAATCCTACTGTTGAAGGTGAAGCTACTGCTCACTACATCGCAGAGCAGCTGCGAGCTGTGTCTGTTAAATTGACGCGTATTGCGCACGGCGTGCCAGTAGGTGGGGAGCTAGAATATGTGGATGGTGGAACGCTAGCGCATGCTCTGGCTGGGCGTAGAAGCATTTAAAGTGCGCTGTTTATGTACAGGAAGTATGGTGTAGCGCGCAGGCATGGCGTGATTTTGTTCCCGAAAAATCACAAGTACTCACATCCCTGTGAGCAATGCCAAAGAGCGCTAATGATTGAAAATAAGGCACAACTCTAGGTAATTTATGCAAAGTAAACAATATGATTGGCAGGCGCTTGAAGCGAGTGCATTGAAACCCGTTCACATCAATAGCAATGAAGATTTGCATTCTATCTGCCAGCATTGGTTGAGCTTGCCGATGATCGCCATTGATACTGAGTTTCAGCGTGTTGACACTTTTTATCCAATAGCGGGTTTGATCCAGATCGGTGATGATCGACAATGTTATTTGATTGATCCTTTAAAAATAACAGATTACGGGCCGTTGGTTGAAGTGTTTCAAGCCCCGAGTGTGTTGAAAATAATTCATGCAGGTAGTGAAGACCTAGAGCTGTTTAAGCAATTAATGGGAGTGCTTCCCAAGCCTTTGTACGATACGCAATTAGCAGCGGCATTTTTGGGCTGGGGTTTTACCATGGGATTGCAGCGTCTATTAGAGCATGTGCTTGATATAAAAATAGGCAAGGCTGAAACGACGTCAAACTGGCTGCAGCGACCACTAACTAACAAACAAGAGATGTATGCAGCGCTAGATGTGGCTTACTTAATAGAAGTATGTCAGCGTCAAATACAGCTGATGAAAGACAAAGAGTGTTATCAGTGGTTCTTAGAAGATAGTGTCAAAAGTTTAGAGAAAGTAGCGAGTGCTGATGATAAGGCAGAAGCCGAAAATTATTATCTGCGTTTTAGCCAGTTATGGAATTTACCCGATTATAAGTTAGTGGGCCTTAAAGCGCTTTCTTGTTGGCGTGAAGAGCAGAGTAGGGTTAGGAACTTGCCCAGGAACTGGTTATTAAAAAATCAGAGTATAATATCCATCATCAATCAATGGCCGACCACTACCGGGGATTTAAGCCGCGTTGATGACATGCGTGGTAAAAATATTCGTGAAGACGGTGATATTATATTAACAATTTTGGCAGGAGCTAAAGAGCTGTTGGCAGAAAAAGGGACAGTACAAAGTATTAAAAAACCGCTAGATCCCCTGTGGAATAAACGCTTTCGTAAAATAAAGCAGTTGGCTAATGAGGCCGCTGTCGAGCAGGGCATAGCTCCTGAAATTGTCATACGTAAGAAAGATTTAGAAGCGTTAGTGAGAACCAAAGAAGAGTTTGGTGAATACCGTATTCCGCAAGGGCTTCGCGGTTGGCGTGAGAGCTTGCTCGGAGAGCAAATACTTGCACACATAGCACAGTATTAGCTGTAGCTACCTTTTATTAAGGTAGTCGTTAATACTGTAATTTAGACGTTGGTTAAATTTAGTTAATCAAAAATAAGT
Organism: Oceanospirillaceae bacterium; assembly: GCA_013215375.1. GTDB lineage: Bacteria > Pseudomonadota > Gammaproteobacteria > Pseudomonadales > Balneatricaceae > Rs1. The sequence goes on along the minus strand of JABSRB010000065.1, from coordinate 10,640 downwards.
TAGAAAATAGACGAAACAACATGAAAATATTATCGATTTATAAAAGTTCGCGTAAAGATGAGATGTACTTGTACGTGGAAAAAGCATATAAGCTAACGAAAGTTCCAGCTCCCTTGATGGAGGTGTTCGGCACCGCAGTGCATGTGATGGACATGCCTTTGAAAGCCGACAGAGAGTTGGCGAGAGTGGATACTGCTAAATTACTCAAAGAGTTGGCGTTAAATGGTTTTTATCTGCAGATGCCGCCACCGAAAGAAGATTACATGTTAGACCTGCATCAGGATAGACCCACCACTGGTGTTAGATAAAATGCCAATGCAAGTTAGAAAGTTGATAGCATGCCTTTCTCGTAGGTGCTTCTAATGGCGCAGCAAGTATTTTGGGAGCGCAAAACGCTAGATGAAATGAACTCCCAGGAGTGGGAGTCTCTGTGTGATGGTTGTGCATTGTGCTGTTTGCAAAAGGTGGAAGATGAAGAAACTCTCGAGGTGCATTACACTTCAGTCGTCTGTCATTTGTTAAATAAGTCAAATTGTTACTGCACCCAGTATGAGCAGCGCAGTACATTAGTGCCTAACTGCGTTAAGTTGCATCCTGAAGATGTCGTTGAGTTTCACTGGCTGCCACCCACTTGTAGTTACCGGCTAATTAATGAAGGCAAGTCGCTTCCCGATTGGCATCCGTTAGTGACAGGTCGGTCCGACTCTGTGATTAAAGCTCACGCCTCTGTATTGAGTATCTATGAAGTGACGGATAAAGAGATTACAGAAGATCAGCTGCTCGATTATGTGCTGCTATAAAAAGCAGTATTTAATGTTTTAAGTCTCACTTTTTCTATTCAATAATGAAAACTTCTCTTGAGTAGGCTATGAATTTCATGCGCCTACTTATTCCATTATCGCGCACTGGATTGAGGATGATAATGATTTCGATTAAGCTTTTTGGCATAAATTATTGCTTATTGAGGTTTAACTTGAAACTACCATCTATTCATTATCCTACGATTTCTCTGCTGCTATTATCTTCGCTTTCGGTGCAGGCTCAGCAGTCGTCCCTGATTGATACTCTAGTCGTTAGTGCTACAGGCTATGAGCAGGATATTACCCAGGCGCCAGCCTCTATAAGTGTCATTGATAGATCAAAGCTGGAGAATCGTGCTTATAAGGACCTTACAGATGCTTTAAGAGATGTTCCTGGTGTCATTGTAACAGGGGGAGGCTCAAGGCAAGATATCAGTATGCGCGGTATGCCGGCTAAATATACAGCGATTTTAGTAGACGGGAAAAAGCAATCTGGGCGCGAGTCACAACCAAACGGTAGTGGCGGGTTTGAGCAGGATTGGTTGCCACCACTGGGTGCTATCGAGAGAATAGAAGTTATCCGTGGGCCTATGTCGACCTTGTATGGCTCAGATGCGCTTGGTGGTGTGATCAATATCATTACCCGTAAAGATAGCAGGACATGGCAGGGGAGCGTTCGCACTGAGGTGATAGCACAAGACAATGCTGAATCGGGTAGTCAATACCAAGCACAGTTTCAGGTATCTGGGCCTCTGATTGTCGATAAGTTGAATCTTAGTTTATCGGGCCTTGTTCAAGAGCGAAAAGAGGATGACATAGAGCGCGCTTATGGTGGCAAAGAGTTAGCCAGTTATCGCGGCTCGTTGCATTTTACACCGACCGATAAAGACTTGTTGACGCTAGAGTTCACCAAACATCAACAGCAGCGTGTGGCGACAAAAGGCAAAACTATTCCCGATACCATAAGAAATGTATCCAGTGAAACAAATAACAATCGTCATTCTGTTTCCCTATCCCACAGCGGTGACTATAAAGACTTTAAAACCCAGTCTTTTGTGCAGAGCGAAAGCGTGGAGAACGAAGGGCGTGATATCACTATTAATAATCTGACCTTGAATACCCAGTTTTCTAAAAACCTAGGCGATCACTACGTCACTATTGGTGGTGGCTTCATTAAAGAAAGGCTTAATGACACGGATAGTAACGAGGGTAGCGCTAGCAAAATCAGCACTGAGCAATGGTCGTTATATGCAGAAGATGAGTGGTTAATCACTGATGATTTTTCATTCACTTATGCGTTGCGTTTAGAGAATAGCGATCAATTTAATATGCATTTGAGTCCGCGCGTTTATGGGGTTTGGAGTGTTGATGATTCATGGACGGTAAAAACGGGTGTTTCGACGGGTTATAGTGCGCCTAGCATGCGTGAGACTTCAGCTAGCTGGATTGCAGATAGTAGAGGGGGTGATATTTATGGAAATCCAGGGTTATCACCAGAGACTTCGATAAACAAAGAAGTCGGTATTTATTATGCGGATGCTAATGGGTTGAGCTCAAATATTACGTTCTTTCATAATGACTTTAAAAATAAGTTATCAGTCACTGATTGTCCTATAGCAACTTGTAGGGTTAGCAATGTCCGGTACAACATAAATATCGATAAAGCGGCGACACAGGGGATAGAAGTTTCAGCGAGTAAAGATTTTGGTGACAAATTCTCAATGGATGCAGCTTTTACTTACACCGACTCGGAGCAACAATCAGGTGATAATAAAGGATTGCCGTTGGCCAAGGTTCCACTGCGTCTGTTAACTGTCAATGCCCATTGGGAAGTTAACGCTAAAGTGGCTTCGTGGATGCGTATGAGCTATAGATCTGAAGAGTCAGAGGTGACTTCGGTAGGTTCAAGATCAATAGTGGCTCCCGCTACTACTTTTGTTGATGTGGGCGGTTCTTGGCAGGCCAGTAAAAATAGCAAAGTTATGTTGGGTATTTACAATCTGTTTGATGAAGAAACTAATTACGATGACTATGGTTACGTCGAAGATGGCCGCAGGTACGCTCTGGTACTAGAGGTAAGTTTTTAAACTAGGATTATATTATGAATCAACAGTCTATAAAGCTAACTTTGGGGGCGTCGCTAGTGTGTAGTGGCGCGCTATTCTCTGCATATTTAGCAGCGACTGAGGTGGAGCTAAGTGCACAGCAGTATGCGAATCGAGGGATGATATATGCCGATGAGTTCCCGGGACTTGCCAGTCTATGTGATATTGCTAAGCCTTTTAAAATAGCAGGGCAGCGCCACAAAGGTGTTAAAAAAACAGCTCAAGTAAAAAAGAAAAAGCGTAGTAAGACGGTATTAAAGCCTTTAAAAGTATTTGATAACTTGTATTTTGTCGGTACGGGAAGGGTGTCTAGTTGGGTGATTAAAACCAGTGCAGGGTTAATAGTGATCGATGCGCTGAACAATAATGATCAGGCTGAAAAGTATATTGAAAAGGGCTTGATTCAATTAGGTCTTGATCCTGCAGATATTAAATATCTGATTATTACTCATGGCCACGGCGATCATTACGGTGGGCAAGAGTACTTGGTTAATAAATATCACCCTAAAGTAGTGATGAGCGCTACTGAGTGGTCGATACTGGAGAGGCCAGAGCTTGAGATCAGTAATCCTAGATGGGGAGTGAGGCCTGTTAGAGATGTGTCCATTCAAGATGGTGACACTCTCAGTTTAGGTGATACTGAAATTCAGCTCTATGTTACACCAGGGCATACCCCGGGAACTTTGTCTTTAATATTTCCAGTCTACGATCAGCAGCAAAAACATATGGTGGGGCTATGGGGAGGAACGGGGCTAAATTATGGTCCAAATAAGGCGCGTATTTTAGCTTATACTCAGTCGGCAGAGAAGTTCCGCTTAAATGCGGCACGCGAGGGGGTGGATGTCTTTATGTCTAATCATCCTGGTAGAGATGGATCTGCTCAGAAAATGACGAATTTTTCGCTGCGTTTAGCAGGGGAGACGCATTCATATGTGATAGGTAAAGAGCGGGTGTTGCATGCCTTTGATCTATTGCGTGATTGTACTCGTGCACAGGCGATGAGAATATCTGATGGCTGAGTATGAATGAGCGGTCAGTGGTAGTGAGTTATCGATAGGGTGGGTGTGCTGGTTAAAGCATATCTGCCCTTTTTTATTGGATTGTATTATTGAGGGTGGTGGCTTTAAGTTGGAATCAAATATCTAAACTTTGTGGTTTAGCATATTGATTGTTATATCTTAATAGGGGCCTTAGATGGGGCTAAACAAAACAGCCGGCATAGAGCCGGCTGTTAGTTAAAGTTGTTTAACCAACTTTAGAAGGTGCTTGCAAAGAGATTAGTCTTTGTTAGCCATCTGTGCTTTGATCAAATCACCGATTGTAGTCGGACCAGCGGTCTTAACTTCAACGTTACGAACAGCGGCAATAGCAGCTTTCTCGTCAGCTTGATCTTTCGCTTTGATAGAAAGTGTGATGTTGCGGTTACGACGATCAAGGTTAGTGATCTTCGCTTCAACAGCGTCGCCTACTTTCAGTACAGTTGACGCATCTTCGATACGATCTACACTGATTTCAGATACTTTCAAGTAACCTTCGATGCCTTCGGCAAGCTCGATTACAGCGCCCTTAGCGTCTACAGACTTAACAGTACCGTTTACGATAGAGTTCTTGTCGTTTGCAGTCGCGTACTCAGCGAATGGATCTGAATCCATTTGCTTGATACCAAGAGAGATGCGCTCTTTCTCTGCGTCAATTGACAAGATAACGGCTTCAACTGTGTCGCCCTTCTTGTATTCACGTAGAGATGCTTCTGGATCGCCTTCCCAGCTGATGTCAGACATGTGTACTAGACCGTCTAGTTCATTCTCTAGACCAACAAAGATACCGAAATCAGTGATTGTCTTGATAGAACCAGAAACTTTATCGTTAGTTGCATACTGTTCAGAGAATGCAGTCCAAGGATTAACAGTACACTGCTTGATGCCTAGAGAAATACGACGACGCTCTTCATCAACATCTAAGATCATAACTTCAAGAGATTCACCGATCTGTACAACTTTAGATGGGTGGATGTTCTTGTTAGTCCAAGACATTTCAGATACGTGTACAAGACCTTCAACACCATCTTCGATTGACGCAAAGCAGCCGTAATCAGTAAGGTTAGTGATCTTGGCTTGTACTTTAGAGCCAGCAGGGTAACGGTTCTTGATAGCTTCCCACGGATCTTCAGAAAGTTGCTTAAGGCCTAGTGAAATACGACCAGACTCTTTGTCGAACTTAATGATTTTAACTGAAATCTCATCGCCAGGGTTAAGCATTTCGCTCGGGTGAGAGATGCGCTTCCAAGCCATATCAGTGATATGTAGGAGACCGTCAACACCGCCTAGATCGATGAATGCACCGTAGTTAGTAAGGTTCTTAACGAAGCCTTTAGCCGTCTGGCCTTCTTCTAGAGAAGCTAAGATTTCATCGCGTTGTGCGCTGTTTGCTTCTTGAAGCACGGCACGGCGAGAAACAACGATGTTGTTGCGTTTAGGATCAAGCTTGATTAGTTTGAAGTCTAGCTCTTTACCTTCTAGATGATCAACGTCACGTACTGGGCGTACATCTACCAATGAACCTGGTAGGAAGCCTTGAATGTTGTTAACGTTAACAGTGAAACCACCTTTGACTTTACCGTTGATGAAACCTTGTACAGTTTCTTCATTGTCAAACTTGGTTTGTAATACTTCCCAAGCTTCAGCGCGTTTCGCTTTTTCGCGAGAAAGTTTAGTCTCACCGAATCCGTCTTCAACAGACTCAAGAGATACTTTAACGCTATCACCGATTGAAATTTCTAGTTCGCCAGCATCGTTGAGGAACTGAATACGTGGGATAACAGCTTCAGACTTAAGTCCAGCGTGTACAGTAACCCAATCGTTATCAATGTCTACAACTTCACCGGTAACTAAAGTACCAGGTTTCATATCGAGTGTCAGAAGAGATTCTTCAAACATGTCAGCAAAGCTTTCGCTCATGAAAATGTCCTATTTTTGGGCCGCGGCCCCCCATCAATTATATAAAAGATGAAGAAAAAACCGAGCACATAACCTGTATCACCAGCGACACAGGGTCAGATTATAAGGAAAACTAAGCACTATTGAGCCACTGCTTTTACGCGGTAATCAAAGGCTGGAAAACTTAATATTTCCTAGAATTAAGAGCGCGCATTATACAGGAAATTTTCGCTACTGCAAAGATAAATAAAGGGCAATATAATTGCCAAAGAAGTGCCGAAGGTGTTCAAGCCTCCGGCATAGGCGGGGTTATATATTAGTGTTTATCTAATCTAGATTATGAGGCTTCTGATAATTGTTTGTCGAGTTGACTGCGCAGAGTGTTTTGACAGGGGGTAACCACTGAGTCTAAATCTTTTTTCAGTTGGCGTGGCAATACCAGAGAAACAGCACCGCGAAACTTGCTCGCCACTAAGTCAAATTCGTAAGAGTTATTAGCTGCCAGCACAATGCCATCGCCAATACAGAACGAATAGCCAGGTAAAAATTCAACTGCCATCTTTGCGCGCTGCACTTTTGTGACCATTAATCGGTTGCGCATAATGTACTCTTTGTATTCTAGTGCACTAGCTGCCGCCATTATTTCAATTTGAACGGTGCTAAAGCGTTCTGCATCTTCAGACTCTAGTAAAAATGCTTTTACTTGACGCTCAATGTCGGCCATTTCATCTTGTATGCGTTTGGGGGCAAAGCGCTCATTGGTACTTTTATATTCCTCTAGATCAGCGATTTCACTGTTAAGGCTTTCTATCTGATCTTTCAATCTAATAATTTCTACGCTCAGTTTGACGTTTTCACGTTGTAATGATTTAACCACTTTGCGCGAAGGTTTTACTTTAGTATCGATAGTCGGTCTCATTTGCTCTTCGCTGAGTTTATCTTCTTTAGGCTTGTAGGCATCGCCGACTAGCACATCACCAGCGGCCTCTAGGTTTTTAGTGTTTTCATCGGTTTGTGCTTGAAGTTTAAGGTATGCAAAGTAGCCGCCGCCCCCTAAGAGGGCAAGTACGACAACTGCTACGATAATCATGATAGGTTTTTTCTTGGCGCTCATAGTTATAATTACTAGCTGTTAGTTTGAAGAAGTTTTTTAATATCAATCAGAATACGAACACTCTCGGTCAGTATTGCTTTAGATGAAGGATCTATTGGTCTGCCTAGTTTATCTTTCTCCAGTGCCTTCTCCAGCTCATCGAGCGAAGATATTTGCGGTAAGTTATTGGCCTTACGCCTTTTGTTTTCGGCATCCACTAACCATTTCTTCTCATCGGCAAGGGTGTTTTTGTAGATGGTTTTGTTCAATGAGATACTTGTTTTTTTCTTTAGCTGTGCGCTGTGTTCTATTTTTGAGCGCATATACTTGAAATCAGCCAATTGTTGGGTGCGGCTTTGATTTAATAATCTGATCTTATCGAAAAAAGTATCTAAATTTAAATCATTAAAACCTTTCACCGCTTTAACGGTATCCCAGGGCAAGGCGTGATCTAAAGCGCTCTCTCCATAGTCTTTAATATCCAATAATGCAGGCAGGGCAATATCAGGCATAACACCTTTGTTTTGCGTGCTCTCGCCTGAAATCCGATAGAACTTAGCATGGGTGAGTTTTAGCTGGCCATGTTTAAGTGGGCTTAACGTTTGCACGGTGCCTTTGCCAAAAGTTTGGTTGCCGATAATCACGCCGCGGTGATGATCTTGTATCGCACCGGCAAAGATTTCAGAAGCAGAAGCACTCTGGCGGTTTACAATCACACCAAGTGGTCCGGTGTAGGTAATGTCCGGGTCCCGGTCAAACAGCGGGCCGACACTGCCGTTGGCGTATTTTATTTGAACCGTCGCACCTAATCTTAAAAATAAACCTGCGAGTTCGTTTGCCTCTTGTAGAGCGCCGCCACCGTTGTTTCTAAGATCTACAATGAGGCCATCTATATTTTCTTGCTTCAGTTCATTAATTAGCTTTTTGACGTCGCGTGTGGTGCTTTTGTAGTTTTTGTCGCCTTTTTGTAAAGCGGCAAAATCAATATAGAAGGTGGGGATATCGATAACACCAATTTTATACTCTTTACCATCAACGACTGTGGTTACGATTTTCTTTTGCGCGGCCTGTTCTTCAAGCTTTACTTTATCTCTAGTGATTAAAATTGTTTTCCTCTCACCGGAGCTACTCTCGCTGCTAACTACTTCCAGCTTGACCACTGTGCCTTTCTCGCCGCGAATCTTTTGTACAACATCATCGAGACGCCAGCCAATAATATCTTCTATCTGGCCGTTAACACCTTGACCCACACCAACGATCTTGTCCTTGGCCTTAAGTTTGCCGGTTTTATCGGCAGGACCTGAGGGAATTAGGCGTACTATTTGAGTGAATTCATCTTCTGTTTGTAGCACCGCTCCTATGCCTTGTAGTGAGAGGCTCATGTTTATTTTGAAATTTTCAGAGCTGCGCGGTGAAAAATAGGCAGTGTGCGGATCGTACAGTCTGGTTAGATTATTGACGTAGATTTGAAAAACATCTTCACTGTTCGTCTGCTGGACGCGCGATAGCTGGTTTTTATAACGCTTAATCAGTTTTGTTCTCGCTTCCTGATTGGTTTGCTCATCTATGGTCAAGCTCAGTATTGAACTCTTCAGGCGTTTACGCCATAAATTATCCATGTCGAGGGTGGATAATATCCAGGGCGAATCTGTTCTGTCAGTCTCGAAATTCTCGTTGAGAGTAAAGTCGAATTTATCGGCGCCTTGCAAGCGGGTAATCGCGTAATCCACTCTTTCAAGAATCCTTTGCTGCAGGCGGTTGTAAATAAAGAAACCACTGGCAACACTATTGTTTTTTATTTCATCATCGAGCTTGTGTCTTAAAGCATCAAATTCTTTGATGTCCGCTTGATAAAAATAGCTGCGCGATGGGTCTAGAGAAGCTATGTAGCTATCGAGTAGATTGCTAGAGGTGGCATCGTTAATCGTTATTTTATTGTAATGTCTTTTGGTTAAAGAGTGCACAATCTCTTTTATAGTGGATGAATGAACTTTTTGTGCACTTAAAGGGATCGCCTGCGTATGACTTTCAGCAAAGCTTAAATGAGGCAGTATTAATAATGGTGCAATGGCAAATTTAATATATTTATTCATAAATGCATCTTCTGGATTAGAATCTCACGGAATTAGGATAAAAAATATATTTTTAGAGATAGTAAGTATAGGTTAGTTCCCTAGGAACATGATTTTCAGTGTAGCGATACAAAAGAATATTGTAAAACCCTAGCGCAAAATATCAGAAAATTAGTTGATTTTGATGTTTTTTGTAAGCATTTTCATAATATTGGCGCATTTTCTCCCTCGGTAATTTTTAAATTAACTCTTATTCGTTTAAGTATGAATCAATCTTGTCGTTAATATGACTTGAATCAAGGGCTTTATTCTAGGGTGCTGTGGTTTAACGCTAGCTATTAATTTTAGCCGCTGCATAATGCTTCATTATTCAACGCTGTGGAGGTTCATTTGGCTATTTTTAAGCAAGCGGGTAAGAAGTCTATGATGGGTAGTTTAGACCCAAAAATATTGATACTCAGTTTACTGTTTATAGTGGTAGGTTGTACAGAATCTAAAGAAGAGCAAGCGTTCAGAGCGCAGTTAATTGATAGAGCGCTTAATGATGATAACAGTAAGCTATCTAAAGCCTTTATGTTAGAGAACAAATTGCGCAAAGGTGTCGTTACCACAGAGTCAGGCTTGCAATATCTTATTATCACCAGCGGCAGTGGCGTGAATCCGACTTTTCAAGATAAAGTAGAGGTGGATTACGAAGGTAAGTTGGTCAGCGGTGAAGTGTTTGATAGCTCCTACCAGCGTGGGAAAAGTGCTGTTTTTCCGGTAAAGGGGGTGGTGGCAGGCTGGCGTGAAGCTCTGCTAAAGATGAAAGTGGGTGATCACTGGCAAATATTCCTTCCCGCACAGCTCGCCTATGGGGCGAGAAGTCCCTCGGCTAAAATAGCAGCGAATTCAGCACTGATTTTTGATATTAAATTATTGGCAATAAAAGGCGAGAACGATGACTAAGAAACAGACCATTAAAGAGCTGATTAATTTTATTGAAGCGGCTGTCACTCCCTATCATTGTGTTGAGAAAATGTCATCGATGCTCGACAGTTCTGGCTTTCAATATTTAAACGAAAAAGATGCTTGGCAGCTAAGTCAAGGGGGTAAATATTATACCACTCGCAATGGCTCAAGCATTGTTGCCTGGCAGATGCCAGCACAGCAGGTCGTTGAAATAAGCGGTTTTAGAATGATCGGTGCCCACACCGATTCTCCCTGCTTAAAAGTGAAGCCAAACCCCGAGATTACCAGTAATGGCTACTTACAATTAGGGGTGCAAATATACGGCGGAGCGCTACTTAATCCGTGGTTTGATCGCGATTTATCCCTGGCGGGTAGAGTGAGTTATCGTGATGAAAATGGCTCGATTAAATCTAGCCTGATTGATTTCAAAAAAGCACTGGCCATTATCCCCAGCTTAGCTATTCATCTTAATCGTGAAGCTAACAGCGGCTTTAAAATCAACCCCCAGACGATGGTTACGCCTATTATTGGCCAGCAACAAGCGAGTAATAAGTCGTCATTTGATTTTAGAGAAATGCTGGCAGGGCATTTGCAAACACAGGGCATCACTGGTGCGCAGGTACTTGATTTTGATTTGAGTTTTTATGATGTACAGTCTCCCGCAACTATAGGCCTGCAAGATG
>JABSRB010000064.1 GCA_013215375.1 Oceanospirillaceae bacterium | reverse complement strand
TATTTCAAGCTTCTCATCTTCAGCAACATTATATGATGTAGGTTTTAACTATTTCTTCCGCGGAAATGAAAACGCCAATGGTCAAGATGCCGACATGGTTTTCTTCCAGGGGCATATCTCCCCAGGTATATACGCACGTGCATACTTAGAAGGGCGTTTAACGGAAGATCAGCTAGACAACTTCCGTCGGGAAGTCGATGGAAAAGGACTCCCCTCTTACCCACATCCTTGGTTAATGCCTGATTTCTGGCAGTTCCCTACGGTATCTATGGGTTTGGGGCCTATCCAAGCTATTTATCAAGCACACGTAATGCGTTATTTATCCGCGCGTGAAATGATTGATCGTGGCGATCGTAAAGTATGGGCATTTCTAGGTGATGGCGAGTGTGATGAGCCAGAATCTCTCGGTGCTATCTCACTAGCCGGTGTTGAAAAACTAGAGAACCTAGTTTTTGTTATCAACTGTAACTTACAGCGTCTAGATGGCCCTGTACGTGGTAACGGTAAAATCGTTCAAGAATTAGAAGGCGCTTTTCGCGGTGCTGGCTGGAACGTTATTAAATGCCTATGGGGTCGTCATTGGGATCCACTCTTCGCTAAAGATAAACATGGTCTATTGCAAAAGCGCATGGACGAAGTTTGTGACGGCGAGTTGCAAAACTACAAGGCAAATGGCGGCGCTTATACCCGTGAGCATTTCTTCGGTAAGTATCCTGAGCTATTAGAAATGGTTAAGGACATGAGCGATGATGAGATCATGGCGTTGAACCGTGGTGGTCACGATCCGTATAAAGTTTACGCGGCATACCACTCGGCGATGAACCACAAAGGTCAGCCGACGGTTATCCTAGCGCAAACGGTTAAAGGTTACGGTACGGGTAAATCAGGCCTGGCTAAAAACGACACTCACTCAATGAAGAAAGTGGCCATGGATGATCTTAAAGATTTCCGTGATCGCTTCAATATTCCATTGGAAGACGATCAGCTGAAGGACATGCCTTATTACCGTCCATCACCTGATTCGCCTGAAATGCGTTACATGATGGATAGACGTAAGACCCTAGGTGGTTCTTACCCTATACGTCGCACAGAGTTTCCGAAACTGGAAACTCCAACGCTAGAAGATTTTTCCAGCAGCCTAAAAGGCAGTGGCAAGCGTACTATGTCGAGCCAGATGGGCTTCAACCGTGTGCTGAATACTTTCTTGAAAGACAAAAATGTTGGCAAGCACATTGTGCCCATTATTCCAGATGAAGCACGTACCTTTGGTATGGAAGGCATGTTCCGCCAGTTGGGTATTTACTCATCTGCGGGTCAGCGCTATACACCGCATGACTCTGATCAGATCATGTATTACAAAGAGTCGAAGACCGGTCAGATCCTTGAAGAGGGGATCAACGAAGCGGGTGCTATGTCAGCATGGATGGCGTGTGCCACTTCTTATGCGAACAATGGCTGCACTATGATGCCGTTTTACATCTTCTATTCAATGTTTGGTTTCCAGCGCGTCATGGACCTTATTTGGGCAGCGGGTGATATGCAGGCACGTGGTTTCCTAATTGGTGCTACTGCAGGGCGAACCACACTTAACGGTGAGGGGCTACAGCATCAAGATGGTCATTCGCACTTGATGGCGCAAATGGTACCTAACTGTGTCTCTTACGATCCAACTTACGGTTACGAGCTAGCAGTTATTATCCAAGACGGTGCTCGTCGTATGTTTAAAGAAGGTGAGAATCGTTTCTATTACATCACCACTATGAACGAAAACTACAGCCACCCGGATATGCCAGTAGGCGCAGAAGAGGGCATCATTAAAGGCATGTACTTGCTGGATGAAGGCAAAGCTAGCAAGCTGAAAGTGAAGCTGATTGGCTGTGGTACTATTTTGAACGAAGTACGTGCCGCCGCTGATATTCTACGTGAAGAGTTTAACGTGGAGTCCGATGTTTGGAGCACTACGTCGATTAACGAACTTACGCGTGAAGCAATGGCCGTAGAGCGCTACAACTTCTTACACCCAGAAGCAGAACAGCGCACAGCTTATGTGACAGAATGTCTAGCTGGGGAAGAGCCGGTTATTGCTGCTACTGACTACATGCGTATGTTCCCCGATCAATTGCGTGCCCACATTCCACAGCGTTATAAAGTGTTGGGTACCGATGGTTTTGGTCGCTCTGATACGCGTGAGAAATTGCGTGGCTTCTTTGAAGTTAACCGCTACTACGTGGTGATAGCTGCCCTAAGATCCCTTCAGGAAGAAGGTAAGTTTAAAGGCGCTGATATCATCAAAGCGATGAAGAAATACAACATCGATCCTGAAAAAGTTGCTCCTTGGACTGTATAACATTCAGTAGATAGGATTAGGCAAGGGTCGACTGATAATCTCAGTCACCCTTATCGCGATAGATATAGAGGAAAAAGTAGTGACGACAATCACAATTTTAGTTCCAGATTTAAGTGGTGCATCGGACGTAGATGTCATTGAAGTAATGGTTAAAGCGGGCGATGTAATTGCTGAAGGCGATAGCCTTATCGCCGTTGAAACCGACAAAGCAGCCATGGAAGTCCCCGCTTCACATTCGGGCACCGTGGTCGAAGTAATTATGCAAGAAGGTGCCGTCTGTAACGTGGGCGATACCATCTTGACTATCAGCACAGATGCAGCAGCTGCTGCTCCGGTTGAAGAAGTAGCGCCAGCCAAAGCTGAAGCTGTTGTTGAAACAGCTGCTCCAGCTCCTGTTCAAACCACAACAGCCGCACCTGTTAGCGGTGGTGTTGAAGATATCGTTGTCCCTGATTTATCCGGTGCCAATGACGTTGATGTTATCGAAGTGATGGTAAAAGTTGGCGACACTGTGGCAGAAGGCGATAGTTTAATCGCTGTTGAAACTGACAAAGCAGCCATGGAAGTTCCCTCGCCAAAAGCCGGTGTGGTTAAATCGGTGGCGATGCAAGAGGGTTCAACTTGTAACCCTGGCGACTTGATTTTAAGTTTAGAAGTAATAGGTGAAGCCGCTCCTGCACCTGTTGCAAAAGCTGAGGCAGCTGTTCCTGCACCGACAGCGCAATCAGTTGCTGCTCCTGTACCCGCTCCAGCCAAAGCTGCTCCACAAGCTGCCTCTGCAGATCTGGCGCAAAAGAACCAGTCTGCATTGTATGCAGGTCCAGCGGTTAGAGTATTGGCCCGTGAATTCGGTGTTGATCTGAGCCAGGTAAAAGGCACAGGTCGTCGCAATCGTATTCTTAAAGAAGACGTTCAAGCGTTTGTTAAGTCTCTGATCAAACAAGTTGCCAGCGGCACTGCGGGTGTTGCTTCAGGTTCTGGTATTCCACAAGTTCCAGAGATTGATTACAGCCAGTTTGGTGAAATTGAGCTGCAGAAGTTAAGTAAAATTGCCAAATTGACCCGTGATAATATGTCGCGTGCTTGGTTAAACGTACCGCACGTTACGCAATTTGACGAAGCTGATATCACTGATCTTGAAGCTTTCCGCAAGGAAATGAAAGAGGAAGCCGCTAAGTCTGGGGTTAGATTGACGCCAATGCCGTTTATTATTAAAGCGGTGGCTAAGGCACTTTCTGAGCACCCTAGATTCAATGCATCACTACATGCAGATGGTCAGCACTTAGTGCTTAAAAAGTACATTAACATCGGTATTGCAGTAGATACGCCGCATGGTTTGATGGTACCTGTGATCAAAGATGCCGATAAGAAAACTATTTATCAGCTGGCCAACGAAGCGGTAGAGCTTGCCGGTAAAGCTAAAGATCGTAAGCTTAAGCCCAATGAAATGCAGGGCGCATGTTTTACTATCTCTAGCTTAGGTGGCATTGGCGGTACTGGTTTCACACCTATCGTTAATACTCCAGAAGTTGCTATTCTTGGTATCTCTAAAGCAGATATCAAGCCGCGCTGGAATGGTAGTGAGTTTGAGCCACGCAAGATGTTACCACTTTGCCTCTCCTACGATCACCGCGCTATAAACGGCGGCGATGCTGGACGTTTCATGACCTACTTAAATGCTGTGTTAAGTGATATTAGAAAACTCGTTCTCTAATCAATCACTGACAAAAATAAAGGGCCTATTGATAGGCCCTTTTTTTATGGTCAGGAAGTACGGTAAGCGTAAATGGCAAGGCAGAATTTTGTTCCCGACAAATTCTAAGTACCTGCATCCATGCAGGCAATGCCAAAGAGCGCTAATGGACAGGAAGTACGGTATAGAGCGATGGCAAGCAGAATTTTGTTCCAGACAAATCCCAAGTACTTACATCCATGTAAGCAATGCCCAAGAGCGGATTTGTTTAAAAAACGTTATCACTAATGTGCTCTCTGTGATTTTATTGTTATGCTCTGCTCTAAAAATAAGCAGCTCAAAGGTCATTCATAATTTATGGTGCTTTAGGGCGATGATTGATAGAGAGTAATTTTGAAAATCAAACGTATTATAACCATTGTCGTGGTCTCGGCTGTCTCTATAATATTGGCTTGTCAAGCGCAGCGCTATGCTTATAACTGGTCGATGCTGGTACTCAAAGAGCAAGGTGAAACACGATTATTACACATAGTCACGCAATTTCGCGGGGCATTACGTGAACATCAAT
Organism: Oceanospirillaceae bacterium; assembly: GCA_013215375.1. GTDB lineage: Bacteria > Pseudomonadota > Gammaproteobacteria > Pseudomonadales > Balneatricaceae > Rs1. The sequence continues at coordinate 17,370 of JABSRB010000064.1, read as the reverse complement.
ATCTGCCTTTTCTCATCTCCCACAATCATGAAATAAAGAACTTACTGCTCTCAAACAACGGCGCTGATAGGACTTCTTTGGGGCGTTATCTGCAACAATTGAATCTAGTCGCAGGCTCAAGCGCACTGTTTATTTTGGATCCCCAAGGTAAGCTTCTTAGCAACAGCCATTTAGCCAAAAATTCCCCTTTAATAACACGCGCCCATCACCAACAAGACTATTTTCTGCAGGCAAAGCGGGGCCATCAAGGCTTTTATATTGCCTTAGGAGACGAGTCCGCCGTTGGTGCTTTATATTTTTCAGCACCTATCTATGCAAAGGGAGCGCTGATAGGCGTTGCGACAGTACGGGTTAACTTTAAGTCTTTACAGGCAAAGCTGGCAATCTCCGATCAATTTGCCATGAGTCAAAACGGTAATATCCTTATCGCCAGTAATCCCCAATGGGTACAACAACGGCTGGATAAAGTGTTTGTTGCAAAACAATTACAGGTTTTAGATGAAGGCAGCCAAGTGGATATTCGCGCCTTATCTGGCAAAAAAGAGCTATTAATACAGTCAGTGCTGTTAGATGACATACAGTGGCATCTCTCAGTGCTAAGCAGTACCCAGGACTCTGTAGATTCAGGGTATCGAGCTAAGCTATATACGCTTGGGAGCTGTGTCGCACTGTTGCTGTTACTGCTGTGGCTCAGAGAGCGTCACTTAAAAAACCTGTCGCGAGAGGAGACACAAGCGGCCAGAGCGCGCAGTGAAGCTAATCAGCGTGAGATGATAAAACAAGTGCAGGTAGGATTATTGTCCCTTAATGAAAGAGCAGAAATACAGTTTATAAATCCTATGGTCACGCAACTTTTTAATTGTAATGACGCTGAAGTTCAAGGCATGCCCATCACCCAGTTAATAGCGGATATCAGTAGCTGTAGTGCGTTGCGAGAAAGTCTCAAAAAGTTATCGACTGACAACTTTAGGCCTATATCTTCATTGGAGACAGCAGGCTTGCGCGCGGATAACAGTTATTTTCCGATGCTCTTTTCTATCAAAAAAATCCCTGGCAACCAAAAATTCAGTTACTTGGTGACAGTGATAGATCTAACTCAGATCAAGCGACTTGAAGATGAATTGCACAGAGCTAACGATCAGTTAGAACTTAAAGTGCTGGCGCGTACCAAGGCACTTAAAGAAACCCAAAATGAGCTAGTACAAGCTGAAAAGATGGCCGCGCTAGGGCGGATGTCTTCAGCAGTAGTGCACGAGCTCAATCAGCCGCTGACGGCGATAAAAACCTATATTTCGATCTGTCGAGCGCAGCTGAGAAAAACCACAGCAACTGTCAATGGGGTGGAGAACGCGGCGCTACAAGAAAATTTCACTTACATTAACCAACTCAGTGATCGAATGGCAGAGCTGACCCGACAGTTGAAGATATTTGCCTTTAAAAAACCAGAGCAATTAGTGGCCGTTGACCTGGCTAAATCACTGCAACAATCGATGCTGTTATTTAGCGAGAGACTAAAGAGTGAGCAGATCGAGCTATGTCAGAATCTGCCTGACAATTTACCGTTCATTTTGGGAGATGCTGCGCGCATTGAGCAAATATTTTACAACTTAATTAAAAATGCCTGCGATGCGATGGCGCTTAATAATGCCACTGACTCCAAGCAGTTGTTTTTATCTATAGACCCAGTAGAAGTAGGCGATAACAAAATTGTCATAAAAGTGAGCGATACTGGAGGAGGGATAGCCGAGCAGGATTTAAGCCATTTATTTGAGCCATTTTTCACCACTAAACGCATTGGTGAGGGATTGGGCTTGGGACTATCGATAGTGCAATCTATTGTCTTGGACCTAGGAGGAGATATCAAAGCTTACAATACCGAGCAGGGCTGTTGTTTTTGTGTACGGCTGCCAAAATTTCAGGACAGTTTGAGCGGACAGGGAAAATCAATATGAGAGGATCGGTATTACTAGTCGATGACGAGTTAATGATTCGACGCTCGACTGAGCAATGGTTGCAAATGGCAGACTTTGAGGTGATTAGCTGCGAGAGTGCAGAGCAAGCGTTGACCTACCTCAATGACGATTTTAATGGCATCTTAGTGACGGATGTCAGAATGCCGGGCATGGATGGTTTGGCGCTGATGGAGCGCGCCCGTGAGTTGATAGTAGAGTTACCGGTGATCTTACTAACAGGCCACGGTGACGTAGATATGGCGCTTAAAGCGATGCGCAACGGCGCCTACGATTTTATTGAAAAACCCTTTAACCCAGAGCGGTTAGTCGAAGTTATTCATCGCGCCTGCGAAAAGCGCCAGTTAATGATCGAAAATTTACGTCTGCAGCATAACCTTTCCTCTCAATCGGGTTTGGATACGCGCATCATTGGCATATCTCCTTCTATCCAACGTTTGCGCCGCGATTTATTAAAGTGCGCAGCCCTTGAAACCAATGTCATCATCTACGGCGAAACCGGTTCTGGTAAAGAGTTAGTAGCACAATGTTTACACGAGTATTCGCCGCGCTCTACCCACCATTTTGTGCCGATTAACTGCGGTGCCATCCCCGAAGCTTTAATCGAAAGCGAGCTGTTTGGTCACGAGGTCGGCGCCTTCACCGGGGCCGCAAAAAAGCGCATTGGCAAGTTTGAGTACGCAGATAATGGTACTTTGTTTCTCGATGAAATAGAGAGCATGCCAGCGCATTTACAAATTAAAATATTGCGGGCACTGCAAGAGCGAGTAATAGAGCGTCTGGGCGGAAATAAACAAATAGCGGTTAATTTACGCGTGGTAGCGGCTGCTAAGGTAGATCTGCGTATTGAAGAGAATTTTCGTCAAGATCTTTATTACCGTTTAAATGTCTCCTATTTGCATTTACCACCCCTGCGCGATCGCCATGAAGATATCCCCTTGCTGTTTGAACACTATGCGCGCCAAGCGGCAGAGCAACACCATCGAGAGTTGCGCCGGGTAACCGAGCAAGATGTGCTGACCATGGGCCAATATAAGTGGCCTGGAAATGTCAGAGAGTTAAAAAATGCCGCAGTGCGCTATGCCCTCGACGGCGGTTTATCACTAGCTGACACACTGTTTCCCATAACCGCAATCAGCTTGAGCGATGCCACCAAGGTAGACTCCCTATCACTGGCGGCACAATTGGCAAATTATGAGCGCGAGGTGATTTGTCAGACGCTCAAATTGTGCAGCGGTAATATAAAAGCGGTGCTGGATCAATTGGATTTACCGCGGCGAACGCTCAATCAAAAAATGGTTAAATACGATATTAATCGGCAAGAATTTATGGGTGCAGATGACTAAAGAGAGTCATTGACAGTTTGTTATCGCCTATGAGCAAGTTATTGCCTGTTTGGGTCTTAAGGCATCCAAATGTGTAAGAGGCGTAGCGTTCAACGTTTTTTATGGGTAGTTAATACCCACATAAAATTAAACTACCCGCTAAATAGGCTATTTCTTGCTTATGAATAACGGGCTTGTAAGCAAAATCTTGCTTGTTAGAAGGGTGGTTATCAACGGATGGTTTTTAATAACTATAAAAAACAATGAGTTGTCTGTTAGTTTCAAAGTTGGCCTCACAGTTGCTATATCCCTGTTGAATAAAAAAATAATACTCTTAAGAGGTTACAATGAAAATAACAAAACGTACTTTTATGAAACAGGCCGGTATGGCTATCGCCATCAGTGCTGCTATCGGTTTTTCTACTCAGGGGTTTAGTGCTGAGAGTCGCAATTATATTTTGGCGACGGCTTCTACCGGTGGTACTTACTACCCAGTCGGTGTAGCGTTAGCGACATTGACTAAAATTAAATTGGCGCCAAAATTTAAAACTTCACTATCTGCGATTAACTCAGCAGGGTCAGGTGAGAATATTAAACTGTTACGCGAGAATGAAGCGCAGTTTGCTATTTTGCAAGGTCTTTACGGCGCATGGGCTTGGAGTGGCGAAGGTGCATTAAAATCTTCAGGACCGCAAAAATATTTACGTTCAGTGTCGATGCTGTGGCAGAACGTCGAGCAATTTGTGGTTAAAACTGATTACGTTAAATCTGGCGATATCTCCGATATGAAAGGTTTGATGAGCGAGAAGTTCTCCATCGGTAAGAAAAATTCAGGTACTGAAGGTTCGGGTCGCCAAATCCTAAATGCTTTAGAAATGAGTACAGATGGCTTCAACTTCGCGCATATGGGCTATGGTCCTAGTGCAGATGCACTACAGAACGGCACCATCAAAGGTATGAATATCCCATCGGGCGTCCCTACTAGTGCGATTACGCGCGCATACGCGGCGTCGGGCAAAGATATTACGCTGCTCAATTTTACCGATGAGCAGATTGCTAAAGCCAATGGCGACTACCAGTTGTGGACTCGCTTCGTGATTCCGGCTAACACTTATCCGGGTCAGAGCAGTGACGTGAATACTATGGCACAGCCGAATTTCTTGGCAGTACGTGATGATTTATCCGATGAAGATGTGTATCTCATTACAAAAACTATCTATGAAAACCTTCCTTTCCTCAATGGCATCCACAAAGCCACTAAGGCTATGTCGCTAGAAAAGGCTATTGCGGGGCTACCTGTACCACTACATCCAGGTGCCGCTAAGTTTTATCGCGAGGCTGGCCTGACTATCCCCGCACATTTAATCGCTAAGTAACGTCTGCTATACCTATGGGGGGCAGTGCCCCTCATATCTTCATATTTAAGCAATATACAAGATTAGGATACCTTTATGAGTACTTCTTCCTCAGGTAGTGCTGCGCAAGACGCTGCCTCACAACTTGAAAAACTGACGTTGACCAACAGACCTGAGGGTTCATTGGCAGCGCGTTGTGTCTATTGGATAGGCGTAGTTTTTGCGCTATTACACATTTACTTTAATACATTGGGAACGCTGTCAGAGCTATGGGTTAGCGCGATACACTTCAGTGGATTTGCCTTGATCTGTGCGTTGATGGTGCCGATGGTAGAGTGTAAAACCCAAACGGGTCAGCGACTGACACTAGTACTGGATATCTTGATCGGTATAGCCGCGGTGATTTGTTGCATATACTTGATTGGTTTTGAGGATGCACTCTATGAGCGTGGCGTCACATTTGCCCAATGGGATTGGGTGTTCTCAATCAGTGCTATTTTTATCGCACTAGAAATGGCCAGACGTACTACCGGGTGGTTTATCCCCGTGATGATTTTAACCGCCTTGACCTATGTGTTTTGGTGGGGCCAGTATGTATCAGGCGTGTTTAACTTCCCTGGGCTAAGTTTAGAGACAGTACTGTATCGCAGTTACTTCTCGGGCGAGGGCATGTTCGGACAAATAGCGCGTATCTCCTGGACCTACGTGTTTATGTTTATCTTGTTCGGCGCGTTTTTGGTTAAATCCGGCGCCGGCGACTTTATTATCGAACTGTCACGCTGTGCTGCAGGGCGCTTTGTCGGGGGGCCAGGCTTTGTCGCGGTGCTAGGTTCAGGTTTGATGGGTTCTGTTTCGGGATCAGCGGTGGCTAATACCGTCTCTACTGGGGTCATCACCATCCCATTGATGCGCAAGGCGGGGTTCCCCGCTAAATTTGCAGCAGGTGTAGAAGCTGCAGCCTCTACCGGCGGGCAATTGATGCCACCAGTCATGGGAGCTGGCGCGTTTATCATGGCATCCTATACACAAATTCCCTATGTCGACATTATTGCCATCGCCGCACTGCCGGCACTATTGTACTTTATGTCAGTTGGATTTTTTGTGCGGGTAGAGGCAATGCGTAGCCATGCTACATCGGTAGAAACTGATGCCCGTCCCATCGGTGAAGTCTTTAAAGAGGGCTGGCATTTTCTATTGCCCCTGGCGGTATTAGTGGGGTTGCTTATCTATGGCTTTACCCCGACCTATGCAGCGGGTTTGGCAATTATCTCGGTTATCGCTTCCTCTTGGCTGTCGAAAAATCCGATGGGTATCCAAGATATCTTAGACTCACTTGCTCAGGGCTCTAAAAATATGGCCACTACGGCTATGCTATTGATCGCGGTTGGCCTAGTGGTCAATGTGGTAGCGATGACCGGCATCGGTAATACCTTCTCGCTGATGGTGACCGATTGGGCAGGCGGCAGCTTGCTGATCACTATCATATTAGTGGCACTAGCCTCGCTAGTATTGGGGATGGGCTTACCCGTTACCGCCTCATACATAGTACTGGCGACACTATCGGCACCAGCGCTGTACAATTTGATCGCCCAGACCGAGCTGATAAACCTGATGATAGAAGGGGGGTTGCCCGAGGCGGCGCGCTCCATCTTTCTACTGGTAGATGCAGAGAAGGCCCAGCTATTGAGTGCCCCGATGAGCGAGGCAACCGCGCAGCAAATGCTGGCACTGGTGCCCGATGATTTCAAAGGGCAGTTATTAGAGATGGCGGTCGACTCTCAAACACTGGCGATGATCTTGCTCAGTGCCCACATGATTATCTTCTGGCTCTCTCAGGATAGTAATGTCACCCCACCGGTTTGTCTGACGGCGTTTGCCGCGGCGGCTATCGCTAAAACACCACCAATGGCCACCGGTTTTATGGCGTGGAAAATAGCCAAAGGTCTGTATATAGTCCCTTTGTTGTTTGCCTACACTGGCTTTATCGGCGGGAGCAAGACAGAGGTGTTGACGGTGTTCTTCTTCTCGTTATTCGGCATCTACGCTTTAGTCGGCTTTATGGAGGGTTATTTGGAGGCGCCGATTAACATCTTGTTGCGATTACTTTGTTTAGCCTCCGCAATAGCGATGATGTGGCCGCATGAGCAACTGTTGATTAGTTTGGCCGGCTTGATTGTTTTTGTCGGTATCTTTGCCTACTCACGTAAAGTGTTCAACCGACAAACGTTAACGGAAGAGACGATAGCTGAGTCGGCTTAATGCAAAATCGTTTAACCTATCTGCTACATATTACCAATAGCGCAGCTTGGGTTAAGCGTTTATCTATTACAAGGAGGCCTCAGCATAACTACTGCACTCGATAATACGGCGTTAAAAACCGGCTAAATATGCTCATTTACTCCAGTAATACCCATAAAAAGGGTCACGCTGACTCCGCTATTTTGCCGATTTTTTCCTTGTCTTATCTTCGTTGGTGACGTTATGCTCAGGTCTAATAAGGAGACTAAGTGAGCGATAAATACGATTATATCGTCCTAGGCGGCGGTATTGTCGGGCTCTCGACAGCCTGGCAGTTACAGCGCCAATTCCTGCACAAAAAAATACTGATCATCGAAAAAGAATCGAGTTTTGCCGAGCATCAAACCGGTCATAACAGCGGCGTTATCCACGCGGGCATCTACTATGAGCCCGGTAGTTTAAAAGCACAGTTTTGCCGCGAGGGGCTAGAGCAGACCATTGAATTTTGCCGTGAAAATAATATTGCCTATGAGCAGTGTGGCAAGCTATTGGTCGCCACCAATGCGTTAGAATACCAGCGCATGCTCGCCTTGTATGAACGCGCCAAACAGAATGGCTTAGCAGTAGAGTTATTAGATGGCGAACAGCTGCGCCAGCGCGAGCCAAATATCCAGGGCCTAGGTGCCATCTTGGTCAACAACACCGGTATCGTTGATTACACAGAAATCTGTCAAAAAATGGCAGAGTGCTTCAGCCAGCTTGGGGGTCAGGTTCAGCTCAATACTCAAGTCATCTCCATCCAAGAAAATAACGACGAAGTGATTATTCACAGTGACACTAAGCAATTCATCTGTCGCTATTTTATTAGTTGCGCAGGGCTAATGGCAGATAGAGTCACTAGCATGATGGGCATAAAAACCGATTTTCAGATAATCCCTTTTCGCGGCGAGTACTACCGCCTAAGCGCGCATAAAAACAGCGTCGTTAAACACTTGATCTACCCCATTCCAGATCCTGAACTGCCGTTTCTCGGGGTGCATCTAACCCCGATGATCAACGGTGATATAACGGTCGGGCCCAATGCAGTGCAGGGCTGGAAGCGCGAGGGATATGCCAATATTAACTTCAGTGTCAAAGACACTTGGCAAATGCTTTGTTTCCCGGGTTTTTGGCGGCTGTTGAAAAACAATTTATACACCGGCTTGAAAGAAACCAAGAATTCACTGTATAAACCCGGCTATTTAAGGCTGGTCCAGAAGTATTGCCCGAGCATTGGATTACAAGACTTACAGCCGTATCCCGCGGGAGTACGTGCTCAAGCAGTATTAAAAGATGGCTCCCTGGTTCATGATTTTTTGTTTGCCCAGAGTCCTCGTTCACTGCATGTTTGCAATGCTCCCTCTCCGGCTGCGACCTCGGCGATTCCCATTGGCAAATATATTATAGGTAAAGTGTTAGAGTCCGAGAGAAAGGAAGCGGCTAACAAAGTGCTTGTCGATAACTAAACGATAGCGTCTAGCGGGCTGGTGGTACCTGCGTAGTGTTGGCCGATAACGTGGGTGTAGATTTGGGTGGTGCGTAAATCGCTGTGGCCAAGCAAGCTTTGCACTGTGCGAATATCAGTACCTGATTGTAAAAGTGCGGTAGCAAATGAATGACGGAAACTATGGCAGTTTATTTTTTTATAGATGTTAGTAGATTTTAAAGAACGATTTAATGCTTTTCGAATAGATGAACCGTGTAAATGATGCCTGCACAACTCACCAGTTAAAGGGTGAGCGCATAGTGTAACGGATGGAAAAATAAACATCCAAGCTGGTTGTCTAAATGCGTTAGGGAATTTTTTACCTAGGGCGAAGGGGAGAGAAGGCCCGATTCCTTGTTTGTTATCATTAATTTGAATATTAATAGCCATGTCAATTTGTTGCTCAATAGCAGGTTTTAGATACTGGCTGAGAAGTGTGACTCTATCTTTGTCACCTTTACCGTTTCTCACGATGAGTGTTTGGTTGTTCCAATCAATATCTTTAACCCTGAGCCTTAAGCATTCACTAATTCTTAAACCACTACCGTATAAAAGAGAAAATATTAATTGATTAAGAGGAGTCATTGGGCGAAGAAGCTCTGCGACTTCTTGCTTGCTGAGAACCACGGGAATGCGTTGTTTTGCGCTTGCACGCCGAAAGCCTAAATCACCTAATGGTTGCTTTAAATAAATATTATATAAAAATGAAAGCGCGTTTAAAGCTGTACGCTGCGTGTTAGGCGTGACATGCCTATCATTGGCGAGATGGTCCAGAAAAATACGAACTTCTTCCGGACCTAGTGTTTCTGGATGCTTAAGATTATTAAAATATATAAATCGTTTAATCCAATCAATATAGGTTTTTTCTGTTCTAAGGCTATAGTTCTGAACCCTGAGGAAGCGACGAATTTGATTGAGAAAAGGGCTGGAGGACATAAAAGGCTCCGATACTGTTTTGCTGTATAAATATACAGTATATCAGTTTGTAGTCAATTGTTAGATTAAATTTTGCTCATTTGTGGCGCACTTTGCCACATAGTGATATTCTCGATTTCTATTAAATTCAGATGTTTAGATAACTATTTTTGAATGATAGTACGCAGTAGATTTGTAGATAGTGACCCGGGGCAAAAACTACAGCTTGCAATAATAAAAGCCCTTTAAATTTAAAGCGTTGGCGCTAATTTAGTGAATATCACTTTCATGTAAATGCGCCGGCGCACTATTAAGCTGTTACAACTCTATTTGCCGCGTTGTATATCGCGGTAAAAATTCTCATGTGATCCAAAGTTCATTAATTCGAGAATAAGAGCACCATCAGTAAAACTATAGCCTAAAAGTGTAAGCTGTTTGTTCATCTTGAATTTGTATACGCGTAGAAAAGATAGATTGCCTTTTTTTTGTTCGCCGAGATTAGGGTCAATTATTAGCTTTTTAATGGCTGTATCTAAGTCTACCTTTTGGTTCGGCTTAAGTTTTTTTACAGCCCTTTTAAAGGTAGGTGTTTGTAAAACATGTATTGCCTTAGCCAAAGTCGTAGCTCTCCAATTTACCGGCTTGTTTTTCGGCATCTGCTATTATGGCGTCTTTTACAAACTCATATGGCAGCTCGGGGTTACTTTCCATCATTTCACCAATCTTGGCCCAGTGCTCTATTTGTTTGGGTGGGGTACGGTTAAGCGCTTTAGCCATTATCGTTGCTTTTTCAATAAGGTATTGGTCTAATCGAATACTGGTGGTAGCCATTGGGTAGTCCTCGTACAAATTTCAATCAAGTGTAGCAAAACGCCACAATTGAGGCAAGTTGTAACAAGCGGTTGCATCGGACAGCTCTCTGCTGTCACCTTTTTTGCAAAAAGAAGCAAAAAAGTCGCCAACAAAAATCTGCTCGGTGAACCGGGCGTTATACGTCATGATGGTATGAGTAATGAAACGAACTAAGGTGCATGAGAATGCAAAATGGTACGACTTAATAGCATTCATCCTGTTCATGTTTTTATGTATTTGGCTTGGCGAATTAGTTGGTAATGAAGTGCATCTCTATTTTCAAGTTGGCATCTTAACCATGCTCATTGGGGTTCTTACTACATCAATATCTATCTACATTTATTTAGTAGTACACACTAAGTTAATAAGAAGTCGAAGTGGAAAAAACGTATAACAAGTTACTGTTGTCGCCACTGCGTGGCTGGGACGGCTTACACGCCACTCGTCCCTCGTTTTGCTACAGCCGCCCCAAAGTAAGGCGTTATGAGTCATTTAATATCGAGGTTTCAATGATAACTGGTAGTTGTTTATGCGGTAATGTTAGATATGAAATATCAGGTAAAATAGGCGATATAGTTCATTGTCACTGCCAAACTTGCCGTAAAGCTCACGGCTCTGCATTCTCAAGTGTTGCAGATGTCCAAGACAACTCTTTTAAGTTGTTGGATGAGGTGGAATTAGGTTGTTATGAATCATCTCCAGGTAAAAATAGATATTTTTGTCCAAATTGTGCAACACAAATATACGCAAAAAAAGTTGGTACTGAGTATATTATTTTACGTTTAGGTTCTTTGGATGATGACCCTAAATCGAAAGAACTAAATCATATTTGGGTTTCTCAAAAGGCTAGTTGGTATTCATTAAAGAGTAAGTTGCCAGAGCACCTTGAATTTGAGCAAAACTCATAACAAGATTGTGTTGTTCGCAACCTGCGGTTGCTGGGACGGCTTTCACGCCACTCGTTCCTCGTTCTGTTACAGCCGCCCCAAACAATGGCGTTAGCAGTCAAAAGTGAAGTAGGTTTTTTTAGCTTTTTACATACATCGATTGTATAAATATTCTCGGTGTTTTTAAGTTACCGTTAGTTGCGTTCTTGCGTGGTGTATTCTTTTGAGTAGTTAAACTTTTGAGCATAATTAAGTATTAAAAATTGTTCACTTATCCTTTGTAATCAACTAAGTTAGGTGCGTAATTAGGATTTTAGTGTTGTTTGTTGGTGTTGGGCATCTGCCTGCTAACAATAAATTCAAACGGACAAATAACAGTTGGCTTTGTTCGCTGCGCTCACTATTTTAGCCAACTGTTATTTGCCGCTTAATTGGGCGTTAGGTTGCAAGATAATGTGCACAGATTCTGTAGCTATTAAAGATCTAGACGCCGCACACCCTATATCTGCGTTGTGGCGACCGCTATTGCTAGAAGTTATTGCCAGGCTTGCTAAAGGGGACTTCGAGCTATCCAATATAGTTGAAGGAGTTCTTGCTGTAGATCCTGAAGTCGCAACTATAAACAGAGAGAATGTTCTGGACTACGGAGAGATCCTGACCCAGTTGCCGGCTGCAGCTTGGGATACATCTTGTGCGCAGTATATGGGCACTTACTGGGAAATATTGGTTGATTTATATACTATTGGTGAAGGAGCAAGCGACCTTGTGCTACATGGCAGAATGAGCGAATTCAGTGGTAAACCCCAGTTTGAGGTTGGTTTAATCTATGTGCCATAAGTGCAATGAGAGTAGGCAACCTAACAAACGCAGTCAGTTCGCTCCCTTCGGTCGCCGGACTCGCGTGCCGCTCGGCCGCTGCTGCGGGCGTTATATGCCAAGGCTGTAGGCTATTCAGACCATTGTACAATTTTAATTGTGAATAGAATAACTAGAGCTACTTTTATCTGTAAACTAGATAATGAAAGGTCATCTATTACCGAGAAACTAACAAAACTAAATAAGATAAAGGTGAAAAAAATGGAAACAAAAAGTAAACCAGAACTAGGGGGAATGGCAAATGTGCTTGTGCGATTTCTACCTTTATTTGCATTGTGTGTTGGCGGGACGATCCTAGCTGTATTTGGAAGTTTGCGAGTTTTCTCTCCTGTATCGTCAATGAGCCTGCTGGGGATGACAGTGAACGCTACAGACATATCCCTACTCAATGAGTTACGGGGGAACCACGCGTTAAACATGGGGTTCGGACTGCTGGCATGGCTGGCTATCTGGCGCAAAGAACTTCGTTCTCAGGCTCTTATAGGTCTCACTTTTTGCTTTGGTTTCTACTTGTTCGGTCGCTTGGTGGGGGTGGCTATGGATGGTCTGCCGAATGCGGACATCCAGTCGGGAATGCTGACCGAAGCCTTTCTGGTAACGCTTAGCGGGCTTGCGCTTTTTGCAAACTCAAAAACAGGCTCCAAGTAAATAAATGCTGCTAGGTGGTATTGGCATATAACAAGCCCATCAAACAGATTCGCAACGCGGTCAAATTCGTTGCAAAACAAAAGGCGCAACGAATGCGCCAGCATTGCTCACAGCTTATGGGAGCGTTAGAAGTACATTATGATTCATTGCCCGTATTGCAAAGAGGAACTCAATGATAGAGAGCTAGTTAACTCTGTATACCTATACCATCAGGATAATTGGTTTGCAGCGAAGCATGCTGATTGTTATCCAATATTTTTTCATAGAACAAATGGTAGAGTTCAATTGTGCATAGCCAAACTAGATCAAACCAATTTATATTTGATTCCAGGTGATGGAGAGAATATTGATTCAGATTATGAAATCTGTACGCTACCTAATAAGGAAGCTCAGATATCATACAAAGACACCGTAAAAAGGTTGGGTATAGCTACTGAAAAAGAGATGTCTCGTCTGTATATAGGCCGGTGACTTCTAACAAGTTTAAGCAATTCGCCCCTGCGGGGCCGGACGGCTTTTCCGCTGCTTCGCAGCTACAAATCCGCCGTTGTTAAAGGCGTTATACGTCATTGGAGCATCAGTGGATAAAGTAGAGTTCACCAAAATCATCAAAGAGATAGTGTCTCAATCTGCGATAGAAGGGACGCTTGAGAACCTCTATGATCCTCCTGGCCGCAATCCAGATCAGCAGCTAAAGGAGCAATCAGAATGGTTTAAGGCTCTAGATCCAAATGATCGAGAAATGGTGAGCAAGGTAATATCTGAGGCTGTCCATGAATCTGTGTTTGGCTTTCTTTGTGTACTTGATGGAGTTCGTACAATATCAGATGCTGGCGAGTCAAACGATCTGAACTTATCGATTGGCAATGTGAGACTAAACGAAACGTCCGGTGAGCTTTTACATGACATATACAAGAACGTATAACAAGATTGTGTTGTTCGCAACCTGCGGTTGCTGGGACGGCTTACACGCCACTCGTTCCTCGCTCTGTTACAGCCGCCCCAAACAAAGGCGTTATGTCTTAGGAGTAGTCATCGATAATGGGAAGTAATAACCGAAACAAACCATGCTGGTGCGGTTCTGGAAAAAAGCATAAGAAATGTCATTTAATCCGAGAAGAACTAAATCCGTTAACGCGTGGAGACTTGGAAGGTTACGCTAAGAAGCAAACCTCAAAGAAGGTTTGCAGTGTTAATAACTTGTTCCCAGATGACTGCTCAAGAAAAATAATTAATGCACATACCATATCTAAAAGTGGGTCACTGAAAGAAATCTCTGAGGACGGTCACGTCATGGGCGCAAAGCCAAGCTTGTCTGGACTAATTAAAAGTAATGGAAAGCTAGGTTTAGAAAAAGTCGGAATAAAGAAAGCCTCTACGTTTACGGGTTTTTGTTCTGTTCATGATAAGGGAATTTTTGCTCCTATTGAAGATGAAGCTATAACCTTGAATGACCATCAGTTATTCCTATTGGCATATAGGGGGATGTGTCGCGAGATCTACCACAAGGAGCAAAATAAAGGCACTGCAGAGCTCATGCGTGAGGCCGACCGTGGCCAAAATGAAATGATGCAGCAGTATCTTCAAGGTCAAGCGAATTCGTTCGGGAAGGGAGTGGATCTTGCATTACGTGACCTGAGGCATCTGAAGTCTGAAATGGACTCTATTCTTATTAATTCTGACTACTCGAAGATTAAGCATTGTGTTTTTGAGCTAAGTGAAGTTCCTAAGATCTTAGTTAGCGCAATGGTGATTCCTGAGATGGATTTCCATGGTAACGCACTTCAGAAGCTAGGCCTCCAAGACGAGGCATACGATTATATATTTTTCAACTGCATAAGCTATGAAGATCAAGGCTGTTTTGTTTTTTCCTGGCTTACTGAGCATGATGAGCATTGCAGCAGGTTTATAGAATCACTTTTGGATTTGAATGATGATCAAGTGGCTGATGCAATTGTAAGGTTTTGTTACTCGTTTAGTGAAAACACTTGGGCTTCACCGTCATGGTGGGAGTCGCTGGTTAAGCCATCACAAGAGTCAATTGGCGACAGGCTAATACAAGGCACCCCATTGGCAATGCATCCAGTAGACTGTCTGAAGGACGACCATCATAGATTTAACGCGATGAAGATATCCAAGCGTGAGCTTCGTACTCATGAAAAGACATAACAAAAACAGGCAAAGCGACGCCAAAAAACAGCGCGCTTGCTGTTGGCGTTATGTGAATATGCCGACTAGGATAGCAAATGTCTAAAATTGAGAATACGGTGGTTGGATATTTTGCAGTTTATTCATCGCAAGAAACATTTTGCGATGGAGACGCATGTATTATCGCTGGCGGTCAATCTGCATTAAATAAATACATTAAATCATCACTTGGGACTGGTAGTGAGTATCAAATAAGAAAAACCCGGCTTGGTGAGATTCTAGAAGGTATATCTCTTGGAGCTTCTTATGCCTTTGATAAAGAGTCATACGGTGTGTTTTATCCCTTAGCAAACAAACATGGTTTAAGTTTAAAGCACGAAGACTTTCCACCAAAGGAAGCTGGTAGTCATTTTGTGATCGTAAAGTTCATCACATAACAAGTTTGTGATGTTCGCAGCCTGCGGCTGCTGGGTCGGCTTACACGCCACTCGTTCCTCGCTCCGTTACAGTCGCCCCATACAAAGGCGTTATGTTTACTTATCTACTTCGGAGTTACCATGGAAAAACTTATCCAAGAGCGTCTTAAGGAAAATATCGAGTCTATTGAAAGTAGAATCAACAATCCTCCTCATGAAGTACGTGAAGCATACAGAGTGATATCTGAATTTAAGAAAAAAGAGAATGAATGGGCTAGAAAACTTCAAAACTCTAAGCTCCCATATCTTTCTTCTGAATCATGCCCTGATTGCTTTTTGGAGGGTAATAATAGTCATATGGTTTGCATTCCGTCAAGTGATGATACAGATCGTTTCGCCTGCAAAAAATGTAATTTAGAATTACCATAAACATAACAAATTTGTGTTGTTCGCAACCTGCGGTTGCTGGGACGGCTTACACGCCACTCGTTCCTCGCTCTGTTACAGCCGCCCCAAACAAAGGCGTTAGCACTACAAATGGAGCATCGATGTTGTTGAAAGCACTCAAGTATGTTTTTATATTTTCACTTGTTCTTATCTGTGCGCTTTTAGTCTTTGGCGCGTTTACATCTATTCCCGCACCATTAAAACAAAAATCTGAAAACCTCCCTATTTATATTAGTGATATTTCCATTGTTGATGTATTAAATGGAGAAATTAAACATTTGCGTAATGTGCTAATTTTGAATGGTGAAATTGCTGATATTTCACCAAATCCAATAACCATTAATTTTCCTGAGTCAATTACTATAAATGGTAAAAATAAGTACCTTATTCCTTCGTTGTGGGATATGCATATTCATACAATAAAGCGGTCTGATCTTCTACATTACCCACTTTATATAGTAAATGGTATTTTGAATGTTCGAGATCTTGGTAATACTTGTAGTTGGGGGGTGGATCAAAATTGTTCTGCGCCTAATAGTGAATGGCAGCGTTTAATTGAAAATAAAGAATTATTGGGCCCTAAGTCATGGTCGAAAGTAAGTTTTCATATGGAAGAGTTAACGGAAAGTGATGTCAAACCAACGTTAAATTGGTTAAATAATTTAAATGATTCTTTGTTGAAGTTACAACTTAGCCATGACACGACAAGTCAGCAATTTCAGTCTGTTTTAGTTCAAGCTGAAAAAGCGGCATTACCTGTAGTTGGGCACCTTCCTGCAAATATTAATTTAACGGATCTAAACCTGTCCAATTTAAAAAGTATTGAACATGATCGTGCTTTTTATGCTCATTGCTCGGAACTAGAAGATGTGTTTGAAGAGCGCATATCTACCATGACTCGATTTGCCAGTAGTTACAATGAAACGGAATGTCGGTCAGTCATGGCATTTTTGCATGAAGAAGGTGTTGCCTATACACCGACACATATTGCATCCAGTATGCAAGATGTAAATTTGTCAAACCACTTGTACGGGAACGCTGAACATAATAAATACATTGACCATACAACACTTACCTTATGGAAAGCATATGCATGGCTAGCTGAAAAAGGATTTGATGATAAAGATAAGCAAGATCTAATTACTTTAAAAAACACGAGTCTACAGTTGTCTAAACTCGCACAAGATAATAATGTATTATTACTCGCAGGTACAGATGCGCTTGATGCTTTTATTTATCCAGGCTTTAGTTTATATGAAGAACTTCAGATGCTATCTAAAGCAGGGTTATCTAATAGTGAAGTGATTCGTTCAGCAACAATTAACCCTGCACGATATTTTAAGGTAGAGGAAAAATGGGGCAGTGTAGCTAAAGGAAAAAAAGCAGATTTGGTCATACTTAATGGGAATCCATTAATTGATTTATCTGCTATTCAAGAAATTAATAGTGTTATATTTAACGGTGAATTGTATTCTCAGAATGAATTGAATGAGATGAAGTTATACGTAGAAAATACTACCAAAACTATTTCAGTTACAGCAAAGCGAGTTTGGGAGTTATTCTTTAACTAATAGTGCTAACAAGCGACTCAATGCGGATTCCGCATACGGTCACATTTTTTGCGGAGCAAAAAGAAGCGCCCATTTGCTCCACCGATTAGTCGAGCGTTAGAACTCAATTAAAGAGGCATACTATGGAACTAATCGTCATATTTATCATTGTGCTACTGCTAACTTGGATATGGTTAAATATCATAGCAATTGTTGCT
>JABSRB010000063.1 GCA_013215375.1 Oceanospirillaceae bacterium | reverse complement strand
TCTATAGCCACCGAATGTCCGTTGTAGAACCAGTCTTTGGCAATATAGGCACGAATAAAAGACTGAATCGCTTTAGCTTGCGCAGTAAAAAGAAAGTGCAGGGACAATGGCAATTATTTTGTATGGTGCACAATATAGAGAAGCTAGCGAATTACGGGGAATTAAGCCTCTGAAGAGGAAGTACTGGCGCATAAGTGGGTCAAAAGGCTGATATGTAGCGGGTTTTGGGTGATAGGACTTGGAAATAACATCGGTGATGGTAATCTGTATAAAAAACCGTCATACATAATTGTTTTGGTTAAAAATTAAATAAATGGAATAGGGTTAGAGAGACTCGTGAATTATAGGTTTTTCTACACCCTCGTTAACTGTCTTTGAGAATTATGGACGCGAAAAATATATACATCGCTACGAGTCACATGAAAACCAAAATCGATTGGAATAGCTCGTTTAGTAACGAATGGTCATTTGTAGGAGAAGGGAAAGATTTTAAGGAGGTTGAGGTGCAAGAGTTCATTGACTCATTCTTCTCTGAAGGCGAATTGTATATCGTAATTAATCGTCATCATGCATATGAGATCCCAAAGCGAGAGGCTAGTAGTAATGTTAAAGTAAACCTACAAAAACAAGATGTTACACTCTCCAATAAGACTTTCGATAAAATGATCGAGTTTAACTATATAGGTGTAGCAAAGCATGGTGCCATCAACAGTTAACAAGTGTATGTTGGCGGACTGGTTTTACGCTGCGCTTCAAACCAGCCACAAATACAGGCGTTAGCAGTCAAAAGTGAAGTAGGGTTTTTTAGCTTTTTACATTCATCGATTGCGAAATATTCTCGATGTTTTTAAGTTACCGTTAGTTGTAATCAATAGGGTCAGAGTAAATTGATTCGACTTTGTATAATCAAACGACTGCGGCTTCATTAATTCTTGCCAAGAGGATCACCTAAACTAAACAAGCACATTAATCAGGACGGTCATAAACTCGTGTCTATTATGCGGGCGTTTGGCTAACAAGGAGATTCAGTGACATCATTTAATCAATTGCCAGATGACTTACCAGTACCAGAAGATGATGGAGGCTGTGATCACCTAGATAGTTTTAAGCTGCCCAATATTCAGTTAACGGCTACCAACGGCGATGAAATAAATTTCTCAACCATAAACTCTGTTGTTATCTACTGCTACCCAATGACGGGTCGCCCGGATATCAAACAACCTGATGGCTGGGATCAGATCCCTGGAGCAAAAGGCTGCACTCCACAATCATGCTCTTTCAGGGATCATTACAATGAATTAAAAGAGCTAGATACTGAAGTTTATGGTTTAAGTACACAATCAATTCAATACCAACAAGAAGCAAAGTCCAGATTGCATTTACCCTTCGAGTTAGTGAGTGATGAAAGCCTAAGTTTTATTAATGCATTGAATATCCCAACGCTTGAAGTTGGAAATATGACGCTATCAAAAAGGGTAACAATAATTGCTAAAAACGGGATTATTGTAAAAGTGTTTTATCCTGTTTTTTCACCGAATAAAAACGCAGACCAAGTTATAGAATATTTAAATGAACAAAAAATTTAATAAGAAACAACAGGGAGCACGCTGTTCGCTACATCGGGCTATAAACATCGCCTGCGTTTGGCGTTAAAAGTAAGCTCTCAGCGGTAATGGCCTTCAATATGTTAGCTCTCATAACACTGCTGACATAATGCTGTCAGTAGTGTGAAGTTATAATCTGCCTTTTATTTAATAGCAGAGATTAAACTATGAAAATGAGCTATACCGTTCTGGGTACCAATAATATGGAAGCCGCGGCTAAATTCTATGATGCACTTTTCGAACAAACAGAGCTTAAGCAACTAGCAGCCACTGACAGAATGACTTTTTGGCAATGTGTAAATCAATAGGGTCAGAGTAAATTGATTTGACTCTGACTCTATTGGTTTTTTTACAAATATGCGCCTGTTGTGGGCTTCGTACAAAGGAAGCATTGATGAATAAGATTGTTGTAGTTATTTTTGCCGTGTTATTGAGCGCATGTGCCCAGATGAAGCCCAACAGTGATTTGTCTGATCTAAGAAGCGCATCAAACCAACTACTTGGAATAAAAAGTTTATTAGTTTATGTCTCTTCTGATAGTAAGCCTTCAGAGTTGTCACATCAACTTGCCAATCTAATGGCGAAAGGAGAAACCGAGGAAGTAAGCGTTTCTGTTGGTGGCCCCTATCCAAAGAAAACAGCTGTCGTTATTGAGGGGGCTTATGAGTTGTTAAAAGGACGTAATCTTTCCAGATTAAAGTTCTTATATATAGGCAGTTATGAAGAAAATGAACCTGTTAGAAAACAGCTGACCCATTTGGGCGCGACTTATCATCTCCTTGCGCTTTAGTTGAAATCAATTTGATCAGAGTAAATTGATTCTTAATACCCTTCAATAATAGTTCGCTCACATAACACTGCTGACATAATGCTGTCAGTAGTGTGCAGTTATAATCTGCCTTCTATTTAATAGCAGAGATTAAACTATGAAAATGAGCTATACCGTTCTGGGTACCAATAATATGGAAGCCTCGGTTAAATTCTATGATGCACTTTTCGCACAAACAGAGCTTAAGCAAATAGCAGCTACTGACAGAATGACTTTTTGGCAATGTGAAAGTTTTGCTTTTGCTGTGGCTAAACCTTTTGATGAGGAAGCTGCGAGTAATGGAAATGGCACAATGATTGGTTTTGATGTGGGTTCTAGCGAAGAAGTCATAAGGTTGCATAAAAAGGTGGTTGAATTGGGGGGGACTTGTGAGGGTGAGCCAAGTCAAAAAGGGCCACGGTTTTCTGCATATGCGCGAGATTTGGATAAAAATAAGCTATGTTTTTTCGTTTAAATAGCACAGCCCGAATATTGCACACAACGACTCGTGCGCTAGCTTGCTTCTTGATCTTACAGACTTTTCTTTCTCAATCGACCAGACACACCAGTATGGCGCTCAATCGAAAAAAATCCTGTAACAGCAATAAGCGGCGATATCATCACGGCATTGCATGCAATATCCGGATTAAAGAGGATTTAATTTATGCCCGAAGTCAATCCAGCTAAAATTAAGACCTTTGCACTGCCACAAGAGCTCGCTCAGTGGCTTGAGGTGAATCACGCCACTGAAAGTGAGTTGTGGGTGAAGATGTTCAAGAAAAAGACCGGTATTCCCAGTGTGACTTGGGATGATCTTGTGGTTGAGTCGCTTTGCTGGGGTTGGATCGACGGCATTAAAAAGTCGATTGATGACGAATCCTTTATGCAACGTATTACACCTAGGAAAGCGCGCAGCAACTGGTCTAAAAGGAACAGGGAGCATGTGGAGCGTTTGATCGGTGAAGGCCGGATGATGGAGTCTGGGCTGGTACATGTTAGTGCCGCCAAATTAGACGGGCGCTGGGAAAACGCATATGTGGTTAGTGAAATGAAAGTGCCAGCGGATTTTCTTGCGGCACTGGAAAGTCAGCCAAATGCGCAGCTGTTTTTTGCAACGCTGAGTAAATCGACGCGTATTGTTATCGCGTATGGATTGACCAGTGCGAAGAAAGCGGAAACCAGACAAAGACGATTTGAAAAATATATGGGCATGCTGGCTTGTAATGAAAAACCGACTTAGGTTAGCAATAGGCTTGTAAACGGAACAACAGCTGGCTTGTTCCTTTTCTCTATTATTGTAGTTAACAATATTGGTCCGCTTATGGCGGTGTCAGCACTCTCTATGGATAATGAAATGCTCTATATAGGCAGCATACTGCTAGTTTTAATTGGCTTCGTTCATTCGATTTTAGGCGAAAAATATATTCTGATAAGGCTGTTTCGCAGAGATAACCTTCCGCAACTTTTGGGTAGTGACTGGTTTACTAAAAGAGTGTTACGTTTTGCTTGGCATCTTACTACTATCGCATGGTGGGGCTTTGCCGGTATTTTATATGTATATGCCGGATCCGGCGCTACTACTGAAACTGAAGTGCTGTTTATCACAGGTCTGGTCTTTTTAGTCAGTGGCTTGCTCTCTGCGAGTTTTACTAAAGGTAAACATCTATCCTGGTTGGTATTTTGGTTGATCGCAGGCATTTGTTTTTATGTGGCAGCAAGCGGTCAATAATTTATGATGTCAGAGTCTTTTTATTTTTAAGTAGCGCTATCAAGGGAAGCAGCGAACAAGTCCTAAGCGCCCCGTAGGGTGGATCTCTAAGCGGTCAACAGAGATGAAATCTTGTTTCATCTGTATTTCCATTGTCAAAACGCTTGTAAAGGACTGGCCATTCACTTCGCATTTTTCCGCGG
Source organism: Oceanospirillaceae bacterium (assembly GCA_013215375.1). Taxonomy (GTDB): domain Bacteria; phylum Pseudomonadota; class Gammaproteobacteria; order Pseudomonadales; family Balneatricaceae; genus Rs1. The sequence goes on along the minus strand of JABSRB010000063.1, from coordinate 18,793 downwards.
ATCAGTGTGCCCCTCTTTATGGGTATTAACCGCTTAGTTATCCACAGGGAACATCTAGGGACTTATTCGCTGCTTCCCAAGGTCAATCTACTCTTCCTACATTTACTCAAGCCTGCTAAATTTAGCCTTTTATATAGCTTTAAATAGGGTGATGAATATCGAAGTCATATTAGTTAACGCATTCACAACGAATGGAGCAGGGGGTAACCCTGCCGGTGTTGTGTTAAATGCCGATAATCTATCGGATGCGCAAAAGTTAAAGATTGCGCAGCAGGTCGGGTTTTCAGAAACGGCTTTTGTGGCTAGTGATGATGTGGCTGATTATCAAGTCTCTTTTTTTACCACCACCGCTGAAGTCGATTTTTGTGGGCACGCCACCTTAGCTGTTTTTTCTACATTGCATCAACGCGGTGTTCTCACTGCGGGTTCTTACGTGCAACGGACCAAAGCTGGGATGTTGGGAGTGACTATCGCGCACAATGGAAAGGTGGTGATGGAACAACAGTTACCGCAAAAAATAGCACAGCCAAAGGAGAGCTTTTCCTACCCTCAGATCGCCAAAATTCTTGGTATCGATAACCAAGCACTAGCCAGTACTAATTTACCTGTTGAAGTTATTTCAACAGGACTGCCGGATGTGATTGTCCCCGTAGCCAATGGTTATCTAGACTCAATAGTGCCCAATGATGAGGTTATTGCAGACTTCTGTGATAAACATAACGTGGTTGGCTTTCATGTTTTTGAGCTCTGTGCGCCCCAGAGCAATTTAACGGCTAGTTGTCGTAACTTTGCCCCTCTATTCGGCATCCCTGAAGAATCGGCCACAGGCAGTGCTTGTGGCGCTTTGGCCTGCTATTTAACAGAGCATACAACGCTAGAGGGTGATTATGTTTTTGAGCAAGGTAGGGCGATGAATTGTACCTCGATAATCACCGCCTCTGTGAAGTCTGCTAATGCAGTGATTAGCAAAGTAGAAGTGGGTGGTTTTGCAAATATTATGGGTACAGTGGACATCCCTTATTAAGTGATAAATTAATATGGAATATATAGAGAATCATAAATTTATAAGCTTATTCTTCGGATTAATAGTCGCTTTTTGGTTTGTGCAATCGGTGATGCTGACTAATTATTTTCTAAACTGGACTATTTGTTCAACCAGATTAAAGACATCCAAAATACTACTGATCTGGTGCTTACCTCCTATCCCAACGTTGTTCTGGAGCTATAAACATAACGTTTGGTTCTTTGGCGGCGGTGGAGGAAGTGGATCCGATGGCGATAATTATTTTGGCGCTGGTGGTAGTAGTGGAGGCGATAGCGGTGGTGGTGATGGAGGCTGCTAAAGTATTTAATTACGAATATTCTACTCTACGAAGTGTATGCAAAAGAGTGCATGATAACCTTTGTGTTCTATTCGAGTTTTATCTATGTCCAAGTTAAGAGATTTAAAAGGCCTAGGTCCAAAATCAGAGCAGATGTTGGTGGGGGTAGGTATAAATACAGAGGAAGAATTGCGGGATTTAGGTGCTATCCGCGCTTATATTCGTCTAAAAAGCGGGAGTTCGGCTAAACCTAGCCTAAATTTTTTATACGCGATGGTCGGCGCATTAGAAGGCGAACATTGGCTAAAAGTGGCAAAGCACGAAAAAAGCCAATTGCTGATGGAGCTTGAAGGTTACAAAGAGCTAGAAGCGCTTTTTAAAGCGGAAGGTGTAGCCTTTGAGGAATGATTAAAGAATGAAACGCTTATCGTCTCAAAACTTTTGAGCTTATAAAACAGCGCCAACTTACGCGCTGTTTTGTGTCTGAGTTATTATAAATATTTAAGGATCGGTTATGGAAAGGCAATTATCATTTTTACGTGAGATTGATAAGCTCAAAAACGTGGTCCGAAAGACTCCATTGATTGATCAATCGCGCAAAGAAAATTCAGCGGAGCATTCATGGCATTTGGCTATGTATGCATTAGTCCTCTCAGGATCTTCAGATCAAACAGTAGATATTGATCGCGTGATTCGCATGCTACTGATCCATGATATTGTAGAAATTGATGCTGGCGACCACCCAATACATGAACCTACTAATAATAAAAAGCAGGAAGAACTCGAACGACTAGCAGCACAGCGTATATTCGGTCTACTTCCAGAGCGCCAATGCGAAGAGTTAATCGAACTTTGGTACGAATTCGAAGCTGGCACAAGTGACGATGCCGCATTTGCTAAATCCCTGGATAGAATGCAGCCACTGATTCATAACGTTGCTACAGGCGGAGGCACTTGGGTTGAAGCAAATGTCACAGAAATTCAAGTAAAAGAGCGCTATGGTCCTGCTATCGCAGGTGGATCATCAAGCCTGTGGTCTAAAGCAAAGTCTCTGGTATCGAACCACTTTAAGTAACCGCTCACTCTTTGCCTGCGACTGCAGACGCATAGATGCTGCAAACATGCTACAAACGTTATCTGAGCTATATATTGTTGCATTTAACGGGAGCGACTCTGAGTAGGTCATTGAGTAGTGTTAAGAGGCTTTAATTAACTATTGATCGAAGAATGTTAATTTTTCATTATTTCATCTTTGTTCATTGGATCAGGCTAGGTAGCCACCAATCCTCTTGAGTTGTCGTCGGAGCGATTTACTAGTTTAAGATGGCAACTTAAAATCTAACCCCGCCCGCCGACAGCCATCATAACAATGACAACTAACTTCATGATCATTAACCATCCCTATGGCCTGCATATAAGCATACATAATCGTTGGCCCGACAAAACTCATACCACGTTTCTTTAAATCTTTAGAAAGCGCCATAGAAACATCCGTTTGCACTGGTGCCTGTCGATAATCCACCACCTCATTCTGCAGCGGTTTATTATCCACAAATGCCCATAAATATTTGGCAAACGAGCCAAACTCCCCTTGAATGGCGATAAAAACCTTAGCGTTTTTAACCGAGGTGCTCAATTTGAGTTTGTGGCGAATAATCGCCGGATCCAACAGCATTTTATCTAAATAGGCCTGATCAAACTTAGCCACTGCCTGCACATCAAAGTCACAGTAATAATGGCGATAACCTTCATACTTTTGCAACACAGTGTGCCAGCTAAGGCCCGCTTGTGCGGCCTCTAAGATGATAAACTCAAACAGTGTTTTATCATCCGTGGTGGGCATTCCCCAATGCTGGTCGTGGTAGTGCGCTTCGATTTCACTTTGTTGTGCCCACGCACAGCGGTTTGGGGTATCCATAGCTTAACTGTCCTTGAAAGAGTTGGGGTCAAAGTTGATTGGCTGGGAGATCACTTGGTCTATTTTGGCACCGCTGGCGTTAACCGGTTTTTCGCTGTTGACTCGGGTGGCCAGCTCGCTGACGGGTTCAGGACTGCCATCGAGGTTTTGGCCATCTTTGTAATCGCATTTAACACACTCACGGTACTCGCGAATTTCGTTGCGATAGACCCGAATGGTGTCCATTTTGGCACAGCGCGGGCATACCGCACCGGCGACAAAACGTTTGATCACGCTCATTGACCAATACCGCTGTGACGCAGTAACGCCTCGGTATCTGGCTCGCGGCCTCTAAAGTCTTTAAACAGTTTGGCGGGCTCTTCGCTGCCGCCTTTTTGCAAGATGCACTCTAGGAATAATGTGCCAGTTTCACGGTGGAATATGCCTTTTTCTTCGAACAGGGAGAAAGCATCGGCAGAGAGTACTTCCGCCCATTTATAGCTGTAATAACCCGCTGCATAACCGCCGGCAAAAATATGGCTAAAGCCATTTTGGAAGGCGTTGAAAGAGGGCGGAGTAATGGCGGCGACCCGTTGGCGTATGTCGTTTAACAGTGGCTGCACCATGCTCTCGCCAGGTTGGTATTCAAGGTGTAGTTGATAGTCAAACAGTGAAAATTCTAGCTGTCTGACCATGCCCATTGCCGATTGGAAGTTCTTCGCTGCGAGCAATTTATCGAGCATATCTGCTGGCAGTGGATCGCCGCTTTGGTAGTGCCCGGAAATCAGCGTGAGTGCTTGTGGCTGCCAGCACCAGTTTTCTAAAAATTGGCTAGGGAGTTCGACTGCATCCCAAGGCACACCGTTGATGCCGCTGATGTCTGCGTATTCCATTTTGGTCATCATATGGTGTAAGCCGTGGCCAAATTCATGGAATAAGGTGGTGACTTCATCGTGGGTCAGCAACGCTTGGCCGCTGCCAATAGGCGGGTTAAAGTTGCAGACCAAATAGGCGGTGGGCAGTTGCATTTCGCCATCGACTAAACGGCGGGTGCGACATGTATCCATCCATGCGCCGCCTCTTTTATTGGCGCGGGCAAAGGGGTCTAAGTAAAAACGGGCGATGAGTTGTTTATCGCGTATGACTTCAAACAGCGAGACGTCTTTATGCCAGCTATCAAATTCTGTCACTTGCTTTATTTCGAAGTTAAACAACCTTGAGGTGATGCTAAATAGCCCCTTGAGTACTTTGTCCATCGGGAAGTAGGGACGCAGCTGGTCTTGGGAGATGTTGTAGTTGCGCTTTTTTAGCTTTTCACTGTAGTAACCCACATCCCATGCTTCTAACGTGTCTAAACCATCTACTTCTATGGCAAACTGGCGCAATGTGTCAAATTCTTCGCGTGCGGTATCGACGCTTTGTGCGGCTAGCTCGTTAAGGAATCCTAATACTTGCGCTGGATTTTCGGCCATTTTGGTGGCTAGCGAGTAATGTGCGTAACTGTCAAAATCTAAGATATTGGCCAGCTCTAAACGCAGTGCCAGTAGCTCTTCGATGATGGGGCTGTTATCCCACTGCTGGTTGGCCGGTGTATCAGAAGCTCTAGTGGCAAAGGCGCGGTACACTTCAAGGCGCAACTCGCGGCTGTCGCAGTAGCTCATTACCGGCAGGTACGAGGGGAACTCCAAGGTAAGCAGGTAACCGTCTAAATCTTTAGCTTGGGCCGCTTGTTTGGCGGCTTCCAAGGCTAACTCTGGCATACCGGCTAGATCTTTGACATCGGTGATGTGCTTTTGCCACGCTTGAGTCGAATCTAAAACATTTTCTGAAAACTTAGTACTTAGCTCAGAGGTGCGTAATTTAATCGCCGCAAAACGTTGTTGTTTCTCTTCAGTAAGCGCTACGCCAGAGAGTTCGAAATCGCGAATTGCGTTGTCGATCACTTTTTTCTGGGCGCTGTTAATAGCGGTGTTTTGAATTTGCTTGTAGGCATGGTAAAGCTTGAGGTTTTGCCCGAGCTGGGTGTGATAAGCAGAGAGTTTTGGCTGCGCCTCGTTATATGCCTTGCGTAGCTCATCGGTATTGCACACGGCATTTAGATGAGAGACAGGCGACCAAAAATTTGCCAAATTATCGTTGAGGGTATCTATCACAGCGATTAGGTTGTCCCAGCTGTACTGGCTATTGGCGCTCAGTAACTGTTCGATACGCTGGGTATTAGTGTGCAAAATCTCATCTAGTGCTGAATTGATTTTTGCAGGGTCTATTTGGCTAAATTTAGGTAGCTGGGCAAGGCTGTTGGGCATGAGTTGCTCCGTCATTGTATGCATTAAAAGCAGGTTAAACCAAAGAAAATGTAGCGGCGGCTAAGGGTTTAACATTTAATTAGATATGCCAATTATAATAGGGATAAATTGTGTAAATTCAACTGCAATACTAGGTTTACCTAGCGTGCGTGGTTAAGAAAGCATAAGTTCCGAAATTAAAGTGTTTTCGGTGTCTATGGGTGTTAAATTAATCTAAATTTAGTGAATATCGAGAATTGTAATGAATATAAGATCTTATCAAGGCGTTAAGCCGCAGCTTGGCGAGCGGGTATTTGTTGATCCATCTGCTGTGGTACTGGGCAAAGTGACCCTTGGCGATGATGTTTCGGTGTGGCCAACAGTCGTGATTCGCGGTGATGTGCAAAGCATTAGTGTCGGCGCCAGAACCAGCGTTCAAGATGGTACTGTGTTGCATGTAACACACGCTGGTGCAGGTAATCCCGATGGCTTGCCGTTGATTATCGGCAGTGAAGTCACTATCGGTCATTTGGCGATGCTGCACGGTTGCACCGTGGGAGATCAAGTGTTGATCGGAATGGGTGCGATGGTCATGGATGGCGCTGTGGTTGAATCGCAAGTGGTGTTGGGTGCGGGCAGTTTGGTGCCGCCAGGTAAAGTGCTAAAAAGTGGTTTTTTATACGTGGGGCGTCCGGCAAAACAAGTGCGGCCACTGAGCGAAAAAGAGCTGGCCTTTTTTAGTTACACTGCGGGTAATTACGTAAAGTGGAAAGATCAGCACCGCGCTGAAGACTGGGCTCAATAAGAGTGATATTGGTTGTTTTATAAGCGCAATAGTAATTCCCTAGGGCTATTGCAAAACAGCTATTTGAGGTACAATATCTAGATAAAAATATAATAAAATCAGATCAATACCAACGGTTCATCGCTACTAATCATAATGAGTACATTAGCATTGGTGCGTTGCCTAGTTGTTATTGATCAAGGTATTAGGAGTATCATGAACACTGTACAAAAAATAATAATTGCAGATGATCACCCACTATTTCGCCAGGCATTACTGCAGACGTTAAAGTCTAAGTTGACTAATGTGCAATGGATTGAGGCACAGACGGTAGAGCAGCTCAGCGCTGCATTAGCTGAAAACCCTGACGCTGAACTTTTACTGTTAGATTTAAACATTCCAGGGGCACATGGCTTCAATACGCTGATTAAAATTCGCAGTCAATATAAGCAGTTGCCTGTAGTGGTGGTCTCAGCTTATGAAGATGATGACACAGTAATAAAGTCGATGGAGTTTGGCGCGGCGGGGTTTGTGCCTAAATCGACGCCTGTCGAGCAAATATTTATTGCTATTGAGCAAGTACTAAAAGGCGATACTTGGCTACCTGAGCACATTAATTTAAACCGTGTGGCAGACAATTCAGACATTGGCGATCGGGTTCGTTCACTCACTCCACAACAACACAAAATCTTATTGATGTTTGCCGATGGCTTATTAAACAAGCAAATAGCTCACGAGTTAAGTTTGTCGGAAGCGACCGTTAAAGCGCATGCTACTGCTATCTTTAGAAAGCTCAAAGTGCTGAATAGAACTCAGGCGGTGATTGCTATCGCTCAGTTAGAGGTGGGTTCAACTTCCTTTTCATCCAGTAAAGAATAGTCTTGCTGCATTTTTTGGGTGAGTATCGAGCTGATCAGTGCCCTTAATAATGCCGGCTTCATCGGTTTTTTCATAAAGCTGAATCCCGCCTCCTCGGTTTTGGCTTGAACGCCTTCTTCCGTGGTGGCGGTAATTAACACCCCGGGAATACCGTAGTTTGACTCCCGGCTTGTTTCTATCATGAAGTCTAACCCGGTTTTCTGCTCAGAGAGCTGGTAGTCCATCAGTAAGATGTCGATCTCATCGTTATACTCTTCATAATAACGTCGCGCCTGTTGACTATTATCACAGGCCAGCACTCGGCACTGCCACGACTCAAGTAATGCCACCATCGCCTCCAGCAAATGCGGATCGTTTTCTATGCACAGTACTGTCACACCTTGCAGGCTGGTTAAGCGGTTGATTGGGTGCGCTACTTCAACTTGGCCGGTTTGGGTGATAGGGACTTCAATGGCAAAGTTGCTGCCCTTATTAGGGGATGAGCGCAGTGACAGCGGGTGACCGAGAAGTTTTGCAAAGCTCTGGGCAATATTAAGACCTAAGCCAAGGCCTTTACCGGCGTTTTGATTGTTAGTATTTAGCTGGGTAAATTGCTCAAACACCACTAATTGCTTTTCTAGGGGTATCCCCGGTCCGTTGTCTATGACCTCTATAGAGAGGACGTGGTTAATTCTGCGACAGCCGAGTAATACTTTGCCAGGGCTGGCGTAGCGAAAGGCGTTGGCGATAAAGTTTTGCATGATGCGCCGCAGTAGATGCGGATCGGAATAGATCCACAAGGAGCAGTTGACTACGGTAAACTGAATCTCGATTTTTTCCTCATGGGCATTGAATTCGTTGGCCAAACTGGTTAACAAGCTATCAATGGCAAAGGCTTTATTCACGGGTTTGATATTACCGCTCTCAATTTTTGCAATGTCTCCCAAGTCGCTGAGCAGGTTGCTGGCCACGCGCAGTGACTCTTCTATATTGGCAATGTGTCGCTGGTGGTTTTTGTTGATGCCGCGCTGCGAGGATAGGGCGCTGGTAAATAATCTGGCCGCCTCCAGCGGTTGCATCAAATCATGACTACAGGCATTTAAGTACTGGCTCTTTTTTATATGCGCCAGCTCTGCTTTTTCTCGCGCTTGCTCTAACTCTTGGTTGGTTATTTCTAGGCTTTTGGTGCGCTGCTGTACACGGGTTTCTAAATCTTGATTGGCTTCGCGCAACACTTGCTCGGCTTGTCTAAAGGCGGTGATGTCGGAGAAAATCATCACAAATCCGCCATCGGGTAATGGATTGCCCTGAATGCGGATAACTTGGCCGCTCTTGTGTGTGCGCTCTGAACTGTGCGCATTGCCATGTTGTAGGTGCTGTATGCGTTTGCGGATCTTTTCTTCTATGTCACCTGGGCCGCAGCGCCCGAGTTCAACATTGTAGCGAATCAGATTTTCGATAGGGCAGCCGACATGGATTAGCTTTGGAGGGTAGTCGAATAACTCGATGTATCGTTTATTCCACGCCACTAAGTTTAAATGGCTATCGATGATAGAAATACCTTCGGTACTGTTTTCGATCGCGCTGTGCAACATGCTATGACTAAACTGCGTCCCTTGTGAGGAGGCCTCTTGCACCAGCTGGGCGATCTGGTCTAGGGCTATTTCTTTGCCCTGCAGCGCCGAGGATATAACCAAGCGGGAGGAAGATGATCCCATCACACTGGTCATCAAATGCTCAGTGTGTTCAATTAATTTATGGTTGTAGAGCCTGGCGCCTAAATATTTTGCGTCGTGGCTGGCGAGAAACTGATTAAAGCTCAGTTTTGCCTTTTGCTCTCCGACGAATCTTGAGGCGAGTAACTGCAATTCGCTGGCATCGATCTCACTATTGATCAGTGCTTGTATGCTGTCTGGGCTTTGCCAGTCATGGAAATGCGAGGCTTGTACTCGTTCTTGTACACTCTTTCGAGAAAACTGTGACACAGTCCACATCACTATCACGTTAATCAGTAGGCTTAGTAATGACACTTGCATATGGGTGGGCACTAAGCTGTTAGAGACCGGTTGAGTATAGAGGCCAAATTGCGGTAGTAAATTGAGGAAAAACCACAAACTAAAGCCTGCGCCCAAACCGCTTATCACACCGGTTAAGCTGATAGAGCGCCAATAAAAAGCGGCAATGAGCGCCGGTGTTAGCTGCGCGACGGCGCCAAAGGCGATTTCTCCTAAAAAGGACAGTTTGTCTGGGGGGGCTAATAAGAACACTCCATAACCGAGCAGTATCACTAAACAAGCCAATAGCTTTCTTACATTTAACAGCTGTGCTTTAAAACGGGCAAAATCGCCGTCTGAGCCGCGATGTTTATTAAACACTAACGGAAAGAATATCTCATTGGAGAGCATGGTACTCAAGGCAATAGCGGCAATGATGACCATCGAACTGGCCGCGGATACCGCCCCTAAAAAGGCCAGTAAGGTGAGCCAGAGTTGATCTTGACTGGCGGGTAAAAACAACACGTAGGCATCGGCGGCCACGCTATCGCCCAATAATAGTTGGCCTGCGAGTCCCAGTGGAATCGCAAACACGGCAAAGACTAATAGGTAGAGCGGGAAGACATAACGGGCTAAATTCGCATCATTGGCATTGCGTAGCTCAACAACCATCACATGAAACTGCCGCGGTAGCGCTAAAAAGGCGGCCATGCCTATTACTAATGAGCCGAGCATAGTGGCAATGTTGGGCAGCTGCAATTGCTGGCTGAGTAATTGATCGGTCTTGGTGGCCCGCCAAAGCTCTTGCGGAGATTCATAGATAACAAACACCACAAATAAACCCAGCACCAAAAATGCCACGACTTTTACCAGCGACTCGAAGGCGATGGCTAGCATTACTCCGGGATGACGCTCGGTGACATCCACAGAGCGAATGCCAAAAAATAAGGTGAACGCCGCTAGTATCACGGAGACGACTAAGCCAATTTGCCAAGAGTTGAGATCTTGTACTGCGGTTAATTGCTGGTAGGAGTAAACAATCGCTTTTAGCTGTAGTGCTATGTAGGGCATGGTGCCGATCACGGCAACTAAAGTGACGATCACTGCCAGTTTCTGTGACTTGCCATAGCGCGAAGCTAATAAGTCGGCAAGGGAGGTAACATTGAGCTTTAAACTGGTTTTTATGATGCGTTGCACAAAAGGCCAGGCGAACACAAACAGTAAAATAGGGCCGACAAAGATAGGCAAGTGAGAAAAAATACTGGTTGCCGCTTGGGCGGTGGTGCCTAAAAAGCTCCAAGAAGTACAGTACACACCCAAAGTAAGGGCATAGATAACGGGTTGGAAGCGGTGCGATATTTTGTGGCGATATTTATCGCCCACATAGGCAATAACAAAAAGCAGGCAGATGTAACCGATACTAATACTGATGAGTTGCCAGTTTTGAAACATCTAAACGCTCTGCTTATATTGGATAGCTGATAATGCCCTATTGGGTGGTACTAGTAAATTCACCAATATAGGAGCCGCCTTTAATATTGGCGATAATGCGCAGTTTTTGGCTGTTTCCCGGTATCGCCAGCCGCTGGGCTAAATCAGTATTAGCGCGCCAGTAATAAGGAGTTAAGGTCATGCCTAAAGGATGTACAGAGGCTTGATTATCTGCCTCCACAATGAATAAGGTCGCAGTGTCGAGAGGGTAAGTTGAGTTGATGATGGTCTTGCCATCGGCGTGGGAGAAACTCAGTAAAAATTGATCGGACTTAAGCACACATTTTTTAGCCTGAATGTCACATTGATCTTGTACTTGCATCACAAAAATTCGCTTCGCGGATGCTTGGTGTTCCTGATACATGTCAGTGGCTGCGAAACTTAAGACGGCGAGTATAGGCGCTATCAAAATAGCGGTTTTGGTATGTTTATTCACAGCGTTAATCCGTTTCTTTATTATTTTTTAGAATATACAACTTTGGTCGACTAGAAAGTTAGCCCTTACAAAAATTATAAATGAAAAAACAGGCTAACCATAGGTTAGCCTGTCTGTGTTGATCAGCTAAAATTTAGCTTAGTGATCGTGAGCGGCGTTAACACCACCCATTGGCGTACGGAAATTATCAACCATTTGCTGAATTTCAATTGGCGCAGGCCCTGTTATTCTACATACCGCAAAAGCGACAGTGAAGTTAACCGCGGCACCGACAGCACCAAATGCATTAGGTGAAATACCGAAGAACCAGTTTGGATCCATACCACCTAGGAAAGACGTGCCAGGGATAAACATAATGCCCTTGTGCATAAACACATATAACATTGTGATACCTATACCAGAACACATGCCCCATATTGCAGCGGTACCGCTCATCTTACGGGAGAAAATACCCATCATTAATGCCGGGAAGATGGACGATGCAGCTAGGCCAAAGGCTAGTGCGACCGTCCCCGCGGCAAATCCAGGCGGATTAAGCCCCAGATAACCCGAGATCAAAATAGCGATGGTCATCACGATTCTACTGGATAATAGCTCGTTTTTCTCCGAGAGGTCGGGGGTCAATATGCCCTTCATCAAATCGTGAGATATGGAGGAGGAGATAGCCAGTAGCAAACCTGCCGCCGTGGAGAGCGCTGCTGCTAAGCCGCCTGCTGCCACTAGTGCGATTACCCAATTAGGTAAGTTGGCAATAGCTGGGTTGGCAAGTACCATAATGTCACGGTCAACTTTAACCATTTCATTGGTCGCTTTGTCGGCAGTGTATTGAATCTTACCGTCGCCATTTTTGTCTTCAAACTTAAGTAGACCAGTCTTTTCCCAATCCTTAAACCACTGTGGACGCTCTTCGTACACTAAGTTTTCGCCAGCTGTCGGCTCAATAGTGTTCATCAAGTTAAGACGTGCCATCGCACCAACGGCAGGAGCCACTGTGTAAAGCAATGCGATGAAAACTAACGCGTAACCCGCTGAAGATCGTGCTGCTTTTACCGATGGAACGGTAAAGAAGCGCATGATAACGTGAGGTAGACCGGCAGTACCTATCATTAGTGATAAGGTGTAGGCGATCATGTTGGCGTTATTGCCCAGCTGTCCGGTGGTGTACTCTTTAAAGCCAAGCTCTGTGACTACAAGGTCAAGCTTGTCGAGTAAATAAACACCACTGCCATCGGCTAAAGTACTGCCCAAGCCCAATTGCGGGATAGGGTTGCCGGTAAGCTGCATGGAGATAAAGATAGCGGGGATAGTGTAGGCAAAGATTAGCACTACGTACTGGGCGATCTGCGTATAGGTAATACCTTTCATACCCCCTAATACCGCGTAAACCCAGACTACGCCCATGCCTATGCCAAGGCCTAAACCGTAATCAACTTCCAAGAAGCGAGAGAAGGCAACGCCTACCCCTTTCATCTGGCCGATGATGTAAGTCAGTGAGGCGATGATCAAGCAGGCCACTGCCACAACACGTGCTGTTTTAGAGTAGTAGCGGTCAAAGATAAACTCGGGAACAGTGAACTTGCCGTGTTTACGCATGTATGGTGCCAGTAGCATTGCGAGCAATACGTAGCCACCTGTCCAACCCATCAGGAATACCGAACCACCGTATCCTAGGAAAGCGATCAAGCCAGCCATAGAGATAAATGACGCTGCACTCATCCAGTCGGCTGCGATCGCCATGCCGTTTTGCAAGGGAGTGATACCACCGCCGGCGATATAAAATTCTTTAGTTGAACCCGCGCGCGCCCACCAGGCGATAGCGAAATACAATCCAAAAGAGCCAAATACGGCAATATAGGTATATAACTTTAACTCATCCATTAATTATTCCTCAATGCCATGTTCTTTGTCTAACTTATTCATTTTGTATGAATACCAAAAGACCAAAGCAACGAAAGTAACGATGGATCCCTGTTGCGCGAACCAGAAGCCCAACTTGTATCCGCCCAATCTGATGGTGTTCAATGGCTCGACCAGTAATAAGCCAAATCCATAAGACACCACAAACCAGATCACGAGGCAGGTTGCGATTATTCGCAAATTAGCCTGCCAATATGAACTATTGTTTTCCACAATATTCTCCTTTTAGGGTGCTGCAAAAGCAGTCCCTATTGTTGTTTTTATATTTAGGGTGGGTATCGCTGTTGAACCTAAATTCCACTTGTAGTCAATACCCTAAATAAAACCCTCAGTTGCAGAAAACTGTTGGTAATACTGTAGTTAAAGGCTAACAAGCTTTGTAAATAGCTCCAATTACACTTTAGTATTAGAGCTGCTGCATATGATTAAAGAGTGGCCTAAACAGCCCTCACCATGGCTATCTAGCGCCTATTACACTTTAGTATTAGAGCCGCTGTATATGATTGACGAGAGGCCTAAAATGCCTTCACAATGGTTATCTTTAACCATGCATTGGCGAGTGATACGGGAGCAAAAAGTAGTGACAGAAGATTTGGCGGACATCAGTGCTTTTTTAAAAATGATCCCTCCCTTTGATCGATTACCAGAAGATCGAGTCTCACAAATACTGCGCCTGATCGTTATTTGCTATGTGCGCAAAGGGGAGAGTTTGCCGCCAAAAGATGTGCTCGAGCCCAATTTATATATTTTGCGCACCGGCAGTCTCAATTATTTGAACGCGGCTGGGGAATTGCTGGGAAAATTCACCGAAGGGGAAATTTGTGCGGTATTTTGCCAGCCTGTAGCGGCTGATGAGGTGCAAATCAGCGCGGATGAGGACAGCTTGATTTACATGATTAACTACGCCGCTTTTAAACAGTTACTGGTAGGTTTTAAGCAGGTTAGTCAGTTTTTTTCCGCGACCTCTGAGCAGCGCCTGCAACTTGAAGTTAGCCAGCTGGCTGATGAGGCTAAAATCAGTAACTCTTTGATGGATGTGACCATTGATTCCATCTATCACGGCCCAGCGGCGACAATCGAGCAAGATACGAGTATTGGGGATACCGCGATACGGATGACGCAGTTAAATTATTCTTCACTGCTGGTGGTCAATCAGGGCGAGCTTGTGGGTATTGTTACCGACAAAGACATACGTGAGCGCTGCGTGGCACAGGGTGTTGCGGTGACTCAGAGTGTAGGATCTATTGCCACGGTGGATATCGTATCGATTGAGAGCGATAAAAATGCTTTTGATGCATTGATTATGATGAACAATATGCGTGTTCATCACTTACCGGTGATGCATAATTCAGTGCTGGTGGGCATGGTCACCGCCACGGATTTGATGAACAAAGAAGGGCAAAATGCGGTGCATTTAACCGCTTCTATTCAAAAAGCGGGCAGCGTCACGCAGTTGGTAGAAATTAGCCAGCTGATTCCAAAACTGCAGCAGAGAATGGCGAAAATGGGCACCACTGGTGATCATGTTGGCAAGCATGTCACGGCGATTACCAATGGTATTACCGCGCGCTTAATTGAGTTGGCACAGCAACAGTTTGGTAGCGCGCCAATGAAGTTCGCCTGGGTGGTGGCGGGCTCTCAAGCGCGCCATGAACAGTTTTGTCACACCGACCAAGACAACGGTATGATTTTGCAGGCAGAGCCCAATGCAGAGCAGGACCAATGGTTTAAAAATCTGGCAAAATTTGTCTGTGATGGTCTGGCGCAGTGCGGTTACGTTTATTGCCCGGGAGATATCATGGCGACGAATGATCAGTGGCGGGTGAGCGTTGAGAAATGGCATCAATATTTTCATCGCTGGGTAAGCAATCCCAGCCCCCAAGCACTACTTAATTCCAGTGTTTTTTTTGATTTAAGTTTTGTCTACGGTGACGTGGGGCTATTGCAACAAGTGCGTAGTAAATTTTTAGCCAAGACTACCGCTAATTCTTTGTTGCAGTCACACTTATCACGCAATGCCTTAACCTTGCGTCCACCCTTAGGCTTTTTTCGAGATTTTGTATTAGTGGCCAAAGGGGAGCATAAAAATACCTTAGATCTCAAGCACAGTGGTGTGGCGCCCATAGTAGAATTGGCGAGGATTTACGCGTTATCGCTGGGCATTGATGCGGTGAATACTTTGGAGAGATTACGCAAAAGCGCCGGTAGCTCGCTGTTAAGCAAAGCCTCTGCCCGAAGTTTAATCGACGCTTTTGAGTTTTTTGGGTCGCTGCGTCTGCAGCACCAAGCGCGACAGATTAATCGCGGGCAAGGGGTTGATAATTATTTACCCCCTCAAGAAATATCAAAACTAGAACGCGAGCACTTGAAAGATGCTTTTAAAGTGATCAAAACGTTACAAGAAGCACGACAAAAAGATTTTTGAAGCTGCTAATGATGGTTATTGAAATGTTCAAACATGTTATTTGATCGACGTAATAGAGCGGTGCTGAAGTCAGTGTTAAAACACTATTTTAGCTTGCAGGCTAAGCGCGAAAGGCTGCTTAAGAAAGCGCGACCAGGTCCTTTGCGAGATTTTTTGGCGGTGCCATTTCCACCTATTGATCAACTGTTATTTGATACACAAATACTCAGTGTGGATTTTGAAACCACCGGCTTTAATGCTCACCGAGATCAAATCCTCAGCATCGGTTTTACCAGTATGCAACGCGGCCAAATTTCATTGGCCAATAGCTACCACCAAGTGATTAAAACGTCGGTGCCACTGCTCGACAACAATGTTGCAGTGCACAGTATTACCGATCGGGAAACGCAGTCGGGAATAAGTTTGGCGCAAGGAGTAGAAGCGCTACTAGAAGCGCTGGCCGGTAAGGTTATGTTGGTTCACTATGCGCAAATAGAGCGCACGTTTTTACAACAGGCCTGTTATCGGCTGTACGGTATTGCGCCAGTGTTTTTGATGATAGATACTTTGCTGATTGCGAAAAAACGCAAAGATAAGGCATCCACTTATTATGATCCGAGTGAATTACGATTAGAGAGCCTGCGCGCAGAGCACCAATTGCCCGCACACCATGCGCACAATGCACTCAATGATGCAGTGGCAACCGCCGAGCTACTACTTGCAGAAGCAGCCCTGCGCAGTAAACCTAAAAAAATTGTCTTAGATAAGTATTTACTACGCAGCTAGGAACTTAGATTTAACAGAGTTAAATCGAATGTGAGCGTAATTAGTCCTGTTGATAGAGGCGATATTGAACTTGACCACTGGTCTTTTCACGATGTAATGGCCAGTGATTGACTCGCGGTGCTCGACGCTCGGTCTCAATGTAGATAAAGCCACGTTCACTGATTATTTTCTTCTCTACCATTAACTGACAAATCTGTTCACAGAGATCTTTGTTGAAAGGAGGGTCGATAAAGATTACATCAAACTGCAGGGTGTTAGTCCCTTCTACAGCATCTGGTAATTGTCTCAGCCACTGCATCGCATCGCGTTGCAATACTTCGGCGCTGTCACACTCCAATTTTTTAAGGTTATCGCGCAGCGCCTGGCAAGAGGCGGGTGCAATATCGATAAACGTGCAGTGATCAGCCCCTCTAGAGAGCGCCTCAAAGCCAAGTGCGCCGCTACCGGAAAACAAATCTAAACAGCGCGCCCCAGGAATAGTGCTCTGTAACCAGTTAAAGAGCGTTTCCCGTACTCTATCGGGAGTAGGTCTAAGGCCATCTAAGACCGGGAAGCTTAGTTTTCGGCTGCGCCACTGGCCACCGATGATTCTCACTTGTGAAGGGCCTTGATCGAATTTGTTTCCCGCTTTATTTCTCGTTTGCATAGTGCTTAATTAACTCGGTTGCAGGCGGATAATAATCGCATTATCGCCTAATATTGCTTTGATCTGCATCTTGATCTGTTCAACAGTGATTGTATCAAGTTGTGCTGCATATTCAGAGCTCGATTGAGTGGTTAGCCCGTAAAAATTTTTCTTACTGTAAAATTTAAATAGCCGCTCAGGGTCTTCAACCAGTTTTTGGTAGTTGTCTTCAAGGCGTTTCTTAATGATTGTCATGGCATCATCAATAGCCATTTCCGTCATTTGTGCGCGTAGCACCATTAAATCTTGATCGGTGTAAGGGCGAGTACTTGCCAACAGCACCGCTTGAAAGCCCCGCTTAAATATCGGTTGCCTCACTAGACGGTATGAGTTGTGTTGAGCGGCGTTGAGGTTGTTGAGTAACTCGCCAAGGACAAAGTTAGTCACGAGTTCAAGTGCGCTTTGCGGGTTGCTAATGGGGGCCAGTTGCGTGGCGACTAATAACTGGTGCGCAGTGCCACGGTGTTCGATAGTGCTCTCGCTGGGGTGCCAACTAACAGGTTGGTGGTTTCCTTGGGAATTTCTGGGAAACAGTGTGCCAAATTGGCGATCGATTTCGATGACCTGGCTTGCTGTTTTCTCATAGGAGGTGATCAGCAATGCTTTTGGAGTGTTTTTCAACAGCAAGTTGATATTTTTGCCAGCGGCATAATCCCTAGCAATGCGTGTGGAAAGCGCTTGGATAGCAGCGTTATCAATTTGTTTGTTATCTAAATACTTGGCAGCAGCAATTAGTTTTCTGGCCGGTGTGGTAGCGTATTTTCGCGCATCTCGTGTCAATTGGGATAAAGCGTCGTTTATATCGATGCTTGAGTTTTTTGGCCAGCGCAATTCTATTTCTAATCGATCTTGTGTCCATAAAACGCTATGGATATTGTCGGCTGTCGCGGTTGATTGCAGCAGCGATTGATAATCTAAAGCGCGGTCAATTTTGGCTTTCTCAGTAAGTGCTGGTGCACTGCTAAAAGAAAGCAGCAGCCGAGAATCTGTGACAGAATCGTTATGCAGTACTTTTAGCCCAGAGATTGCCTCCTCAAGCGGTAAGGGCTGCTCTAAAGAGGAGGTCGGTTTTTCACTTAAAAATATGATGGCAATAGCCACGGCAAAGCCCAAATATTTCAAATAGGAACGATTAAAAAAAGGTTTATATTCTTTCTTTGGAAGTTGCTCTGACATCGGATCAAGTTCTCAGTAAATATCTGGTTTTAATTATCCACAAAAGGGAATGAAATCATAGTACATCTAAGAATACATTGGATGAAAATAGGGCAATGAGAATTGCACCTCTCTATGATAAGATAGCCCGCTTAATTTGTTAGTCATTTTCTTTAACAATTACTGATGTTTAAAGAGTTTCATAATGCTACAACTTGACTAGGAGCTTGTCCGAGAATAGCGATCGTAGCGAGAGCAAGGCTATTTGAGGAAGAATTGCGGTGATTTAAGGCGAATAGCGTGCTATTTAACGAGAATCAGCGTTAATTATAACCAAATAGAATTGGTCGCAGCCGATTAGTCTGTTCTCGGACAGGCTCCTAAAATTAAGAACGCTAAATAAATTTAAGCACTTACCACTCAGAAAATGTGAGTCAGTGTTGCTGTAATGATATTTGAGGAAAAAAATTGGAATCTCTCTACTCTTGGATGACCACAAATGGTCTAGACCCTGCACTAATCGCCTATGCTGGCGCTGCCATCGCTTTTTTTGCGCTGATAAAAGTATTTTTCTTTCAGAAAAAAAATATCGCAGAGATAGAAAACGCTGAGAAGCTGCAAGCTGAAGACATCGCAACGGCAAAAGTTGAAACAGCTAAAGTAGCAGTAGAGAAGGCAGAAGCTGAGAAAGCAGAATCTGAGAAAGCAGAATCTGAGAAAGCAGCAGCTGAGAAAGCAGAAGCTGAGAAAGCAGAAGCTGAGAAGGCAGCAGCTGAGAA
>JABSRB010000062.1 GCA_013215375.1 Oceanospirillaceae bacterium | reverse complement strand
CGGGGTTTGAACCCGCGACCGCCGGAATCACAATCCGGAGCTCTACCAACTGAGCTACGCTCACCACAAGATGATATAAAAATGGTGCGGGAAGAGAGACTCGAACTCTCACACCTTACGGCACCAGAACCTAAATCTGGCGTGTCTACCAATTCCACCACTCCCGCGTGGTCTATCTTTTCGGCACCACTCACAACGTACTGTAAATGGGGTGAACGACGGGGTTTGAACCCGCGACCGCCGGAATCACAATCCGGAGCTCTACCAACTGAGCTACGCTCACCATAACCTAGGATTCGGTTCTGGTGCGCCCACCAGGGCTCGAACCTGGAACCTACGCCTTAGAAGGGCGTTGCTCTATCCAATTGAGCTATGGGCGCATCATTTAACTTACCCTCTCCCTGTTGCTAATAAAGCCTGCTGGCTGAACCGCTACAAGAGAGGTGCGTATCCTAATCTCGCACCTTGCTATCGTCAAGCATGTTTTTACAAAAATCATAAATATTTCCAATTCAAACTACTGACACTCTCTTATCGTTCACTATTTATGCAAACTATTATGTAACCAAGGCTCGCCGAGGCGTTTCTACCGTTAAAACAGCGCATTAAAGAGCCTGACTCTCAGCTCTAGATAATTCAGGCTTCGTCTAAGTCATCTCTATTAAAATAGTTTATGGAAGGTATAATCATTTTATATTTCTCCCCAGTATTACTAAATAGACACCATGAGCAAACTAACCCTAAGACCTTACCAACGCGATGCGGTAGCGGCGACTGTCAGCTATTTTAGACGCCACAGCTCCAACGCCTTAATTGTACTGCCCACTGGTGCCGGAAAAAGTTTAGTCATCGCTGAATTAGCCGCCATTGCCAATCGCCGTGTTCTGGTGCTGGCACACGTCAAAGAATTGGTCGAGCAAAACCATCAAAAATTTCGCCTCTACGATTTAGACTCCAGCGTGTTTTCAGCCGGCTTAAAACAAAAAGACAGCAAAGCTAAAGTAGTATTTGCCAGCATCCAGTCTGTGGTACGTAATTTAAAGCACTTTAAAGAGCAGTACTCACTCGTCATCATTGATGAGTGTCACCGTATTAGCGAGCACAGCGATAGCCAATACGCCAAAGTGATTGCACTACTTAAAAGTCACAACAAACAGCTCAAAGTTCTGGGATTAACAGCCACCCCTTATCGCTTGGGCATCGGCTGGATTTACCAATATCACTACCACGGATATGCGCGTAACGATGCCAATGCACCTTTTCGCGATTGCATCTATGAACTACCCTTAAGTTATATGATCAAACATAAATACTTAACACCGCCCAAGGTATACGATGCCGCAATCGCCCAATATAATTTTTCGCAACTTCCCGGTTATGAAACAGACAGCTGCAGCACTGCTGCACTGAACACCCTACTGATCGCCAATCAGCGTGTTACTCAATCCATTATTGAGCAAGTAATTGAGCTTTCGCGCACCAGGCAAGGCGTAATGATTTTCGCGGCAACGGTAAAACACGCCGAAGAAGTTTTTAGCTATTTACCGAGTGAGCAGAGCGCCATTATTACCGGTGCCACAGACAACGCAGAACGCGACTTGCTAATTAGCGCCTTTAAAGCGCGAAAACTTAAATATTTAGTCAATGTTTCGGTACTTACCACCGGCTTTGATGCCCCTCATGTAGATGTCATCGCCCTGCTGCGCCCCACTCAATCAGTGAGTTTATTTCAACAGATCGTCGGTCGTGGGCTGCGCTTAAGCCCCGACAAAAAAGATTGTCTGATTCTCGACTATACCGGCAGCAAATTTAACATCTTTCACCCCGAAGTCGGCGCCTCTAAACCTGACCCCGACAGCGAGCCTGTACAAGTATTTTGTCCCCAGTGTAATTTCGCCAACATATTCTGGGGAAAAACCGACGCCCAAGGCGAAATCATCGAACATTTTGGCCGCCGTTGCCAAGGGCTGAATACTGCTGAAACAGACATCCATAATGATACTAGTGTAGATCCGCGCTGCCAGTTTAGGTTTCGCTATAAAAACTGCCCGCAGTGTTTTAGCGAGAATGACATCGCTGCCCGCCAGTGCCATCACTGTCATCAAGCTTTAGTCGACCCGGATGATCAACTGAAAAAAGCACTGCAATTAAAAGACGCTAAAGTCATCCGCTGTGCAGGCATCAGCTTTAGCGAGCACAAAAACACACTAAAAATCACTTATCACGATGAGCAGGGAGAGACGCTAACCGAATATTTCAATCTCAACAACCCTGGCCAGCGCGCCGTTTTCGATAGACTGTTCAGCCGTAGATTAGCCAATCAAAAAGCCGGCACAAAATCGCACTTATTGACCGATGTTATTGCTGGGGTCACTCACTACCCTACTCCGGATTTTGTCATCGCCAGAAAACATGGGCACTACTGGCAAGTGGCTGATAGAATATTTGATTACCAAGGTAAATTTCGCAGGGCTAACCAATTATGAAACCCACTTATCAAGAGCGCATCTGGCAAGTCATTCACGCAATACCTGCCGGCAAAGTCAGTACTTATGGGGCGGTGGCCACAATGGCGGGATTACCTAGACAAGCGCGCGCCGTCGGTAGGTGTTTATCCCAGCTCCCAGGCGATTCTAAGATTCCCTGGCACCGAGTCATTAACGCGCAAGGTAAGATCTCGTTTCCATTAGAATCTGAACGCTTTTGCAGACAAAAAAACCTGCTTGAAGAAGAACTCATCATTTTTTCAAACAACAGAGTTAACTTAAAACAATTTTTGTGGCGACCAGGATAAATAAATTGTAGTTTTTACTGCTTTTATTCAAACAAAATGCTAGTTTTGCTGCTTATTATTCAGGCAACAATTTACACTGCCGCAAGGCGCGATTTTATTGCCAATAAAGAACCTCGTACTAAGGAAACAGCAAATAAGTCCCAAATGTTCCCTGTGGATAACTAAGCGGTTAAATCCGCGGAGGGACGCGAAGTGAATGACTAGTCCTTTACAAGCGTTCTGACAATGTAAATGCAGATGAAACAAGATTTCATCTCTGTTGACCGCTTAGATACCCACCCTACGGGGCGTACAGGATAGTTCGTGCTCTTTGTTAATGGTTTTCGCCGGGCAACCAGCCCGCCTGTAACCATTGCCTCAATCACAAACAATCCTGTACGCCAGGGGCGCTTGGGACTTGTTCGCTGTTTCCCTAAGCTGCGGGGGATTAACCCTTGATGATTTAGCCTGTGCTGAATTCATCTCTATTAAAACAATTAAGGTTAATTTGCTCTACCAATGGATATACACGCGCTACAGCAGGAGAACCTGCAATTAAAAAAAATGTTAAATACCGCGATTAGTGAGGCCAAACTCAATAAGGTGGTATTACAACGTTTTATCGATACTGAATTGCAAATGCTTAGCTGCACCAAATTAACTGATTTGATGTCTTTGTTAATCAAAGATTTCAGACAGAATTTCAAACTGAATATCGTTACTTTAATATTGCATAATAAAGACGAACTGGTCTCACCACTACTGGACAACCTCAGCCCAGAACTGGCCAAAAATTTAACCCTTATTGACGACCCGCACTTACTAAGCACTATTTACCCTGATACAACATTTCGTGCCGGCGAGATAAATCAAGATTTCAAGAAGCAACTTTTTCCGCACAACCCTTTTGTACTCAGCTGTGTGTTGTTACCACTGATCAATAAGGGCCAATTGGTCGGTAGCCTGCATTTAGGTGCAAAAGATCCTAATCGCTACCACAGTGAATATCGCTATGATTATTTAGAGAGAATGTCGGCTTTGCTAGCGGCCTGTATCGACAACTGCATTATCCAAGAGAATTTAGCCTATTTAAGCAGTACCGATACTTTAACCAAGCTCTACAACAGACACAGCTTCGATTTAGAAATTGATAAAGCCCTACAGCGCGCCGGGCGTCAAAAACAATATTTAAGTTTACTGTTTTTAGATATAGACCACTTCAAACACGTCAACGACACATATGGTCATAGCGCCGGCGATGCTATTCTTAAAACCTTTGCCAGCATTCTAAAAAAGCAGCTGAGGAACACCGACTTTTTAGCGCGTTTTGGCGGCGAAGAATTTGCTATTTTGCTTCCCGATTGCAAACCTGAGCAAGCGCAGCATATCGCCAATACCTTAAGAGTAAAAATAACCGAACAAACCTTTGATACCTTAAATGGTGCACAGATAAACATCTCGACTTCCATTGGTGTCAGCAGCTACTTTTTTGACAAAAACAACACCTTAAGCTTAGTTGAACTCGCCCGGGTATTATTAAACAGCTCTGATGAAGCGCTCTACAAAGCCAAGCAAAGCGGCAGGAACAAAGTCGTATTCAAAGAGATGCCTCCTGCCAGCCGAAAGATCAACAGCCTGTAAAAACTATTTAGCAGCGCCCTTTTTCAACGAGTGATACCCTCCAACCACCCGCGTTAACGTAGTAAGCCAACAGATACCACTGAACAGGCAAGCTATCCATACAAAGTAGTCCGGGAACAGACAGCAAGCCAAAAGCAACATGATGGTCTCTGTACCCTCAGCCAGCCCTCCCAAATAGTAGAAGCCTTTATTAGGGTATTGCATGCTCGCTATCGAGCGCCGCTCCGCCATAATCGCAAACGCCAGAAAACTACTCCCGGTTCCCATAAAAGAGAATAGCAACAAAGCCGCAGCTAATGCATTTTGCTCAGGGTTAGCCAGCGCAAAGCCGAACACCACAGCCGCGTAAAATATAAAATCCAACACGATATCAAGGTAAGCACCTTCATCAGTAGGTTTACTCGCCCTCGCCAGAGCGCCATCAATACCATCGCAGATCCGATTAAAAGTAATAACTACTGCTGCGAGCCAATAATACTCAAGCGCCAATAGTGGAATAACCATCAAACCAATCACAAAACCACTAATAGTCACTTGGTTAGCACTGATTCCTTTTTTATGCAGCACCAGCGCTATTTTTTGTAAAGGCGGGGCTATAATTTTTAAACTCCAGCGATCTAACATAAATATTCTCTTATTAACGTTTGTCCAAGACCCCTTATTAGCCAATGGGTACTACGAATGCTGTTTAAAAGGGGTTATTGTTATCGCCTAACGCCACCATTTTACCGAGTGACAGTGCGTAATACTCTTTATTGGGGCAATCTTGCCGATCATGCGACACCAATATTGCCGGTATCTTCATGCGCTTAATTTGCGCAAAAACAAAAAGCCTGAAATCTTGGCGCAACTCATCATCTAAGCGCGAAAAAGGCTCATCTAATAACAACAACTTAGGCCTGGCCAGTAGTGTTCTTAACAAACTAATTCTAGCGCGCTGCCCACCTGACAAAGTTGCTACATCTCGCTCACCGAACCCTTGCATGTTGGCACTTTCAAGGGCCGCCTCAACCGCCGTTGCCCGCTTGCCTTTATCTCCCCTAGGAAGAGCAAACAACAAGTTCCCCGCCACATTCAAATGAGGAAAAAGTAGATCTTGCTGGTACTGCAAGCCAATACCTCGACGCTCTATAGGCAGTAAATTTAATGATTTATTGGCTAAAATTAACTCGCCAGTCATTTTAATAGCGCTAGGCAGCGCCCCCGCAATAGCCGAAAGCAACGATGATTTACCACAGCCGCTGGGGCCCATCACCACCAGTAACTCGCCTGCGAGTATCTGAAAACTTACCGGCAAAAACAGTGTTTGGCCATCGACGGATAACTGCAAGTTATCGAGCCTAAAACTCTTGTCTGTATTTTTTTTCACACTACAATTCTCTGCGGTTTCTAAAACAAATTTGCGGTATGACTAGCGCCGCCACATAAACGATTAACGGCAAGATAAATTGCCACAGCGCAAAAACTGCACTCACTCTGGCATCAGAGCCCCCCGCTAGCACCACACTTTCTAAGGTGATGGTATTCACTCTGCCGGCACCTATATAAAGTGTCGGTAAATATTGTGCGACACTCACGGCAAACGCCACCGCAAAACTAAAGGCTATCGGCTTAAATAACATCGGCAGCTTTACATAGATAAAGGCACGCCACTTAGACTGGCACAAGATACTCGCCTGCTGCAGATACCTTTCATCAAAACGCAGATACACTTGCGCCAATGTTAGATAAGCGTAAGGCATCACAAATAACAGATGAATCCAAATCACACTCAACAGCTGACCATCCAAATTTAACCGTACCATCAATACCTGCACCCCAAACAAAAATGATACTTGCGGCACCAACATCGGCACATAGATTAGCCATAACAAACTTTTTTTAAATCCAGGCTTAGCGGAACCCAGCTGTACTTTCGACTGCCACTGCAACAAAGCGATGCAGATCAGCACTGCGATCAACGCGCTACTGATGCCGATAATGGCAGTATTTTGCAGCGGTTCTAGTAATTGCAGCCCGCTTTTTTGCCAGTATTTCAGGCTGTACAGCTCTGGTAGCGCATCGGGAAAACGCCACCTCTGACTAAACGACCACACTAGCAAGCCAGCCATACAACCCACAGAGACTAGTAACATGAAGAATAGCGTCACTTTGGCCATCCACTGACTAACAACCTCTTTTGCAAGATCTTTAGCACCCGCCACCAGCCAACTTTTAGTGGCTTTTTTAAGGAACACTTCAATGATATAAAGAAGAAGAATGAACATCAGCACTAGCAACAGCAACAAACTCGCGCCAGCAGCACCTAAGTAGCGAAAATTCAAATCGCTATGCCCAAACCACTGATTCACTAACACAGCAAATGTTGCCGGTGCATTTGGCCCAAGTACTAAGCTGATATCAATGACCGACAGCGAATAGGAGAGCACGGCCAGCATGGGCAAACGCAGTTGTGGATACATTTGCGGAAAAATCAATTTTTGCCAGGCAACAGGATGTGAATACCCCAGCGAAGCCGCTATCTGCAATGTTTTTTGATGCTCAAAACGGCTCAGCGCTGACAATGACATCAATAAGAAGAAAGGAGTCTCTTTCAAAACAAGCCCCAGCGTTAGACTGGCCGCATAAGTGTCATTGACGATAAGCCAGTCGGGGGGAATAGACATGCCCGTCAGCACTGGCGACACCAAGCGCATTAACCAGCCGCTGGGTGAAATTAAAAACACCAAACCCACAGAAAATGCGAGATGAGGAATCGCCAGTAAAGGAGCTATTGAATGTTTCAGCACGCCCCAAAGCGCACTGCGATACAAGTTAAGACATAACCACTGACTTAAGACAAAGGCAATAAAAGTAGCACTAAGTGCCGATCCAACACTCAGCTTAAGGCTAGCCACCGTGCTTGGATGAGCAAACACTTGTGCCATTGCATCCAGCGACAGATATCTACTGGAATCATAGTTGCTATTAAGCCCAGGTAAGTATCCTAACGCGGGTAGCCAAGTGCCTATTAAACCAATTAAGATCGGCGCAATAAACACTAGGCAGATTAATGCGATCAGCAGTGATTTAGCTAACCTGCTCCCGCTCCAACTAACTGTCATCTATATACGCAAAAGCTAACGCTTATTTTGCATAACGAGCAATCCAAGCTTTCTCAAGCGCACTCACCCAAGAGCTGTGCGGCTCTAGCAAAACTTTACCTAACTGCTCGCTGGTCAGTGTAGCCACGCCTAATGGCAGCTCGGCAAAAGCTTTGCGTTCATCTGCGGATAACTTATCCATCGCCAATACCGTTGGATCGCCCCACACTGTGGGGTTGGCTTTATGTAACTGCGCTTTTGCCGACATCAAGAAATTGGCAAAAACTTCAGCTCCCGCTTTGGCATTAGCGTTAAAGGGAATAGCAACGAAGTGGGTATTTCCCAACGTACCTTTGGCATGTACATAGGTTTTCACGCTATTAGGGAGTTCATCATTGGCAATAGCATTACTGGCATCGCTGGGATTAAAGCTTAGGGAAATAAATAGCTCACTGTCATTTAACAATTGCTTCATTTGCTGTGCACTTTTGGGAAAAGTTTTACCGCCACGCCACATCAGCGGATGCAATTTATCTAAATACACCCAGAGCGGCGCACTGATACGTGCAAAATCAGCCTCAACTACCGGTTTAGTTAATAACTGTGGGTCGTCTACTAGCTCTAATAACGCCTGCTTAACAAAAGTGGTGCCATGAAAATTGGGCAGTGCAGGATAACTGAAACGCCCTTTGTTACTTTGAAGTGTTTGCAGCAGCGAAGCCATGTCAGTCGGGGCGACGGACAGTTTCTCTGTATCGTGCATAAAGACCAGTTGCGCCATGCCCCACGGCGCCTCTAAATTATCCACTGGCGTGGTAAAATCATAAACGGTGCTAGGTTTATTTTCAGTATCAACTAACGCATAGTTAGGCATTCTCTGGGTATAGGCATCTGCAAGTAATTCATTATCCTTCATCGCCCGAAAGTTTTCACCGTTGACCCAAACTAAATCAACGCTGCCACCAGTGGTTCTATTCGCGGTTTTTTCCGCTAATATTCTGCTGACCACATCCCCAGTATCAGTGATTTTTACTTGCTTTACGGTAACTTGGTATTGCTCTTTTACAGATTTTGCAGCCCAGGAGATGTAATCATTGATAGTTTGAGACCCGCCCCAAGCATTAAAATAAACGGTTTGCCCCTTTGCCTCCGCTAATGTCTTTTGCCACTGTTCGGCAATCGTCTCTTTGCTATCTAAGGCCCAACTGGGTGAGCTAGCCGTAAGCAAAGCGACGGCTATATAACGATACAACGCAGCACTGTCGACTGATTTTTTTTGAGTACTTTTTAACATCTAAGGCATACCTATCAGTAGTAAATCGAATAAAGAAGACAACAGAAATAACAAAAAGTTACATATTTATTTTTGTTTTCAACTTGTTAGAATAAAAGAAGGGAGGTTACTCGATAGCGGCCGCCTATGCCAGATCTTGCAGCTCTACCGTCGCCAACGGCGTGTAAACTGAGCCGCGACCGCCCGTTTTTGACTGAAATAAAACCACCGCATCCGCTAAGCTATACAAATCTAGAGATGGCCAGACGCTGGGGAATATGAATTTATTACTTACAGGCAAACGCCCTAAAGTAATATGCGGTCTAAAACCTTGTTGCGGAATCGAGATCCCCACCTGCTCAACAAAAGTCTCAACGAGGTTATGTAGCGCATCCAACTCATTGGTTTTGGATGTCTTTGCCACGAGCAACGTCCAGTTAGAGGCCGATTGATAGGACTCTATTCCCTCTAGATGGATATTTAAAGAAGGCTCTGCGCAGAGGTACTTTTTGGCCGCCAAAGTAATTTCTTCCACTTTGGCAAAAGAGAGCTCACCCAAGAAACACAAGGTGAGATGATAGTTATCAGATTCAACCCAATCAACATCGACACCTTTGTCATAGACCGCTAAGCTATCGGCGCAATTAGCTAACTGCCGGGCAATGGGATCCCTTAAACGCAGCGCAAAAAATGTTCTAATTGTTGACCCATCTGTAGAATCCGCGACCAATATCCCCTCCCTGATGCTATTGCTTGATTACTGTAATTGTAGTTGAATTTTATTAACTTTGCTTTTAAGACGCTGGATATCTTTATTAACTTGTGCTCGAGTGCCATCAAAAGCTCTAATAGCATTCTCAGTTTTATCCAATCTCGAGACAACCGCAGCACTTAATTTTGGCGCTGCTTTCTTGGCAATCACCGACACTTTTGCAGCAAGTGCTTTCAAGGAAGCATGAGCGCTGCCTTTATACTTCTCTAGACTAGCATCTAAGCTTTGTAACCCTTTCTTCAATGCAGCGAGCTCAGTACCCGATTTATCAGTGCCACCTGATACGTCATTGGTTAGCGCTGCCAAATCTGCCAGTACTCCTTGTTGCGCACCTTGCAGTTTTGTCTGGGTAATTTCGATATTAGTGACGCTGGTACGCAATGCATCCATTTCAACCAATCTTTCTTCTAACCCGGACAACGCCGTTTTTTGCTGAGAAGTCATAAATCCCATCTCTTCCTGGGCATCTTCCTGAGCATTTTTAACTTTTAGCTCTAACTTGCTAATCTCTTCATTAAACTGCGCCAATTGCTCGGCCTGTTTAGTATTTGCATTATCAATGAGCGCCGAAAATTTACGTTGGTATTCAAGATATTGTGTATCCATTAATTTCTTTTGCCCTTGAACTAGCTTTCTCTGCTCATCCAAACGCTGCTGCAAGGTCTGCCCCGACTTTTTTGCCTGAGCGCGCGAATCTTCCAGTAGCTGTTCTAAGTCGGCGATTCTTGCCTCAGTAGCCTCCGCCAAAAGAATACGCTGCTGTTGATCCTGCAGGAAATCATACCCCCAATACCCCATAGCTGATACCGCACCACAGAGTATGAGAATCAAAAAAGAATGCAACCAACTGCCACCACGTTTCACTACCGTGACGTTTTGCGCTGAATGATGGCTAGCACCTCGACCTTGAGGCTCTCCTTGATTTGCGCCCCCTAAAAAGGGTACTTCCACATTTAAATCATCTCTTGCTGGCATATCCCGCCCTTAAATAATAACGATCCTATTAACCCTCAATAATTTTAGACGATGCCATCTACAATAACTGAGATTTCTGGTACGACTTAATTCTGCTATATAGCTATCTATATAGCATCTATATTACTGTTAAAAAACGTTTTTCGTGATTTTTATCGCATTACAACTGAGCGACAATAATAGCCCTCTTGGGCGCAGGATGACCTTCAATGGTTTTTGAATTATCAACAGGGTCAAGAAAATTACTCAGCGAGTGAAAATCCATCCAGGGAGTAGCGCGTTGCTCATCGAGTGAAGTAACAGCTACATCGACAATTTTAACTTGTTTAAAACCACATTTTTTAAGCCATGAAGCAAGCGCCTTGGCTGAAGGCAAAAACCAAATATTACGCATTTGCGCGTATCGCCCTTGCGGTACTAACACGGTATTTTCATCCCCATCAATAACGATAGTTTCTAATATCAACTCCCCGCCTGGCACCAATAATGCTTTTAAATCAAGCAAATGATCTATCGGTGATTTCCGGTGGTATAACACTCCCATAGAAAACACCGTGTCAACTCCTTCACTCTCCTTAATTTTAGGCATATCTTCTATGCCTAAAGGCAGCAAGTGCACCGGCAAGCCAGCCCCTAAATAGCGCTTCATAACACCAAATTGCGCCAAGAATTTTTGCGTCGGATCAATGCCTAACACTGCTTTAGCCCCCTCTCCCAACATCCGCCAACAGTGGTATCCGTTGCCACAACCAACATCGATAACCGTGCGATCTTTTAAAGGGCTAATATGTGGCAGCAGACGATCCCATTTCCAATCGGAGCGCCACTCAGTATCAATATGAATACCATACAGATCAAAGGGACCTTTGCGCCAGGGAGACAAGGTTTTTAGTGCACTGACAAATTTGCTTTTCTCAGCACTGTTTAGTTGCTGATCTAATAACTGCGCGTCGCCAATGCCAACACTGGCTTTCAGCTCTAATGCCCCGCCACTTAACACGGGTAAATCGTCCATTAACTTTTGCCACTGCGCCGTATAACCGTGGGTAAAACCCTGCATTTTCTGCTCGACAGCCCGGGGCCAAAAATGAGCGTATTCCGCTAGGCCAGTATCGATAAAATCTTTCTCTAACTGTGTGTAATTAATCATGAGGGCTACTTAATGGCAAAAATGGAAACAAAGTTATACTGCTGCAACCAGCAGTGACTACGAGAAAAACCCGCTGCTGCTAATCGATCCGTATGCTGGACGAGCGTATCTGGTACCAGCACATTTTCTAACAAGCTGCGCTTCTGACTAATCTCCAGCTCACTATAGCCGTTTTCACGTTTAAACTGGTGATGCAGATCAATCATCAAGGCATTATCTTGTTCATTTTCAAAGCAAATTTTTTCAGAGAGTAATAAGACTGCTCCAGGGTTCATCCCCTGGTATATTTTCTTTAACAGCTGAGCTCTATCGGGTTGCGCTATAAACTGTAAAGTAAAATTAAGCACCACCATCGAGGCATTTTCTATCTCACATGCCAAAATATCGCCACATTGCAGCTCTATTTGTGTGCGATGTTTGAAAGCATCAATATGGTGATGACAGCGCGCTAACATCGCTTCGGAGTTATCGACACCAATAATTTTTACCCCATTCACACCTATTCCGGCACTCATCGCGAGACTTGACGCCCCTAGTGAGCAGCCCAAATCGTAGCAATGGCTATTGGCCGTCACAAAACGCTCGGCAAATTTAGCCGTGTTTTTGAGTATTTGGTCATAACCCGGCACTGAGCGCTGAATCATATCCGGGAAAACTTCCGCGACTTGACCATCAAAGCTAAAGGATTGCTTATCAATGGCAGCGGCGTAAATATTATCTGTTTTGTTAGTCATTAATTAATGTTTCTGGCATTTTAAAATAAAATGAATTTTACGGGGATTAACCCCTGCGAACAAGGGCGATGTTCATCCTCTTAACAATTTTTTGCTTTTGCTATCCCTTGGATTAAAACAATACGATATACTACGCAGCTTGCCTTAATTATTTCCTTTTACCGGGCACTTTTTTAGACATAAAAACAGACACAACACTAGGCGCACTGATGACCAAGCTATTTAAGATCAAAAGTAAATTTGAACCTGCAGGCGATCAGCCCGCTGCCATTAAGAAATTGGTCGAGGGAATTAATTCAGGCCTGTTATCTCAAACCCTACTGGGGGTAACCGGTTCAGGTAAAACCTTTACTATTGCCAAAGTCATCGATGAAATTCAGCGCCCCACCATTGTTATGGCGCACAATAAAACACTGGCGGCACAGCTCTACGGGGAGTTTAAAGAGTTTTTCCCCGACAATGCAGTAGAGTACTTCGTCTCCTACTACGATTATTATCAACCTGAAGCTTATGTCGCCTCCTCCGATACCTTCATCGAAAAGGACGCCTCAGTTAACGAACATATCGAGCAGATGCGTCTCTCTGCGACTAAGGCACTACTGGAGCGCAAAGACTGTATTATTGTCGCCACTGTCTCAGCCATCTACGGCCTCGGCGATCCCGAATCTTACCTTGCAATGATGCTGCATGTCTCTCGCGGCGATGTGTTAGATCAACGCGCAATTATCAGACGCTTAGCAGAGCTGCAATACACCCGTAACGATGTTGAATTACACCGAGCCAACTATCGAGTACGCGGCGATGTCATTGATATCTATCCCGCGGAATCAGAAAAAGAAGCGGTGCGCATCGAGCTCTTTGATGACGTGGTTGAAAACCTGTCTTGGTTTGACCCGCTCACCGGCGAGGTCTTACGCAAAGTACCGCGCATTACCGTTTATCCTAAATCTCATTATGTCACCCCCAAAGAGAAACTAATGGAGGCGGTAGAAAAGATAAAAATAGAATTAGATGAACGCCTTGAGTATTTGAAATCAGAAAACAGACTGGTTGAACTGCAGCGCCTTGAGCAGCGCACTAATTACGATCTCGAAATGATTCGCGAGCTCGGCTACTGCTCGGGCATAGAAAACTACTCACGTTATTTGTCCAATCGCAAGGTTGGCGAGGCTCCACCCACGCTGTTTGATTATCTCCCCGATAACGCTTTAGTGGTTGTCGACGAGTCCCATGTGACAATACCGCAAATAGGCGCGATGTATAAAGGTGACAGATCCCGCAAGGAGAACTTAGTCAACTTTGGCTTCAGACTCCCCTCAGCACTAGACAATCGCCCGATGCGCTTTGACGAGTGGGAAAAAATCATCCCGCAAATGATCTTTGTCTCAGCGACACCCAGCAAATACGAGGCGGCGAATGCCGACCAAATAGTGGAACAAGTGGTCAGACCTACCGGACTGCTAGATCCTATTATTGAAATCCGCCCAGCGACCAACCAAGTTGACGATTTACTTGGTGAAATAAACAAAATGGCGGCACAGGAATTACGCACTGTTGTTACCGTCCTCACCAAGCGTATGGCAGAAGATCTCACCGACTATCTAGCCGATCATGGGGTGCGCGTGCGTTATTTACACTCAGATATAGATACCGTTGAGCGTGTGGAAATTATCCGTGATTTACGCCTCGGTGAATTTGACGCACTAGTCGGTATTAACTTGTTACGCGAGGGGATCGACATGCCCGAAGTGGGATTAGTCACAATACTCGATGCGGATAAAGAGGGATTTTTGCGCTCTGAAACATCCATGATCCAAACCATAGGTCGTGCCGCGCGTAACATCAATGGCCGCGCTATCCTCTACGCTGATCGAATCACCGGCTCGATGCAGCGCGCCATGGACGAGACACAAAGGCGTCGTGAAAAACAAATTGAGTACAATAAAGCCAACGGTATCACCCCAAAGGGCATCATTAAATCTGTTGCCGATATTATGGAAGGTGCGTCGACTATACCAGGTAGAAAGGCCGCTAAGCATATTAAACGTATCTCAGGGATTTCTGATGATCCTCAAACTGATGCCAAAGTCATGACCCCTAAAGAGCTGTCAAAAGCACTATCAAGCCTTGAAAACAGTATGTATCAAGCGGCGAAAAACCTAGAATTTGAACTCGCTGGACATTATCGCGACCAGCTAGAAACCCTCAAACATTCAGCATTACAATCATAAGCGCGCTGACTGTGTCTTTCTCTAAGACACAGTTATTGATGGGCCTGATAACAGCAGACATTATGCAAAGCTAGAAAGGTAATCAATTAAATAGGGCTTGAATCGCAAGTGTTAATACTAGCAACATACTGCGTTAAGGCTCTCCACTTTTTGAGCTTCTCAGAGACCTTTATTGCGGAGCCTGCTCAAAGTAACAACAAGCTTGGGGAGTTTTAATTCGGGGAACAAACTACAGGGGACTGCAGTTTAAGTAATGGTATTTAATTCAGGAAAATTAGCGGCGTATTGAGTAATCCATTCAAGAGCAGCGCCATCGCGGCTCAACTCTCGCCCTTCAGTTAGGCTTACTTTCTGTCGATACTGCTCTATATAGCAGACCTGTTCAATCATTCTCACCGCAAAAGCAGTGTCAGGACAATCAAACACAACCCCTGTTTGAAAACCGATACCGTCGCTTTTAGGCTCACAACTACAGACATAACCTTTGGCAAAAAAAGCCGGTGTCTGTACATTTATCTCTACTTCAACACAGCTGTTAAGCGGGTACTGAGTAGTAGTATGGATATAAACACCAGTACTTGTTGATTCGTGAATACAAGGAAGTGGAAATTGATTATCGCTCACCGCCATTTTAATGGGTACTTCACTGGGGTGCTGAATAAAACTTTGTACTTGCATTTTGCTTAAACCTGAGTGTTTCAAACATCGTTTATAAATAACTTAGCGACTATATTAAAAAATAATGAAGCTTTTAATAATAATCTTTCAAACAGAACCCGTATAAATTTACATAGACCTTAGCGATTAACACTTTTAATCTTTGTTTATAAGCCGCTTCAACAAGCTATATTTAATTAACTGGGGCTATTATCATCTTAAAAAACAGCAGCGTCTAGTAGTTATTTTTATATTGCGATTAATATATCTTTGACTGCAGTGGCCTTCATCAATATAGACAACTATTACACTGAAAATTCACCAAAGGCCTACTACATGTACCCTACAAATAACAATTCAAACACTAGACGCTATAATTATAAGTGCGAGCGGCTATTCTAATTACTTTAATATAGTTTTGCTTAGGTTTTAATTAAACGAACGTTTGTATGGGCCTTATTCATTTTTGTGATTAAAACTTCGACCATTTTTAAGTACTTATAATATTTATACTCGCGCTTAATATTAAAATTTAATTATTCACAAACCACAAATGATAATAATTATCAATCAGGTCATGAGAGTTAATATTTACCCCAGCCCTACAAGCCAATATTAATTTTGGCCTCAGCATCAAGCCTACAACCTTTAACGCGCCAGCCAACCACCGTCAACCGGCAGAGAAACTCCCTGCACATAACACGCAGCATCTGAAGCTAAAAATATCACTGCAGCAGCCAAATCATCCGGCTCTCCCCAGCGTCCCGCAGGGATTCTGGCTAATATTTCTGCATTTCTTTGCCCATCTTCGCGTAGCGCAGCGGTATTGTCTGTACGCATATAACCAGGCGCTATCGCATTCACAGTAATATTGTGTTTTGCCCACTCACAGGCACACTGCCTGGTAATACCAAGCACGCCGCTTTTACTGGCTGTGTACGAGGGAACTCGAATCCCACCCTGATAAGACAACATTGAGGCAATATTAATAATACGACCTCCCTTTTCAGCCGCGATCCAATGCCTAGCTGCCTGCTGGGACAAAAAGAATAGTGACTTCAAATTCAGATCCATCACTGCATCCCAATTATCTTCACTAAAATCTAGGGCATCTTGACGCCGAATCATCCCCGCATTATTCACCAATATATCAAAGCTGGAGTAATGATTTAATACCCTATCAGTGACCTCTTGAGCAGCACTGTGCTCTGCCAAATCAGTTTCTATCGCGAGAAAGTCCCGCCCAGTTGCATTTACCAACAGCTCGGTTTCGCGCATTGACGAACGTGCAACTGCCGCAATATCAGCACCAGCTTTTGCCAATGCAACCGCCATTGCCTGGCCCAACCCTTTTGAAGCACCAGTAACAACCGCTACCTTCCCTGTTAAGTCAAACATTTGCATTTATCACTATCTCTGGTTTTAGTCATATCAAGGTAATTTACGCCTTAATGTTTAATCTATATCACACAATCAGCATGCATTTCTGCCTACTAATGCAGCTAAGGCATAGCGATATTAACATAGAGAAAAGAGATATGACAAGGCAACAAAGTCATAGTATCTCTATATTTAATGAGCGGTCATTTCTACTCAGAAGTGGAGGAGTGATAAAACTAATTAAGCCTTAACAATTGAGACTATGAGCCTCAGCAAAGCTATAGCCAAATACGAATTACCTCGCTGCTTTTACATCCAGCGTATTAAGCGAGCTGATATTAATGCCCTTATAACCTGATAGCTTATACACTTAATTTTACGCTTTGAAGGCGATTTTACAGCAATCAAGGAGCTTTCAGAAAACCCATTGCTATAATCATATTGGCATTTCTTCATCAGCAGTCACAACTGCAAATTTAACAATTATTTTTGGCCAAGACGGTAAAATGTAGCTTCTAAATCAAACCCAATACCGTTTAATCTTTATCGACCTAATAGCTGACAAACGGCTACATGCCGAGCCACTGAAAGCAGCCATCACGACTAGCAAGATTGCTTAATGAGCGTATTGGGACTAGCCTAAATCAATGACTTTATGAACGACAGAAACTTAGTGTACTCAAACAAAAAAACCTAGATCCTTATGCAGCTGTTGTAAGTTAACAACAGCTTCATAAGTAACTAGGTTTTAAAAATATTAGCAGGACAACAGAACCGAAAACGCCCTTTGTGTCTCTTCTATATCACTTTACGACTTGCAACTTTGGCCGCTTAGATTTTATAGAGCTTGGCGACTTAGGCGGCGGCTCAGGAAGATCAAAAAACTCTACACCAGGCTCCATACCAAACCCCATACCCATGCCGCTTTCTTTTGCATAAATAGCAACAACCGCAACCATTGGCACATACACATTCATTGGCACACCACCAAAGCGAGCATTAAAACTGACGGCGTCCTGCTCTAACGCTAAATCTTGGACTGCCGATGCATTTATATTAAGGACAATCTGGCCATCGGAGACAAATTGCTCAGGCACCATCACCCCTTTGATTGTGGTATCAACCACTATATGCGGAGTACACTGGTTATCAACTAACCACTCATAAAGGCCGCGTAATAAATAGGATCTACTAGGATTCAAATCAACCACCTTAAAACAAAAATTAGGCACTAGCGCTTAGTGTAAGCAGTCTCTAGATCTAAGACAACCCTACATTAAGCAAAGCTTAAACGTCGTACTGATTAAAATACAAAACCCGTTAAACAAACAATAACTTAACGGGAAGGAAAAGAGCTATTAAATATTTTCTAAAGCACCAAAGAGAAAGGGATGCTAAACATCCCTTATACTCTAACTATAGTCTATCTTACAAGATTTGGCTCTTGTAATTAGAAGCGTAGTTCACGCTCATATTCTGATAGCGCTTCTTGGAAAGCTTCTCTCTCGAAAAGTCGATCCATGTATTGTAGCAAGTGCTCACATTGATCTTCAGGCAATTCAATACCCAGAGAAGGCAAACGCCACAAAATAGGAGCAATACAGCAATCTACTAACGTAAACTCTTCGCTCATAAAGAAATCTTTTTCAGCAAAGATAGGAGAAATGGTCACTAGACTATCGCGCAATTGCTTACGCGTAGACTCCAAGTCATCTACAGACAACTTACCACCTAAGATATCATCAACCAAAATACACCAATCTTTCTGGATGCGGTGCATATAGAGCCTACTTTCAGCTCTGGCTACTGGATATACTGGCAATAGTGGTGGATGCGGAAAACGCTCATCCAAGTATTCCATCATCACGTTTGGCTCATAGAGAACCAATTCACGATCGACCAGCGTCGGCAGTGAGTTATAAGGATTCAACGAAGCTAAATCTTCAGGGATATTGCCCGCATCACAATCATTTATTTCTACTGCAACACTTTTTTCCGCTAATACTATACGTACGCGGTGGCTGTAGTGATCTGACCCATCAGAATAAAAGGTCATGGAAGAACGTTTAGTCACAACTCCCATCGAAGTTCCCTCAGTAATATTTCGCTAAAAACAAAATAAGCGCGACCTATTACAGGCCGCGCTCATATAAAGTTCTACATTGTACCAGAAGTCTGGTCTAGTCGGTATTCCAATTAATGGATATCGCGCCAGTATTCTTTCTTCAAAGCATAAGTAAAGAAGAAGAAGATAAACAAAAAGATCAGCACCTTAACACCCATGGACTGGGACTGCATAGTATGCGGGGCACCAATATACGACATAAAGTTAACTAAATCGTAAATTGTTCTATCAAACTCTTTCGCAGTTTGCTCTCCAGAACCTTCAACCAAGCTGTAACAACCACCAATTTCGACACCGGTCAAAGGGTCAATCTCGGTACTGTTTTCAGCCAGCTCAACGGCCGAGCAGTGATTCAACTGCACACCTTGCAAGTAACCTAAAACGTTTGGCATACCTACGTCTTTGAATACCGAGTTATTCACACCCCAAGGACGGCTTTCGTCTTGATAAAAGCTTCTTAGGTAAGTGTAAACCCAATCAGAGCCTTTAAGCTTGGTCTCTAAGGTCAAATCAGGTGGCGCGGTACCAAACCAGTTAGCAGCATCTGCCTTTGGCATATTATTGGTAATTAGCTCACCGACTTTTTGCTCACCAAAGATCAAGTGCTCTTTCATTAAAGCAGCCGACAACCCAATATCTTCAGCGGTACGCAAGTAACGCTGATATTGCATAGAGTGACAACCTAAACAGTTATTAACATAAGTTTTCATACCGCGTTGCAGCGACGACTTATTATTAAAATCTACTTCTATCTGATCAAGATGCACGCCACCGCCGGCTGCATTTACCAGTGCAGGCAACAGTAACACCGCTAGAGTAAGTATAATTTTTTTCATTATCCTGTCACCCTCTCTGGAACCGGTTTGGTTTTTTCCATTCGCGTAAAGAACGGCATACCAAAGAAGTAAGCAAAATAAATCGCGGTGCAAATTTGCGCGAGAATGGTGCGCATCGGCGTTGAAGCAACAACACCTAAGTAGCCCAAAATACAGAAGCAAATAGCGAACACAACAATACCAATTTTACTCGCCCAGCCTTTGTAGCGGATTGACTTGACAGGTGAACGATCCAACCAAGGCAACACAAACAAGATGGCAATAGCCGCTCCCATGACGACTACACCCGGGAATTGCGATGCCGCAATTGGCGGTATCGCACGCAACATGGCATAGAAAGGCGTAAAATACCAAACGGGCGCAATATGCGGCGGCGTTTTAAGCGGGTTAGCAGGCTCATAGTTTGGTGCTTCGATAAAGTACCCGCCCCCTTCAGGGAAGAAAAAAACTATCGCACAGAATACAAACAAGAACACCACCACACCGACAATATCCTTAACACTATAGTAAGGATGGAACGGAATACCGTCTAGCGGGATTCCATTTTCATCTACCTTGTCTTTAATCTCTATACCGTCGGGGTTATTGGAACCCACCTCGTGCAGCGCAATGATATGCAAAACAACCAGCGCTAATATAACGATCGGCAAAGCAATGACATGCAAGGCAAAGAAACGTGTCAGCGTAGCACCTGAGATAAGGTAATCACCGCGAATCCACTGTGCTAAATCAGGACCGATAAAAGGAACCGCTTCGAAGAGCGACACGATTACTGCTGCACCCCAATACGACATCTGACCCCAAGGCAACAAGTACCCCATGAAAGCCTCTGCCATCAGCGCGACGTATATCACCATACCAAAAATCCACACCAACTCACGCGGATTGCGGTAAGAGCCATATAACATACCGCGGAACATATGCATGTAAACAACAAAGAAAAATGCGGAGGCACCGGTTGAGTGCATATAGCGTATGAGCCAGCCGTAGTCGACATCTCGCATAATGTATTCTACTGACGCAAAAGCCCCTTCATTGGTTGGGGTATAGCTCATTGTCAGCCAGATACCGGTTAAAATTTGATTCACTAGCACTAACATCGCCAGCGAGCCGAAAAAATACCAAAAATTGAAATTTTTCGGAGCATAATATTTTGATAAATGATCTTCCCACATTGCTGTCGCGGGGAAACGATCATCAAACCAACCCATAATACCTGGATTGCCTTTATTTCTACTGCCAGCCATTATGAAGCCTCCTGAGGATTTAAGCCTACTACCAAAACACTGTCACTCTCATAATAATGCGGAGGAATGACTAAATTTTTTGGTGCGGGAGAACCAGAGAAAACACGACCCGACAAATCAAATCGAGAACCGTGACAGGGACAAAAGAAACCACCAACCCACTGTGCATCAAATGGCTGAGGGCCAACTTCAGGTCTATAACTAGGAGAGCAACCCAAATGCGTACAAATACCAACGATAACCGCGATATCCTCTCGCACCGAGCGCGCTGGTGTATGTGGGATATAATCAGGCTGCTGTAATAGCTCAGAGTCAGGATCTGAGAGCCTATCTGAAAGAGTTGCAAGGGTCGCTATAGAATCTTTACTACGCTTAACCACCCATACAGGCTTGCCCCGCCACTCAACAATCATTTGCTGACCTTCTTCAAGCTTACTAATATCAGCTTTAGCCGGCGCACCTGCAGCACGTGCTTTTGCACTGGGGTTCCAAGATCCTAGGAACGGAACAGCCACACCTGCAGCACCCACTGCACCCATTGCAGAAGTTGCGCCAATCAAAAGACGCCGCCGGCCTACATTCACGCCGTTATCGGTCATCGTTATCTCGCTCATCAAGAACTCTCCCTTTTTTGCTATTGCACCCATCTATGTAGGCATCAAATAACAACACGGTATATTACCAAATTAAAACAGTATTTTAGTTACGGCAAATGTTAAAGAATATCCACTCTATTATCAAGGTTAATTAATAGTATAGCTCAGGAATCCAAACAAAATTGTCTTAGCGCAATATATTGCCCAAATCCGTCCAAGCTAAATTTTAGGCAAAAAAAAACGCTCGTAGCACAAGGCCACGAACGTTTTATTATGTTGAAAGCTGCTTTTCAGCAGCGTTCGATTAACGCTTAGAGAACTGAGGACGTTTACGCGCTTTGCGTAGACCAACCTTCTTACGTTCAACTTCACGAGCGTCACGTGTAACAAATCCAGCTTTACGCAATGCAGGGCGTAAAGTTTCATCATATTCCATCAAGGCGCGAGTAACACCGTGACGAATAGCACCAGCTTGACCGAAGCCGCCGCCGCCTTTAACTGTAACGTAAACATCAAACTTTTCTAGAGTAGAAGTTAACTCTAGTGGTTGACGTACGATCATACGCGCTGTTTCACGACCGAAGTAAACTTCGATTGTACGATCGTTAATAGTGATAACACCTGTGCCTGGACGTAAAAATACGCGAGCAGTAGATGTTTTACGACGACCTGTACCGTAATACTGAGTAGCTGACATAACCTACTTCCCCTTATACTTTCAATTCTTGTGGCTGCTGAGCCGCATGTGGATGTTCAGCACCTGCGTATACTTTAAGTTTAGTATACATAGTACGTCCTAGTGGACCTTTAGGCAGCATGCCTTTAACTGCAAGCTCGATAACACGCTCCGGAAAGTTGTTAATCATGATATCGAAGTTTGCCTGCTTCAGACCACCTGGGTAACCAGTGTGACGGTAGTAGATTTTATCTTTACGCTTGTTACCAGTAACGTGAACTTTCTCAGCGTTAATAACAACAATGTAATCACCCGTGTCAACGTGTGGAGTGTATTCTGGCTTATGCTTACCGCGTAAACGACGTGCAATTTCAGTAGCCATACGACCCAGAGTTTTTCCCTCTGCATCAATTACATACCAGTCGCGTCTTACGTCGGCTGGCTTAGCAACAAAAGTAGTCATCTTTGTTCGCCCTAACTTTTAAACCTAGCTCACAGATCTGACATAAAATGTCTCGCCTGCTACCGGTTTAGCTTATAATTATTCGTTATTTGACTAAATCAGACAAATAACATCGAACCCCATAAATCGAGGAGCGCGAATAATACATAACAACAAACAGAAAAGATAGGGATAAACAAAGAAAACAAGTCTTTAGTCGGTAGTCTTTTAACTTACGACTAACGACCGACGACCAATAACTTCCTTTTTGTTTAGGCCTTATGCTCTTTGGCCAAATAATCATGGGATTGCATTTCTAATAGCCGGCTCTTAGTACGCTCTATTTCAAACTCCAACCTACCTTCTGTATAGATTTCAAAGATAGGCACTGCTGCCGACAAAATAAGTTTAACGCCACAATCATAGAATTCGTCAACCAAATTGATGAAACGTCGCGCTGCGTCATCATTTTCTCTACCCATTTGCGGAACATTGGACACCAACACCGCATGGTACATTTTGGCGATTTCTATATAGTCATTTTGCGAGCGCGCACCTAGACATATATCTGCAAAATCAAACCAGACCACATCCTCACAGCAACGTATCGATTTTATGGTGCGACCATTAACCTCGACCAATTCACCTTCTACTACTTCATCCAAATCTGGTGCCAGATTTTCAAAGCTTTTATTCAAACTTACATCCGCTGCATCATCCAACGGGCAATGATAGAGCTCAGCTTGTTCTAACACACGCAACCTATAGTCAACCCCACCATCGACATTGACAATAACAGTATGCTCTTTTAACAATGCTATGGCAGGCAAGAAACGCGCCCGCTGCAAGCCGTTCAGATACAAACCATCGGGCACTATATT
Source organism: Oceanospirillaceae bacterium (assembly GCA_013215375.1). Taxonomy (GTDB): domain Bacteria; phylum Pseudomonadota; class Gammaproteobacteria; order Pseudomonadales; family Balneatricaceae; genus Rs1. The sequence goes on along the minus strand of JABSRB010000062.1, from coordinate 1,315 downwards.
AGAAGTGGCTACTAATGAAACGCCTTCAGCAAATAATCGCTCAAACAAACCGCCCAAAATCATCGCATCGGTAATATCTGAAACAAAGAATTCATCAAAACAGATAATGCACGCCTCTTCTGCATACATCTTAGCGATAGCATCTAAAGGATCCTGCTGACCTTCCAGCTTCCTTAAGTCTGCATGTACACGTTGCATAAATCGATGAAAGTGAGTCCGCACCTTTCGCTCAAACGGCAAGCTATCAAAGAAAGTATCCATCAAATAGGTTTTACCACGCCCTACCCCACCCCAAAAATACAGACCTTTTACCGGCTTTTTCTCGACAGGTTTAGCAAACAGCTTTCCCAAGAAGCCTTTTTTAGCCGGCACAGCCTGAGCGACAATCAAATCATCGTACAATCGCTGCAAATGTTTAACGGCTATTTCTTGAGAGGCATCATACGAAAAATCATCGCGTTCTAGATCTTGTTGGTAACGTAATAAAGGAGGCAGAGCTACAGACATAATACTTATCACTTTCCTGACTTAGAGATAGGATTTTGAGCTGCGCACTTTACTCCTGATGAGATTAATGTGCAAATGCGGGATAGAGTCTTTAGTCTTTAGTCGGTAGTCTTCTAAACTTACGACTCACGACTTACGACTTATAACTACCACCCTCCAAATCTAGCAAAGTATTCATATTCGCCAGCATTCCTCTTTCTTGCTCATCAAGTTTTACCTGCACACACGGATGCCGTGCATACCATTTTTGGACGCCGCGGCCGCCATCGAGTAAAAAGTCTTCCAGGTCTTGTTTTAGTGCTAAAGGGATAACCGCGTGCAGCGGATGCGCTCCACCCTCATCAACAAAATAGACAATAGAGTGAGGGTCATCAGCCGCCGCTGAGACTAGCCTTTGCAACAGCGATTTTGTCATCAGCGGCGTATCACAAGGCAGCACCAACAAAGCACTGGACTCAACAACCTCCATTGCGGCATGCACTCCCGCTAACGGACCCAGCGAGCCAGCGATGCGATCGCAGACAATAGCATCTGCCAGCGGCATATAATCAGTTATGTTTCTATTGCAGCTTATTAATAGACGCGACACCAAGGGTTTGGCCAAAGCCAAAGACCATACAATCATCTTACGGCCTTTAAAGTCGATCAACCCCTTATCAACCCCCTCCATACGAGCCCCTTTACCACCGGCGAGAACGACTGCTGATAATTCCGACATCCGGAAACCGACTGAGCTTATTAGGGGACGTTTTCTGATGATCCTTTTCATTTTTTTCACTTTTGGGAGTGCATTCGGTTTCGTACCAGC
>JABSRB010000061.1 GCA_013215375.1 Oceanospirillaceae bacterium | reverse complement strand
GACTTCTCTACTTAATCCTTGGATGTTTTTTTGCAGACTGGAGACTTTAGCCACACTTTCACTCACTGCGTTTTTCCCCAGGACTACCGAATTTTCCGCCGCTTCTATATTTTCCTGCACTTTTTCAAAGGAGCAGAGCAACGACATTACCGCACTGACCACTTTGTCACTGTGCAATTGCTGATCTTTAGTCTCTGCCTCCATCTGCTTTGATTTTTGGTTAATATTACCGCTGACTGTTTGTACCTGATCCATTTGAGATGCTATGCCTTGAATGATCTCCACCAAAAAACCGCGCAGTTTCTCTGCCCCTAAAGCCAACATATTCAGTTCTTTAAAAACAATCGAGGTATCTAAGTGATGGCTAAAATTTCCATCACTAAGCTTAGTTAAATACTGAGTCAGAGTATTAATCGCTAACATAATTTTCCTCTGGGTCAGCAACAAAACAACACCCACTAAAATCTGCATCAGTAAAAATGCAGACAACAAAATTGTCACTTGTTGCTCTATTTTGCTACGCGCATTATCGATAAACACTTTAGAGACTGCTACTTCTGCAATCAATTTTTCGATAATAGCTGATACTGCTATTGATGCCCTTGTCGCTCGCTCAACTAATGCAGAGGTTCTCTTTAGTTCAGCGGGAAAGCGCTTTACCAATGTCGTCAATTCTGCCAGTAACTCTTCTCCAACATCACTGCTGGCAAGCTCTTCTACAGCTGTTTGCTCAAGACCTAACATCGCTGAAAAATCATCCTCTTCCGCTTCGCTCTCAACACCTAGTAACGGCAAACTGTTCAACACATCCAAATGTTTACCAATACTGCTATTAAGTGACTCTATACTGTTAAGTACTTGATGTGAGGGTTTATAAAAATACTTTTCTCGTTCAATCATCCGCCTAGCCACATCCTGACTAACCTGCACTAATTGGCGTTGTAGATTATTGGCGGCCACTGACTCTCCAAGGTCTTTACCTTGGTGAATGTAGTCATTTAATGATTCGAGGGCAGAGAGGGTTTCGCGCTCGTTTTGAATAATCAGTCCCTGTATATTGCCCGATAATTTACCGGCAGCCAGTAATTCTCGCTCCATCATTCCCTGCAACAGCTCAATAATTGGTAACAGGTTCTGCTGCAAAGCGTCGGGTAAGCGCTGCATTGAAAGCGGTAGCTCATCACTAATAAATATTTTAGCGGCACTAAGGTCAGCTAAATTTCCTGTTTTCAAATACTGATCTATTAACACTCTATTGGTGACAGAAATATCTTCCACCAGTGCGAAATACTGTTGATTCAGTTCAAAGGAAACTTTCAATTTTTCAAGCCCCCAATATAAACTGGCACCCATCCCTACAATGGCGGTTAACAGTAAACTTGAGATGACCTTATTCAGAGAAGATAAACGCATAATATTAACTCGAAGACATTATTTGCCCTCAAATTAATACACTTTCATGACAGTTTAATGACAGCTGATTTTTAAGCTCTTGGGACTATCTTTATAAAGACTGCCAGATGCAAGGAAGGCCAAGGCGTGTATAAGCAGACAATTATCGGCTAGGAATGAGCCCTTTATTATTTATGCTCTGCCTAATTCATCTCTATTGAATGCTGTAATATATCTGGGTATGCTTGGCATCATTTAAATTATAACTAATAGGTTCAATTAATGACTTTTATTGCCTGGCTCTCACTCGTTGCCATTTGCTGCCTTGGGGCTATGTCACCAGGACCTAGCTTAGCGCTAGTCTTAAAACAAACGGCCAACAATGGTCGCATGCACGGCTTAGTCGCTAGTTGGTGCCATGCTATTGGTATCGGATTTTGGGCATTTGCCTGTATTTTTGGTTTAGCTTTAGTCGTAGCTGAGTCTAAAATAATATTCCAGGCTATTACTTGGGCAGGAGCCGCCTATTTAGTTTATATCGGCGTGCAAGCCATGAGAGCAACGGCTGCTCAAGCGCAGGCAACTGATTTAAACGCGAAGCCTATTTCGGTAATGCAAGCTGGGATTGAAGGCGCAATGATCTCTATCTTAAATCCTAAAACTGCTATTTTTTTCATCGCTATTTTTTCACAGTTTATCTCTGAAGCTGCGAGTCTCTTAGACCAGTTCATCATGATCGCAACTGTCGTTATCATCGATGGAGGCTGGTATTCGCTGGTGACTATGATGTTGGCTAAAGGGCCTGTTTTGAAGTGGCTTAAAGAAAAGAATCAATGGGTGAATAGAATAAGCGGAACTATCTTTATTCTACTGGCAATAAGAGTGGTTACTTTTTAAAGGAGTGATAAGTGCACAGCAGGCGCCGTGCACTCAGTCTATCTTTTAATCTGCTATTTCAGCATTGTGATAAATCTCTTGCACATCATCACAGTCGTGCAACAACTCCATAAAATGCTCGAATTTTTCCACATCTTCGCCACTGAGTTCTGAGACAGTTTGTGGGACAAAGGTAACTTCTTCTACCTCGTATTCAAGATCCGGAAAGTTTTCGTGCAATGCAGATTTGGCTTTGAAAAATTCTGTGTGCGGTGCACAAACACTAATAGTGCCCGCTTCACTTTCAATATCCGTAACATCCACATCAGCCATCATTAACGCTTCTAGAACTTCTTCTTCATCTGGGTGATTAAACACAAATAGTGCGTTGTGATCAAACATATGAGCAACTGTGCCCTGCCCACCAAGTTTTGCATGGCCTTTATTAAAGCAGATGCGCACATCGCCAAAAGTACGGTTGTTGTTATCCGTTAGACAATCGATGATAACCATACAGCCACCTGGACCAAAACCTTCGTAGCGCATAGCAACGTAGTTCTCGCCACCACCACCTTTGGCTTTTTCTATAGCCTTATCGATAACATGAGCAGGGACCTGATCTTTTTTTGCCTTATCGATCACTGCACGTAAGCTGGGATTAGCGCTGGGATCAGAGCTGCCGTTTTTAGCACTAACAAAAATCTCTTTGGCGTATTTTGCATAAAGTTTAGATTTAGCACCTTGCGTCTTAGCCATAGTGGCTTTACGTTTTTCGAACTTTCTTCCCATTAAATTAATCTCTTATTAAAATCGTCATGGATAATTGTAGCCAGTTTAAAGCCTCTAGAGCAAAAGCACTAGCTTTTAGTACTTAGTAGCACCTAGAGATCCCTATATATTCACTGACAGGCTCCTTTCAACCTCTTAACCTGCAATTAACTAATCGTAAATTAAAGTACCCATAACTGATAAGACATCTGCACCTCTAACTCCTTAAAACCAAACCTATTTATGAACGTTACTTAAATATTTTCATATTATTGATGTTTTTTAGTTTTATAGTCACTTATCCATGATATAAATCAAATATATTAGTAAATATACTTATTGTCTTGTGCATATTATTGGATGAATATGTTGATAACACCAAGTAGGAAGGTGCTAAACATCCATTTAGGAGGTTTTATGAATAGCAAACTTAACCTAACAAGTACATCCAAAAAAATAAATTTGGAGCTCCCCGAAAAAATTGCGAAAGAGAAAAAAATCGCAGAGCGCGATCAGATTCGTACTAGACGCCGCTACTTTGAACAGCAGCGCGAAAAAGCCGAACTTGAGGCATTACTGAAAGATTCATTTGATGATTATTGACAGTTACCGCTTGTTTTTTCACCGTTTAAATCTAGATAATGCAGCGCTTATCAATTACAGCTAAAAAGCGCTGTGCTATAGTTATCTAACAAATTTCTATTAGGCACAGTACTTTTCATGGCTATTTCGTTACAAGACCAACTGCTCAAAGCGGGCCTCGCCAGTAAAAAACAAGCGAATAAGGCCAAGGCAGACAAGCGCAAGAAAAAGAGCAAAACCGCTGCACCTGATGAGGATGCGCAATTACAAGCACAAGCGCAAAAGCGCGACAAAGATCGTCAGCTAAATTTGCAGCGCGAGCAGCAAAAATTGCTGAAAGCAAACCTCTCTCAAGCGCGACAAATAATTGAAAGTAATAGAGTTGAGATGCCTAAAAAGGCAGAAATCAAACATCAATTCTCCCATCTAAAATTTGTAAAAACTATTCATGTCGATAAAGACTTACAGGCTCAGCTGTTTCGTGGCCAATTAACCATTGTCTTCATGGATGAAAAATACTGGCTTATTCCAACCGCCCAAGCTCACCGATTACATGCATTGCACAGTGAGTGGGTGGTTGAATTACCGAAGCAAGAAGCGCCGGATGAGGATGATCCCTACGCCGACTATGAAATTCCAGATGATTTAATGTGGTAGCCACTGCCCACCTCTTTTTGCGATAAAGGAAATATCATGTTTAACCATTTACAAGGCGTGCCAGCTGACCCTCTGCTTAAGTTAATTACCCAATACGCACAAGATGAAAATATCGACAAAGTAGACTTAGGTGTGGGTGTTTATAAAGACGAGCTAGGTAATACACCGATCATGCAGGCTGTCACAGCTGCTGAGATCATCATTTTAGATAAACAAAAGACTAAAACTTATATAGGCCCAGCGGGTTCACAACTCTACTGTGAACGCAGTGCTGAACTTTTATTTGGCGAAAATCACAGTGTCATTAAAGATCGGCGCCTTAGCATTGCGCAAACTCCAGGTGGTTGTGGCGCACTGCGAATGGCCGCTGAGTTCATTAACTTTTGCGCAGCCGGTGCTAAAGTATGGGTAAGCACTCCGACTTGGGTCAATCATATCCCCTTACTCACAGAAGCGGGTTTGGTCTTAGCTGAATATCCTTACTATGACAATCAGACCAAGTCGGTCGATTTTGGGGGTATGTTAGAGGCTTTAGAAACCGCCAAAGAAGGAGACCTGGTTCTCTTACATGGCTGTTGTCACAATCCAAGTGGTGCAGATTTAAACCCTGAACAATGGCAACAGCTAACCAATCTCATCGTCGCTAAAGATTTAATACCCTTTATTGATATTGCCTACCAGGGCTTAGGTGATGGTTTAGACGAAGACGCCTACGGCCTGCGTTTGATGGCTGAGCGTGTCCCTGAAATGATTGTCGCAAGTTCATGCTCCAAAAACTTTGGTTTGTACCGAGAGAGAACCGGCACTGTGGTCATTATCTCTAGTAACTCACAACGCGCTAGCATCTGTACTAGTCAATTATTCAGTACCATTCGCGGACATTACTCAATGCCCCCTGCGCACGGCGCCGCTATTGTTGAAACCATTTTAGATGACAATCTATTAAAGGCACAGTGGCTAAATGAACTGACTACTATGCGTTTGCGCCTCTCGGATAACCGTGCTGCATTAGTCGATGCTATTAAAAGCGCCGGCGTGACAGAAGATTTTTCCTTCATCAATTCAGAAAAGGGCATGTTTTCTTTTTTAGGTATCAATCCTACGCAAGTAACACGTTTGAAAGATGACTACAGTATCTATATGGCAGGTTCTTCTCGCATCAATATCGCAGGCATTGCTCAGCATAATGTACAATACGTTGCCAATGCCATAGCCAAGGTCATTAGCTCTCAATGATGGTGGCAGCCCGAGAACAGACTAAGCTACTTCGAGTAGATTTAACAAAAACAATTTAATAAAGATAAATTAGGCACAGCCTAAATTACTAAGGGTAAATCCCCCACTCCTTGGGTCGTGAGCTTGCGAGAAGTAAAAGCCACTAGAAATACCACGCTTTAAATGAACACTCGCACGGCGAGAGGGTTTACCCCAGGGAGCTTTAATATGCAGGAAATAACATGTCAGATTTTCCCAACTTAGAGCAACTGGGCGTCAACTCAATTGACGATATAATAAAGTACAATTTAACTCGAGAAGCCAGAGCTGATGTACTTAAGATTTATTACAAGCGCCCCAGCGGTTCCTTTTTACCGCAGAGCAGGAAGTACCATTTTACTCGCGGACAAAATCACGTAGATAATTCCGGCTCAAACTCAGTAAAAAAAGCGCAACATGTTGCGCCACAATTACTGCTAGTGATTGAAGAGCTGAGATCATTGATGGCCAACAGACCCATCCAAAAGCGCGCTGAACGCAAAGAAGATATCAAGGAGAGACTAGAGAGTTTGGAAATGGTGATCGAATCTAAACTCTATCACCTGAGAAAACAGATTGAGGATTTAACCAATTAAGGCCAGTGACAACATCGAAATAAAATCGAGTTCAAGCATCATTATGCTTGAACTAAGCTTTGCGCCTTTAAGCTTCTAGAAAAATCTAACATTCTCTGTAGTGGCACTTTCGCTTTTTCCATCAATTGCCGATCAACAAATACTTCTGGGCTTAAGTTTTCCAAAGCATCTACTATATTTTGCAAACCGTTCATCGCCATCCAGGGGCAATGCGCGCAACTGCGACAAGTCGCGCCACTGCCACCGGTCGGTGCTGCAATAAATTCTTTGCCAGGAGCCGCCTGCTGCATCTTATAAAAGATACCGCGATCTGTTGCGACAATAAATTGCTTGTTGTCCATGCGCACCGCAGCATCAATGATTTGCGTGGTGGATCCTACCGCATCCGCTATAGCGACGACTGATTCAGGGGATTCAGGATGCACTAAGATTGCCGCCTCAGGGAACACCTTTCGCAACTCCAATATTCCTTTAGCTTGGAACTCCTCATGCACGATACAAGAGCCTTCCCACATCAACATCTCTATACCCGTTTGCTTTTGCACGTAACGGCCTAAATGCTGATCAGGAGCCCAGATCACCTTCTTCCCCTGCTCTTCTAAATGTTTGACAACGTCAACGGCAATAGAGGAAGTCACTACCCAATCAGCGCGGGCCTTAACGGCTGCTGAAGTATTGGCATACACAACAACCACATGATCTGGATGTTGATCACAAAACTCGCTGAATTCATCAATAGGACAGCCTATATCCAACGAACACGTTGCCTCTAAAGTAGGCATTATGATGCGTTTCTCTGGACTGAGAATCTTGGCCGTCTCACCCATAAATTTAACGCCAGCGACTAATAGCGTCTGCTCAGGTCTAACACTGCCAAATCGCGCCATCTCCAAAGAGTCAGATATACAACCGCCCGTCTCCTCGGTGATTTCTTGCACTACGGCATCAGTGTAATAGTGGGAGACCAAGCAAGCGTCACGCTCTTTTAAAAGTACTTTAATTCGAGCTTTTAAAACGTCAACTTCTAATGGGTCCAATTCAGGGGGCAGTTGCTCGTGGGCAAAATGCTCTTGAATCATAATTCGCTGTTTAAATGTACTGGCTATAGACATGAGATTTTATCAGCTTGCTAAATCAGCAAGAAATACCTTATTCAGAAATATAAAATGGTGGCTCGTAAGAATGAAAACCTACGACCAATCGACTTAAAGCCAATGGAGCTAACAAGCCACGTAGAAGTGTGGATGATTTTACGTTCTCGTAACAAAAATGCAAGCTGGGCCTATGTTTTTGCTAAGTAATAACGAGATATCGTTAAATAAAACCACCTAATCTTTAATAAAGATCCCCGGGGCAAGCCCTCTCGCGTCGCGAGCCTTCACTTAAGGATGCGGGGTATTCCTAATTAATTCCCATCCAGAAACAGATGTCTACTGCGAAAGCCCCACTCGCTCGATCTGCTCACTACTAGATATAGTTACTTGGAATGACCAAACGCCACATCTAGTATCGTGCATCTCAAGCCATTGGGTCTCCCTCGCTACGACCCCGTTTCTGGATGAGAACGAGTTACTTTTGGTTCTTACAAGCTCTCGCTCCAAGTGCGGGGAATTAAACCCTTGATGAATTCGGCTCCGCCTAAATCATCTCTATTAAAAGTAATTAGTCTGGTCGGCAATGCCCGCTTGCGCAAAACCTTCTTTACGCAGCTTGCAACTGTCGCACTTATCGCAGGCATAACCACGATCATCCGCTTGGTAACATGAGACGGTCTGCTTGTAATCGATGCCTAAAGCAACACCACGTTGAATAATCTCACCTTTGGTTAAATTCATCAACGGCGTTTCAACACTCAACTTATTACCTTCAACACCCGCTCTAGTCGCAAGGTTAGCCATCACTTCAAAAGCTTTTATAAACTCTGGTCGACAATCCGGATAACCTGAATAATCCACCGAATTAACGCCTATAAAGATAGCATTTGCCTCGAGCACTTCAGCCCAACCCAACGCGAGAGACAAAAACACGGTATTTCGTGCCGGTACATAAGTGACCGGAATTTGCGATTCGCTCTCATCGCCCTCTTCTGGCATATCGATACTTGTATCTGTCAGTGCAGAGCCACCAAAATCTTCTAGAGGCATCCTCAACACTTTATGTTCAGCAACACCAGCGGCCTTTGCTAGCAATCTAGCGGCATCTAGCTCAACGACCGAGCGCTGCCCGTAATCAAAACTTAATACAAAACATTCATAGCCTTGCGCTTTAGCCATTTGTAAAACAGTGGCTGAGTCTAATCCACCTGAGAGTAATATAACCGCTTTGGGCGTCGTTCTTGTCATTTTCTAAACCTAAATTTATGTGTGTATCTGCGATAACCGTCCGCCGGCGCAGAATGAGACTTTTGTAGCAAAAAAAACAGGCGCTAGGCCTGTTTTAATAGATGTCTTAAAAATCGTATCATACAGCAATCATATTATAACTGACGCTTATTTTAACGCATTTTTAGCAAGTGTCGCTGCAGCGGCCTTAGGGTAGCCATTGACTAGCTGCTGCCAAACCGAGATAGCTTCACTGGCCTTGCCCATGCGCTGATATACCCGACCTAGCTTATACATAGCATCGGGGATTTTAGCCGATTCGGGAAATTCCGAAAGCAACTGGTTAAAGAATTCACTCGCCTCAGGCAACTTTCCCTGAGCTAAATTAACTTCTCCTAACCAATATACCGCATTAGAGACACGCTGAGCTTTCGGGTGCCTCTTTATATATTCCTTAAAAGCCGCTTCAGCTTGCAATAGTTCCTGTGATTTAACGTAGGCAAATGCAGCACTGTAATCCTGCTGCTCATCACCTGATAAAATAGCAGTTGATGACTGATCACTTTTTACTGGAGCAGCGGCGGTTTTCTGAGAAAAACTACTACCACCCAGTCGACCATCAAGATCTGCGTACATTTCTTGCTGTTGCGTACGCAGGCTATCTAATTCATATTGCTGAGATTCAACTTGACCACGCAGTGAACGTATTTCAGCTTGTAGCTGCTGCACCACCAATACTAGATCATACCCCTGATTTCCTGATGAACCGCCCTCCGTGACTCTAATAACTTCAACAGAGTTAGCAGACACACTGGATGCAAACAACAAAACGCTTAGACCTAGACATTTAGAGATTTTCACGAGCATTACCTATTATAAAGTTCCACGAGACCAACCCTCTCGCCGGGCGAGTATTCACTTGGTGAAGCGGGGTATTTCTAGTTACTTTTGGTTCTATAAAGCCACACCTTAAGGGGTGAGGATTTACCTTTTATTAATTAGACGCAGCTTAATTCATCTTTATCAAATACATAGAAATATTTAATAAGCTCTATCACCTGCAAACTTAAAATGTAGCAAGCGTAGAACAAAACAATAGCTAAAATGCCCGATGGCATCTTAGCTTATGCGGGTACTTCTATTCATTACTTCGCTGTGTATTTCACTTCAACACGACGGCTTTTAGAAGCTAGTCCTGAGAAATCAGGCTTCTCTTCACCGTAACTGATAGTGTCAATTTGTGAACCGTTTACACCACGACCAACAAAAAACTGCTCGATTGCCTGTGCACGACGCTCGCCTAGAGCGATGTTGTATTCACGTGTCCCCTGCTCATCCGCATGTCCTTCCAAACGCACTGCTGCATTTGAATTTTGTGACAAGAACTGCGCATGCAAAGAAAGATCATTTAATGCTTCAGAACGAATCACAGATTGATCGAATTCAAAGTAATAAACACTTTGTAAATTACCAACATTCTCACTGTTTACGCCAGTAATTTGAGAGTTATTAGACACTCCATTAGTGGTTGCAGACGAATCAGAATTTGCATTTGCGTTATCTTTGATTGTACCTGATGAACTACAACCAACTACCAGTAATGCAGCAAGTGTTAAACCCGCTAATTTTGATACGGTTTTAACCTGCTTATGTAGTACTTTCATGAATCTCTCCAATTATATGATGGCTTAGGCCACACTATTAATTTTATCTTTATACAATGATTAAACTAATGATTTATTTAAAGATTGCAACTTATTTAGTTAAGAAAGGGAGACCAAGCTGGCTCTCTCACTTCGCCGAGAGAACTCGGCATAGTAAATTTTATTTTTCCATCTAGAGAAACGCCGGCCAACACACCTTTGCCGCCAGACTTAGTGGCATACATAACAACCACCCCATTGGGTGCAATAGTCGGAGACTCGTCATCTTTAGAGTTAGTCAATATGTCTAAACGACCAGATTCCAAATCTTGCACTGCTATATGATACCCCGATGAATCTTGGTGAACCATGGTGAGAAAACGCCCATCTTGGGTCAGACGACCACGGCTGTTGTAGCTGCCTTTATAGGTCAGACGCTTAAGCGCACGACTGGCGAGATCAATTCTATAAATCTGTGGTCTGCCAGCTCGATCTGAGGTAAACAAGATTGATCGACCATCTGGCGCCCAAGTGGGTTCAGTGTCTATGCCGTAGTGTCTAGTCAAACGATCTAAAGTTCCAGAGAGCAAATCTAACACGTAAATTTCAGGGTTGCCGTCTTTAGACAGCACTAACGCCAACTTATTACCGGTTGGATCCCAGGCAGGCGCACCGTTAATGCCTTTAAAGGTCTGGATTTTTTGACGTTTTCCGGTGGCTAGATGCTGGATATAAATAGCGGGTCTGTTTGTTTCAAAGGAAACATATGCCAATTTTTGGCCATCACGAGACCATGTGGGGGACAGAATTGGCTCGTTGGACGCCAATATAGTTTTAGGTCTAGCGCCATCTGAATCTGCCATCTGCAGGCGAAACTTCCTATTCGGACCACGCCCTTGCACTGTCACATACACCACTTTAGTGGCAAAGGCTCCGCGAATTCCAGTAATTTTCTGGAAGACTTCATCGGCGATGTAATGGGCAATATCTCGTAAGTCGGAACCTTCACTGTCAATGGTTTGCGACCAAATTTTCTTTTCCGTTAATATATCAAACAGTTCAACGGTGGCGGTCACTCCATTGGATGTCGGCGCCATAGTACCGATCAACATATAGTCGTTACCTGAAATACGCCAATCACGGAAAAAAATCTGAGACTCGCTCTCCGGAGAGCTGAGCATATTTTCCTCAGCCATCAATTTGAACATGCCCGAGCGACGTAAATCATTGGCAACAATGGCCGATATATCCTCTTGTAGGGCATTGTCACCGTCCCAACCAAAAGGCACTACTGCTATATGCGTAGGCTCATCCACGCCTTCAGTAATTTCAACAAGCAGCTCAGCTTTAACACTGAAGCTTAAAAACACACAAAGCATTAAAAATATTCTTTTCATATTACAATTTACCATCTGAGATCTTCCGGTTTAAAACTCATCATAAAGGTACGTAACTCGCGGTTGAAATACTCAGGTGATGCCCTGGAAATTTCTGCCACTCTTGGAAAACTTTCTGTACGCCATACTGCCTGTTCAGCCGCTTTATCGAACGCTGGATTGCCACTGGATTCAATAAGATCAACTGCGACAACACGCCCGGAGGCCAACAATTTGATCCTAACTAACGCTTTTATACCATTGCGAGCTGTCGAAGGTATACGAAAATTACCTTTTAGCATTCGTTTGATATAAACATCGATACCCGAGGCCATTTCTTTGGCCACTTGGTCCGCGGCAAATTGCTCTTCATCGGCAATTTGCTTTGCCAGCGCGGTAATTCTAGCTTGCTCTTCTCTTTTACGCTGCTGCTGCTTCTTAACTTTTGCCGCCTGCGCTTTTTGCAGACGTTTTTTCTCAGTTTCTGCCTTTTTGTCTGCGGCTATTTTATCCAACTTTTTCTTTTCTTGATCAGCCTTACGCTTTTTGTCTTTTAACTGTTTTTCTTTTTCGGCTTTTTCTTTGGCAGCTAATTTACGTTTAGATTCTATTTCACGCTGTTTTAGTGCTTCAGCTTTTTTTTGCTCTAGCTTATCTTTGAGCTTTTTTGCCTCTACCTTACGCTGCTCTGCCTTTTTCTGCTTTTGTAGCTCACGTTCCGCCAGCTGCTGTTGTGCCTTTTCCTCACGTTTATCTTCTTTAGGTTCAGGTTTCGGCTCCGGCTTTTTCTCTACTTTAGGCTCAGTTTTCTTAGGCTCAAGCTTTTTCTCCTCGGCTAATTTAACATCTTTAGCCTTGGTTTTTTCTTTTTGCGTGGAAGTAGAAAACGCTTTCAGGTCATACATTTGTGCCTGAATATGCCTGGGCATAGCCCGGCTTTGTTGCAAATCGCTAAACTGATGAACAATAAAGCTCATGGCTAGCGCCAAATGCAGCACAAGAGCGAGAATAATGGGGATTATATAGCTCAAAGGTTACTCCGTGACTAAGCCAACACTAGGCGCACCGGCACCTTGGATAAGAGTCATTAGAGAAATTATTTGCTGATAAGTTACCAATTTATCACCGCGCACTAAGATCAACTTACGCGGATTGGATCTTAAAACTTTTTGAATTCTCATCTCTACTTCATCGGCAGTAATAGGCTCTAAATCACTCCCACCGACATTAATATAATAACGCCCTTCAATATCGACGGACACTATCATAGGTTCAGTATCTGAGGTATCGACAGGGTCGGCACTCGCCTGAGGCAAGTCCAACTTCACGCCTTGCGTTAACATCGGCGCTGTCACCATAAATATAATTAACAGCACTAACATGACATCAATGTAAGGCACTACATTAATTTCTGCGTTAAGTGCGTGTTTTTTTCTGTGTCTTCTAATCATTGACATCAACCACTAGTTATTTGGGTGCATGTACTCTGCGATGCAATATACTTGAGAACTCTTCAGCAAAGGTTTCGTAATTGTTTAACAGATTACTAGAAACAGAGGAGTAACGGTTATAAGCCAATACTGCAGGTATCGCTGCAAACAATCCCATGGCGGTGGCCACAAGTGCCTCCGAGATACCCGGGGCTACCGATGACAATGTAGCCTGCTGCATATTAGCCAATCCGCGAAACGAATTCATAATTCCCCAAACAGTACCAAACAATCCTATATAAGGAGAGGTAGAGCCCACAGATGCCAAAAAGGGTAAGTGCGCGTCGAGTTTTTCTTCCTCGCGAGAAAGCGCTACTCTCATGCTCCGCTCAACCCCTTCCATCACCGCTTCTGGGTCGTAATTTTTTTGCGCTGTAAGACGGGTGTATTCTTTAATACCCGCTCTAAAAATCTCCTCGGCACCACCATCTGATTGAGGGTGCTCAGATACTTCGCGGTACAGCTGTCCTAAATCTACACCGGACCAGAATCTATCTTCAAACTGGCGCAGTGCCCGTTTGGCTTTACCAAGAAAGAAGAACCGCTGGAATATCATTATCCAGGAAGCCAAAGATGCCAACATTAAGATGGCCATTACCGATTTCACGACGAGACTTGCATTGAGCACTAAATCCCAGATCGACATTGATTCCACGTATTAATCTCCAATTCTTAAGTAAAACATGCCTAATATAGACGATTTTCACTTCGTTTTTAAAACAGGTTTATTCATTAACCTGTTTAAATATTTGTTTTATATGTGTTGGTATACGACAAGGTTTCATCGTTTGAGCATTAACACAAACGACCTGTACCTGTGCCTCACAAAGTACTTTGTCTGACATCACTCGTTGCTTAAATATCACTCTAGCAGCACTGCTATGTTCAATATCAACGGTAATTGTTAATAGATCATCCAGTTTTGCCGACGCTTTATAATCACAGCTTACCGATTTAACCACAAACAGAAAACCTTGTTGCTTAAGCTGTTGTTGCGATATTTGATGCTGACGCAAAAACTCGGTACGCGCGCGCTCCATAAATTTTAAATAATTTACGTAGTAAACAATACCGCCAATATCTGTATCTTCGATATAAACCCTAACGGGGAATTCAAACAACTTCACTTGATCTTGCATTGATTTCCACCGCGCTATTTACGACCCCTAATTTTGCAATTATTCTAAACACCTTATATAACTATTTGAATAGCTATATGTAAAAAATCACAAGAAACAGACATTTGACCTACCATTAAGTTCGCTAAGAGGTGACTTAATTACTTTTCCACCTAAATTCATCGCTAATAAAACACAGGGAGTCCAAGTGGGAATAACAAAGGTTACAAGAGCGATACTATTTAACCCAATAGACTTACTTGCAAGTCGATAAGTTTACTCCCACTCTTGCTACTCCTCAGGTTTGGTTAAGCCAAAATGCAAATAGGCATTATCTGTCACTACCCGCCCTCTTGGAGTGCGCATAATAAACCCCTGCTGTATCAGGTATGGCTCTAGTACATCTTCAATCGTCTCGCGCTCTTCACTAATAGCTGCGGCTAAATTATCCACGCCGACGGGTCCTCCACCAAATTTTTCAATCATTGTTAGCAGCAACCGTCGGTCCATATGATCAAAGCCTTTTTCGTCGACACTCAACATATCGAGTGCTCTGTCAGCGACTTTAGCGGTAATCACTCCCTGGGCCTTAACTTCAGCATAGTCACGAGCTCGACGTAATAATTTATTGGCGATACGCGGTGTACCACGACTGCGCACAGCGACCTCGCGGGCCCCTTCTAGATCAATTTGCGTACCCGACAAAGAAGCTGAGCGCACCACAATTTGCGTAAGATCTTCAACATTGTAAAATTCTAATCGCTGTACGATACCAAACCTGTCGCGCAGCGGTGAAGTGAGTGATCCAGCGCGTGTAGTTGCGCCCACTAAGGTAAAGGGAGGCAAATCAAGCTTTATAGAGCGGGCAGCGGGCCCTTCACCAATCATGATATCTAGCTGATAATCTTCCATAGCGGGATAAAGTATCTCTTCCACATTGGGACTCAAGCGATGAATTTCATCGATAAAGAGCACATCTCCCGCCTCTAAATTAGTTAGCAGCGCTGCCAAATCACCGGCGCGCTCTAAAATTGGGCCTGAAGTGGTCTTTATCTCTGAGCCCATTTCAGTGGCAATAATATTGGCTAAGGTCGTTTTACCAAGACCTGGTGGGCCAAAAATCAAGGTGTGATCTAGAGCTTCCTCGCGAGTGCGCGCCGCTTCAATAAAGATCTCCATTTGCTCACGTACCACAGGCTGACCTTTATAGTCCGCCAGAGTCTGTGGTCTTATCGCTCTATCTTGTACTTCTTCAATTTTGCTTTTCTCCGACACTGCAGAGACAAAGCGATCCGCTTCTATCATTGTTTACCTTTTAATCTCTATCCGACCATAGATTTTAGTGAGAACCGGATTAACTCTTCACTAGAGCTAATATTCTTTATTTGTTTTTGCGCAGTGGATACAGCCTTACTTGCCAACACGGGCTTATAACCCAACGCAATCAGCGCAGCCTGAGCATCCTCGATATAACCATTAACGCTTGCTGCTGCACTTGGTAATTCAGTACCGGTTAACTCGAAGTCAGCAGGCTCATCTAAACCAAGCGCTGCTATCTTATCTTTAAACTCTACTACCAATCGCTCAGCGGTCTTTTTACCAACACCGGGTATTTTAGTCAATGTCGCTGCATCTTCACGCATGATACAAGCGGCAAACTCCCCAATACTCATGCCAGAGAGTATCGCAATGGCCAACTTTGGCCCCACCCCGTTAGCTTTTATCAAAATGCGAAATAAGGTGCGCTCTTGGCGGTCATAAAAACCAAATAGCAACTGTGCATCTTCACGCACCACAAAGTGGGTAAATAACTTTAATGCCTCACCGAGCGCCCCTATTTTATAAAACGTCTGCATTGATGCTTCGATTTCATAACCTACTCCATTCGCTTCTATGACTAAAACTGGCGGCTGCTTCTCTACTAACACCCCGCGGATATGACCTATCATGATGAACCCTTCGACTCCGGCAAATAATGTATAAATATACAGTATTTTTTAATAATGCAAAGACTGTAGCAAGCTTTATTCACCCTGAGGGTACTTAATCCAATTTTAGTTGCGTTTCAAATCTTTCAGGCAGGCAGACGCTTGTCTCTCAAGCGATTCTTGATACTCCCTTTGAATCACTAGTGATTGCGAAAGAACGGTTTCAGGCAGCAAATACCAGCGCAGCCAATACCAGATACAACTAATGGCACTATTGATCGCCAATGCTTGGTTTAATCCCCGTTTAAATTGCCAGTCATCTAGCGTTTGGTAAATAGACAACTGCCTTAACTTTTGCTCTGGTATGTTAAAAGCATGGTTAAGCGCCGCTGTATCCAACCAGGGGCCGCCCCAACCAGCATACTCCCAATCAATCATTACCATACCGGTACCTACACACACATTTTGCGGATGCAAGTCCTGATGCATCAATACTTGTCTTACATCAGGCAGCTTATTAATACCTATTGCCAACTCTTTACACAATGCCAACGCTAAGGCATTGCTATCACTGCCCGACAATAATCTATGGTAGCCAGCAAACAACTGCTGGTAATCAAAGCTGATGTTATTGGCCTCTGCTACAGACACTGATGCCGAAAACTGATGCATGTTATTGAGCATTGTTAGCAATGTTTGCTCATGACCTTTATCTATTTGCAGTGATGCGCCGTGATCTTGCATCAGGCACCACCCTAGCTCGCTATTATTTTCAATAATATTGGGCGCCCAAGGTTGCCCTTTTATTAAGTCCAATACACTAGCTTCTCGCTCTCGACACACACCATAGGCAAATTCGGTGCTGGCGTTGATTCGCAATATATAAGAACTCTGTTCACAGCAACCCCGATAAACCAAATTACTACTGCCTGGCGCTATTGATTGCCAAGCAATCGATTGAATTAGCTCATTTTTAATATCACTAAGTGCGATAAACGCACTATTATTTTGTACCATCAAAGCACACCATCATTATTAACTGGGTATTTTATCAAGCAGGAGCCCTCAAGCTTGACCGATCGTTGCGAGAACCTGTAGATTTCAAACATATTTTTTGTTATTTGCTGTTAATAACGTGCTATTTAACGTGAAAGAACAGGTAATATGGCCGCATTCTGGTTTTTCGCAGTAGTTTGGCCTGTAGTCCGACAGACTCCTAGAGTAAGATACATGCGGTTTTGGCCTAAGAGTTTAAATATAAATAGACTCCCTTTTAAAGCAGTGTAATTGTGCAAAGCAAATTAACTTTTAACAACTTTTATTGAGACAAAAATGAAAAAAATAATCCCTTTATGTCTAGTCGCTTTATTTTCAGGCAATGCCTTAGCCGCTGACAACAACACCACTACTTTAAACGTATACACATACGATTCTTTTGTCTCCGATTGGGGCCCAGGCCCTAAGATCAAAGCAGCATTTGAGAAAACCTGCGCTTGTACTTTAAATTTTATTGCCGAAGAAGATGGCGTGAGCATTTTAAACCGCCTCAAAATAGAGGGGAGCAAAGCGAAAGCTGATGTTATTCTCGGCTTAGATCACGCTTTGATTCGCGAAGCTAAAAAAACTGGCCTAATTGCCACCCACCAGCAGGACTTAACCAACCTTAAACCAAGCCTTAAGTGGAGTGATGACAGCTTTGTACCCTACGATTTTGGCTACTTTGCCTTCATCTACGACAGCACTAAAATTGCTACACCTGTCACTTCCCTAAAAGAGCTGGTTAATTCAGATGCATCTATCATCTATCAAGACCCGCGCACTAGCACCGTTGGCCAAGGCTTGATGTTTTGGATCAATGCAGTTTACCCGAACGACACTAGCGCCGCGTGGAAATCACTGGCGAGTCATACCGTCACTGTCACGAAAGGCTGGTACGAAGGTTACAGCATGTTTTTGAAGGGGGGTTCAGATTACGTTTTGAGCTACACCACCTCACCTGCTTATCACCTCATTGCTGAGTCTGAGAGCAAATATAAAGCAGCGGCATTTAGCGAGGGCCATATTGCCCAAGTAGAAGTGGCAGCGGCACTCAACACCAGCAAGCAACCTAAATTGGCGCAGGATTTTTTACAATTCTTGATCTCTGATCAAGCACAGCAAATACTGCCTGTGACCAATTGGATGTTACCGGTGATTAAAAACGTTAAGCTAGATGCAGCTTTTGCCACTTTAATAGCACCTAGTGCTATTGATATGGACATAGAGCAGCTCTCTATTGAGCGTAAAAACATGATCAAGAATTGGCGTTCAAGCGCGGTTAAATAAACTTCATTGCTAATAATCCCATAGCGCACTTGTTTAACTGCGCTATGCTCTACCTCTTAAACTGGCTGTACTTTTGACTAAATTAAGCAATATATCGGGAATGTTTTGTATACTGCTTATTTGCACTATTACACTACTGGCTTTTTACGGCTTGATTGCCTTCAACGGTCAAGGTGCTGATCTGTCTTTATTAAAAGATAGTTATTTCCATTCTATTTTAATATTTTCGATCAAGCAGGCACTGCTCAGTACTCTCATCTCCACTGTTTTAGCTTGGCCGATTGCCCGTGCACTTTATTACTACCCCAATTTAATCTTTAAGCGCGCATTTTTAAGCCTAGCGCTCCTTTGCTTTGTACTGCCCACCTTAGTATTAATTACTGGATTTGTCTCGCTACTAGGTCGCTCTGGATATGTCACTCCCCTACTGGGTCCCGATTGGAATTTATATGGCTTGCATGGCATTCTGCTGGCCCATGTCTATATGAATCTTCCTTTTGCTATTCGCGCCTTTCACTCCCAATTACAAAACATACCGCAATCGAGCTGGCTGCTGGCCAGCCAATTAAAGCTCAGCTACTGGCAAAAAATTTGCTTGGTGGAATGGCCCGTGCTGCGCGCTAATTTCAGCCTCACTTTTGGTTTTATTTTTATCTTGTGTTTTAACAGCTTTGCAGTGGTGCTTGCCCTCGGTGGCGGCCCGCAATCGACCACTTTTGAAGTCGCCATTTATCAAGCCCTCAAGTATGACTTCAACATAGGCGAAGCACTGACTTTGGCCTGGAGCCAGCTGTTTATTGCCGGAGCCTTCTTTTTACTACTCTATCGTAGTAACTCAGTGTCTTGGCTATCTAAAGATACCCATGGCAACTATCAACTACCCACCAACTCTAGATGGCAAAAAATCAGTTATAGCTTGCTCTATACAACTACTTTTATCTTTATGCTCACGCCATTACTCGCGCTTTTACCAGGCGTTATCGCCGCCGATTACTCCCGCGCTATTATTGGCAATATAATTGAGGCACTCAGTTTAACTTTAGTCTTAGGTATTGTCTGTGCCAGCACTGCTCTCGCCATGGCCTATGCCATTTTACTGCCCATAAGACGAAACCTATTACAGGGCAAGACCACTAGGGCTTTATTATTACAGTGGCTGGCAAATCATAGTTTAATTGCCCCGGCCATGGTACTCAGCGTCGGCCTATACATCTTATTTTTGCCCATTATCGACCTCGATACTTTAGGCATGATCTTTGTGGTTATATTAAATATTATGTTGGTACTGCCCTTTGCCATCCAACAAATTCGCGCCAGATTACTGCAGTACGATAATGACTACGCAGTATTAGCCCAGTCTTTGAAATTGAGCACCCGGCAAAAATTACAGATAGAGTGGCACTATAGTAAACAGGTATTTTTCAGTACTTTTGCATTGGTCATCATGCTGGCAATGGGCGATGTCGCTATCTTTTCTATTTTTGGTAGCGATCAGTTAAAAACCTTGCCTTGGCTGATTTACCAATACGCCAGCAGCTATAAAATCAACGAGGCATCTCTAGCCTCTGCGGTTTTATTATTACTGTATGCAACTTTATTATTCAATTTAGAGCGAGCCAAACAGCATGCTTGAGATAAACCAGCTGAACATTCAATTGGGAAACCATTCCTTAAATTATCACCGACAGATAGCAACCTCTGCCATAGTCACTCTGCAAGGCATTAGCGGCGTCGGTAAGTCGAGCTTGTTATTATGCATTGCAGGTTTTATCAAAGCACAATCTGGGAGCATTCTCTGGCACGGAAAAGACATTAGCCAAATGGAAGTAGAACAGCGGCCTGTGGCGATGCTCTTTCAGGAAAACAACTTGTTCGAGCACATCAGCGTGCTGCAAAACGTGCGCTTAGGTTTAGTAAATACTAGTGATGAGGATATTTTGCAAAGCGCTAAGCAGTTACAAATAGCAGAGCAGTTACACAAAATGCCCGCACAGTTATCCGGCGGCCAACGCCAGCGTGTCGGTATTTTACGCACCCTGCTTAGACCTGAACCTTTAATACTTCTGGATGAACCCTTCGCTGAACTGGATAATCTGACCCGCGAGATAACCGCAGACTGGGTGGCACAGATCGCCCTGAGCAGAAACAAGACCTTAATCTTAGTGACTCACCAACAGGAAGATGTCGAGAAGCTGGCCACACAAAACTGGTTACTTTAAAGCGGTTGGCCTTTTACAAAAACCGCTTCAAATAAAAACTTCCAGAGTAAGCCCTCTCACTGTGTGAAGCGGGGTGTTTGTAGCAACCTTAAGCACGACAAGTTAACGCGTGAAGCGATCGAGGCCAAGCATAGAGCGGCCTCGAAACATTCCCTTATGCTAGATCAAAGCGATCGGCGTTCATCACTTTATTCCAAGCGCTGACAAAATCAGCCAAAAACTTATCCTTAGCATCATCACTGGCATAAACTTCGGTAATTGCACGCAAGATGGAGTTAGAACCGAGCAATAGATCGACATCCGTTGCGCTCCACTTAGCAACGCCCGTTTTTAGATCATTACCTTGATAGGCGTTCTCACCGGTTTTGTGCCACTTAGTGCCTATATCTAATAGATTGACAAAGAAATCATTGCTTAAGGTTTCCGGTTTGTCAGTGAACACACCCTCGCTAATGCCATTGAAATTAGCATTTAACACCCGTAAACCACCGATCAGCACCACCATCTCTGGCGCACTTAAACCTAGCAACTGAGCACGATCGACTAATAAATCCCCAGCCATAAACTGGGTTTTGGTCGATAGGTAGTTGCGAAATCCGTCAGCGATAGGTTTGAGCACTTCAACGGATTCTATATCCGTCTCAGCTTGGCTAGCATCGGTGCGACCGGCAGCAAAGGGCACGCAGATATCACTACCTGCATCTTTTGCCGCTTGTTCAATCGCAGCACCACCGCCAAGCACTATCAGATCCGCTAGTGATACTTTCTTACTGTCATCCAAGGCATTAAAGTCACTTTGAACCCCTCTAAGCGCGGTTAATACCATCGCCAGTTGCGCAGGATTATTGACTTCCCAATCTTTTTGCGGTGCTAGTGCAATACGCGCCCCATTGGCTCCACCGCGCTTATCACTGCCACGAAAAGTCGCAGCTGATGACCAGGCAGTATTCACCAGTTGGCTGACAGACAAGCCCGTGGCTAAAATTTTAGCCTTAAGCGCTATGATGTCTGACTCATCAATTAACACATGATCAACCTCGGGGATTGGGTCTTGCCATAATTGCGGCTGCGCGGGCACTAACGAGCCTAATCCCCGGCAGTATGGCCCCATATCTCGGTGGGTTAACTTATACCAAGCGCGCGCAAATGCATCGGCAAATTGATCGGGGTGCTGATGAAAGCGGCGAGAAATCTTATTGTATTCAGGGTCCATGCGCAGCGCTAAATCACTGGTAAACATTATCGGTAAATGTTGTTTAGTACTGTCGTGAGCATCGGGGACATTTGCCGCTGAGGCATCCGTTGGGATCCATTGCGTGGCACCCGCAGGGCTTTTTACCATGTCCCAGTCATAACCAAATAGAATGTCAAAATAATGATTATCCCACTGGGTCGGGGTATCTGTCCAAGCGCCTTCTAAGCCACTGGAAATAGTATCGGCGCCCCTGCCACTCTTGTGGCTGCTGTTCCAGCCAAAGCCCTGCTCTTCAAGACCAGCGCCTTCAGGCTCTATCCCAACTTGGCCGGCATCTCCCGCGCCGTGTGCTTTGCCAAAGGTATGGCCTCCGGCAATCAGTGCCACGGTTTCTTCATCGTTCATGGCCATGCGCGCGAATGTCTCGCGAATGTCTCGAGCCGAACCCAATGCACTGGGCTCGCCATTAGGACCTTCAGGGTTGACGTAAATCAAACCCATCTGCACTGCGGCGAGGTTTCCTTCTAGTTCTCGGTCACCCTGATAGCGTTCATCATTGAGCCACTCGCCTTCAGGGCCCCAATAGATATCCTCTTCAGGTTCCCAAATATCGACACGACCACCGGCAAAACCAAAGGTTTTGAAACCCATGGTTTCTAAAGCGACATTACCGGTGAGGATCATTAAGTCGGCCCAAGATATCTTTTGACCGTACTTCTGCTTAATAGGCCAAAGTAAGCGGCGCGCCTTATCGAGATTAACATTATCTGGCCAGCTATTAAGCGGTGCAAAACGCTGATTACCGGTACTTGCTCCACCGCGACCATCACCAGTACGATAAGTCCCTGCACTGTGCCATGCCATGCGAATAAAGAAAGGCCCATAGTGCCCGTAATCTGCAGGCCACCAGTCTTGAGAATCAGTCATTAATGCACTTAGATCGCTGATCAAAGCCTCTAAATCTAATTTTTTGAATTCATCCGCATAGTTAAAGTCATTACCTAATGGATCTGACGCCTGAGTGTTTTGATGCAGAATTTTAAGATTGACTTGATTTGGCCACCAATGCTCATTTTTAGAAGAGGCTGTATTATTTGTTTTTTTAGCACCCATTACTGGACACTTATCCATATCGCTCATGTCATTTAGCTCCTTTTGTATTGTTCATGTTAGAACTTACCATCTAAAACCATGGCTTTAAATCAAGCAGACGACTCCTAACAAGTATGATGCATGCCCAATTAACGCTAGGGTTAGTGAGCAGTTTTAACGATAACATTGCAGAACAGCGCTTTCTAATAAGGATTATTTATTGCATTAATAGCTAAAATTTATGCCGTGGGCTCAAATTATTTACAACGCAATTAAACACCAACTCCCACTGCATTAATTTACCACTAATAATATCTGTAAAAAAGATACACACGAGACCAAGGGTTGTTTGAAAACCGCCTGTAAATGCAGTGATGATAAGCGCTATATTGCCATCAGAGTTGCTGCGCGCAGCAGCTGTGATGGAATATATCCTCAGAGCAAATTGCCTCCGATTTAAATTTTATTAGTTACTACTCTAAATCCCCCTACTCTGCCTTAGTTAATACCTACTCTCTCGTTAATTTTTCTAGTGATCGCATCTTCAGCCAGAAGTTCAGAACCACTGCCGGACACAAATACTTAATAATCACCCTCTTCTAAGGTCTATTTGCTAAATACAAGACCTTAATATGCTTACACTAAACTCCATAATTTCGTTAATTCTTGTTGCAGAGCCAGTTGTAATGCTGGTTTTTGGTGCTTTAATTTTTGAGTTTTTTCCAATACTAGTTTTTTTTCTAGTAGTTCAATACGCTCAAATACCTGCTCTTCATTCATAGGCGATATTATTTGTTCTGCAGAATTAATATTAAGCTTTGGATGAGCCAAACAAAAAGACTTTGCTGTATCCTGTTCTACCTGAATTAGCTGCTGATAAAAATTATCAGAGTGATTAATTTCAACTAATAGGCCATCCTTAATCAGCAACCAACGAGTCGCAATACGCTCTAGAAAGTAGCGATCATGGCTAGTGATAAAAAGTGTAGCGCCCGATTGTTCTAGCTGCTGTGATAAGTGAGTTTTCCCTGCCAAATCAATATGATTAGTTGGCTCATCTAGCAGCAAAAAATTGGGTTGATTAAGGGTAAAGGTTAAAAACATCATCCGTGATTTTTCACCACCGCTTAAACTATTCACCAGCCTGTCAAATTCAACATAGCTAATGCCCGCTTTAATAAGCGCATTTTTAATTTGTTCTTCACTCCCTATTGTGTGCTCCCTTAACCAATCAATTCGAGATTGCGCTCTATCCAGTAATTGTAGTGTTTGATCGTAATATCCTAGAGTCACTCTAGGATTAAACGTAATTTCACCAAGAACAGAATCTTGTTTAGCCGGTACCGCTATCTCTGTAAACTGCTGCTTATATGCCTTTTTTATTAGCGCTAAAGTTAAGGATTTTCCCACACCATTTATGCCTAATAAAGCAATGCGATCTCCAGGCTTTATGATTAGCTTACGGATATGTAATAATTTTTTATTGGAGTGAGGAATATTTACATTACAATCATCGATACTCAGTAGCTGTTTGGCATTTAGTGTATTTTCTGACGAGGTGTTCATTTGCAGACTGAGAGTAGACACAGTCACTAATTGAGTTTTTTGCGCATCTAGTTTTAACACTCTTTTGTTTATAGACTTTGCCTTCTTCGATAATTTAGCATTGTCATTTTCTCTGCCGAGAATAGCCAATCGTTTAGCGCTGTTTTTAAGGCGATCAATTTCCTTTTTCTCAGCCCCTAACCTCTGCTTCCTTTGTTGATCTTGCTCTTTCAGTTGTCGTTTTGCCGCATCAAAGGGCAATTCAAATTTTTGGCATTGCTGATCTCTTAGAAAAACAGTTTTATTACAAACTTCATTCAACAGATACCGATCATGGGAAATAATCATAAAAGCGCAGCGACAGCTGAATTTAAGAAAGTGCTGTAATTTACTCATGGCCAAAATATCCATGTGGTTACCAGGCTCATCTAGTAGCAACAAATCAGGTTCTTGAATGAAGGCACGCGCCAAGAGCATCAAGTTTTGCTGCCCGCCACTTAACTCAGCTACTGTCATATCAAACTGTTTATCATTGAAGCCAAGTTCAATTAAGACCCTTTGTGAGCGCCATTGAATACTCATTGGATCTTGTGTGGGAAAAGCTTCACCTAGCGCATTAACCAAGCTTATTGATAATAATGATGGTGGTACAAACTGCTCTACAGTAGCGATAGTAACAATGCGAGGTTTGAGTATTTTACCTTTATCTAATGTGAGTTTTTGGTTAATCAGAGCAAGTAAAGTGCTTTTTCCGCAACCGTTGTGCCCAACTAAGCCAATTTTATCGTTTTTGTTAATGTTTAAATTAAGTTCTTTAAACAGTGGTTGGCTATCAAAAGCAAAGCCAATATTGATCAGTTGTAATAGATTAGTCATAGGATTCATCTTCTCAAGACAGGGGCGATCCCTGTCGGTAATTAACGCAAAAGTTAATAACTCAGATGAATAAGGTCGGGAGGTATTAGTTGTTCATTTTATTTATGCATAACTTGATTGTTAGTTATGTAAAACAATAGGTTAGATATTCAGTTCCGTCTGTTATGCATCCAGTTACAGGTGATAAGACGGAGCTACTTTGTCAGATAAAACAAGCGCAGTAGCAAGCTGCTCTAAAAACATAAGAAATCCTCCTTTGGTGACATGACTAACAACCATTGATCGCCATATTTAGTTTTAGTAAGGTAAATATAGCAGTAAAATTTATTTCGTTACAACTATGCCTCTGTGGTAAAACTAATCTTTTAAAGGCTTTTCTACCACC
Source organism: Oceanospirillaceae bacterium (assembly GCA_013215375.1). Taxonomy (GTDB): domain Bacteria; phylum Pseudomonadota; class Gammaproteobacteria; order Pseudomonadales; family Balneatricaceae; genus Rs1. The sequence goes on along the minus strand of JABSRB010000061.1, from coordinate 346 downwards.
GAGGGCACAGAGGCGCTGCGCTACACAGAGAAAACCTAAAAACCTAGTAAAACCAAAATCTTCTGATCTTAATCTTTAGTCCCTCCTCTGTGTCTCTGTAGTGAAACAATCTCTTAAAGACTTTTTCTGCCACCTAGGGCACAGAGGCGCTGCGCTACACAGAGAAAACCTAAAAACCTAGTAAAACCAAAATCTTCTGATCTTAATCTTTAGTCCCTCCTCTGTGTCTCTGTAGTGAAACAATCTCTTAAAGACTTTTTCTGCCACCTAGGGCACAGAGGCGCTGCGCTACACAGAGAAAACCTAAAAACCTAGTAAAACCAAAATCTTCTGATCTTAATCTTTA
>JABSRB010000060.1 GCA_013215375.1 Oceanospirillaceae bacterium | reverse complement strand
CGCAAGATGGCAGTTGCGATGGGGTGTTGATGCAAAAGTTTGACAACGCCGGGAATAAAGTCGGACCTGAGTCACAGATCAATACCTTCTATGCCAGTAATCAAAATGATTCCAGTGTCACTGAGTTAATCGACGGCGGTTATGTGGTGACTTGGACCTCATACTCCCAAGATGGCAGTTACGACGGCATAGTGGCGCAACGTTTTGCTGCAAATGGCAGTCGTCTTGGCGCTGAGGTAAAAGTCAACGACACGACTTACCATCATCAGAACCAGCCGAGCATAGATTCTCTTGAAGATGGCGGTTATGTGATTTCATGGACGGGTTATAACAAAGAAAATAGCTCTTACGATATCTATACCAAACGTTATACCAAGGAAGGTAACGAATATTCGAACCTTGGTGAATTGAGCATTGAAAAGAATGGCAATCTAGAAATTAATGTCGCTGATTTATTAAGCAATGACGTCGATGCAGAAAACGACAGTTTTGAATTAGTGTCGGTGCAAAATGCTACTCATGGCAGCGTCGAATTAGTGATATTGGCTAGTGGAGCCAAACAAGTTGTGTTCAAAGCAGCGGCTGATTTTGTGGGAAAAGCCTCATTCACTTATATCATTGAGGATGAGCATGGTGCCACAGATTCAGCCACGGTCTATGTCAACGTCGCTGCAAACCGATCTACCCCATTAATATTGGATCTCGATCAAGATGGTGTGCAAACAATAGGCATCGATGCCGGTGTACTATTTGATATAGATGCGGATGGGGTGAAAGATAGCACCGGCTGGGTCAGCAATAGTGATGGCCTACTGGTTCATGACCTCAATGCAGATGGTGTTATTAACGACGCCAGTGAACTTTTAGGCGAGCACACCGTGAAACAAGATGGCAGCAAAGCTAAAGATGGATTTGATGCTTTGGCAGACCTGGACTCTAATAATGACGGCGTGTTTAATGCTGAGGATGACAGTTACTCTAAATTACAGGTATGGAAAGATGCTAACAGTGACGGAGTTAGTCAAGCACATGAGTTGTTTTCTCTATTGGATGTCGGAGTCGCCTCGATAAACTTAGATAATTCTGCCGTGTCAGAAATAAGTAATGATAATTGGACGGGGCTGCGTTCACAATGGAGCGACGGGGATGGCGAGCAACATAACATTGACGATGTCTGGTTTAGCTATGAGGCAGCTGCGGTTGGAAAACTGGATTTCACTGATTTATTAAAAACAGAAGAAGTGCTAATGGACAGCATGGAACCGTTTTTAAACGTTGCGCAACAAAGTGAGGGTGCACAGGTCGATATTGATGAAACAGATCAGTTTAGCCAAAGCTCGTATAATACAGAGCAGGCTAATCAAGTAATATCTCAGCAATTAAGCAATATTGTCGGCAGCGAGTCTAACGATATTGTGCAGCTATTAATCGATAATAATCAGATTAACATGGAGTAGAATTAAGGAGAATCTTGTTTGGGAGGCATCTGGCCGGGTGATGTTTTCGCCTAGCCAGTTCCTCTCTTAAAAACGTCTTGAATTTGTGACTAACCCCCCGGTTCTGCCGGGGAATTAGATAGATTTTACGACCTTGTTATAGATACTTGCCGGTGTGATTTCTGTTAGTAAACAAGAGCTAAATTCGATCAAATTGAATCTGCATTTGTTGTTCTAATTAGAACTGCCGTGCCTTAATAAACATTAAACAAAGCTTATAACAGTACACATCCAGTATGCCGCCTGACCCCCAACACTCACTAACCATCATCATCGCTAATCAGATTGAAGCGACTTCTCTACTACAGTCTCTTTCGGCAGCGCCGCAAAATGATCAATAATAAACTGCTTAGCATTAACCGGTCTTGCGCGCAGGAATCCCTGCATCTGATGACATCCTAAGTCTTTCAACAACAGCTCCTGTGCTTCTGTTTCCACCCCTTCAGCGATGATCGTCAAATTTAGGTTGCAGGCAACATCAATGATTGAGCGGGTGATTACCAGATCATCTTGATCTTGCGGTAGGCCGTTGATAAACGCTTTATCTATTTTAAGTTTGTCGATAGGGAAACGTTTTAAGTAGGCCAGAGAAGAGTAACCGGTACCGAAGTCATCCAGTGCAATCTGCACCCCGATTTCACGTAATTCGATGAGTACTTGCTTGGTAAATTCAGGGTCTCTCATCAGTGCACTTTCAGTGATTTCAACCACTAGCCACTGTGGATCTAGCTTGGCATTTTTAAGACTGCGGACAATGGCTTGCACAATATTTTTGTTGAACTGATAGCTGGAGACGTTGACGGCAATAGGGACTATTTTAAAGCCTTGCTCCTGCCATATAGCGGCTTGTCGGCAGGCGTGTTCAAGTACCCATTGGCCGATTGGCAGAATTAAACCAGTTTCTTCAGCAACAGGAATGAATTTATCGGGTGAAGGATTGTTAAGTTCTGGGCAGTGCCAGCGTAGCAGCGCTTCGCAACCTACCAGTAGACCTGTTTTAAGGTCGTATTGCGCCTGATAATGTATTTCAAATTGACGTTTGTGTAACGCTTGGCGCAAGCCTCGCTCGAGGGTGAGTTTCTCTGCGGCGCGCTGGTGCATATCAATAGTGAAAAATTGGTAATTATTACGCCCTTGGGCTTTGGCGTGGTGCAGTGCGGCATCGGCATTTTTTAACAGCGCGTCAAAGTTCTCGCCATTGCCTGGGTACACTGCAATACCAATACTGGGTGTGACGACTAAATCATGGGTGGCGATATGAATAGGTTCTGCTAAGTCTCTTAAGACTCTGTTAGCTAGACGTGTAGCCGCGCTTAGCGCTTTGCTATTGTTAACGAGAATGATAAATTCGTCGCCGCTTAAGCGACCGATGGTATCGGAAGCGCGAATATTGGTCCCTAAGCGCTCGGCAATTTGTTTGAGCACCTGATCGCCAACATTGTGGCCTAGAGTGTCATTAATGTTTTTAAACCTATCTAGGTCTATTAACATTAAAGCGAATTCCTGGCTGCCATTTAGCTCACAGTTACGGATCACCTCATTGACTCGCTCTGCCAAGATGTGACGCTTTGCCAATTTTGTTAGAGGGTCAAAATCAGCTAGGTAAATTAGGCGTTGCTCAGTTTTCTTGTGCTCGGTTATGTCAGAAAAAACCGAGATAAAATTTTGTACTTTCCGGTCTTTATCAAGACAAGTTGAGATGGAGAGGCGGGTAGGGTAGCGATGTCCATTTTTATGGCGGTTAAATATCTCGCCCTGCCAATAGCCTTCTTTCTGTAATAGTGTGGCAATTTGTTGATAAAAAAACCTATCTTGAGAGTCTACCGCCAAGAACATTGGGTCTTTGCCAATTAACTCTTGGCTAGAGTAGCCGGTTATTCTATGACTGGCGGGATTGGCGGCAATGATCCGGTAGTTAGCGTCTGTGACTATGATGGCATCGTTGGCAGAGTCGAATACTCGACTGGCTAACTTAAGTTCTTGGATATTGCTATTTATTTCATCTTGCTGGAGGTCTAAGCTATTTTGGTAATTTTTAAAAAGACGTTTAAACCAAAAAGTATATACCCACAATATTGCCAAAGTAAGTAACGCAGAAATGAGTAATACGATCACTAAAGTGGTTAGATCAGTACGAGACTGCTGTTTGGCCTGGTCACGTTGTACTGCAATAATCTTGTTAATTCTTCCCGGTGAAATATCGGAAATTAAAATCCATCCAAAAGGATTGATTGTCTCAATATAAGCTAGGCGGTCATACCGTGGTTTCTCTTCATCAGCATCTATTAGCTCTGAAAAATTAATAAACCCGCCACCTTTAGTAGCAAATTTAACGAGGTTTTCGAAAGATTTTGGCCCGAGATTACGTACCGCAACACTGTCGTTTTCCGATTCACTAATAATATTCGACATTGAGTCAATGACGGTGATATTGGTATGAATATCTGATTTAAGCGAGGCGAGTCTATCTAGCGATGCATTGCGCAAGTCAGTCTCGAAACTTGAGATGTAATCACCGGTTCCTATCATCCAGCCAAAAGGTTTAAACACTTTAGCATAACTTATCTTTTTACTGAGTTTATTAAGGTTGGAGGGTTTGTACCATTCATAGCGAGAGTAACCCGCTTGCTCCTTATTATCGACCGAACGTAGTATGCGCGCAACAGTGGCGGCAGTTTTAGGGTTTTTTGAAACATCAGTCCCCTCTAGCTCCGGCGCTGTTGGCTGTAGTACCGACTGTGAATCTAAACCGATGATGAAATAATAGCCACGATTATTGAAGAATTTTAGATCGCGTAAAGTCGCTATTATTAATTGTTGGATTTGTGAGGTGGAGAAGCTATCTTTTTGCTGTTGATAAATGATATTGGCGATACTGTGAGCTTGCTCTACTACCGTTTTAGACTGCTGCATAAGCTGTTGTTCGGCGCGCGAGTTCATATAGAGGATATGCTCACGGGCATTTTGCACTTCAACTTTAATTTTTTCTTGGTGCTGTTGACGAATTTCTACGTCTAAAGTTTCCAGCTTTTGCTGATAAATAACATTATCTTTAAATAAGAAATAGCTAAAAACTCCAGCGATAATGAAGAGCACTATGCTAATAAGTCCCAGTGATTGGTACCTTAATAGCAATTTAGCTTGCGAGTGTAACGTCATAATTTCCCGGCACAAAATATTTTATGCAAAATTTATAGCAGATAATACACTGAGGGTAAAGAGAGAGGTCTAATTGAAGGTGATTAGTATAAGTCTATGAATTCAATATGAATAATTTCACTGTGTTTAGTGATTTATTGCTTGAAAAACAACCACCGACTAATCGCTAGATTAGTGGCATTATTAAATTGTCTATAGAGATGAGATGGGTAGGGTCTTAATAAAATCCGTCTATTTGCAGTTTGGTTATTCTATCAAGAGAGTAATTAAGCAAACTCTAGTTGTATATCAGTACAGCCTTTTTTGCAGCAAATACCCGTCTGGATATCTTTATTATTTGCCATAGGAGCGTTTAAAGTTAATGGTTGGTGACAGTGCTCACATAAAACTTGCTCACCTTTGGCCATTTTTTTTATTAAGTTGCGCTGTGCTTTAAAGGATTGAGTGGTGGTTTTGTTAATGTTGCTAAAATCTAGTTTGCTCATAGTGCTTCTGATATAAGAATTGAACACAGAGTATGGCATACAAGACCAACCCCAATCTAGTCATGATAGATCCAATGTAGCAGTTTATATCTGCCTAAATTGCCTTTACAATGCGCTATTTTTTAAGGAGCAAGCAGTGAAAATCAGTAAACGCTTAGCTATGATAGATAAGATGGTGGCATCCACACATCATCACATCTGGGATTGTTGCTGTGATCACGGGCATTTGGGGATGACTTTGCTTGAACGCCAGGCGGCGCAACATATACATTTTGTAGATATAGTTCCCAGTATCACTAAAAATTTAGCACAGCGATTAAACCAGCGCTTTTGCGCTGAGCAAGATCAGTGGCAGATACACACGCTAGACGCACTAGATATCCCTATTGATCAGTATAGTGTCGAGCAGCGTCACTTAATCATTATTGCCGGACTAGGGGGAGAGCAGAGCTTGCAATTGGTGCAAGGGTTAATTGAAAAGTATCCAAATAATGACCTGCAATTTTTACTCTGCCCACTGCGCCATCATTATACTTTGCGCTTGGGACTGGCGAAACTTTCTTTAAGCTTAGTAGCAGAGCAATTATTGAAAGAGCAAAAATGGTACTACGAAATCATTCACCTGACGAATTATGTAAACGCAGTAGGGTGTGAGCGGATAGCCAAAAATCCTATCATTGCGACAGGTTCACTATTATGGAGTGAGCCCAATGCTTTGCATCAAGAGTACTTAATGCAAATAATGCAGCATTATCAGCGGGTATTACGTAGTTTAGATGCCAGTAGTGAACAGCATCGCCTGACACAAACGATGCTCACCCAATATGGGCAAGTACTTGAAGGTATAAATTAATAATACTGATCATCGCTATTAAATTAAACCAACACAAATAGTCAGCAAAAACTACTCCTTGGAAAGTTTCGAACGATTAGGCTCTATGCCTTTGTAATGTGGGAGACGATCGTTAAACTGATCCCAGCAAGCTCTTGAGGTGACAAAATTATGAGAACTGGGCCGCTCAATAATATCACAGTCTAATACGCCTAATCTGATACGTATACGCTGTTGATCATTAGTGTTTTCACTGTAGATGGGGGAGGCACAATGTTGGCAAAAGTACTTGCGGATCTGCTCGGTTGATTGGAAGTACTTAAGTGAACTTTGTCCGTTGATGATCAGAAACTGTGTTTTTAGCAGGTAGCCAGTAGTGGCGTATGCCGAGCCGGTAGATTTTCGGCAGCGCGAGCAATGGCAGTGAATTATGTCGCTAATAGTACCGCTAATTTCAATTTTTACCTCGCCACAAAGGCAGCTGGCTTTATACATGTAACCTCCCTAGATAAAGTTTGCAGTTGTACTCTAAAGTAATAAGACCTTCGTCACTGAACTGTACAAAGAGCTTATTTACTGCATTTTCAAGTCCTTTAAATGCAGTACTGTCTTCGCTTGGACAGTAAGAACAAGATTTAATTCTGCCCATAAGGCCTGTAAAATCAAATTGTTGCTGATTGTTAAAACAATAGCTGGTGACACTGCCTGGAGCATAAAAACGAGAGATTTGCTCATTGCTAATGTTTTGATGATTTACCGTTTCGTAGTCAGTGGCATACTTTTTAAGAATGGCATCGTACTGTCTATAAAAGGGCTGTAGCGCTTCGCGCTGATTCCAAATCAAGGCTAGATATCCCTGGGGTTTTAATATCCTCGCAAACTCAGCACGAGTTGTTTGATTGTGAAACCAATGAAAAGATTGCGCAGCGCATATCAAATCAATAGAGCGGGCAGTCAGTCCAGTCTGCTCAGCGCTGTTATTTAAATAACGGAAGTTGGGGTCGCTACCAAGCGCCAACTTTGCGGCCGCGAGCATGTATTTATTAGGTTCAATCGCAGTGACCGACAAATTATTTTGCAGTAAACATTGGCTAAAAATACCGGTACCAGCCCCTATATCGGCAATAGATGAGGCACCATTGAGTTGTGTCTTCGAGATGAGAGTGTCGAGTAGGGACTGTGGATAGCTAGGTCTATAGCGAATGTAGTTGGCGATAGTGCTGGAAAATCGCTCGACAGAATTACTCATTAATCACTCCTTTGGTAATGATTGAGGTGCAGGTTTTTAACTGCTGGGTTTACAATACCCTAACATAGCATTAGATCTGTACAAAAAACAAACAGCAGTAGAGGGTTGAAAAGTGACAGTAAAAATCCAAGTAGTCGATGAGTTTAATCAGTGGCAAGAGCTGTTAAATTTACTTTTTAGCGCTTTTGAATTTCAGCATTCGCGGATAGACCCGCCTTCATCGCTGTTGCTGCTCAATGTGAATAGCATTATTGAAAAGGCCAGCGCAGAGCAGCTTATGGTGGCCCTTAAAGATGGCGAGTTGGTCGGTTGTGTTTTTGTTCGTAATCAAGGAAATTTACTGTATGTAGGCAAGCTTGCGGTAGCGAAACATCTTCAAGGTTGCGGTATCGCAAGACAATTGATGCAAGAGGTGGAGAGCTATGCCAAGGGCGAGTCCAAAGAAGTATTGGAGTTACAAGTACGTATTGAATTAGTTGAAAATATAGCGGCTTTTTCGGCGCTTGGTTTTGTTGAGAGCGGGCGCACAGCCCACCGAGGTTACGATAGGATGACCTCAGTGACCATGCAGAAATTTCTTTAGCTGTTTTATTAAACGGTACTTTCTGGGCTGTTTGAAGGATTTTTCTCTTGGGCTGCAAAATCAGCATGAGCATGATTGATGCAGTCAAGTTCAGGGTCTCTATCGGTTTGCATGACCTCTTCAAGTTGTTGTGAAATGGTTTGAGCCATGGCTATATATTCTTCATTATTAAAGTTTTTCACATCAGCCCGCCACACTTGAGCCATTTTTAAAATTGCTTTTTTATCATGTTCAACAAATTTCAACATGCTTTGTGCCGCTAGTTCAGGACTGTCTCCGAGCGCTTGTAATGCGTAAGTAGAAGCTCTAACACTTGAGTCAAAAGTCTCGCGCACTATATCTGTAGCGCCGGCGCTGTACAGTTTGTAAACTTGATCGCGATCGTTTGCGCGCGCAATAATATGTAATTCAGGGCGTTGCCTGCGTGCATAAGTGACTAAGCTCACTGCCTGTTCTGGGTCATCGATAGCCACGATTAACAGTTTTGCATCGTCTAGCCCCGCCGCATGTATTAAGTCCGGACGTGAGGCATCGCCGTAGAATACCTGTACACCAAACCTGCGCATGCCCTCTATTAACTCCGCGTGAAGATCGATGACCACAGTATGAAAACCACTGGCGAGTAGCGCGCGGTTAATAATCTGGCCAAAGCGACCGTGACCTGCAATGATAATGGAGGCGGAGTCGGTTATTTCATCAGCGGGGCGTTTTTGTTGTTTGTTGACTCTGGGTAGCACCACTTTATCAAATAAGATAAACAGCACCGGTGTTAATAACATCGACATAGCCACTACTAACAGTAATTTATCGGCTAAGTCCTGAGGCAGTACCGCGTTTTGTACACAAAAAGCCAAGAGCACAAAACCAAATTCTCCGGCTTGTGCAAGGGCTAGCGCGAACAGCCATTTATCCGTTAAACGCATTTTGAAAATAAAGGCGATGGTTAATAAAACCACCGTTTTAAGTAACATCATTCCCAGCGTTAAGCCGATAATAAGGACGAGCTCATCAAATAATAGATAGAAGTTGATTCCAGCGCCCACAGTGATAAAAAACAATCCCAGCAACAATCCTTTAAAGGGCTCGATGGAACTCTCAAGTTCGTGTCTAAACTCGCTGTTGGCTAATACTACGCCTGCCAAAAATGTTCCCAGAGCGGGGGACAGACCCACTAAGCTCATTAATATCGCAATCCCTATCACTAACATTAAAGTGGCGGCGGTAAACACCTCACGCAATTTAGCGGCGGCGATAAAGGTAAAGAGTGGACGCGAGAGATAGTGACCGGCGGCTATGACTAAAGCTATTGCTCCGATGGTCGCTAAAGTTGTCTGCCAGGGGCTTAATCCAGCGACTAGGCTGAGAGAGTGGTTATCTGACGATCCCTGAGCGGTTGCTAATGCCTGTAATTCAGGAATCGCCAGTAGCGGTACCAGTGCTAACATGGCAATCACGGCGATATCTTGAAAGAGTAATACCGAGAAACTATTTTGCCCCCCATCACTTTTCATCAGTCCTTTTTCAGAGAGTGTTTGCAGCACAATAGCCGTGGATGACAGCGAGAAGACTAAACCTACCGCCAGTGCAATATTCCAGTCAAGTCCCATCCACATGGCAATTAACATTACCGCTAAGCTGGTTGCTACTACTTGGAAAGAGCCAAAGCCCAACAGTTTTGCACGCATTCGCCACAAGTTTTTAGGCTCTAATTCCAAGCCGACTAAAAACAACATCATCACCACACCAAATTCGGCAAAATGTTGAATGTCTTGAGTTTCAGAGCCTACTAGACCAGTGACTGGGCCGATGATAATACCGGCTATTAAATAGCCCAATACAGAGCCCAATCCAAGGCGCTTGGCAATAGGGACCGCAATAACCGCAGCACACAAATAAATAAATGCTTGTAACAATAGACCTGTCATCAGTTAGCCTGCTATGTGGGTTTGTTGATTCTCTTACGCAGCATACGCCATACGGATTTAAACGGGAATAGCTGCTGTTTGTACATACCATCGGGTACATAATCGCCAACGACACCGTAGCTCTCTGGCCACTGTGCTTGATTTTTTACCGCGGTGCCTAACAGGTAATCCAAAAACGCGAAATGGGCTGCATAATTGCGATCTATGGCCGCATCATCACTGGCGTGGTGCCAGTGGTGAAACTGTGGAGTGACGATGATGTACTTAAGCCAACCGAATTTCAACTGTACATTGGCGTGGTTAAAAACGGCCTGCAGTCCAACAATGATGACATAGATGTCGATCACGGTTTTGGAAAAACCCAGCAGGAAAATAGGCGTGAGCACTAAGGTTCTAGTGACAATTAGCTCTAAAATATGTTGTCTGGAGCCCGCTAGCCAATCCATGTGTTTAGCGCTGTGATGAACCGCGTGGAAACGCCAAAAAACCGGTACTTCGTGGTAGAGGCGGTGGGTGATGTACTGGGCAATATCAGCGATTAACAAAATACTGAATAGCTGTAGATAGAAGGGCATGGTGTCGATGAACGCTTGCACATCTGCATACACGGCCCAGGCAAAGGTCTTGTGAATGAATATGTTGGTGATCAGTAGAACGATGCCTACCAGTAAGTGATTGACAAAAAAGTGATTCAGATCCCCCTGCCATTGGGGGCGTAATACGCCTTGCTCTTTACGGTGTGGAATGAGTTTTTCAATAAAGATAAAAATTAAAGTGGAGCCGAGTAAATCTAAGATAAACCAATCCATACCTAGGTAGAAGGTACTGTCATCAAAGTCTAATACTTCTACCTTATGTCCGCCTAGCGCAATGGATATAATGACAAAAAACCAGGAAAATGCGCCAAGACGTTTATTTTTATTACGGACAAAATTGAGCAACCCTAGACTGGCGGCAATGATTAAACTGACAAAGAGCAACTGGCGTAAAAATTCGACATTGTAGTTTACGCGCAGCTCTGGGGTGGTTAAATACTGCGGGAAGTGGAAAGACAATACACCTAAGAAACACAGCACTGAGAGCAGGCAGGCAATATAACCGCTGATGGCCCCCTCGCCAAAACGAAAGCTTTGTGTTCTAAAGATTTTATCTAACATTATCATTCCCTTAATAATTGTGGCTGTAAAATATACACGCAGGCCATTGTAGAGAGATGAGCGTTTATTGCAAAATGTTAATGCTAGATGGGTAGGGTTTATTTAATAGAGATGAATTAGGCGGGGCCTAAGTCATCAAGGGCTTAATTTCCCGCCCCTCAAGGCGTGAACTTGTATGATCAAACAGTAATAGGAATACTCCGCATCCGTAAGTGAAGGCTCGCGATGTAAGAGGGCTTGCCCCGGGGATCTTTAATAGAGATGAATTAAGCGGAGCCCAATCTAGTAATGGTTAACTCCCAGCCCATTGAGGCGTGAACTGGTGAAAACTCAAAGCAAAATCACTAGTAACAAAAGTTAGTGATTTTGTAATCGCCATAGCACCCTTTGTCGCTGATAGAGTTGGGAGATAGAAGTGGCTACTCACCTCTATCAGTTGTTCTGCAGCGGCTGTATACATCCAGAGGCGCCTGATAAACTTCAGTGTTAACACCCATTAAACCCAGCACACTATGAAATAAATTAGCGTGAGTGAGTGGCTGCTGATTGTTGTTTAAGCACTGGGTATCAATGTTAAAGCGCTGCATGAAATCCTTGGAATACCATGAGACAAAGGGCACTTTAATTTGCGTGGCCGGTGCCATCGAGTAGGGGAAACCATGTAAGTACATGTTATTTTCCCCAAGAGACTCACCGTGGTCTGAGACATACAACATAGCACTGCTAAACTTGTCACTGCGCTCATCTAGAAAGGCGATCACTTGGCTTAAGAAATAGTCGGTATATAAAATACTATTATCATAGCTATTGATAATATCCTGCTGCTCGCAAATGCTTAAATCAGCAGTTTCGCAAGTGGGCGTGAATACTTTAAAACGCTGTGGATAACGCTTTGAATAGGCGGGGCCATGACTGCCGTTTTGGTGTAGGACGATCACCGTATTTTTATCGCTTTTGTCGATATATTCATCTAAGTTAGCGAGCATCACTTCATCAAAGCATTCACGCTCATTACAGTAAGCTTCATCTTTGTAGGCGGCTAAAGCTTGATTGTCGACTCTTTTACACACACCTTTACAGCCGGAGTTATTATCGCGCCACAACACATTAAAACCCGCTCTTTGCAAAATATCTAACAAGTTGTCAGTGTTTTTTGCACCCCAAGAATCAAAGTTTCTACGCTCCATATGCGAGAACATACAAGGAAGGGATACCGCAGTACTGGTACCGCAGGCGCTAACATCACTAAAATTGACAATAGGTAATTTGGCAAGCATCGGGTTAGTTTCACGCTGATAGCCGTTGAGCGAGAAGTTCATCGCTCTCGCGGTCTCGCCGACCACTAACACGGTGACTACTTTTTTAGTATTGCTCGACCACTTTTCATTGAGTTTTGCATCCTGGCCAATGTGCACAAAAGGTAAGTCAGGTTGTAAGTAAGCGCCTGAGAAATACAAGGTGCTGTAGTATATATAACTAGAAGGTATCGCCAGATTGCGGATCTCTCCGTGGTTTCTAAAGGTCGAAGAGTAGTCTTTGTAAAAAGCACCTAAATTGATAACTACCGTCAATACACAGGCGATAATGACTCCCAGTCTAACCAGGCACTCTTTATAAAAGCGACGATAGCTAATCTTTATTTTCAAAACAAATACACTGGGCAAAAGTGCATAAAACAATATATGCCAATAGAGAGCGGGGCTCAGCATGTCTAAAACTTCTTTAGTATCTGTTTCGACAGTGTTTTGAATCATAGTGACATCATAGACAATGCCGTACGCATTCATAAAATAGCTGGCAAAAGCTGCTGAGGTTAGCAGTGCTATCGCCAGTGGTTTATGCAGATATTTAACCGTCATTAAAGACAGAAAGAGGGTGAGGACAGCGGTTAAAAATACCAGGAACGAAAGATTAAAAAGTGCCGTTTTCCAAAAAGGTCGAATACTCTCAGCAAAGAGTAGTTTCCATAGCGCATTATTGTAGAAAACAGCCAGTGTGAGCGAGAGCAATAAGTTGAAGTAAAAGCTGGATAGGTTGATTGCAGTGTTGCGAAATATAAACATGGATACCTTTAGGTGGCAATAGAAAATTTTGGATGGCATTAAAGTGCGTATTTTAAAGACATTTTACGTAAATAAAAATCAAAGAATGACTTAACGTCCATTAACACAGATCTGATTTAGTCATCAGACCTGTGACCTACAGCAAAACTTATTGTTCAGTAAAAACTGTGACGACTCACTTTTGCTTTTAAAAGCAATATTACAAAGTAGCCACCACCTAGTGCTGCTGCTAGTGTACCGGCGGCAACTTGGGAGGGGAATAAAATATTACGGCCCAGCCAATCTGCCAGTATTAAGATAACGCCGCCAAGGGCTGCTGAGAGCAGTAGCTGTGATTTAACTTTTCGTGCACCCATTAATTGGGCCATATGTGGCGCCAATAATCCGATAAAGGCGATGGGTCCCAAGCTTGCCGTCACTAGTGCGCAACTAAGTGCCACTAAAGCAAGTAGTAGATTAGTGGTCAAACTAACCTTAAGGCCTCGAGCTGCGGCAATATCCGTGCTTAAATTCAGTAAGGTTAAGCTGCGTGCGCTGATTAAACTTAGCACCATTATCAGGATGCTGGCGGCAAATAACCATAAGCTCTGGGTCAGTTCAGTATTATAAGTGCTACCAGCTAGCCAGGAGAGCATGTTGTACACATCTTGACTGCCTTTGGCCAATACAAACTGCACGAGTGCCTCAACCATAGCCGTTAGGGATATGCCCAATAGCAATACAGTGCCGCCGCTAAACTGTTTGGCTCTGGTGAGCAACACAAGTATGGCTAACATCACAGCACTACCCGTTAATGCAATCAATGGGTTGAGCACAAAGAGTGATTGCCCGGTTAGTAGTGAACTAATTACAATAGCGGCGGTTGCGCCTGCTGAAACCCCTAATAAGTCAGGGCTGGCCAGCGGATTGTTGATTAGCCTTTGCAACACAGTACCCGCTACAGCCATACAGATGCCGGCTGCCAGGGCGATTAAAATACGCGGTGTACGGGTGGCTATTTCAAAGTCGCTCGGTATATTCCAGCGCCAGCTCACACCATCGTTGTTTAAAAACATCGCAACGATGAGTGCAAAGACAGCGATGCCAATAATGCCAAGCCACTTTGACAAGGTTAATTGACTGCGAAGTACCGTGTTTTGGCTTATTTGCATTTGATCTTCAGCACGCGAGCCTCGCATCGCGAGATAGATCAGCATAGGCGCGCCAATAATTGCCGTTGCGGTGCCAGAGGGGATAATATCGATGGTTAAATTACTGGCAATACGGGCCACAAAATCGGCTAATAACAACAGTAAAGCACCTAATAAAGTACTGTAATACAGCTGGTCGCGGGCATTGTTTGCCCCTAATAAACGCGCAATGTTGGGCGCGATAAGTCCGATAAAACTAATGATACCCACTGCCGTAATCGTTGCCGACATCAACCACAGTGCTGCAGCAAATAACACTATTAGCACCGGTGTAGTGGCGAGGCCTAAGGAGCGTGCACCGCTTTGTCCCAGCCTTAATAATTGCAACACACGTGGTGCAATGGCCAAAATCACTACCGCGATAATCAGTTTTGGTGCCAGCCATATCATCCATTGCCAATCGTTTTGGGCTAAATCACCGGCGCCCCAGATAAATAAGTTTTTCGCGTATTGATCGCGCAGGATAATGATCGCGCTAGTGATTGCGCCGAGTAAGATATTCACTGCCATCCCTGCGAGAATCACTCTAAGGCCTGCAAGCTCACGAAAGCCTGCAATTAATAACACTAACCCCATTGCCAGCATTGAACCTATCATCACCACAATAGCTTTTAGGTCGGGCGCTAAACTAGGTACAGCAATACTGATAATGATCAGCGCCAACCACGCGCCAGCGCTGGTGCCTAAAGTGAGTGGCGACAGCAGTGGGTTGCGGGTGATTTGCTGGAGTAATGAGCCGACTAACCCCAATACCGCACCGACCATTAATGCCATCGCAAGCCTTGGTAATGTAGCAAACAGAAAGATAAATTCAGTAAATAACTCAGGGGTTTTGCCGCTAATTAACTGCCATTGCAGTGCGCTGGAAAGCGTATTGTCATACAGCAGATAGAAGGTGCTGAACAGTAGTATGGCGATGCTGGTCACACTGTAACGCAAAATCATTGAACAGCCTCGTTGCTAGCGTTTTTTACAGGGTTTTGTTCGGTAGCATTTGGCGCGAGTGTTAATAAACTAGTGGCCATTGCCTCGGCCAGATATTTGAGTGACATAGCGCCCCCATAAGTCCAAGTAGCGGGAACAGCGGCCACTTTGTTGTTGCGTACTATCGGCATCGCTTGCCATAAACGTGACGCCTGCAATTGTGGGTACTCATTAAAAGGTTCGAAATACAGAACACTGCCTGTTTGGATTTTACTGAGCTCTAAGACTCTTTTTTGCACCAGCCCCCACTGTGTGGTGGCAATGTCTAAGGCGGGCTTAATACCGAGCTGTTTAAGTGCATATTGGCTCATGGAATTATCGCCGTATATGTAAACAGAGGCCGTATTGGCAAAACGCACCGTTGAAACTTTCGGTAATTTGCCTTGG
Source organism: Oceanospirillaceae bacterium (assembly GCA_013215375.1). GTDB lineage: Bacteria > Pseudomonadota > Gammaproteobacteria > Pseudomonadales > Balneatricaceae > Rs1. The sequence continues at coordinate 10,570 of JABSRB010000060.1, read as the reverse complement.
TAAGCGGTGGTCAATGCGCTGCGCAGTTCGGTAAAGCGCTGTTGCATGGCGCTTAGCTTTTGCTCTGCGAGTTGGCTCTTATTAAACAGTAGAGCTAATTGCCTAAAGGTATCGATGGCTACCTGAGGGTTATTATGATCACTATTAAAGGTATTAAAATTGAGCACAGGGGCGATGTTTTTTAAACGCGCCACTTGCTCTTTAGTAATACCGGAGACAATGATCAGGTCAGGCTGTAATCTTGCCATCTTTTCAAGGTTGGGTTCTGCTCTTGCGCCCAAATCTTGAATGCCTTCAGGCAGGGCGGGTTGGACCACCCACTCTTGATAGCCAGCTACATCAGATACAGCCAATAAAGGGGCATCTAATTCAATTAATTGCTCTGCCATCGCCCAGTTAAGCGCCACTACTTTAGTGGGAGGTTTTTCGAACAGATGCTCGCCTTGTGCATCTATTATGCGTATTTGAGCGTTCAGTGAACTTGCGATTAGCAGCGTTGTTAAAAAACATAAAGCACCCTTTAACATACAGCGGCCACCTTGTCAGTACGGTTCGGATGATCGAGCAAAGTGAGCGGGATATTAAATAATTTAGACAGTAAATCGGCATCGTTAAATTGCGCAGTAGGTCCTTGATGGAACACTTTGCCGTTTTTAAGCGCCAGTACTTCCTGGGCAAAGCGCAGCGCTAAATTAAGATCATGCAGTACTAAAATAACGCCACATTGCTGTTCCTGATGCAGTGTTTTAAGTAAGTTTAGTAATTGATATTGATGCTCTAAATCAAGTGCCGCAGTCGGCTCATCAAGAATAAGTACTTTTGCTTGCTGAGCCAATAACATCGCAATCCAAGCGCGCTGGCGCTCCCCCCCTGAGAGTTGATCAACAGGGGAGTCAGAAAATTTTAGAGTATCTGTTTGCGTCATTGCCTGTTCAATGATGCGATGGTCTTCATCGCGCCACCGGCCCATCACTCCACGCCAGGGAAAACGCCCTAACTTGACCAGTTCTGCCACGCTTAAGCCCGGAGCTAAGGGAAGGTACTGAGGCAAATAAGCGAGCTCTTTAGCCATATCTCGAGGTTTGTATTTCGCAGTATTTTTACCTTGCAGTAATATCTCGCCAGTGTCAGGTTGCATTTGACCGGCTAATAACTTGGCTAAAGTGGATTTCCCCGAACCGTTGTGACCAAGCACTAAATTAAATTTTGTAGTGTCTATCTCTAGCTGGTCAATATCGAGTATGGTTTTGTTATCGCGTACGATGCGCACATCATTAACTTGTAGCATTATTGAGGTCTCTGTTTGGGGCAGTTTGAGCAGTATTTGACGCTTTCTAAGCGGTATTCTAAACAGCAGCTATCTCGGACTATCTCGCCGTCACTGTGCAGTCGCAATGATCTATTGGGCAGCTCTAGTCCAGAGAGCCATAGCTGGGTGTGTTTATTAAATTCAATCGGGTCAATGCCTGGAACTAAAACTTGCACTTTGGCGAGCCCCGCTAGTAATTGATCACTCATCAGGCGTTGGCAAAACTTAACTTTTAGAGGCCATAGCTGGCTTATCTGTCGATAAAAACTCTGGGTTAACTGCAGGCACTGAGCGCTGATATGCGCGATCAAGCTTTGGCTATCACCTTGATACTGTTTGTCTATTTCTATTTGATAGCCGTAGATGCTTGCGCCTAGACAGGCCACTTTAAGCTTAGATAAGGGAAAAGAGGTTTTGAGTGCGTAGATGCTGATAAGACTGAGTAGCAGTGGCTGCCAAATAGCAAGTTGCCAACACTTGTGGGCCCAATAAGCTTTGCCTGCGTGGGGGTGCTGATGCTGTAAGTTATTATAAAGTGCTAGCAGCGGGCTGCTAGCACTGGATAACGACAAACAATGGGCACGCTCGATAGTACTGTGTTGCAAAAAAGGATGCACTTGCTTTGAGAGTGAAAATAGTTTGTCGCAGGTGTCGCTCTGCACTGGTATTTCTACCAGTGCCTGAGCTTTTGTAACGCTAGAATTCATACTTGAATTTAGCTTCTATGCTGCGTTCTGCGCCTTCCCAACAAGTGACAGAGTTATAGCAAATATAGGACTCTTTATCGAAAACATTGTTGACAGACAGAGCAAATGACCCGCCGGATAGCTTAGGGTTTATGTTATTTAAATCCATATTGAAAGCTAGATCTACCACGGAATAGCTAGGGGCGGTGGCGGAATTTGCAGCGTCTATTTGCGTGTTGCCTATATAGCGGATGCCTGCTGCAACATTACTATTCTTAAGTACACTGGCAGGTAAATCGTAATTTACCCAAAGAGATGCAGTTTTTTCTGCTAGCCAAATAGGCGTATTACCTTCATAGTCTGTATCATCTTTCAATACAACATCCATGATAGTGGCATTAAAATCGACCGATAGAGCATCGGTAAAATAGTGCTTAACCGATAGCTCAATACCTTTTGATTCTACTTCGCCCGTTTGTATTTGTGCGTAGTAGATATTGTCATTGGGATCATCAGTAAGGTTCTTGTCTTTATTTATTTTAAATAATGACAAAGTAGCGGCGGTATCAGATTCAAACGGGCTATATTTAACGCCTATTTCTATTTGCTTTGCTCTGGATGCTTCAAAAGGATTGCCGGCTAGGTCAGTACCACTCTCAGGTTCAAAACTTTCAGAATAACTGGCAAATGGGGCGATACCATTGTCAAAGCTATACATTACACCTAATCGAGAGGTTATTTCTTTAGCGGTTTCAGTGACAGAACTGGCAGTGGTCTTATAATCATCGTATCTTGTGCCAGCAATGATGACTAATTTATCAATGCGAATTTGATCTTGTAGATAAATGCCTACTTGTTTGGTTTTGACCTTGTAATCATATTGGCGGCCAGCGTTATTCATGATGGTGTTAGGATCTACCTGATCATAATCAGGGTTGAATAAATCTAATGTTGGCACTAATCCTGAAGAAGCGTATTGAGTTGCACCAGAAACATGCGCGCTCAAATTTTTAAGGTCTGCACCCAATAACAAGTTATGTTCTACATCACCAAATTTTACGATACCAGCCAATTGATTATCCATGGCAAAGCCGTAGTTAGATTCCTCTAGTGCGTATGCACCGCGATATAACGTAGATTCATCTGGAGCTAGAAAAGATGAGTATAAATCTTGTTGTTGTGTGTTTGAACTGGTGTAGCGGGCATTATGTAAAAAAGTCCATTCGCTATTAATGCTATGGTTTATTTTATAGCCAGCCATTGTGACATCTGTACTAGATTTTGAGAAATTTATATCACCGGTGTAAAGTCCTGGACTGAAGTCTCCGTTAATATTGGAAAACACACTTCCCTTAGCGGGTAAGCCGCTAACAGCGCCCTGGTCGGGGTCACTTTGGCGATAAAAATTAAAATTGACTAAAGTATCGTCACTCGCTTGCCAGTTTATGCTCCCAGAGAACATTGATCTTTGCTCTTTAACAACATCACTTTGGCTATCACTTTTATTAGTTAAACCTGTTAAAGAGTAAGTGAGGTCTTCTTTGTTATTTATATTTCCCTGGCTCTGAAATTCAACGCCTGCAAAATTTCTGCTGCCCAATTTTAAGGCGATGCTACTTTTCTCTTCAGAATTAGGCTGGTTGGAAATGATGTTAACCATTCCTCCTGGGGGCATGGCTCCATATAAAACCGATGTAGGGCCCTTAAATACTTCAACTTGCTGGATCGCGGCTGCATCTATTTGAGGCTGTAACCAACCACTATTGTATAGAAGGGGGAGGCCATCGTAATAATGTTCTGCATTTTGAAAACCGCGGATACTGAGTATATCTAAACGGGTAACAGCACCACCGCGAACTTCAGTCGTGACGCCAGGAGTATATCTAAGGGCTTCACTCAAAGACTCAACAGCACGTTGTTCCAGCTCTTTTTTTTCAACAATGGTGATGCCTTGTGGTGTCTCTTCTGCTTCTAGTGCTGACTTTGAGGCAGTGTTACGGTAAGTATCAGCATAGATAGTAAGTGCTTCTAGCTGCTGTGTTGAACTTTGGGCATAAGCGGTACAAGAGAGCACAGCGGCGGTTATAGCCAGTGGTAACACAGCCATAGAAAAAGGAGCGCGAGGAGACATTTGGGTAACCTATAAACATTAGTTAAGGAGAATCATTCGTATTAATATTACTAATTAATTCAATGTGAAACTTAACCATTTGGTGCATTTTAAGTATTAACAGTGTTGAGAGTAAAAAAGACAGAGGCTGAAATTAAATGGTCTAGGCTGGAATAACTGGTACCCAATATTCCATGTATAGATCCGGTGTTGCTGGCTTTATATCCAAACTGTAGCGTTCAAGGTCGTATCCGTACATACCGGTATAACCTGAGCTTGGCAGCCACTCTAAAATAAACCACTCTAACGTTTTAACCATTTCTCGGCCGGGCCCTTTATAGGGGAGTACAGCGTAGTGTTGCTCTGGTATATCGATAAAATCGAGTTTATTTTGTAATTCAGTATCATCAGTTTGAATGCAGGCCCAGTATGGAATGTCATTGTGGCTAGGCTTGGGATTGGTTAGATCAATTAAACCTATGTGTTTATCCGACCTGTCAATGGCGGTTATATTAATTAACTGCTGCCATATTTTAGGGACTACTTCTTCGAAGTTTTCGTTTTTAGAAAAAATTCCATTAAATTTTCCCTGTATTCCATAGAGCCGAATCGCCGCTTGTGTCTCAATTTTAATTTGTAAAAGCTTAGGCTCTATTTTCGCAACCACTTTATCGGGTCTGCTTAAGGCCAGTGGTTGTTTTAAATCGGTATACAGGCCGCGTTTACGGTAGCTACCAGGTGTGCAGTGATAGAGATTTTTAAAGCTTTTATTAAAACCTATTTCAGAGTCAAAACCACATTCAAGGGCGATATCAAGTTGGCGTTTGTCCGTCGTTATTAACAGTTTAGCGGCGTTGCTGAGGCGTAAATTGCGCACGTAGAGTGCAACACTAGTGCCTGTTTCTCGTTGGAAGACACGCTGGAATTGCCAGCGCGACCAGTGTACTTTTTGTGCGAGAGTATCGACACTAAGGGGTTGGTCTAAACTAGATTCTATAAAAAATAAAGACTGTTGAATGCGTTGTAGCTGATAGTTTTCAAGCCAACTATCTGGAACCAATTCTGGGCGCAAGGATGGACTCCGCGAGTACAAGGGGAAAAAGGTAGCGCATTATAACGTGGGGAATTTAGTTAATGCAAATAGTTATCATTAATAATAAGCGCTAAATAAACTGTAGTGATTTTACGATGAGCAGCACCCGTAATATTTGTTATGCAGTGTTAATTATGATGGATGATGACTTTTATGGTCGATGCCAGTTTATTGGCATGCTTGCATGATATTGCGACAGTGGTAGGGATTGTTTTAGCAGCAATGCTGGTGGTAGGGCACGCTGTGTTGAGGCGAGTAAAAAAAGACGCAGAAGGTTATTCTTCTGCGTTTGCTTGCAAGCGCTCTTGGCGGGCTTGCTCTTCTTCCATAATGGCTTTTATTTCATCCATCACAGAGTCAACATCAGCACTTTTGGTCGGTAACTTAAATTTACCAGTGAGTTGGGTGTCTACTTCGAGCTGGCCGTTTTCATAAAGCTCCCACATCTCTTGGCCGTAATGGCTTTCGAGTAGTTTGGGTTCAAACAATCCAAAGTAGTTGGTCATGTTAGCTACATCGCGTAATAACATAGACTTAGCATGGTTGTTGGCTGCGGCATCTACTGCCTGTGGTAAATCAATAATGACTGGGCCGTATTGATCCATTAATACGTTAAATTCTGATAGATCGCCATGTACGATACCGGCATATAACATGCGAGAGATGTAAGTCATCATTAACGCGTGATCTTCACAGGCTTGCTCAGCAGACATAGTGACATCGCCTAAGCGTGGGGCCACATCGCCCTCGTGATCTACGATTAATTCCATCAATAATACGCCATCAAGGCAGCCGTATGTTTGCGGTACACGTACATCCGCAGCGGCAAGTTTTGCCAGCGCGTCTATTTCTGCATTTTGCCAGCTCGCTTCCTGTTGCGCTCGCCCATATTTAGAGCCTTTTTCCATGGCGCGACCGCGACGGCTGTTACGCACCTTGCGTCCTTCTTGGTAGGTAACTGCTTTTTTAAAACTGCGCTGAGCTGCGTCTTTGTACACTTTCGCACAGCGTATTTCACCGTGCGCGCGCACGACGTAAACATCGGCTTCTTTGCCGCTCATTAAGCGTGATAATACTTCGTCAACGAGACCGTCATCGACGAGAGGTTGTATGCGTTTTGGAGTTTTCATGGCGCCTTTATACTGTATCTAGCACTGTGATGGAATCTATATCTTCAGTAATAAGAAGATTTTAAAGTTTTGCTTAAAGGGTGCTTAGTAGAGGTAATCTTCCGCTTTAGCATTTGCAATTAAGCGCTGTAATTTTATCAGCGATATTTGGCTGCTAGTAGCAAGTTTTTGATTGAATATAAAAGCGGGTACTGAACCTTCAGGATTGATCCAAGCTGTGTAGCGTACTTCAACCAAAGCGTTATCTAGCTGCTTAATCTGCCATTGTGATTGCGCCTGTTTAACTCTGACAAACTGATTATCAATGGCCGTTTTATTAGGGCAAGCTTTGATGTCAACACTGAGCATAGCAGAGCTGAAATGGGTGGTGACGCAAGTGATGATCTCGCGGTCTTTAAAGGGCCAAGGGCTATTGATAATAGAGCGTAGTACATAGTTATTATTGGTTTCAAAAGCAACCGTTTCTATGCTTTGTAAGTCTTGGAACCATTGGGTAGTGAGTGCCAAGTCGGAGATGACTCGATAAACTAATTGTTTCGGCTGGGTGCTGGTGAACTGTGCCCTTACCTCTTGGTAGGGGCTGTCCAAATGCTTCGCAAATGAAATAACTAACTTATCGGATGGATCTTTTATCCCACTGGGCGTACGTTTGGTCAAGCTGCTACAACCGCTGAGAAAGAGGCAGATTATTAACAGATAAATGTGCGTAAGCTGACTGGGGAGTTTCATTGGTAGAGTACCTAAAAAGTTTATTTAATAGCGGTGATATTAAACCTTTAATACGCTATAAATGTCACCGTATTTTGATATATAGTCAGTAATATCAAAGTAAGTCACGATTAAATCATATATTGGGAGCGATAAACATGGATGTCAGTAAAACACTAAGATTGATATCAGCACCGTTAGTGTTAATGCTATTAACAGGCTGCTTATCAGATAAAGCCTGGATGAATGCAAGTGGCAGTCCCGCATCAGTGCCTAAGGATAGCTCGCTAGCGTTTGAGAGTTATGTACGTGAAAGCTTGGATAACATCGAACAAGTATTAACTAAAGTGCGTGTAACGGGCAGTGAATCTCCTTATGTAGGCGGTTACAGCATAAGTGATACCGCAAAAATGCGCGGTCCTTTCCAGATTCCTGAGCAGCTAGCCAATCTTTGTCAGGATAAAGTTAAAGGTGCCGGTAAAGGCTTTTTATTAATCCACGGTTTGACCGATTCTCCTTATTTGTTAAGAAACATGGCTGATTCACTAGCGGCAGCTTACCCCTGTTCGCTGATTCGTGCCGTGTTATTACCGGGCCATGGCACCGTGGTTGGCGATACTCTAGACATGAAATACCAAGATTGGATGAAAATTACGGAGTATGGAGTCCAGAGCTTTCAGCGGCTGCAGAGTATTGATCAGCTTTATCTGGTCGGCTTTTCTACAGGTACCGCGCTGGCCATTAAACACCTAAAAGAAGGACTGTCATCGGATAAAATTAAAGGGTTGGTGTTGTTGTCTACAGCGGTTAAAGCCAGCAGCGATTTTGCCTGGTTGACTAGCTATTTAAAGGTTTTTAAAAGCTGGCTCAGTGAGCATAAAGAGCGTGATGCAGCCAGATATTCTTCTTTTTCTACCAATGCCGGTTCGCAGTTTTATCAATTGACCAAGGGAATGGTCGATAAAAAATATCAAGTAGATATACCGGTGTTTATGGCTGTAAGCGCCGATGATGCCACTATTAATGCCAGTGCTGCGAGAGATTTTTACTGTAATTATGTGAATCATAAACGCAAAGTGATGTTCTGGTATTTGGGTTTTGAAAAACAACCACTAGCCCAGTGTTCGGGTATTGTACAGATAGAAAAAGCGGACATAAAACAGCAATACGATGGCGTTGATTATCGATTTGCAAACCATGCTCATACGGGTATATCTATCGATCCTGGTGACAAACACTATGGTGTGAGTGGTGTGTATAGAGATTGTAAGGCCTATGAAACGAGTGCCAGTGACAGCCAGTGGGCTAGTTGTATGCAAGACACAGACAATAGAGTGTTCGGTGAAAAAAATATCGCTTCAATGAGTGATGTTCTCGGCGGCGGGATGTGGCGCAGAGGGACCTTCAATAAAGATTATCAGCAGTTGGTTCAAGGAGTTATTTGCTTTGTCGATCAAAGTTGCTCGTTAGAACATTTAATAGAGAAGAATTAGACGCAGCCTAAATCATCAAATGTTGATTGCCCGCTCCTCGGGGCGTGTGCATATTAGCCCGAATATTACAAATAATAGCGGCTATCCTAGCTTGTCCCGGGGAGTTTGATTTGCAGGAAATTTTGATGCTAACGAAACGGTTTAATCACTCAGTTGTTGCATACAATCATCCCAATAACAGCATTGAAGCTATTTGTTGAGAAAAAGACTACTGACTGACGGCTTTGGCGGCAACGGAAGATTGTGACTCTTCACTATAACACTGCTTGATCGCCAGAATCTCAGGCATTATCTCCATCCACCGCTCTATCAGCTGCGGGTCGAAATGTTTACCTGACTCACTTTGCATCAAAGCCAGCGTTTTCTCTACAGACCAAGCGTTTTTATAGGGCCGCTCTGTGGTGAGTGCATCAAAGACATCTGCGATTGCAGATATTCGTCCGTAAATGGATATGTCTTTTCCCTTTAGCGCAAATGGGTAACCGCTGCCATCCCATTTTTCGTGATGAGTTAAGGCTATTTCTCGCGCCATATTGAAAAGCACTGAATTTGTATCTCCGAGTATGTCTGCGCCTATTTCCGGGTGTTTAGACATAATCTTCCATTCATCCGTACTAAGTTTTCCAGGTTTTAACAAAATATTGTCTGGGATGCCTATTTTGCCAATATCGTGCATAGGCGAAGCGTGTAGGAATGTTTCAGCTTCTGTTTTATCCATGCCCGTCGCAAGAGCTAAAGCTTTAGAATATTGGCTCATGCGAATAACGTGTAGTCCTGTCTCGTTATCTTTGTACTCAGCCGCATGGCCTAAACAGAGAATGATTTGTAGTCTTGTCTCATCTAACTCTTTAGTGCGCTCGGCAACTAGTTCATCGAGTAAACGCTTTTCATCATAGAGAGACAGATGGGTATTTACTCTGCTCAGTACAATAGAGGGGCTGACAGGTTTGGTAATATAATCGACGGCTCCTATATCTAATCCTTGTAGTTCGTCGCTGGTCTCGTTTTTTGTGGAGACAAAGATGACTGGGATTTGGCTAGTTTTATAATCTTCTTTCAAATGGCGGCACACTTGATAACCGTCCATCTCTGGCATCATTACATCTAACAATATTAGATCGGGTGGCGCTTCAGATCTGGCAATTTGCAGAGCTTTAGTACCATTGATGGCAATTTTTACTTTGTATTTATCTTTGAGTATATGAAGCAAAATATCAATGTTCAATGGGACGTCATCGACAATTAAAACGGTTGCTTTACCACTTTTATCCACTGCGCTATTACCTAGAAATGAGAGAAATATTTTTAAGTATAGGACAGTTTTGAGAAATTTGAGAAATACGATTTTAACTATTTATTACCAATATGATTATGGGACTAATCTTTTAAACAAAGCAGCCGCAGTTATTTTGAGTGCAGCTAATATTGTTAAGTTCTCTGAGCTGTATTGGGGACGGTGTTGGTCGCAACCTAAGAATACTGTCTCAGAATAAATACGGATGGAATTCCCATATTTATCTACTAAGCTAATTTGAGAAGCACGATTCTCCTCTGCTCTCTCTTTGTGGGATTAGGAACTATGATGACAAAAAATTTCACTAAGTTAACTTTAGCTCTGCTATTCATATTACTTTTCTCTCTGTCATTACAAGCAGACACTCACCCCAAAAAAAACACTGGCATTAGTCTGAGTGTTGCCGAAAAAATATGGTTAAAAAACAATCCAAAAATCAGAAAGTTACGACTGCAATCAACGCAGCCCTCCGAAATATCAGCCAGTGGCGAAACTGCTTTAAATACCTTATTAAAACAATTGTCTCTAGAAGTTGTTGTCATAGAGGCGAGTGTAAAGATCAGCAGAAACTTACTACTAGAAAATGACCCTAATAACTATGACCTCAGTGGCTTAGTGATTAAGCCCTCAAGGCGGCTGTCCAAATTGCATTTCAGCGATACCGTATTTAGCGTCCCAGAGCTGGTCCTCAGTAATGTTGATATCAATATTAGTAGTGCAAGTTTGATCGCTCAAGCGCAATCTATT
>JABSRB010000006.1 GCA_013215375.1 Oceanospirillaceae bacterium | reverse complement strand
AGCCGCTTGTGCACCCAAATACTTAGGATCTACACAGAGTTCCTGTAACGTTTTACGCACGGATTGCAGTAATAACTTGTGACAGAAAGCACGATTAAAATGCCATAAAGGGTGTAGTTCGTGAGGCAGTGTAAACACCCAATGATGATGTGGACAGTCCAATAACAGCGACTGGGTCTTCTGCAACCATTGCTCTGCCTTTAAAGCATTACACTGCGGACAACTCCTGTGATGACAGCTGTTATACCATACCCCATTAAGATGTCCGTCCTCACAGTAAACAGAGTGGCCACCTAAAATAGCAGTGCGACAAATCATGAGTTGTTCTGCTGCTTTGATTTGAAAGAGCGGCAAGCGGTGGGATTGTTGAAATTTTAAGAAGCTTTTTTGCAAGAAAGTTTGCGCTGTTAAACTGCTCATAACGCGATACAGCTTACTATATTGTCAGCTATTGAGACAAGAGTTCAGCCGCCTCCCCGAGCTCGCTCGGCAGATTTAACAACTTATTATATTGCAAAAGTGCAATGTTTAAACATGGCGCTTTTGCAACCTATCATGTTTTATATTTTTTAATTAATAGGATATTAACACTAACTTTCAATATATTACTAGTTAATACCGGAACCAGCCTCTGTACAAATACGGCGCTATTCATGATAACAACAAAATCTTGACAAAACCCTTAAAGCTGTATATACATAAGGGGTATCCCCTTAGCTCCAAAACGCATAAAATGATTGAATGCTCCCCTTAAAAACAAAGCCTATTCCAAGTATAGATTACCCAACAAATTGGAGCCAATATCTTGATTGGTTCCATTCCGAAGAGTTGTGCCGTAATTACCTAGAAAATCTTAGATGGCCTACTGGTTTTATATGCCCTAAATGTCAGCAATCTGACACTACAATGAAGTCTAGCCGAGCTAGATTTATTTGTAGTTTTTGTAAGTATCAGGCCACAGTAACAGCGGGAACAATATTCAATAAAACACGTACAGAACTTCGTGTTTGGTTTGCTGCTATTTGGTATATTACTAATCAAAAGCACGGGGTTAGCGCGCTTGGATTACAAAGAGTTTTAGGTATTAATAGCTATGAAACAGCTTGGACGATGCTGCACAGATTGAGGCGGGCTATGGTACTTGCTGATCGCAGTTTATTGTCTGGACTCGTCGAAGTTGATGAAACATGTTTAGCTTTAACTGATCGGCTACAGCCTATATCACCAAAGGGGCGAAAGAGTAATACTAGTAAAATCCTTGTTGTTATTGCAGTAGAAGTACATTCACCCAAAGGGTTTGGTAGAGTTCGCATCAGAAGGATCGATAAAGGCGATTCTGAGCATTTAATTCCTTTTGTTCAAGATAATGTGCAGCCTAAATCCATCGTCCATACAGATGGTTCTCCTGCCTATAACAAGCTTGAAAGTGTCGGTTTTAAACATAAGGCCACAGTGCATTTAGGTTCTGACATTCCAGCGCACAAATCCATGCCAGCTATTCACCGCGTTGCATCATTATTGCAGCGTTGGTTGTTGGGTACGCATCACGGATCGGTACAGCCACATCAGCTAGATTATTACTTAGATGAATATGTCTTTCGTTTTAATCGGAGATCATCCAAATCGCGAGGATTACTCTTTTATAGATTACTTCAACAATCAGTAGTTACAGAGCCTGTTACGTATAACGATATTATAAGATGATAGCCGAAAATCACTGCTGTGGAGCTAAGGGGATACCCCTTATATACATACAGTTATAAAAAGGAGATGTTTATGTCACGTTCACCTTTCTTAACTCATATTCGTGAGTTTATGCTCGCTAGAAACTTTGCCATGAAAACGGTTGAAACCTACCTCTATTGGATAAAGTTTTTTATCAATTACAATCAAAAAACTCATCCAGCTCAACTCACAGAAGCTAACGTTGAGGCCTTTCTTACTTTTTTAATTGTCGAGAGAAACGTTGCTGCGAGTACTCAAGCTGTGGCATTAAACGCAGTGGTATTTCTCTACCGAGAGATAATCAAAAGACCACTAGCCTTAAATATGAACTTTCGCAATAGTAAACGCCAGCCCAAACTACCTACGGTTTTAACAACCGATGAAATAAAAAGATTGCTGGTGCTGATGCCACAAAAACATCAACTTCAAGCAAAACTGATGTATGGCAGCGGCTTACGACTTATGGAGGCGATACGATTGCGCATTAAAGATATTGATCTGCACTATTTCACATTGAGTATATTTAACGCCAAGGGCGGTAAACATAGGAGGGTCACCCTCGCTAAAGAATTAACACATGATATAAAAGAACATATAAGCACTGCTAGGAAACATTTTGACGCCGATTTGTTAAACCCAGCCTATGCCGGAGTATATTTACCTTTTGCCTTGGCTAGGAAATACCCTAAAGCAGAATTCGAATTGCTTTGGCACTATTTATTCCCCTCTAACTATTTGAGTATTGATCCCAGAGTTAATAAACTGAGAAGACAGCATATTGATGCCACTACTTTCCAAAAAGCGATAAAGAAAACTGCTCAAAGGGCTGGTATTGAAAAACAGGTTACCGCCCATACTTTACGCCATTCTTTTGCCACCCACTTGCTGCAACGTGGCGCTGACATTCGCACAGTGCAGGAGCAACTAGGGCATACCGATATTAGAACGACACAAATTTATACTCATGTCATTCAAGCTGGAGCCAACGGAGTAATCAGCCCACTAAGCAGTTTGGGTGATCTTTAAAAAGCCAGCTGTTTGCTCATACATTACGCCACTCCTTCGCCACCCAGCTACTACAGCGCGGTACCGATATCCGTACTGTCCAAGAACAGTTAGGCCACAGTGATTTACGTATCACCCAAATCTATACTCACGTCATTCAAGCGGGAGCTAATGGTGTTATCAGCCCCTTAACCACTCTCTCTTCTTAGAGAAAATTCAGGTTTCGGGTTTCAAATCAATTAACCAACAGTTTCAATCTATGTATCAATAAAAACTAACGTAAGACCAAATCTCTAAGCACTAATCTTTCCTCTGAGTCCTAGGTGCTCTGTGTGGTAGTAAAAAATCGTTTGAAATAAATTTACTACCGAGAGCACAGAGGCGCTTCGCTACACAGAGAAAAACATAATAAGTTCTATGCCTAATAGCATCGACACCAAGCTTTCTAGCTTCTAGCTTCTAGCTTCTAGCTTCTAGCTTCTAGCTTCCTAACTTCATCCCCCCTCTCAGTTTGTTTCGCAAAATGCGACTATTGCTAAATCCATCGCTATCACCCACCCGCCACTAACCTAACCCTCTGTTTATTATCCATAAATTTAATTTCCAATGTTGGCCTATTCTCTGCTTCTAACTTAACAACATTTAATTATTAGTTAGCTTCATCGGCGAGGTCACATTCATGAAAATATTCAAGCTCTTAAACGCATCGCTTCTTCTATTGTTGGTAACTGGTTGTGCGACACCGGTTAATTCGTATTTGCCTGCGCATCTCTCCCAGCCGCAATATTTAACGGCTAATAAAAATGTGTCTATCCAGCAATTACTGGCAAATGCCCGTGGTGAAAGTGGGCAGTTTATGCCACAAGGCCAATCCCAAACGACCGATTACCCCCACTCCAAGGTGGTAAATGCTCAGCGCATTGCATTGCTGTTTAAAGCAAAAAGTACCGAACTTTCGTCACTGGATCAACGTCGTTTACAGCAATTCTCTAACGCTATGGATCTTCAACTTTTGTACATAGAGTGCGGCGCTTCAGGGGAGCAAGCGATAGAGAGTTTTCGTATTGCGCTGCATCGCTGTCAGAATATTCAACGTTTTTTTGATTTGATTTCACAAGATGTTGAAGCCCAAGTAAGCGCTGCGCAGCCATTGCAATATATCAGTGTCAGTACTAATTCCTCTGTCATGGACACTCAGTAATGACACGGGGTGAAATTAGTAAAAATGTAGCGGCAATCCTTTGGGCCGCTTGGCGTAGACGTTACCTGATCGCTATTCCGATATTGGTGATGCCGTTTGTCAGCTTGAGTGTCGGGGTGTTTTCAACCAAGCAATACGAATCATCGACCACTTTGCTGTTTCAAGAGGCATCCCAGCACAATCCTTTTTTAGAAGACTTATCAATTGCGATCAATTTGAAATCACGCATGGATTCACTCAATGCATTACTTCACAGCCGTCATATTTTGGCAGGCGTAGCCTGGAAAATGAAAATGTTTAAAACCAATTCAACCAAGAAAGAGAAAAACAAGGTGATACAACAGCTCTCTAAATCCCTTAGCGCTGAGTTGGTCGGAGATAACATTATTAAAATTAAGTATCTCACTGCTAATCGGGAAAATATTATTGAGGTGCTCAACACCGTCAGCCTCAGTTTTATCGAGCGTGTATTGGCGCCGCAACGCTCTTCTATTATGCAGTCCGAGAGTTTTTTAGCACTTGAGCTTAAAAAGCGTAAAGACGATTTAGTCAGCGCTGATCAAAAGCTGGCGCAATACAAAAACCGTTTTGCCAGTGAATTGCCCAATTTACATGCCGGTAACGTGCACCGCCTCAACGAGCTACAACTGAGCTTTGCAGAAAAAAAGGTGTCGCTGCAGGGAGCAATTGCCGCCAAGAAGAGTTTGGCAAGTAGGCTTGCTCAAACCAACCCGGTGGTGGGGAAAATAGAAGAGAGCATTGTTATTTTACGCACCGATCTCACCCAATTACGCGCGAGATACACTGACCAACATTCGAAGGTAAAAAATTTATTAGCCAGTTTGCGTTCGTTAGAAATAGAACGTAATCGGCTGTTGAGTAACCGTGATAACAGGGTAGATGGCGATTTAAACGAGACACAATTGGAACGTTTATGGGCGATAGCCACTACTACCAGCACCGATGTTGATCTAAAACAGCAGCCGTTGTTAATCGTGCAACTAGAGCGCCTGCAACACTCGGCAGATCAAGTACAGCGTCTGAGTATTGAGGTTTCATCACTGCAGCTTGCGATCATAAACCTGCAGAAAAAGGTGAATGGTTTTGGCGTACACGAACAGCGCCTCAATGAATTAAAACGTGAGATTCAGGTGCGACAAAATATTTATCAAGATCTTGCGGAACGCTATGAGCTGGCCAGAGTTACCGGCTCTTTAGGCAAATCAGAAGAGAATGATCGGGTTAAATTAATCGATGCGCCCTTTGAGCCTTTGGGCCCCAGTAATTTGCCCTTAACTGTTTTTTTACTCGCCGGCATTGTCTGCGGTGTTGGTTTAGGTTCGGGCTTAGCGCTGGTCGCTGAGTTACTAGACACTAGCATTAGACGCAAGAGCGTTGTAAAGCAATTGCTTGGCGTCGGCGTAATCAGTCGTATTCCACCGTTAACCCATTAGTCAGTGTAACAAGCGGTGATTTACGATCCTGCTAAGGAGAGAGAAGATGAGACAAACTATCTTACAAGTTGTGCAACATTTACGTCCAGGTGGCATTGAAACGATGGCATTGGAACTGATGAAACAATTATTACCAGAGCACGATATTCACATAGTCAGCTTAGAGGGCGAGCAGCAAGCGGCGTTAAAAGCCTGGCCGAGACTAGCGCTCTATAAGTCTCAACTGCATTTTTTAAACAAGGAGCCAGGAATTCATGCGGCGACTTTTAGTAAATTGTTTACGCTGATTAAACACTTAAATCCAAGTGTGATTCACACCCATCACATCGGGCCACTATTCTATGCCGGCATTATGGGCAAGATCTGTCATTTAACCACGCATATTCACACCGAGCACGATGCCTGGCACTTACTCAATAAAAAACATCAATCGCTACAGGGGCAGCTGCTTAAAATAGTGAAACCAGTACTAGTGGCAGATTGTCATCAAGTGGCTGCGCAGCTGGTACATCACTTTCCGCAACAGCATCCGGTGGTTATTTTAAACGGCATTGATGTCGATAGTTTTGTGCCGCCACTGGGTAATCAAAAACAGCAGCAGCGTAAGAAATTAGGCTTGCCTGAGCGAGGTTTTTTGATCGGTTGCGCCGCCCGCCTTGAGGAAGTTAAAAATCACGCAATGTTATTGCGTTCTATCAGCTGTATTGATGCCGATGTTTCTCTAGTGCTTGCCGGTGATGGCAGTTTACGCCAATCACTAGTGAATATGTGTCGTGATTTAGGCATCAGTGACAAAGTCTATTTTTTAGGGGCACTTAATGATGTTTTACCTTTTTATCAGTCTATCGACCTGTTTTGTCTGGCCTCGAATCATGAGGGGTTACCGCTGTCGCCACTGGAAGCTCAAGCCTGTGCTGTGCCCACTATTCTGACAGATGTTGGCGGCTGTAAAAGCATTATCTGCCCGACTACTGGTCAGTTAATTGAAGCGAATAATCCGGTGATGTTGCAACGGGCAATATTAAAGCAACTTTCGTTGCATAAGCATTTATCACCGCGTCCTTTTGCGCTCAATGTCGGTAGCTTGTCAAATACAGCCAAAGCCTACAATCAGCTATTTTGCGCTAAAAAAGCTTAGGGGTAACGCATGGAAAACATCTTGCTGGGGCTATTGTTTACCTCGTGGTTATTGATTATCTATCATCATTTGCTCTATCCCACGCTACTGCTAAAGCTCGCTGGAAGCACAAGGTTTAATCGGGCAAATAAGATCAGTAAATACGTCACACAAATACAGCTGCCGAGCATTTCAATTTTAGTGCCCGCTTATAATGAAGCAAAGTTTATCGCGGCAAAGATTCATAACTTAGCCGCTTTAGACTATCCGGCGCATAAATTAGAAGTGGTAGTGGTCTGTGATGGCTGCACTGATGATAGCTATATCATTGCCAGTCGCGCGGCGCGCGATTCACAAGTGGCTATGCTGGATATTACGGTGATCAATCAGCCTAAAAACTCAGGAAAAATAGCCATATTAAACCGCTATATCCCCCAGCTAAAAGGCGAGATAATCGCGTTATCAGACACTTCTGCTCTGATATCCATCGATGCATTGCAAATCAGTGCCCGCTACTTTCTACAACCAGAGGTGTCTGTGGTGGCCGGATGTTACTTGCTTGAACAAAGCGCATCCGCAGGGGAAGAGCAATACTGGCAGTGGCAAACAAAAATAAAACAGGCCGAGGCCCTCCTTGGCAGCCCCATTGGCGTACACGGTGCCTTGTATTTTTTCACTGCGAAAGATTTTACCGCGCTGCCACAAGACACTATCAACGATGATTTCATCCTGCCCATGACAATTATTGCCAAGGGAAAAAAAGCTATTTATAGCACCCAAATTATCGCCTTAGAGCTTGAATGTGCTGATTTAGCTCTAGAGCGCAACCGCCGAGTACGTATTGGTGCCGGCAACTTGCAGCAGTTACTGCGCTGTGCTTTTTTACTGCAACCTAAGTATCGATTTACCGCGTTTAACTTTGCCAGTGGCAAAGCCCTGAGGGCGCTGATGCCGGCTCTGTTATTACTGCAAATTCTACTCTGTCTCGCTTTGTCCACTAGCTATCTGACGCTGTTAATTCTGGCGCTGCTACAACTGGCCGCGGTATTTTTTGCCTGGTTACTGACTGACAACAGCCACGTCCCTAAAATTGTCAAAATGCTCTGTTATGTACTTAATGGCTATCGCTGTGCCCTGCTTGGTAGCTTTTTGTACTGCTCGCAACAATTTAATAAAAATTGGCATTGAGGTGTAATAATGAAAAATTCATCGAGGGAGTACATCCCCACTAATGTACTAAAACTGAAACGGGCTATGGACATTATCTTGGCCATCATTGGGCTTTTATTTGCCCTGTTGCTACTACCCTTTATCGCTATTTGCATTAAGCTTGAATCATCAGGCCCGGTAATATTCAAACAAATGCGCATTGGTCGCGCCGATAAAACATTCACCAGCATTTTTTGGATGTATAAATTTAGATCCATGCAACAACATGCTGAACGCGAATCAGGTGCGGTGTGGGCTAGCAAACAAGATCCTAGAATCACTCGTGTCGGGCTATTTTTACGTAGAACTCGCTTGGATGAACTGCCGCAACTTTACAATGTATTGCTCGGTGATATGTCAATCATTGGCCCAAGGCCTGAGCGTCCCGGATTTTACGCCAAACTAGAGACGGCAATCCCCTATTTTTGCGAGCGTACCTGGGGACTTAAACCCGGAATTACTGGGCTGGCGCAAGTTAACCAAGGCTACGATACGAGTATTGAGGATGTGCGCGCCAAAGTTGCCTTCGATCATATCTACGCGTTAAACCTGGCCGATACTAAATCTTGGCTCAGCATGGATGTGTCGATCATGTTTAAAACCTTATGGGTGATGGTGAGTGGCCGCGGCCAGTGATTTACCGTCCAATAGCTTTACTGTGTTTCACCGCCGTTATTTCCAGCCTCACATAGCAAAGTGAATTAAGCTGATAGAGGGGGACCTTCGTTTTACCACACAGGACACGGAGGAAGGACTAAAAGATATGAGCTTTAGATTGTGCCCTACTAAGTCTTCAGGTTTTCTCTGTGTAGCGAAGCGCCTCTGTGCCCTCTTTGGTAGAAAGTCTTTAAAAGATTATTTTCACCACAGAGGACACCGAGAACACGGAGGAAGAGATTAAAAGATTACCTGATTACCCATTACTTTCAGCTAAGTTAAAGTAGATGCTCGTGCAAGCCTTTAATGGTCAAGTATGCATATCTAGACTTTTAAAGTTTGGATATCAAAGAATTGCATCGAATTATAATAATCATAACTATCTGATTTTATGCTGATTATTATTTTCTCTGTAAGTTAAGCTGAGTCACGTGGGTAATCAGGAAAGATTAAGGGATTGAATATCAGAAAACTTATAGGAAGACGGCCTGTATTAGTTGACCACTACAGACCTATAACGTTTTCAAGCAATAGCTATTATTTGCCTCACCCTCTATTTACCGCTGTTTAACTCATCCTTGTGAAACGTTTCTCAAGCTGTCTCGCATTTTGCGAAACCTCCCCTAAAAACACTGCCACACCAGCTTTAAAACCTAAAAAACAACCACTTAAACGTTGGCATCTTTTGTGCTCTGTTTATACAAAGAGTGGTATTTATGCTCAACAATTCCCAATGAAGTGGAGTGAGTTAGCTCAATATTTTACCCCAGAGCTGCTTAGTTTACGTTTGGAGGCACTATGACTACAGTACAAAAGCAACAACTCAACAACCAAGAGTTACGGATGTGTATCCAAGGTGACTTAGATGCCGCCGCTTTAGAGCACTTGAAAGCAGAATTTGAGTTACTGGCGCAATCCCCCAGTAATATTCAATTAGATTTTTCTTACGTGCCCTTTATTGACTCCTCTGGTATCGGCGCTTTGGTTTTTTTGTTTAAGCGCATGCGCATCGAAAATCGCGAGCTGCACATTATTGGCTGTCAGGGGCAACCCCTTAAGTTACTGCAGCATTTACGAGTCGATCATACGATTGATATCAATCATTCACTCGCCACCGCGAACAGTGCAAACCGCCTACAATAACTCACCCAGGCCATAAAAATGGGGACCTGTCATGAAGAAACTATTGCGCATCAGCTTAGTACTGATCACACTATTACTCTCACCGTTCATTTTTGCTGAAAACTTACGCCCGGGAGATATCATAAAAATAAAGTTTCCGGGGGAGGAAAATTTTAATAAAAGTTTTCAATTAGACCTAAATGGTCAGATAAACCTGCCAGAAATAGGCAGTGTCGATCTCAAAGGCAAGTCTATCCACCGTGCCAAATTTATTATCGTCAGGCGTCTCAAAGAGGTTTACAAAGATCTCTCCAGATTTAGCCTGCAACTGCAGGAACGCCGTTTAAGCATTACCGTGTTGGGGTATGTTAAACGCCCTGGATCGGTAAATTTGGCGGCTAATGCCAACGTGCAAATGGCCATCAATAAAGCGGGGGGGCTAGCACAAGGTGCGCAGCTGAATAAATTACAAATACGCCGCGATAAAAAAATCATTCTCTTTGATTTTAAACAATACCTAGATACTGGTAATACCAGTGCCCTGCCCCAGCTAAAACCTATGGACATCATTTTTGTACCCGCCTCCCCTTTAATCGGTAATGTACAAGTTGATTTTGATGCGAGGACCTTGCTGGCTTCAGGAGATGCCGGTGCCGCCAAGGACTCGGTGACAGTGTTTGGGGAAGTGCATCGCCCTGGTACTTTTAGTTATAAAGGTGAGGCCAATATTGTCGATATGATCATGCGCTCTGGTGGTGTTACTCGCTATGCGGGGATCGAGCAAATAAGAGTGATTCACCAAGGCAAGCCCTTCCCCTTTAATATGCGTGAATATTTAGATACTGGCGACAAAAAACTGATGCCTAAAATACACCGTGGCGACGTTATCTTTGTGCCTCAAGCCACCGATCAAGTGCAAAGTGGCTCGCGCACCGCCTATGTGATCGGCGAGGTCTTTAAACCTGGCGCGCTAGAGATGAAACCTGGCACTAACTTCTTAGATTTACTGGCCACAGCTGGTGGTCCCACCCGCTTTGCCGAAACTCGCCAAATTCGTATTTTGCACGCCAGCGGGCGGGTCAGTAATTTTGATTTACAGCGCCATATGGATGGGAAAACGAATGGATCTATTCCCAAGATAAAACCTGGAGATGCCATCCTTGTGCCTGAAAAAACTGATATGAATGAAAAGAGCTGGCTGAAAATATCTCCCGATAGAGCAGTGCGCATTATCGGTGCCGTGAACCGTCCCGGTCGCTATGAGTGGGCCAGTGAAATGACTTTGCTTGATTTAATCGCCCACGCCGGTGGACCGGTGGCAGCAGCGGATACTTCGCACTTACAAGTACTACATGCCAGTAGCGGTTTCCAAGTAAAAAATGAGGTATTTGATTTGAAAAAATTCTTGGAAAAAGGCGGTGATATTCGCACAGTGCCAGTGATTAAAGCCGGTGATACTGTGGTTATCCCCGAGCTGCCCAAAGACCCCAACGACAACCGCTCGCAGTGGGTAAGACAGTCTAGTGATCGCTCTATCTATATTATGGGAGCCGTCGGTGCCCCCGGTCGCTATGCGTTCAATAGCGAACTGAATTTTTTAGATATTTTATCGGCAGCGCAAGGCCCTACTCAACAGGCGGATTTATCTAACATTCGCATTACTCATCGCGCTTCTGCTAATGGTAAAAAAACCGTGAGCAGTATTAACTTGCACTTGTATTTCCAAAACGGTAATGACAGTTTGTTGCCTATTGTTAAAAATGAAGACGTGATTTTTATCCCCGACCGCAACCGAGCTTGGCTAGAAAAACCTAAAGAGTCGATGGTCAGAGTATTAGGCGCCGTTGCGCGCCCTGGAAGATACAGCTTTGCCAGCCATATGACCGTGTTAGACCTTCTCGCTGAAGCTGGCGGCCCACATGACACGGCGCTACAAGACAGCATCATGATAGTACGTCAACCACAAATAGGCTCAGAAAAAACCCAGGCGATCAAATTCGACTTAGTGGCGTTTGCCAGACACGCAGATTTCAGCAAACTTCCTATCATCAACGCCGGAGATACGCTGTATGTCCCCAGTAGAGAGCAAAGTCGCTGGTATCGGTTTATCAACACCTTAAGAGACTCGATCAGCGTGCTCTCTTTCGCCCGTTTGGTTGGTTTATAAGAAGTTGGGGATTAAAAGGCAGATCATATAATCACTTTAAAAACACAGCGCTCCTCCATTCACACAAACCACTGATCAGGACCGTACTATGGTAGATTTTCAGCACACTCAAGCCCTTGAAACAATCTATGCACATATCACCCGCCAATCCATCAAACTGCTGGCGCTGTGTTCTTTGCAGAGCCAGTCAGGTAACAGTTCCCTAGCCATGGCATTAGCTAGGCGCGGGGCGAGTTCAGGACGTAAGGTATTACTGATCGAGCTCAATAATGACCAGCCAGTTTTACATCTTCTGCAATTGGCAGTGCGCAACAAGTGGCTGCCTTTGACTGATGATTGGCGCCGCGGTGTGCAGTTTAATGTGGAGCCTAATTTGTCGGTATTAATTGCCCCTAAAGACTCTGTTGATCTGGTGCAATTCCACGATTTAGATACTATGAAGACTTTTTTAAACCAAGCTAGAGATGTTTTTGACTTAGTCATTTGTGATTGCGCACCGCTGCTAGTGCCCAGTAGCAGCCAAATTCCAGCGGCGATGATTTGCTCTGCCTGCGAGCACAGTATTATCAACGTACTCACCAACATTAATACCGAGAGTCAGCTTGAGGAGGCACGAGAGATTTTGCGCAGCTGCAAAGCTAACTTGGTAGGCGCGATAATGAATGACCAATATGCCCCCAGTTTACGGGATGAATTACTAAGGGAGAGCCAGCGCTTAAACAAACTCCTGCCTAATTTAATGAATAAAATGCGCCAAAAACTGCGTCACAGTGACTTGCTCAACCAAGATCTGTAAAGCTCTTTTCCAATAGGATAAAAGTACAGTCATCACTTAGGGTAGGCCTGTCTAATACTTCTTGATAAAGTAAATCAGCCGCCTGCTGAATCGGTAACAGTGCGCTTTGCTTGAGGACTTTAAGTAACGCAGCACTGGGATCTTGCGCGGCATCTAAATAGCCATCGGAAAATACCAGCAATCGCTCCGACGCCGCTAACACAACTAAAGTCTCTTGGTATTCCAATGCCGAAATCCCCAACAAGGCGCCGCCCTCAACCGTTTTTTTAACATGCTGCTCACTAATAATGAATGGCGTTGGATGTCCCGCATTGGCGATGGCTATCCCCTGTGAATTGAAATTGAGTACCGCTATGGTAGCCAACGTTTCTCGCAGTACCGGATCGCTGTTAAAACTATCTGAGAGGCAGTTTAATAATGCGGCCGCGGCCATTTCATTACTCGCTAAGGCACTACATAATCCGCGTAGATAACCCGCCAGTGCATAGACAAAATGTTTTGCCTGCAAACCGTGCCCCATGAGATCCGCCATGACTAATTGAGAGGCATGTAATAATACAAAATCGCCACCGCCGGCACTGGGAACACAATAGCGCAGCGCACAGTGATAGTTGCCAATTTTTCGAGGCAGCTTAGGTGCAAGGCCTAAAGTGGCACGTTGGGAAAACTCTTTTTCTAGCTGCTGCTTTAAGTACTCTCGGCGTAACAAGGTTTGTTTAATCAGCGCGATTAGCTGCCCTCGCTCGACCGGTTTAGTGATGATATTATCGATGGGTCTAGCCAGAGCACTGCGCAAAATATTTTGGTCGGTACAGCCCGTTAAATAGATAAAGGCGACACTGCTCACACTGGGGATGTGTTGTATTTTATCAAACAGTTCTGCGCCACTGCCCCCAGGCATGTTGATATCACAAATCACCAAATCGGGTTTATAACGCAGTAAACGCTCAAAAGCGCTAGTGATATTATCGGCGCAATCAATTTTATACTCAGGGGTTAAATAGGCCTTAATCACCGCCAAATATACTGGATCATCGTCTATGATGAGGATATTTTTGGGCAACGTGGCCTTTTTTTGCTGGTTATTTGCGGCGCTATTATTGAACTGATATTGATGATTGACCACCATCAAATTCAAATTATCTTCTCGATAACAGGCCGGCACATAAAACACATCGTCAAATAACTGCTGGATTAACTTTAAACCCATGCCACTCTCGGCACCACTTACTGTGCCCTGCGGGTCAATATGTTGGCTAAAATCGCTAAAACTGGCACCATTGTCATATAACTCAATGCCAATTGTCTGTGCAGATTGCACTAAATGTAATTGCACATTGGTGGCTTTTTGCAGTGGATAGCGACACAAGTTAACCACTAGCTCACTGAGTGCTAGTTCAAACTTTTCGATTAACTCAAGCTCAATGCCTCGAGCGGTCAATTGCTGGTTAAGGGATTTTCGATAAACCGCCGCATTTTCTAAGCTAGGTTCAAACTGCCAGCTGGCAATAATTTTCTCCATGCGACCCCCGCTGTGGTTATTTCAAAATAGCCATTTATAGACTATATTATAGTCTATAACATGAATTATTTATTTCGCTAAATTCTTAAAATGTATGGTGAATTTAGTTTATAACGCTGTCTTTCTGATTTAACAGGAGTCCTATGGATACTGATAAAAACACTTTAGTATTACTCATAGAAGACGATCCTTCACTCAGTGCCATTTACCAGGCCTATTTAGCCGAACTCCCCTACCAATTGGCCCATGCAAGCACTGGTGAACAAGCTTATAAAATATTGAATAAACAACTTATTGATGTGGTTTTATTAGATTTAAACCTTCCAGACATGAATGGTTTAGAGATACTTAAAAAGCTACAAGCTGATCAACACCCCTGCAGTGTTATCGTGACCACTGGCGACTGCTCGATGAACACTGCCATCAGCGCGATGAAACATGGTGCCCAAGATTATTTGGTCAAGCCTTTTGACAAAGACCGACTGATCACGACCTTGGAAAATGTACTGGGCAACAGAGTACTAAGGGAGACGGTTGACCTTTATCGAGACAAAATAGATCGTCATGAGTTTTGCGGTTTTATTGGCTCCTCGCCAAAAATGCAGCAAATTTATCATCTGATTGACAGCTCGGCGAGTTCCAAAGCCACTGTTTTTATCACCGGTCAAAGTGGTACTGGCAAAGAGCTCTGCGCCGAGGCTATCCATTTGCGCAGCACTCGCGCCAAGGCTCCTTTTATCGCCCTTAACTGCGCGGCTATCCCTAAAGATTTAATAGAAAGCGAAATTTTTGGTCACGTTAAAGGCGCATTTACCGGTGCGCATGCCTCCCGCGATGGTCTGGCTAAGGCGGCCGATGGTGGCACATTATTTCTCGATGAAATTTGTGAAATGGATATGTCACTGCAATCTAGGTTACTGCGATTTTTACAGACAGGTACTTTGCAAAAAGTCGGCAGCGACACTACAGAAACCGTCGACGTTAGAATTGTTTGCGCCACTAATAAAGACCCTTTGCAGGCGGTGGCGCAGGGGCTATTTCGCGAAGATTTATTTTACCGCTTGCACGTATTACCTATTCATCTGCCACCACTTAGCGAGCGCGAGAGTGACGTTATCGAGATAGCGCGTTACTTTTTGGAGCTATATAATGATGAAGAGCAAAAAGATTTTTCAAGCTTTGACTTAGAGACTGAACAAGTACTCAGTCGCTATGACTGGCCGGGAAATATTAGACAGTTGCAAAACGTGATCCGCAATATTGTGGTGTTAAGTAACGGCGCTAGTGTCAGCGTCGATATGCTTCCCGCCCCATTAGATAAGTTGGTGGGTGATGTAGAAGCCACCTTAGTACCGCGCGCGCGACTAACCCCTGTCATTCATACTGCACACAGCTCGTTAGAGACTGCAGTTAATGCGCAAGATCCATTGAATCTACAAATCCAGCCGCTGGCCGTATTAGAGCGCAGAGCGATTGAACAGGCGATTGCGCTCTGTGAAGGCAACATCCCCCGCGCTGCTCACTATTTAGGCATTAGCGCTGCCACTATCTATAGAAAGAAAAATACTTGGCAAGGGTAAAGCGCCGCTATAGCGCTTGGTCTGTTTCAACCTCAGGACAATAACGCTGCTCAATACACAGTTTCAGTGCACTCATACTCTGCTGCGCCAATTGACAGAAATCGCTGATATTATCGCGCATATCCTGACTGAGAGAGACTTTTTCGCGCTTAATTTTCATCTCCAATAATGACGCTTTCGCCGACAGTGGTTGCAGCCCATAAATAGCACTGCTACTGGTAATAGAATGAAAATGCCGTTCGACGATTTCTAGGTCTGTATCATACAGTTGCTGCTGATGACTGATTTGTTGCAAATCACTCAGGCGCTGCGTTAAATCTTTGATGAAAACCTTGACTAAATCAGCCAGAATCAACTCATTGGTATCTTGTGCTAATTTGTTGATCGCATGTTTGTTAAATAGCGTAGTTGAGTGCTCGCTATCACTTCTATGACTACTCTTAATTTCTACCTCTTGAAAACAACGTAAATATTTAGCCAGAGTATTGAGCATCAATACTTTTTCTAAAGGCTTTTCAATCACGTCATCCATGCCTATTGCCAAAAACTTCTGTCTCTCATCCTCCATGGCATAAGCGGTGAGCGCCACAATGGGTACTTTTTGATAATTTTTCAGTTTGCGAATTTCGCAAGTAGCGGTCAAGCCATCCATCTTCGGCATCGAGATATCCATTAAGATCAATGCAAACTGATTGTTTTTACAGGCTTTTAGCGCCTCTAACCCATCGCTGGCATAACTGACTTCCAGTGCACTACTTTTAAGTATTTCACCAGCCACCAACCGATTGGTATCACTGTCATCAACTAATAACACCGGCTGCCCTGTGGCAAAATGCCAGTGTCTTTCGAGTTCTGGCTGTTGCTCTGCATCTGCCAAGTCCAAGCTAAACCAAAAACAGCTGCCTATATTTTCAGTGCTGGTAAATTGCAACTCTGCCCCAAGCAATTTCACCAGTCGCTGACTGATTGCCAACCCTAAGCCGGTGCCACTACTGCCTATTTTTCGCGCCTGGGTAAATTCATCAAAAATATGACTCTGCAGTTCTGGGGCAATCCCGATACCCGTATCGATGACACTAAAGACATAGACATGAGGTGCTTTTTTGGCAATTTTTAAGGTGACCTCACCACTATGGGTAAACTTCAAACTATTGGCTAACAAATTTACCAGTATTTGACGTAACCTATGTTTATCGACTAATACTTGTTGCTCAATACTCTCATCAAAATCTAAGATTAATGTAACAGCACTGCAATTATGGACAATATCAAGCATGTCTAAAATGGAATCTGCTAATTTTTTAAGCGAGCAAGGTTGCGCATTAATGGACAATTTATTGGCTTCAATTTTAGAGTAATCCAAAATATCCGTAATAATGTTGAGCAAGCTTCTCCCAGATGATTCTGCGGTGGCTATATACTCCAATTGCCGCTCGGTCAAAGGTGTATTACGCAGTACCTGCAATAGCCCCAGCACGGCATTTAGCGGGGTGCGGATCTCGTGGCTCATCATCGCCAAGAAACGTCCACGGGCACTGTTAGCTTGCTGGGCTTCACTCAGTGCATTTTGCAGTAATAATTGGCTACGTTTACTCTGGCTGACATCAATATGAAAACTAATCACGCAATCATTTTCTGCCCGGGTTTGATGAATTTGTATCCATTTATTACCCTCTAACTGATATTGCTGTTCAATATTTTCAGTATTGGAACTGATCAATCCATCGATGAATAGTTGCGGGTTTGCTTTAGCCTCTGGGAATAAACCGCTGCGCACACAATCATCGAGAAATGTGCGATAGCTAATGCCAATTTCAGGCCCAGGGCGACAGTGTTGGTACATTTCTTTAAATTTTTGGTTACAGCGAATCAAATGACCACTGGCACTAAACAGTGCATAGCTATCTTGGCAACTATCTAAAGCGGCCAATAACTGTTTATTCTCAGTCTCGCGCACTGCCCACTGGGTAAGATCACGTATCACGCCTAATTGATGATCAAACCCTTGGGTATTCATATCACTGCAAGTAAATTCTAAGGGGAACACCTCTCCGGTTTTTTTACGTCCCACCAATTTTGCAGATGCCTGTATGCTCTCGTCCAATTCAAGCGCCGGGATAAGCTGGATCAAACTCATGCCAATAAGATCCGACTCTAAATAGCTAAAACAATTGAGCAGTGCTTGATTGACCGAGAGAATTACTCCAGATTTATTGTAGGTTACTATTCCATCTCTTACGGTGTTTAGAATTGCCTGTAGATGAATCCCTTGGTTTAGTGCCTGATGTTTGGACAGCACTGCATTTTCGGTAGGTAAAGGCTTAGGACTAACCACTAATTGCAGGGCTGACTCTATATGCTCAAGCAACTCATTGTTCGACCAAGGTTTGGCTAAAAACTTATGCACTACGCCGGTTTGAATTGCCTTTAATACCGTGTCGTAGTCAGAGTGGCCACTAATAATTAGCCGTTGAGTTTCTGGCCACTTAATGGCAATTTTAGCCAGTAAAGCAGTACCAACCATATTGGGCATTAAATAATCCGACAAGACTAAGTGAATACTGTGCTCGCGCATTATCTGTAGCGCTTCGTCACCGCTGGAAACGGAGTAAAGGTTAAAGTTTCGCGCCCTCAGCACTCTATTTAGTGCTGCAAGTACTAGCGGATCATCATCAACTATTAGGATACTTTTCACTGTTCTCCTTAACCTTTTTAAGCGCTGAAGCTAAATCAGTCATTCCAGAGATCACTTCAATAAGCCCCTTACGACAACCGAAGGAAGCAGCGAACAAGTCCCAGACGCCCCTGGCGTACAGGATTGTTTGTGATTGAGGCAATGGTTACAGGCGGGCTGGTTGCCCGGCGAAAGCCATTAACAAAAAGCACGAACTATCCTGTACGCCCCGATGGGTGGATCTCTAAGCGGCCAATTCCTTTGTCAGAACGCTTGTAAAGGACTAGCCATTCACTTCGCATTCTTCCGCGGACTTGACCGCTTAGTTATCCACAGGGAACATCTGGGGACTTATTCGCTACTTCCCTAAGAATCAATCCAATTTTTCTCTGTGTTTTAAGCATGTTGCTAAACATATTTATTATAACCAACAAATCTTAAATAAAGCTGAATTCTCTAGTGCCTTTAACAGTTCATTGCCACGGCACGGGGTAAATAAAGTATAGCGTTTAAAACACTCACTGCTCAAAACTAGCGACACAGTTAGCAACTTAAAACGACAAAAGGCCAGGTATCACTACTACAGACCTAGCCAGCGCTTATCCTTGGTTCCCTTAAAAATTAATACTTAGACGTAAAAAAACTGCTAACTAGCAATTTTTTAGCAATTCCTGTCTCCAGTGTATTGCACACTAAGACTTTTTTTGATTCTCGAACAAGAATAGACCAACGCCAGTATTATTAACAAAAAATGAATGCTATATTTACCTATTATAAACACGGCAATTTTTATGTAATCATTCGCTATTAATAAACATATTAAAATCGTCGTTTTTCTTTGTTGAAGTGATCAACACCAAATCATCCATAGGCGTATTACCCAACCACTTATCATGCACAAAATTATTCACCTTATGGCTTGCTTTTATTTTTTAAAAAAGGAAGTTCGATAAATGCAAAAAAAACTGAGTGGTCCTAACCAACCAAACACTACTATTAAGCCGTTTTCAAAAAAAAATTCGCTTAACATTTTGATTGCTGGATTTGTCCTGGCAACTTCCCTCATCTTTATCTACCTACATAATGCCAACGACCGGGCAATCATTTCCTCAGCTATCGAATCAAGTCGTAGATATGCAGAAGTAATAAGCCAGTTTAGATCCTTATATACCTCTGAAGTCGTTGCTAGGGCGCAGCATATGGGGATTGAATTTAGCCACGATTTTGTCGATAAAAAGAATACCTTGCCGCTACCTGCCACCATGACATTTATGCTCAGTGAAAAGATGCGCGACAACGGATTGACCATTAAAACCAACCTCTACAGTTTGTATCCATTCCCTTGGCGCAAAGCAACTGGAGGCCTGCGCGGTGATTTTGAAAAATCAGCCTGGAAAGCACTCACCGCGCAACCAGATAAACCTTTTAGTCGGATTGAAGAAGTAGATGGGGTACTTAGTATTAGATACGCTATTGCCGATACTTTAAAAACTCAGTGTGTTGCCTGTCACAACAATCATCCAGACACCCCTAAAACTGGCTGGAAAGAGGGCGATCTTAGGGGCGTACTTGAAATCATCGAACCTTTAAGTGTTGGTGAAAATAATGTGAGTAGTATTTTTTTACAGATGTCGCTGCTGTTCTCCATTCTCATACTTTTGGCGTTTAGCGCCTTTTATTACATCTTCAAAAATTTACAGAAAAACAATTTAACTCTGGATAATCTCAATCACGAATTAAATGCATCTATAGAGCTACATAAAAAACATCAAATTGAAATACTTAAAGCTAAAGAACATGCGCTCACAGAGAAGGCGCAAGCCGATTTAGCCAGAGAGGAAGCGGTAGATGCAAACAAAGCTAAATCAATTTTCTTGGCCAATATATCCCACGAAATAAGAACCCCGATGAATGCTATTTTAGGTTATACACAGATATTACAAACACGTGATGAATTTAGCGGCGATAATAAACAATCTCTCGCTATCATCAGTAAATCTGGCAATCATTTATTAAATATCATTAATGATATTTTAGACTTATCTAAATTAGAGTCAGGAATCACTAAGTTAAATATAGGTAACTTTGACCTGATTGAAACTTGTACCAGTGCTCTTGAAATGTTTGGCTTAAAAGCCACGCAAAATAATATTTTTTTAGAGTTTAATACCGACATCCCCCTAGAGCGTTTAATTGTGAATGGCGATCAATTAAAGCTGCGACAAGTACTGATTAATCTATTGGGCAATGCCATAAAATTTACTAGCGAGGGGAAAATCAGCCTCTCGCTCAATATGCTTGAAGATAGCGTATTTAACATTAAAGTGACCGACACTGGCATTGGTATTAGCCCAAAACATCGACATTCTATATTTGATGCTTTTAACCAAGGCAACGTCTCCTTTAAATATGGCGGTACAGGGCTGGGGTTGAGTATCTCCAAGAAATATCTCAAAATGATGTTAAGCGATATTCAATTACAATCAGAGCTGGGCAAAGGTTCCTGTTTCTATTTTGACATCTGCCTACCGATCCAGAAAAAAGCCATTCGTATTTCCAAATCTTTACCTGATAATAACAGCTTAAATTTTGCAAGAGACACTGTTAAATCTATCTTAGTAGTCGATGATATTCTACTAAATCGTTCGGTACTTGAGCGCGTACTCACCGACCAAGGCTACCAAGTATTTTGCGCTAAAAATGCCTTTTCAGCGTTAAGTCTGTTAAAAATTGAAGTCGTCGATCTCGTATTCACCGATATTATGATGCCGGTGATGAATGGTTTAGAGTTGGTGCAACAAATTAAGCAGCGTTACCCGCAGTTACCGGTCATTGCAATTAGTGCATCAACCTTAGAAAACGATCCTCTGTACTACCAAAAATTAGGCTTTGATGATTTTATTGGCAAGCCATTTAAGTTTGCGTCTATTCTAAAACTCGTTGACGTTTATCTACATACAGACAAGCTTTCTACACATAAAAGCCCAGAGATAATGAATGGCGATTTAGCTGAAAATTCGGAGTTTCATTTACCTCCTGAATTTTGTGAACTCATTATTGAGCAATGTGATCTATATTTGGTAAAGGAGGTTGAGATTATTATTGAAAGATTGATGGCTAAATATCCAAATAACGATACTTATTTCTCTCAACTGCAACAGTTTGTCAATGACTACGACCTTGAAGGGTTAACCAGTTTTTTAACAGGTGACACGAATGCAAGATGACATCAGTACCTATTCGATACTTATCGTCGACGATAAGCCACTAAATATCGACCTTTTGAGAAAATACTTAGATGAGGATAATTACCTTATATCCGCCGCGACCAGCGGTAGAAAAGCATTGCGTTTACTGAATAAAATCAAGGTAGATTTGATTTTATTAGATATCATGATGCCAGAGATGGATGGCTACCAGACTTGCCAAGCAATTAAGAATGATCCCAATATTAGCTCCATCCCCATTATATTTGTCACCGCCAAAATAGAGCCTGAAGATCTACGCCAATGTTTTGCGGTAGGCGCAGTCGATTTAATCACTAAACCTGTACATCAAGATGTAGTTAAAGCTAGGGTTAAAAATCAGCTTTTTCAAATCAAACAATTACAGCTTGAAAAAAGATTACAAGAGTCAAACAAACTGGCGGAACTGGGCAGTATGGTGGCAGAAATCACTCATGAAGTAGCCTCGCCATTGGGTAATTTACGTTTGTCTATCGATTATTTAGTAGAAAAAAACCACGATATCATGCGCGATTTCGAAGAGCAAAAGCTCAGTAAAGATAGCCTTAGTAACTACTTTAAGAAAGTTGAAAAAGCCTTGCAGATGAGTTCTTCAAATATAAATTTAGCCACAAACATCATGCTGAGCTTTAAGAAAGTCGCGGTAGATCAGTGCTCAAACAATTTACTGAGCTTTAACTTACATCAGTATATAAAAGACATATTATTAACACTACGGCCCAAGCTAAAAAAATATCGTCATGAAGTGATTGTCAGTATTGATGAGACAATTGAATTAAACAGCTACCCTGGTGTGTTATCACAAGTATTAATCAATTTAGTCAACAACACTTTACTGCATGCATTTGACCATAACCAAAGCGGAAAAATTGAAATATCTGCCAGCCTTGAAGCGCAAATAGTGAAGATTACTTTCAGCGATAACGGCATCGGCATGGATGAAAACTCTAAAGCTAATGCGTTTAAGAAATATTACACGACAAAAGCTGGAGAGGGAGGTTCAGGGCTAGGGCTACCCATTTGTAAAGAGCTGATAGAAGATGTATTAGAGGGAAAAATATGCCTTGAGAGTACTTTGGGGGTTGGCACTACTTTCATCATTACCCTAGATCAAGATGTCTCTAAAAAACAGCCGCGCACTACCAGCTCACGCGACTAATTTTTTAGATATTTAATGTAATTTCATTTTTGGTCTCACCACTTTGGCAATTTTCTCTGCCACAATTACCAATATTGCCTTTGCCCAACCGTGGATGGCGAACTGGTGCATACGATACAGTGAGATATACATAATCCGCGCTAAATGCCCTTCGATAAACATCGACTTTTTAGTGAGATTACCCATTAAATTACCCACAGCTCCAAAGCGTGAAAGGCTCACTAAAGAGCCATAATCTTTGTATTTAAAGCTCTGTAACTCATTTCTTTGCAGCGTGGCATATATATTTGCCCGAACCGTATCTGCCATCTGATGCGCAGACTGTGCCCTTGGAGGCACCCAGGAGCCATCTGGGTGTTGAAAACCACAGCAATCACCCAATACATAAATATCATCACTAATACTCGCCTGAAGCGTCGGTTTTACGATGATTTGATTGAGATGATTGAGTTCAAATACCGCCAACTCTTTTATATAATCGGGTACTTTGATGCCGGCAGCCCAAATCATTAAATCTGCTTTAATAAGCTCATCGTCACTGGTTATATAACCTTCTGCAGTGGCCTCTTTTACCCGGGTATTTTCACGAACGTTCACGCCTAAATTACTCAGCTCTTTACGCGCAGCATAAGAAATACGCTCAGGTAATGCCGCTAATATTCTAGGTCCCGCTTCAATTAAGTTAATCTCTAACTTATCGGCGCTCATGTTGGGCATGTTATAAGCTTTTACCAACGCACTGACATTAAATAATTCTGCAGAAAGCTCAACACCCGTTGCACCAGCGCCAACAATAGAGACACTTAAGCGCTCATTGGGGCTCTCACTTTGATTAATACGTAAGAATTGATTGAGTAAAGCATGGTGAAACTTTTCAGCTTGTTTGGGAGAATCTAAAAAGTGGCAGTGCTGTTTGACACCCGCGGTGCCAAAATCATTACTTTGCGAGCCGATGGCCAACACCAGTAAATCATAGCTAATTTCGCGCTTGGGCAGTAGTTGCAGACCATCATCCGCATAGTTGGCAGCCACTGTTAAGGTTTTCGCCTGCGGATCTAATCCGGTAAAACGCCCGAGGCAGAATTGATAATAATGTTTGGCGGCATGCGCGTGATAGACCACTCCATCAGTACTAGAATCAAGCGTGCCTGTTGCGACTTCGTGTAATAAAGGCTTCCAGATATGGGAGCGATTTTGATCGATTAAAACAATCTCAGCAGATTTTTTCTTACCGAGTTTTTTGCCCAATTTTGCAGCGAGTTCAAGACCTCCTGCCCCGCCTCCAACAATGACAATTTTAAACATGATGTAACCCTCAATACTTAGATAGGATTAGTAACTTATTAGTAGTGATAAATTACTAATCCTATCGATACTGATAGGCAACAGGTATATGCGCTCTTTGGTATTGCCTGCAGGGATGCAGGTACTTAGAATTTGTCGGGAACAAAATTCTGCGATGGCAGTTACACCATTCTGTACAACAAAAGGGCTATATTAGCCCTTTTGTTGTAATAATCCTACATTATTCATTTTTAATGTTGAACTTGGTGCATTCTTGACAGCATAGGTAGTAAATTAAACCCAACTTTAGGGCTCAACTTTGCCGCTAACGTCCTTAAGTCCGGTTTGTTGATAACATTTCTCTGACGCCCCGCCAAGATAACTGCGTTGCCATCACCAGATTCACAGCAACGTAAATCGGCAAAATATTTGTTCAACTGTTTAAACAACTTGGCGTTATCTTCAATATCACCCCAGCAATTGAGCACTAACCAACCGTCTACTTTTAGACCGGCGACACATGAGTCTAAGAACTGCTCACTAATTTGTACTTCGTCCATGCCATTATCTGTATAGAGATCGGTCATAATAAGATCGACTTTTTTCGCCAATCCCGCCGCTAAAAACGCCCCTGCTTCTGCACAGTGCAGGTTTATTTTTTTACTGCTAGGTAATCTAAAATAACGCTTGGCGACATCAATCACACTCTGCCTTATTTCCACGGCATCAATGCGCACACCCGCAACACTGTAGTGCAATGCACTGAGTAGTGATCCCGCACCTAAACCCAGCAACAACACACGCTTAGGTTGGGTGAATAAGAGGGAAAGCATCATCGCTTGGGTGTAGGCATGCTGTAGAACATGAGGCTCACTTCTGAGCTGCACACTCTGTTCATCCCCTACTCCAAAGGAGAGAATTCGCTGCTCGCCTTCATCAATCACTGCAATATCACCAAAATCATCACTGGTGGTGTAAACATATTTTGCTGTATTCAATTTAACTGTATTCCTTAAATGTAGAAGTCTTTAGTCTTTAGTCTTTAGTCTTTAGTCTTTAGGCTTTAGGCTTTAGGCTTTAGTCTTTAGTCGGTAGTCGGTAGTTTGACCCACTCCAGCATCTTAAGATGCTTTTCTACCACCGAGGAAAAACAGATAAATCATACTATCTTTTATCTTTCCTCCGTGTTTTCAGTGTCCTCTGTGGTGAAACTGTTCTTTTAAAAGTCTTTATTTTTTTGACTTACGACTTCTGACTAACAACTTCTCTTTTTCCTAACCAATCACCAACACAACTATCGTCAGCATTTCTAATATTTCTAAACTTGCACCTGCTGTATCACCGGTTAAGCCGTCTAGACGTTTGATCATCACTGCACGCAGGCCTATTAACGCCAGTACCGCTATTATTAAGGCACTAGTAGATCCCATCAATAGCGCCAGTGTCACACCTAAAGCACTGCTGATAAAGACGGTATTTCTCGGTGCGTTTGCCACCATAATAGCGCCTATACCCTTTTCTCTAACGTAGGGCGTTAGTAGTAATAATAAGGGTAACAACGATCTTGCCATCAGTGGCGCTACGATTAATAGCCAATAAAGCTGTTGCTCTAAAATAGCCACGATAGCGGTGAACTTTAATAACAAGGTGCACACCACCATCACCACAGCGATAGGACCACTAGCAGGGTCTTTCATTATTGCTAAAGAGCGCTTTTTATCGCCATGTCCGCCTATCCAGGCATCGCAACTATCGGCCAAACCATCGATATGCAAGGCACCAGTGATTAATATCCAAAGTGTTAAAAGGATAGCGGCACTCAATAATAACGGGGCACTTTGCAGCATCAACGCCACAGCGCTTAGCATTATACCGATTATCAAGCCGATCAGTGGATAAAAAATTAACGAGCCGCCCTGTGCTTTAACATTTGGATACTGGCTAAATTTTACCGGTACTTGGGTGAGAAATTGCACTGCGAGCAACGCGCTCTGTAAATACTTCATCGCTGCATACTCATTTAGATAAACGCACTAACTGCCCGTGTTCAACCGGGTAATTTAACATCGCATTGATAGGTTGCTGATCTGCTTTAGACAATAGATAGCGCATCACACCGCCGTGACAGATAAGTAATAATTGTTTATCGGCATACTGATTATTAAGTGTGTCGATAAGCTGATCGACTCGCAAACTAAAAGCGATTAGATCCTCACCATTTCGCGGCACATTATTCACAGGATCCTGCCAAAACGCCTCGAGCTTACCCGGGTATTTATCCATGACCTGCAATGCAGTTTGCCCCTCCCAATCACCAAAATGGTATTCAGCAAGGTATCTCTCAACCTGTAGATCTAACCCCAGTTCAGTGGCGAGTGTCTGTGCAAAATTGGCACAGCGCATAAGCGGAGAACTCACGATCAGATCCCAGCGCTGACCATTGGCCAAGGCCTGATCAACACTGTATTGCATTTGCTCAACGCCTGTTTCAGTCAGTGCTACATCGGTGCTACCGATGTAGGCACTGCCCGCAGTGGTCTTGCCGTGACGCAATAAATCAATGGGCATCAAGCTTACCGGCAACAGCCGCTTCGGCAAATGTCGCCATTTGCGAATGCAATTTACAGGCAAGCTGGATCAATGGTACACAAATCGCAGCACCACTGCCCTCGCCTAAACGCATACCCAGCTCTAATACTGGCGTCGCTTGTAGGTGTTTTAACATCAGTTTATGACCAGGTTCTGCCGAGCCATGGGAAAAGATCATCCAAGCCCGACTCTCTGGCGCAATAGCAACTGCCATCATCGCCGCCGCAGTGCAAATAAAGCCATCCACTAAAATAGTGATGCCTTGTTGCGCCGCTGCAATATAACTACCCACTAGCGCCGCTATTTCAAAGCCGCCCATTTTCTGTAAAAGCAGTTCAGGAGCAATGTCTGTCTCACTATGTTTTACTATCACTTGCTTCAATATTTCAATCTTACGCTGTACACCATCATCATCTAAGCCAGTACCGGGACCGGTGAGATTGGCAATAGATTCACCGCTAATAACACTGGCTAAAACGGTGGCAGCGCTGGTATTGGCTATACCCATGTCGCCACCGATAAACAATTCACAGCCTAGCTCTTTAGCATGTAATAAATATTTTTTGCCTATGGTTAAAGCTTGAGCACACTGCGCTTCAGTCATAGCATCGCCATGGAGCATATTGGCAGTGCCTGGTGCGATAAACTCGTTACTCACACCCGGAAAATCTGTCGGGGCCACCGTGCCCAAATTGACAATTTCAAAGGGCGCCAGCAAGCTCTTGGCCAACACGCTAATCGCCGCGCCACCACTGGCAAAGTTCGCTACCATCTGCGCTGTCACTTCCTGCGGGAAAGCCGACACGCCGCTAGTTGCAATACCATGATCGGCGGCAAAAATGCAAATATAAGGCGTGTTCACTTGCGGCATACCGCCTTGCATGGCAGCAATTTCTACCGCGATATCTTCTAGTCTTCCAAGGGATCCCAGAGGTTTAGTCAACTGCTGTTGACGGGCAAGTGCCTCATCTCGGGCTTGCTCATCCAACTTTTTAATGGGCTCAAAAATCCAGTTACTCATCTATCAATACCTTTGTGTTGGCTAAAACTTGTATCCGCATAAGTTTCAACCTTAATTAATTTATTTATTTATTTATGATCTTTTAACACTAAGGGCAGCCCTGCCACTGACAAGGTTACTTTATTACTTTTCTGCGCTAACGCCTGATGCAGTAAACCCGCTCTATCGCAAAACTCGCGGGTAATCTCACCCATGGGGATCACTCCCATACTAGTTTCATTAGCGACAAAAATTATTTTCCCCGGCACCTTTTCCAAGACATCCAATAACTGCTGACGCTGAGTTTGATAACAATCATCGACACTAAACATACAGTTGCTTAACCATAGCGTTAAACAATCTACCAGCAAACAGCGCTGCGTTGACATATTATCAATGATAACCTGCGCCAAATTGATCGGTTCTTCTACTAACAGCCATTGCGAAGGCCTGCTCTGCTGGTGCTGTTCAATACGCGTTTTCATCTGCGCATCACCCGCTGTGCCTGTTGCTATATAAACCACTTCCAAGCCTGAATCACTGGCACATTGCTCAGCCAGGTTTGATTTACCTGAGCGTGCGCCACCCAAAAACAACTCAATCATAGCGAAACCGGCAACCGTTGACGCAAGCTGGCAGCGCTATTAAGATTTTTTGCAAAAAGAGCATCGACTTGGCTAATCTGGTTAATTTTTTGCATCGAGTTTTTTCTCCATGAAAGTACTTAGAGGGTCTGGTTTGTAGGATCCAAAGGGCCCTCGCTCGATATAACCTAGTTTCGAATACAAACTAATAGCATCTTTTGATGCTGGGCCAGTTTCTAATCGTGAGCAGTAAATTTGCTTGGCAAGCAATTCACTTTCCAAAACAGCCATGATTTTTTGGGCGAGTTGTTTACCGCGATGAGCCACGGGCACATATATTCTCTTAATTTCACCGTAGTCTTCAAACATCTTCACAGCACCAATCGCAATAATCTGTTCATTTTCCTTGGCACCATAAAAGCTCACATTAGCAGTGCTCAAAGTTTCTGCAGAATCTAAATGAAGGCTATCAGGTGGGTACAAGGTACTTTGATACGCATCGAGCTCATTGATCAAATGCTGAGCTTCGAGTGGGTTTATTTTCTCAATGGTTACTGGCATATTATCCTATAGATTCAACATAATAAAGATCCCCGGGGCAAGCCCTCTCGCGTCGTGAGCCTTCACTTACGGATGCGGGGAATTAAACCCTTGATGATTTAGGCTCCGCCTAATTCATCTCTATTAATCGTGAGCGTGCTTGGTGATAAGCGCTATCTTCTGTGATTCGTCATCTAACACTTGCTGTGGAAACTGGCTCATGAAACAGCAACACAGATTCTCGCCGATCATGGTACGCGGCCCCAGTGGATGTGCGATGTGTTTATAAACGCCATGTGAATGGCCGTGATCGTGGGAGTGATCATGGCTTTCTTGATGGGCATGGTCATGAGAATGCTCATGGCTATGAGAACTATCCTGCTCAGCCGAAAACTCCTCAGGATCTACAAACTCGGCGTGATGATGATGTATTTCAATTTCACCTGCTGCCAGACGCCGCTCAAATGATTGCATCAATGTCTCGCCACTGCTGCTTGGCTGATCCGACATAATCTCTCTAAGGCGCACTTCAAAAGCATCGATTACCTTGTGGTGATCTTTTAAATAGGGAGTTTTAATAAACTCTATTTCAGGATGCTCGGCCGCGACTTTATCGACATAGGCATGGATGCGTTTAATTAAACGACCGGTGAACAAGAAGTAAGGGGCGACCACTATTTTCTTAAAGCCCAGCTTAATCAATAATTCCAGACCTACGCCTACCGATGGATAAGTAACCCCTGAATAGACAGTATCCGCCCAGCCAAAGCCCATGTCTTCGTTAACGATACGGGTAAGTTTGGCCGCTTCTGCATTGGCTAAAGTATCAGAAGTGCCACGGCCAACAACCACTAACAGGGTATCGTTGAGATGCTCTGGTGCAGCTTTGATATCAATATTCAATGATTCATAAATACGGGTTTCAAACGCCTCGATCATCGCCGGATGCAAGCCAAGCTCACTGCCGTAATGTACTTTTAGCGCTGCGTTGGCATGTTTTTTCTGAAAGTTGAGCAACACGCTCGGAATATCATTGCGCGCGTGCGTCGCGGCAAACAACATGCCGGGCACCGCATAAATATCGGTCACACCTTGCTCGATGAGTTTATTCAGACCCATGTGAATATTCGGTGCAGAAAACTCTAAAAAACCATATTCAATGGGTACATCGGGAAAGCGCGCTACTAAACCTGCAGCCACCAACGCAAACTCACGCTCGGCGTCTTTATCACGGCTGCCATGGCCACAAATCATAATGCCAATTTTTTTAATCTTTTGCTCGGACATAATTTTCTACTCTTATTCTATAAGTGAGAAGCCAACCTTTGTCAGTGCCAGCCCCTTGATAATAATTTAATCTACAGCCGTTATTTTCGCGACACAGCGCCTAATACGCTGTTGCTGCTCTGTGTTAATAGCAGACAGCAAACCTATCCGTAACAGCCCCTGCGCAACAGTGCCCACGTTTTGCTCAAGGGCTATAACTCTGAGCAAGATGCCGTCTTGGCAAAATTGGTCTTGTAACTCAAGCGCGGTGGTCAGTGACATTTGATAACTACTAAACAGCCCCTGCTGCACCCACACTTGTAAGGTGTTTTCTGTCGGCTCTAAAAAACTCAATAACGGCGTAAATAACTGCGTGGTTAAATGTGCATCTGCCACTATTTGCGCACGTGCGTTGCTCTGCCAAACAAGGTCTTTAAAGGCTTTCTCCGCCAAATATTGGGCGGGGCCATTAATCATCCATAGACCGAGTTGTCGCTCTATTTTCGCCCGTAACTCCCCTTGGGCAAAGGCAAAACCAATGCGAATACCCGCCAGGCCAAAAAACTTGCCAAAAGAGCGTAACACTAACATATTCGCTGGCCACTGATGAGCTAAAACCGACAATTGCGGCGTTAAATCAATGAATGCTTCGTCCACTATTAAATAACAGTTCGGCTGTAATTTTGCAGCCCAAGCCAACAGCATTTGGGGAGGGATTAACAGTCCACTGGGATTGTTGGGATTTATCACCACTAGATGCTGAGCGCTATTTTCCAATAGCGCACTATCGATACTTTGTGTGGCTTTGTCCAGATCAAATGCTGGGTAATTATGCATTTCAAAGCCCGCGGCACACCAGCTATCACGGTGTTCAGTGTAGCCAACATCCGGCAGTAACACTGGCCGCTTTGAGAGCATTTTCGGCAGCGCTTGAATCAACATTTGCGAGCCAATTAACGGCACAAACTGTGAGGATCCATAGTATTGTGCTGTGGCCTTTAAAAATCCCGGCTGTAGATAGGGAAGCTGGCTAAAAGCGCTCGCGGGGATATTAGCACAGGGGAAACCTGCGGGGTTCAGGCCCGTTGACAGATCGATCCACTGTGACTGTGTTATGTTGTAGCGAACACTGGCACCAATAATATCGCCACCGTGCACATCAGGCTGTTGTTGATTGTCTTTAATAATTTTATTCTCTTTATTGATACTGAACGTCATCTAACCCGGATATTGCGTGCAATACCGTGATGATAGCGTCGCTAATTGTTTTTACAGGCTTTTTTTCGATTGAGCACCATACTGGTGTGTCCGGTCGATTGAGAAAGAAAAATCTGTAAAATCAAGGAGCAAGCTAGAACACGAGCTGTTGCATGCAATATTCGGGCTAATATTCTTAATCCAAATTTCGCCGCTAAAACCGCTAACCACAAAGCAGCGCTGCTACCCACAACACCGCTAACCATAGCGCCAATACTCTGGTCACTAACAGACAGCTGGCATCAATCGCAAATACGCTGGGATCCTCTCCAGTCGCTGGGCCCAATAGTGGCCTATCTTGCCACTGCCCCTGATAAACAGAGCCGCCTCCCAAACGCAAATTAAGAGCTCCCGCCCCCGCCGCCATCACTGGCCCCGCATTGGGACTCTTCCAGTTAACTCCCTGACTTTTCCAGCAAGCTCTAGCGCTATGATAATTACCCAATAATGCATAGCTGATCGCCGCTAATCTGGCGGGCAGATAGTTAAGCACATCGTCGATTCGCGCCGCCGCCCAGCCAAAGTGCAAATAACGGCGATGTTTATAACCCCACATAGCATCTAAGGTATTGGCTAGGCGATACAACACCACACCTGGCACACCCAACAGTAGAAACCAAAAAATAGCGGCAAAAATCGCATCGGCACCATTTTCCAGTACTGATTCACTAGCTGCGTTGCTAATCTGTATAGCGTTTAAGCCTTGGGTATCACGGCTCACTATCATCGCCACTGCTTGTCGTGCGGCATTGATATCACCCGCTTTTAAGGGCCGAGCAATCGCTTCTGCGTGCGCCATAAGACTGCGCCAGCCAAGTGCAAAATACAGCACACTGCCGGCGAACAACCAAGACAATACAGCAGAGTGCAACGGCCCATGCACCAGCCATTGCTCAATTAAGTAGCTGATCCAGACCAATGGCAGCACTGCTAGGCACCAGGCAATAACGCCCAGTAGTTTACCGACAAAACCAAAGTAACTATTAGTTTTAGCGCGATTAAGCAGCCGCTCTATACATTGCACTGCATTGCCAAAGTACACTAGGGGATGGTGGCGAGACACTTCTGCAAATTTATAATCAAGCGCCACCGCCAGCAGTACCACCAAAAAACTAAACCACATCGTCAACTTGTCCCGCTGTACTGCCTGACTCATGTTCCTCTAAGGCCAATAACTGGCAGAGCTTTTGCAGTGGTAATACTTTCTCTACTTCATCGGCGAGGCGTTCTATCTGCTGCTCGCGAAATGCTTGGTAGTCGAACGCTGCGACTTGTTGCAGCCCCGCCCAATTGAGTATTTCCTCCAGTATTTGCGCGCCCTCTAACAAACCGTGCAAATACGTACCGCGCACAGTGTCATCCGGGTTAGCAGCGCCTTCAAGGTAATAATCAGCGCTGCCTTTGGCCGCTATTTTAAACAGCGCCCGCGTTCTGTCTGCACCGCTACTCTCCCCGGCGTGTATTTCATAGCCTGTCACAGGACTGTTGCCTACTAAACTATAGCCGCTGATGTTAGTTAAGGTTTTCTGTACCTGTAACGTGGTCTCAATATCGAGTCGTCCCAAGCCTTTACTGCTACCCGCTTGATTTTCGATGCCCGCCGGATCGTGGATCACTTGTCCCA
Source organism: Oceanospirillaceae bacterium (assembly GCA_013215375.1). GTDB lineage: Bacteria > Pseudomonadota > Gammaproteobacteria > Pseudomonadales > Balneatricaceae > Rs1. The sequence goes on along the minus strand of JABSRB010000006.1, from coordinate 7,270 downwards.
ACATTTGATAGCCCCCGCAAATGCCCAATACTTTGCCGCCAAAGCGTATGTGGCGTTCGATGATCTGCGCCCAGCCCTGCGCTTTTAACCAAGCCAAATCATTACTGACATTTTTACTGCCAGGCAAAATAATTAAATCGGCACCGGCGTACAGCTGCGCATCGCGCACAAACTCGCAATCGAGTTGCGGATGCAAACGCAACACATCAAAATCGGTATGATTACTGGCGCGCGGATAGAGCGGCACCACTATTTTAAACGCTTTGCTGTCGGTGGCTAACTGGTGCTGTTCTACCGCATCTTCCGCTTCTATGTGCAAATTGGTGATATAGGGGATTACCGCAATCGTCGGTACGCCGGTTTTAGCTTCTAACCAATCCAAGCCCGATTGCAGCAAACTCACGTCGCCGCGAAAGCGGTTAATCACAAAGCCCACCACCCGCTGCTGTTCGCTATCACTAAGCAGTGCGTAGGTGCCATAAAGGTGGGCAAACACGCCGCCGCGATCAATATCCGCAACGATAATCACCGGGCAATCCAACGCTTCGGCCAGCCCCATATTGACGATATCGTGCTCGCGCAAATTAATTTCAGCCGGGGAGCCCGCCCCTTCAATAATAGTGACCGGATACAGCGCTTGCAGCTGTGCAAAAGTTTCCAGCACTTGCGCTAATAGCTGCGGCTTGTACAAATGATATTCGCGCGCTTTCATATTGCCAATGGACTTGCCATTGAGTATTACTTGGGAGCCGATGTCTGAGTTGGGTTTGAGCAGTATAGGATTCATCAAAATATTAGGCGCTAAAAAGCAGCCCTGCGCCTGCACTGCTTGAGCGCGACCTATTTCGCCGCCCTCTGGCGTCACTGCACTGTTCAGCGCCATATTCTGCGACTTAAAAGGCGCTACTTTAATACCTGCTCTGGCTAAAATGCGACACAGCGCGGTGACTAACACGCTCTTTCCGGCATCCGAAGTAGTGCCTTGTACCATTAATGTGTGTGGATTTTTAAATGTTTTCAATAGTTGTGTCTCAAATTCATTGTCCCAGCTCTTGCTGCTCATCGATACTTAGTAATAAATCTTGCAGCTTATCGGCGTACTCTGCGCTATCAGACCAGAGCCCCCGCTGGCATGCTTCCAGTAAACGCTCCGCCATTTCTTCCAGTGCCGCCGGATTGTTATCCTGCAAAAATTGTTGATTCTCTGCATCAAACAACAAAGTGTCAGCCACGCTCTGGTATTGGTAATCATCGATCAAATTAGTGGTGGCATCGTAGGCAAACAGGTAATCAATAGTGGCACTCATTTCAAAGGCGCCTTTGTAGCCGTGCTCGCGCATTGCGTTAATCCACTTAGGATTTAACACCCGCGAGCGAATCACCCGATTCAGCTCTTCTTTTAAAGTGCGGATCACTGGTTTTTCAGGGTTGGAGTGATCCGAGTGATAGATAGCCGGTGCCTGCCCCGACAACTGCGTCACCGCATTGCTCATGCCGCCTTGAAACTGGTAATAATCGTCGGAGTCGAGCAAATCATGCTCGCGGTTATCTTGGTTTTGCACCACCACTTGCATCTTCGACAATTGATGAGAAAAAGCAGCGGTCGCCACTACCGCATCCGTATCGCTATTGGTGTAGGCATAGCCGCCCCAATTAAGATAGGCATCGGATAAGTCCGAGGCCTGCTCCCAACAGCGCTCATCGATCAGCCCTTGCAGGCCCGCGCCGTAGGCACCAGGTTTGGAGCCAAACACTCGAAAGCTCGCCTCGCGCTGCGCTTGCTCCAGATCCATGCCCTGTGCCACCAGTTCATCGGTACGCGCAGTTATATTGCTGGCAATCACGTTACTGGGGCCCGGATCATCCATGCTGATAATCGCCTGCACCGCCGTGTCGTAAAGCTTCATCACATTGGCGAAAGCATCGCGGAAAAAACCTGAGACGCGCAAGGTGACATCCACTCTAGGTCTGCCCAACTGCATGCAGGGAATCACTTCAATATCCACTACCCGCTGCGAGCCAGGTGCCCACACCGGACGCACGCCCATTAAGGCAAAGGCTTGGGCGATATCATCACCGCCGGTGCGCATCGTAGCGGTGCCCCACACCGACAGACCCAAAGTTTGCGGGTAATCACCGTGCTCCTGCAAGTGCCTTTCAATTAACGCTTGTGCTGATTTTTGACCCAGCGCCCAAGCCGCTTTTGAGGGCACTGATCGGTTGTCCAACGAAAAAAAGTTGCGCCCGGTAGGCAATGTATCTAAACGGCCTCGAGTCGGCGCGCCTGAAGGGCCGGGTTCGACAAACTCACCGGACAAGCCGTTGACTAAGGCACCCAGCTCTTGTTTCACCGAGCGCTCCAGCACTGTTTTAATCACGTTTTTACAATAGTCTAATTGCATCTGGGTGCGCGGATAAGCCGCAAGCGCGGACAAATCTGCATCTGCCAGCACATAATCTTTCACCCAATCTCTCGCCAGTAGCTCTAAGCGCTCCCGGGTATCGGCTTGGCTGCGCCAGCTTTCGCTCGACACTTGCTGGAGTAATGTAGGTCGCTCACCTAGCCAGTTTTCTGTGCTGGCGTCACTGGGGTCGAAATTTTCACCATCCACCACTAACGCAAAATCCGCTGCCATATTGTGCAGCAGGCCCGCATCGTTGTTTTGTTTGCCGCGCGGTAATCTGAGCAGCGCTATAATAGTATCGGCCAATTTATCGGCAACAGGTAGCTCGCCTAAAATGTGCAACCCATGGCGTATTTGCGCCTCTTTAATATCGCACAGATAAGTATCTAATTGATTGAGCACTTCATCGCTGTGTCCCTGATCTTTTTCATCGGCGATGATCGCCAATTCTTGCAGCAAGTTAGTGCTTTTTACCTGCACTAAAATCTGTTCGCGCAGCCAGGTCTCGCGCCTTGTATCCATGCCCATTGCCTGATAATACTCATCCACCAAACCCTCTAGCTCCGCCAGTTCACCGTAGGTTTCAGCGCGGGTCATCGGTGGCATTAAATGGTCAATCACCACCGCTTGGGCGCGACGTTTTGCCTGTGCGCCCTCACCCGGATCATTGACGATAAAAGGATAAAAATGTGGTATTGGCCCCATGGCAATGTCCGGCCAACAACGATTAGATAACGCCAAGCCCTTGCCCGGCAGCCACTCAAGATTGCCGTGTTTGCCCACGTGCACTATGGCATCCACGCTATACACGTGGCGCAGCCAAAAGTAGAAAGCTAAATAGCTGTGTGGCGGCACTAAATCGGGGTCGTGATAATTAGCCAGTAAATCAATATTAAAACCGCGCGCTGGCTGAATGCCGAGGAAGATACTGCCCAAACGAATACCGGCGATCATGATGCGGCCATCGCGATATTTATGATCTTGCTCGGGAGCGCCCCAGCGCTGCATCACTGCATCGCGGCTCTCTTTAGGTAACTGTGCAAAATGTTTTTGATAGACCTTCACGTCCAAGCTCTGCCAGCAACCTAAATAGTGCAAGGTATTGGGATTGTTAGTAATGCTTTGCAGCAACGCTTCAATCAATGCATTACCGTTTTCAGGTAGCTCATCAGGCAGTGCATAGCCCGCCTGCTTCAGCGAGTTTAAGATATTGACGGTAGAGTTGGGGGTATCTAAGCCTACGCCATTGCCGATGCGGCCATCTTTGGTCGGATAGTTGGCTAAGATCAAGGCTATTTTCTTGTGTTTATTGGGCTTGTGGCTCAACGCTAAATATTTTTTCGCCAGCTCAATGACGAAGGCAGCGCGCTCTGCTTGCAACTCATAGCGCACGATATCCACTTGGGCCACCTCATCGCGATGGCTCGCCGCTTTAAAACTAATAGCGCGGGTTAATATACGCCCATCAAGTTCCGGCAATGCCACTTGCATCGCCACATCTCGAGAGCGCAGCCCCTGACTATAACTGCGCCAATCTTCTTCGGTACTACTGGAAAGTACCAGCTGTAGTACTGGAATATTGGCTGTAAAAGGCGAGACAAAGTCACTCGGCTGGGAGGACAATTCCGGCGCTTGGGATCTATTGCAAGCAAAGCCGGTGGTATTCAGTATTAGCTTGGCGCCACTGCGCCCGATCAAATCATTGACCAGCGCTATAGACTCAGCATCTTTTAGGGAGGCGATAGCAATGGGCAATGGCTGCAAACCCGCCTCTCGCAATTGGGCAATCAGCTGATCAAACATTTGTGTATTGGCCGAGGCTAAGTGACTGCGATAAAACAGTAGCGCCACTGGCGCATTCGCCTGACCACGGGTGCCTTGTGCTTGGGCATCCGCCAGCCACAATGATTGCCACTGATCTAGGCTCGCCTGATGATACTGATTACCCGGCATGTACATCTGTGCGCGTGGCAAGATTTGCGGCTCGCGATACGGCCAATCGAGATCAAAAAACTCACTGGCTAAAAGATGCAGTAGCGATTTGCTATTATCCACACCGCTCTCGCGCAGGTAGCGCCATATTGTCGTTTGCAGTTGTGAGTCAACGGTACTAGCATCAATAAGCTCTGGGTCGACACTGTCATCCCCTGGCACAAAGATCAATGTGCGCCCCGCCCCCTGCGCCCACTCCATCAGACGCTCAAAGCCATACTGCCAATAGTTACGACCACCGAGCAGTGACACCAACACCAACTTGGCATCACCCAGCACTTTTTCCTCGTACAAATCGTAGGCAGCTGGTTTTAGCAGCTGCATCCAATTGGCAATACGCACGCTCGGCGCACCGGGGCGTTGCATATGACTGACCTGCAACCCGGCACTGAGCGCCGCCAACTGCGAATCCGCCGCCGCCAAAATCACTATATCGGCCGGTGACTGATCGAGATCGACAATACCTTCCTCGTCCACAAACCCACCGGGCTTCGCCGCTAACAAATGCATCTAAACACTCACCTTTTTGATACAAACCTACCTATTTATATAACATTTCGAATTGTTAAAAGACTATCGACCATCGAGAAAGACCAAGAATAATCTTTTGTCTTTAATCTCTTCTCCGTGTTCTCTGTGCCCTCTGTGGTGAAAAAAATCTTTTAAAAGACTATCTACCACAGAGGACACAGAGGCGCTTCGCTACACCGAGAAAAACCAAAAAACATCTTTAGTCTTTAATCCCTTCTCCGTGTCCTCGGTGCCCTCTGTGGTGAAAAAATCTTTTACAAGACTATCTACCACAGAGGGCACCGAGGCGCTTCGCTACACAGAGAAAGAACTATTTTCTTGTAGCTCGTAGCTCGTAGCTTTCTAGCTGCCCTTCTCCTACCCCACCACCGCGACCGACAAAGCCTGCTCAATCTGTGCCTTCTCTATCCCCTTGCCGATAAACACCAATTGAGTCTGTGGTGTTTCATCTGCGCTCCAGAGGCGATCAAAATGGCTGTTCAGACGTTTGCCTACCGCTTGGATAACGCGGCGCATAGGCTTATTAGGCTCTGCAGCGAATCCTTTGGCACGAAAAATGTTTTGCGTATCAATGAGTTCCTGTAATACTTGTTGCAGCTTAGCCGCATCCACTAACCCCAAACTGATCACAAAAGAGTCGAAATGGTCTTCGGCGTGAGCATGATGATGACCGTGTTCGTGGTGCGCATCGTGATGGTTGTGTACCGCATCGATACGCGCCTCAGTCGCCGCTTCTATGCCAAAAAGGGCATCTAATGGCGCATCACCGTTGTCGATATACAATGTTTTCACACTGCTCGGCAAACGTTGACTAATGATTTTTTCAACCCTTTCGCGCTCTTCATCATTGAGCAAATCATTTTTGCTGATTACTACTAAATCTGCAGCGCTTAACTGGTCATCCAGTAACTCTTGCAAACTGGGATCATGATTTAAGCTCTCATCCGCCAGCCGCTGACTTTGTACTTGCGCTTCATCATTGGCAAAGCGACCCGCTGCGATGGCAGGACCATCAACCACGGTAATCACCGCATCTACAGTGCAGTGCTCTTTGATACCCGGCCAGTTAAATGCTTGCACTAAAGGCTTAGGTAGCGCTAAGCCAGATGTTTCAATCAAGATGTGATCGATGTCATCGCGTCTCGCCACTAGCTCTTGCATCACCGGTAAAAACTCTTCTTCCACGGTGCAGCAAATGCAGCCATTGGCCAGCTCGTAAATGCCATTTTTGCCTTGCACTAAGCTAGCCCCTTCATCGTCACAATCCAGCGGGCAGCTACGCAGTAATTCAGAGTCGATGTCCAACTCGCCAAATTCGTTGACGATCACTGCAATACGTTTGCCAGCAGCTTGTTTTAAAACGGTTGAGAGCAGTGTGGTTTTGCCGCTGCCGAGAAAACCGGTAACGATAGTGGTGGGTATTTTATTGAGTTTCATGTTTTATCCGTTTGTTGTGTCTGCTTGAGTACGCGATTCAAGTTCAGTTAAATTGTCGATAACGCCTTTGCGTTTGCGAAATATGTTCGGTTTATCTTGAGAATAGAGATGAGAGTCATCAAAAGCAGCGGTATCTAAAACCCGGCCGACTAAAATCAATGCGGTGAGTTTGAAGCCTTTATCAGCCACTTTTTGGCTAATATCCGCCAAGGTTCCAGTGACTTTGTCTTGATCTGGCCAGCTAGTGCGATAACACACCGCCACTGGGCAATCACTGCCGTAGTGCGGTATTAATTCAGCGACGATTTTTTTCATGTAAGTAACACCTAGATGAATTGCCAAAGTCGCGCCAGATTGCGCCAATTGCGGTAAACGCTCTCGCTCAGGGAAAGGCGTTTTGCCTTCATAGCGGGTAAAAATAATGGTTTGGGACACTCCTGACAGCGTCAGCTCTTTACCCAGATAAGCTGCTGAAGCTGCCACCGCACTCACGCCTGGAATAATCTGATAATCAATACCGAGTTGCTCTAAGCGGCGTATCTGCTCGCCAATTGCGCCGTATAAAGAGGGGTCACCGCACTGCAGGCGCGCCACATCTTTACCTTCCTTATGCGCCTGCTTAAACAACTGCTGCATCTCATCTAAATTGATCGTGGCAGTATCGATAATGCGCTCGGCACTATGCTCCACTTCTTGCAGCACTTCACGGGGAATTAACGAGCCCGCGTACAACACCACAGGACAAGATTTAAGGATTCTCAAACCCTTGAGGGGCATCAACTCCGGATCCCCAGGACCCGCACCTATAAAATAAACGGTCATATGTATTTACTCTTAGCCATCACAATAATGTTTACCACCGAGACGAGGCGAAATCGGTAGTCGGTAGTCGGTAGTCGGTAGTC
>JABSRB010000059.1 GCA_013215375.1 Oceanospirillaceae bacterium | reverse complement strand
GACTAAAGACTAAAGACTAAAGACTAAAGACTAAAGACTAAAGACTAAAGACTAAAGACTAAAGACTAAAGACTAAAAGCTATTAATAACTGACGCGTGCGGTACTGCCTTGCTGTAACACTTTTACTCTGTCGTTAACGGCAAAGAAATTAGCTTGGCTGATTTGCTGTACGATAGAAAGTGTTTCACCAGAGTCTAGTTGTACGGTAATTTCCTGACCCTGTTTGCGCGTTGCTTTCTCCTCCACTTGCTGGCCTAAAATACCACCGATGATGGCACCAATGCCCGTCGCTATATCACGGCCCTTGCCGCCACCTACGTTACTGGCGATCACGCCCCCTAAAATTCCTCCTGCAGCGGTACCTAATATACCATTTTGGCGACCGTCTATGACTACTGGCCGCTCGGCGATAACACGGCCGAATTCAACGCTTTGCACTTTTCTGGCTTCAGCAGCTGAGTAGTTATCGCCAGTGAGGTTGCTCGCGCAGCCTGCAAGTAATATTACCGAGGCAAAAAGTAGTGTGATATTTTTATAAAAGTTCATATAGCACCTTAAAATAAGTTGGAAGTGGATCTTTGACAGCACAGGGCAGAAAAGTGCGAAACTTAATTTATAATTAATGTAATGGTCTGAGGCAGTAGATTAACTCGTTGGATTTATACGACAGTTACCCATAGTTATCGCTGGGGATATGTTATAGCGTATATTTATTAACTGAAAATTAACCAAGGTTAAGTGCAGTGAAGGAGTAAATATGTCGTTAGCGAAAGTCTATGCCCGCGCCCAGCAAGGCATTGTGGCACCTTTGGTAGAAGTGGAAGTACATCTATCGGGTGGTTTACCGACATTTTCATTAGTGGGACTTCCTGAGGCCGCTGTGCGTGAGTCAAAAGAGAGGGTGCGCAGCGCATTGCTGAACTTAGGATTCATCTTTCCAATGAGCCGCATTACGGTCAATTTGGCTCCGGCAGATTTGCCTAAAGAGGGTGGGCGTTACGACTTGGCAATAGCGGTAGGTATTTTAGCGGCGTCAAATCAAGTGCCTGCAAAATTGTTAGACCAGTGGGAGTTTATTGGTGAGTTATCGCTCTCTGGGGACCTACGTCATGTTAAGGGCATGCTCCCCGCAGCGATCGGCTGCGAGCACAGTGGACGAAAATTATGTCTGCCCAGACAAAGTGTCAATGAGGCTAGTTTAGTCAGTGAACTTGAACTAGTCGCCGCGGATAATTTATTGCAGGTTTGTCATTTGTTAAGTGGCCAGTTGCCGATCACCGAGCATGAAGAGGCTGTAATAACCCATGATGAGCTACCTAGTTATTTAGATCTGGCCGATGTTAAAGGACAGTTCCAGGCTAAAAGAGCACTGGAAATAGCGGCAGCGGGTGGTCATCACTTATTGATGACTGGTAGCCCAGGCAGCGGTAAAAGTATGCTTGCCGCTAGGCTGGCGGGTTTGTTGCCAGTGTTGCGCATGGATGAGCGGATTGAATCTGCTGCCATCTACTCAGTGGCTGGGCTAAACACTGAGCAGGTCTGCAAAGGTGTTAGGCCTTTTCGTTCGCCTCATCATACCGCTTCAGCTGTCTCTTTAGTGGGGGGTGGAAGTTATCCGCAGCCCGGGGAAATATCCTTAGCGCACAATGGCGTCTTGTTTCTCGATGAGGTTGTTGAGTTCTCTAGAGCAGTGTTGGAGGTATTACGTGAGCCTTTAGAAGCAGGTTGTATCCATATCTCAAGAGCGGCACAAAAATTGAGTTTTCCGGCGCGCTTTCAACTGATAGCTGCAATGAATCCCTGCCCTTGTGGGTACGCTTTGGACAGTAGTGGACGCTGTCGCTGCTCGCCCGATCAAATATTACGTTATCAAAGCAAGTTATCAGGACCTTTATTAGACCGTATAGATTTACATATCCAAGTAAATCCACTGCCCGCTGCCGAGCTGTTGAGTATCGATATAAAAGATACGCCAGAGCGCTCGGCACAAGTGGCGCTGCGGGTTAGCAAAAGTGTTGAAATACAGCTGCATCGGCAACAGTGCAGAAATGCCTTTTTACAAGGTGATGCGCTGCTATTGCACTGTGCGCTCAGTGCACCACTGCGTGAATTGCTCACTAATGCCGCCACTAAAATGCAATTATCAGCACGCGCATGTAATCGCATATTAAAGGTCAGTCGTTCTATCGCCGATTTAGATGGCAGTAACGATATAAGCCGTAAACATGTATTAGAGGCGCTGAGTTATCGACAGATGAGCGAGTCTGCACCTTCTTACTGAAATGGAATGTTAGTGTGATTATTTCGGAAAATACCCAGAAAAAAATAGCGAGTGTGGCATAATAGCGCCCAAATTTGTTGGCTGTTTTTTTAGTGCCATCCTCTTTCAAAATTAGCGTAAAAGGCAGTAATGAGTAAGTTAAACCCCAGACAGCGAGAAGCGGTAGATTACATCAGTGGTCCTATGTTGGTCTTGGCCGGAGCCGGTTCAGGTAAAACCAGTGTGATCACCCGTAAAATAGCTTACTTAGTGAATAGCTGCGGGATAGAAGCGCGTCATATTGCGGCGCTTACTTTTACCAATAAATCTGCCAGAGAAATGAAAGAGCGGGTAATGGGTTTGCTACCCGGTGGTAAAGGGCGAGGGTTAACAGTCTCTACTTTTCATAATTTGGGGATGAACATCATCCGCAAAGAGCATAAAACGCTTAAGCTTAAGTCTACCTTCTCAATTTTTGACGATACTGATAGCAGGGCGCTGATTAAGGATTTACTGCTCAATAACGATGAAGACTCTGACAGCGTTGATTTGGTGCGCAACAAAATCTCCTACTGGAAAAACGAGATGATTGAGCCTGATCAGGCGTTGCGTGAAGCTGCTGGGCCTGATGATGTGTTAGGTGCACGGGCTTACGAGATGTATCAGAGTACACTGCAAGCCTACAATGCAGTAGATTTTGATGATCTGATTTGGACTCCAGTAAAACTGTTTAGCAATCATCCTGAAATTTTGCAAAAATGGCAGAACAAAATTCGCTACTTGCTGGTGGATGAGTATCAAGATACCAATATGAGCCAGTACAAATTGGTCAAGCAGATCGTCGGTACCCGCGGCGCACTGACGGTGGTGGGTGATGATGATCAATCTATCTACTCGTGGCGCGGCGCACGTCCGGAAAATTTAGCACTATTAAAGCAAGACTATCCCAGTTTGAAGTTAGTTAAGCTGGAGCAAAACTATCGCTCTACGCGATTGATCCTAAATGCTGCCAACGTGGTGATCTCCAATAATCCCCACGAAGTGACCAAAACACTTTGGTCCGACATGGCCCCTGGCGACCCTATTCGGGTTATCCACACCCGTAATGAAGATGCTGAGTGTGAACGGGTAGCCACTGAAATACTTGATCGCCACGTACGCAATAACATCGACTTTAAAGATTTTGCGGTACTGTATCGCGGCAATCATCAAGCGCGGTTATTAGAGCTGAAATTCCAAGCCTTTCAAATTCCTTACAAGCTCTCTGGCGGGACTTCCTTTTTTGCCAGAGCGGAGATTAAAGACTTAATGTGTTATCTCAAGGTGTTGATTAATACCGACGATGATAATGCGTTTTTGCGGGTGATTAACTTACCGCGCCGCGAGATAGGTCCCAGCACCTTAAAAATATTGGGCGAGTATGCCTCTAAACGTGAAATAAGCATGTTTGATGCCTGCGGAGAGTTTGGCTTAGAGCAAGTAATGAAGCCGGCTCAAGTAGAGCGTTTGCGCACTTTTACCACTTGGTTGTCGGCTAAGTATCAGCAATGTATACAAGGCGATCCTATTCAAACTATTCGCGAGCTAATCTTTGAAATAGATTACGAGGGGTGGATTCATCAAAATAGTGCCAGTGAAGCCACCGCACAAAAACGCATGCAGAACGTGTTTTTCCTGGTGGATTCGATACGCAATACGATGGAGCGTTTGCAGGAGGAAGATCCTGAGGCGGGTGTTGAAGAGGCGATTAATCGACTCATTCTAATCGATTTGATGGATCGTCAAGAGGAGGAGGAAGACGAAAACAAGGTGCAATTGATGACCTTGCACGCCTCCAAAGGACTAGAGTTTCCCCATGTGATAATGATCGGTTTGGAAGAGGAAATACTCCCCCATCGCAACAGCATTGAAAATGGCGATATCGAAGAAGAGCGCCGCTTGATGTACGTGGGAGTGACTAGGGCAAAGGTGACTTTAACGATTACTTTGGCGCGCCAGCGCAAACAGTTTGGTGAGGTGATCGATTGTACGCCGAGTCGTTTTTTAGCTGAGCTACCCCAAGATGATTTGTTAATCGAAGGCAACGGCGAAAAAGATCCCAAGGTCAATAAAGCCCGCGGCAAGGCAACCTTAAACAGCTTGCGCAGTATGTTTGACGATCTCTAAAATTGTGTGCTGCCTGGTGAATTACTCACAGGGGTGAGAAAACACACCATGTGAATAACTTATGGATTCTTTTGGATGTAGCTAAAAGCCAAATAGAGTCCTGCGATAGCACGGCCTTCAGTAAATTCAGGATTCATTACTAAGTTATCAATATCAGACAGTGGCCATTTAACCACTTCTAGTGGTTCCGGTTCATCGCCCTCTAAGCTGCAGGGGTATAAATCACGCAGTACTAATGCCTGTAATTTGTGACCCATATAGTTTGGGGCAGTGGTTAGCTCTTTTAGAAATTCGATGCGTTTAGCGCCAAAGCCCACTTCCTCTTTTAACTCGCGATCCGCCGCCTCAAACATGCTCTCGCCGCTATCAATAGCCCCTTTAGGCAGGGATAAAGTGTAATCATTGATACCGCCTGCGTATTCTCTAATGAGCAGCAAATTACCGTCCGCATCAACGGGAATCATCATGACCGCGCCATGACCGCGGCTGGCAAGTCGCTCATAAGTACGCTCAACACCGTTGCTGAAACGCAGCTGCATTTCTTCGATTAAAAATAATCGGCTTTTGGCGCTGGGTTTAATCTTCAAAACTTCAGGTTTAATTGGCATACTGCATATATCCTAAACAATGAGGTCAATCTTTTGTCACAACCAGATGCTTTAACATGGTCACAAATAGATACTGTTCTATTAGATATGGATGGTACTTTATTAGATCTACATTTTGACAGCTTTTTTTGGCTAGAACACCTTCCAGTGCGCTACGCGCAAATACATCAGTGTGATTTAGCCGAAGCCAAGGCCTATTTGCTGACTGAGCTGTCTAAAAACAGAGGAAGTATCCAGTGGTACTGTGTCGATCACTGGAGCGAGAAGCTAAAACTCGATATAGCAGCGCTACGGGCTGAAGTTTCGCACAATGTGGGATATAGACCTTTTGCCAAAGAGTTTTTGCAGCTCTTGCAGCGCTCACCCGCCAAAGTAGTGTTAGTAACCAATGATCATCGCAGCGGCCTAGAGCTGAAGTTAGCCATTACCGGATTGGCTGAATACTTAGATGCAATTGTAGTATCTCACGATTTTTGTGTGGCTAAAGAACAGCAAAAATTTTGGCGAGAGATGCAAAAGGTAGAGCCTTTTGATCCAGAGCGCTCGTTATTCATCGATGATACTTTGGCGGTATTACATTCAGCTAAGCGTTATGGCATAAAACACTTGCGGGCTATAAGCCAACCAGACTCAAAGATACGACGCAACATCGATACTGAATTTAGGCAAATAGGCTGTTTTTCTGCCGTGAATAAAGGGCTTGAACTAGCGTTACAAGCTGGGGGAAATGATGAGTAAAGATTTAAAAGTACGTTTAGATAAATGGTTGTGGGCAGCACGGTTTTTCAAGACTCGCGCACTGGCCAAAAAGGCCATAGAAGGCGGTAAAGTCCACTACGATGGGCAGCGCAGTAAATGCAGTAAAATCGTTGAAATAGGCGCGATGCTTAAACTTCGTCAAGGATGGGATGAGCCTATAGTTGAAATCATAGCCTTGTCAGAAAAACGTGCTGGCGCACCACAGGCAGTGCTGTTGTACAGTGAAACTCAAGCGAGTATTGAGAAGCGTAGCAATGATGCTCAGCAGCGAAAAATACTAAAAATCACCGATTTAACGCCTAAGGGGAAACCCGATAAACGCAGCCGAAGACAAATTCAAAAAACTAAGGACTTATTGCTCACTGATCAATAATTTAGCAAATTTTTATGTTAGTATTTCGCGCGCAACTTTGGGCAGATTGACTGAGTGTTGTGCCCTTTAGTTTGCAAGTGGCACATAGACGTTGGAAAATTGCCACAAGACAAAGCCAAGATTATATTTTAAAACGACATTTCAAGCTTGTTGTAAACGCAGCAAAGCTTTTTGTTCAAAGCGGTAGAAACCAGTAAAGATGGAAAATTCAGACAAGATCCAGCGAATATTATTTGATGATATTGATGTTCGAGGGGTGGTGACAAGTTTAGATAAAAGTTACCAAGATATAATCAATTTGCATGATTACCCAGTAGTGATTGAGAAAATCTTGGGTGAAATGCTCGCGGCAGTGACTATATTAAGCACGAATTTAAAGTTTAACGGCAAGCTTATTTTACAAGCAAAAGGTGAAGGTAGTGTCTCGGCTTTGATGGCTGAGTGTAATCATCTTAATGAATGCCGAGCTATTGCGCAATTTGATGAAGATATTTCCCCGGATCTTAACTTTAGAGAAATGCTTGAAAAAGGCCATTTAGTGCTCACCATAGATCCAGAAGTTGGTCAGCGCTATCAAGGGTTTGTGCCATTAGAAAATGATACCTTGGCAGAGTGCCTGGCTGATTATTTTCAGCGTTCTGAGCAATTAGATACGCAATTTACCTTAGCCTGTGACGGAAAAATAGCACGTGGTTTAATGTTACAAGTGCTCCCTGCAGCGCAACGTGGTAGCGAAGATTACCAGCGTCTGTCGTTGTTTGCTCAAACGCTTAAAATTGATGAACTTTTGACGCTGGATAATGAAACGTTATTATTTAGACTGTTTCACGAGGAAAAATGTAGGTTGTTTCCTGGTGAATCGGTTAGCTTTAAATGCGAATGCTCAAGAGAGCGTAGCGAAAGAGCACTCAAACTTCTCAGTAACAACGAGTTGCGCGATATTATCGCCGAGCGCGGTAGCATCGATATCGATTGTCAATTTTGCAACTCCCAATATAGCTTTGACGCTGCTGATGTAGAGCAGATTTGTCTTGAAAAGAGCGCAAAGCAAAAAACTGAATTACATTAGAAAAATCACACGGATGAGGAAATAGCGAGTTACCAGCCTATAAAGGCAGGAACTTGCGGCTTGGCTATCACTTTGTTATCAGTGCTCAAGGTTGTTGATGAACTTTGCGTCTGTTATCTAAGTTTTATTCGGGTTTTAAAGCGTCGCGATGAAATCAAAATATTACTGATTTTTTTGCGTCGCTTTTAGCCGTATTATTAGCACTAAAAAGTGCAGTAATAATGAGCATAATAAATCACGCATAGACGTGAAAAATATAAACTAATTTTAATTTTTCGCTTACAGGTGGAGTTTGGCTAACAGCCAAAGGATTTAGCAATGACTAATAAAACAGATATGCTGCATATTAATTTAAGCCGTGCAGAGCTTGTTCAACAAGCTATTAAACGCAATGAAGGTGAGCTGGCTGATTCCGGCGCGCTAGTGGTTAACACAGGCTTCAGAACTGGCCGCTCGCCCATGGATCGCTTCATTGTCGATGAGCCAAGTACATCAGATTTAATCGATTGGGGTGGTGTTAACCGTCCCTTTGATGCGGATAAATTTGATGCTTTGTGGGATAGAGTGGAAACATACCTTGCCGACAAAGAGCACTTTGTCTCCTTCGTGCATGTAGGGTCAGATAGTAACCACTATCTGCCGGTTAAAATGTCAACGCAAACAGCGTGGCAAAATTTGTTTGGTCAGAATCTATTTATCCTGCCAGAAGAGTATAATGCAAAATCTAAACAAGAGTGGCAGATCATCAATGCCGCTGATTTTGAATGCGTGCCAGAACGTGATGGCACCAATAGTGATGGCTGTGTCGTGTTGAACTTTGCCAAGCGCAAAGTGCTATTGGCTGGCATGCGTTACGCTGGTGAAATGAAAAAGGCGATGTTCTCGGTGCAGAATTTTTTACTGCCAGAGAAAGATGTACTGCCAATGCACTGCTCGGCTAACGTCGGCGAAGATGGCGATACTACTTTGTTCTTCGGCCTTTCAGGTACCGGCAAAACTACCCTATCAGCAGATCCTGATCGTTACCTAATTGGTGATGACGAGCACGGTTGGGGCAAAGGCGTAGTGTTTAATTTAGAAGGTGGTTGCTACGCTAAAACCATTAACCTGTCGCAAAAGAACGAGCCTATTATCTGGGACGCGATTCGCTTTGGCGCTATTGTTGAAAATGTTGTTTTAGACAGCACTAAAAAAGCGGACTACGATGATGTATCGCTCACAGAAAATGGTCGCTGTGCCTATCCTCTTGAACACGTTGAAAAAATCACTGAAAATAATTTAGGTGGAGAGCCAAAGGCGATCATCTTCCTAACTTGTGATCTAACAGGTGTATTACCTCCGGTTTCAATATTGTCAAACGAAGCGGCGGCTTATCACTTCCTCTCTGGTTACACGGCTTTAGTGGGATCTACAGAGATGGGATCAGGTGGTGGTATTAAATCCACTTTCTCCACGTGTTTTGGTGCACCTTTCTTCCCACGTGCAGCTAGTGTTTATGCTGATCTGTTGATTAAGCGTGTCGAAGAGTTTGGCTCGCAGGTTTACCTGGTTAATACCGGTTGGACCGGTGGTGCATATGGCACTGGCTCTCGTTTCAACATACCGACTACCCGCGGTATTATTGCAGCTATTCAATCAGGTGCTTTAATTGATACCAAGACGGTGCATTTAGATGATCTGAATCTAGACGTACCTTTATCAGTGCCTGGCGTAGATGATGCATTGTTACAGCCTCGTGCCACATGGGCAGATGCTGCGGCATACGATGTAGAAGCTGCGCAGTTGATCAAAAAATTCACCACAAACTTTATTAAGTTCAAAGGTGTATCTGAAGATATTATCGCGGCAGGGCCAAGCGCTAAATAATGTTTTCAGCGTAAAATTAACAGGCGCGGCCTGTTAATTTGTATAGCGCTGGTTGAAAATCTCAGAAATAGCACCATCTAAGGGTAATGTTTATAAGCACTCATATCGGTGGCAGTAACAGTGACCAGTGGATGAGTGGTATTTAGGAGATAGTTAATGAGCGAAAACATTGTTAATGTAACAGACGCCACTTTTGAAGAGCATGTGTTGAATGCACAAGGAGCAGTACTTGTCGACTACTGGGCTGAATGGTGTGGTCCCTGTAAAATGATAGCGCCGGTTTTGGAAGAAATAGCCAAAGATTACGCCGCTAAAGGTTTAAAAGTTTGCAAGCTTAACATCGATGAAAACAGCGAGACTCCGCCGAAATTTGGTATTCGCGGTATTCCCACTTTGATGTTATTCAAAGGAGGCAACCTAGAAGCCACTAAAGTCGGGGCGCTTTCCAAGTCTCAATTGGCTACTTTTATAGATGAAAATCTTTAATTTTAACCAATAAAAACTAAGGTAGAGGTAAAAAACTACTTTCTACCTTTATTTTACTGGACAGTTAACGACCAACCTTCTATATTTAACTGGATTTTGCTACTAGAGAGATTTACACACAGGCAAAATTGTCAAAGTCACGATTCAACAAAATTCCAAATTTCCACGTCATTTAGTTGCTACTCAACTATTAAATTATTCTTAAGCTTCGCCCAAAAGGGCCATCACTCCAAATCATATGAATCTTACCCAATTAAAGACAAAAAGCGTTCACGAGCTAATCGGAACCGCAAAAGAAATGGGCCTTGAAAATCTAGGCCGTGCACGTAAACAAGATGTTATTTTTGCAATATTAAAGAAACACGCAAAAAGTGGCGAAGATATCTATGGCGATGGTGTGCTAGAGATACTCCAAGACGGCTACGGGTTTCTACGCTCCGCTGATGCCTCATACTTGGCCGGCCCAGATGACATCTATGTATCCCCCAGTCAAATTAGACGTTTTAACTTGCGCACTGGAGACACCGTCGCAGGTAAAATTCGTCCGCCTAAGGACAGTGAGCGCTATTTTGCGCTACTAAAAGTTAACGAGATTAACTACGACCGTCCTGAAAATGCCAAAAACAAAGTCCTGTTTGAAAACCTTACCCCACTCTACGCACAAGACAGATTGACGTTGGAAGTAGGTAACGGTAGTACAGAAGATCTAACCGCTCGTGTTATCGATTTGATGGCACCTATTGGTAAAGGCCAGCGCGCTTTGGTGGTATCTCCACCTAAAGCGGGTAAGACTTTGATGTTGCAGAACATAGCCAACAGTATCACCAGAAACAACCCTGAGTGTCATCTGATTGTATTACTGATCGATGAGCGCCCAGAGGAAGTAACAGAGATGCAGCGCACCGTTCGCGGTGAAGTGGTTGCTTCTACTTTTGATGAGCCGCCAGCGCGTCACGTACAAGTGGCTGAGATGGTTATCGAAAAGGCCAAGCGCTTAGTTGAGCACAAGAAAGATGTCGTTATCTTGTTAGACTCAATTACCCGTTTAGCGCGTGCTTATAACACCGTTATCCCATCGTCAGGTAAGGTACTTACTGGTGGTGTTGATGCGCATGCTCTTGAGCGTCCTAAACGCTTTTTTGGTGCGGCACGTAACATCGAAGAGGGAGGCAGTTTAACTATTATCGCTACTGCTCTAATCGATACTGGCTCTAAAATGGATGAAGTTATCTTTGAAGAATTTAAAGGTACTGGTAACTCTGAAATTCACTTAGACCGTAAAGCCGCTGAGAAACGTATCTATCCGGCAATCAATATTCGTCGCTCTGGTACACGTCGTGAAGATCTACTGACATCAGAGGAAGAGCTGCAGCGTATGTGGATTTTACGTAAGCTACTTGATCCAATGGAAGATACAGCCGCTATTGAGTTTGTCTTAGACAAGCTTAAAGACTTTAAGACCAACGATGAGTTCTTTCAATCGATGCGTCGTAAATAAGCGCAGCGTCTTAATTTAAGATATAAAAAGGGTGAACGTTAGTTCGCCTTTTTTTATGTCTGTAGTTTTATGAGAGAAGTTAACAGAGAGCTAGTCATGGGCAAGGCAAAATACAAAGATTTAAGAGATTTTATGGCGATGCTTGAGGCGCGCGGTGAATTAGTGCGTATTAAGCAGGAGATCGATCCCTATCTCGAGATGACCGAAATTAGCGATCGCACCTTAAAAGCCAAGGGGCCTGCGCTATTATTCGAAAACCCCAAAGGGTACGATTATCCAGTACTTACCAATCTATTTGGTACGCCTGAGCGAGTCGCTTTGGGTATGGGTCAAGATAATGTCGGTGCACTGCGTGAAGTCGGTAAAGTATTGGCGGCGCTTAAAGAGCCTGAACCACCCAAGGGCATGCGAGACGCCTGGGATAAACTGCCGATCTACAAGCAAGTATTAAACATGGCGCCTAAACTAGTCAAAAAAGCCGCCTGCCAAGAGTTTGTAATTACCGGTGATGATGTAGATCTAACTAAGCTGCCTATTCAAACTTGCTGGCCTGGCGATGCAGGGCCTCTAGTAACTTGGCCATTAGTGATAACCCGTGGGCCGCATAAAGAGCGTCAGAACTTAGGTATTTATCGCCAGCAGCTGATCGGTAAAAACAAGCTGATTATGCGCTGGTTATCCCACCGTGGTGGGGCTTTAGATTTTCGTGAGTGGCAGCAATTAAACCCCGGTAAACCTTACCCAGTAGCGGTGGCACTTGGCGCTGATCCGGCGACAATATTAGGGGCGGTAACACCCGTTCCCGATACTTTATCTGAATATGCATTTGCCGGTTTGTTACGCGGCGCTAAAACTGAAGTGGTCAACGCGCTGAGCAGTGATTTACAAGTGCCCGCCAGTGCCGAGTTTATATTAGAAGGTTTTATTTACCCTGATGAAATGGCAGATGAAGGGCCCTTTGGCGATCACACCGGTTATTACAACGAAGTTGATAAGTTTCCCGTATTTACCGTAGAGACTATTACCCATCGGGAAAATCCGATTTATCACAGCACTTATACCGGTCGGCCACCGGATGAGCCGGCTATTTTAGGCGTGGCGCTGAATGAAGTGTTTGTGCCTATTCTACAAAAGCAATTCCCGGAAATAGTCGATTTTTACCTGCCACCTGAAGGCTGCTCCTACAGAATGGCAATTGTAACGATCAAAAAACAGTATCCAGGGCACGCCAAGCGAATTATGTTGGGTGTTTGGTCGTATTTGCGCCAGTTTATGTATACCAAGTTTGTTATCGTCTGTGATGATGATATTAACGCGAGAGACTGGGAAGATGTTATCTGGGCGATCACCACCCGTATGGATCCCACACGTGATACTACCTTAATCGATAATACACCCATCGATTATTTGGATTTTGCCTCGCCCGTATCGGGATTAGGCTCAAAAATGGGACTGGATGCTACTAACAAATGGCCGGGTGAGACCTCGCGTGAGTGGGGCGAGCCGATTGTGATGGATGAAAGGGTTAGCCAGCATATTGATGAAATCTGGCAAACACTTGGAATAGATAAGTAAATCCTTGAATTATCATAGATTAAGCTATAATTTGATTTATATAGAAAGATAAGTTTAGAAATATCACCTTGGGTGAACTAAGAGAGATAACACAAAATATTCAGCTTAGTATTCTAGGAGCCTGTCCGAGAACTGCGATCGAAGCGAGAACAAGGCTATTTGAGGAAAAATTATCGGTGATTTAAGGCAAATAGCGTGCTATTTAACGAAAATCAGCGTTAATTATAACCAAATAGGATTGGTCGTAGCCGATTAGTCTGTTCTCGGGCAGGCCCCTAGAGGTTCACCCATTGGGGAAGATGAGCGGTAGCGCTCAGGAGAAGATCAATGAAAAAAATAATGTGTAAGATTGAAAGTGTCGATAAACTAAACCACGACGTCTATCAGGTAAAGCTGTCAATGCCCGCTGGTAGCGAAAAGATTACTTACCTTGCCGGCCAGTATCTAGATTTGTTTCTACCCAATGGTAAAAGCGCCTCTTTCTCCATCGGTAGCGCACCTGAAGCGGGTTTACAGCTTGAACTGCATATAAGACATAACCCAGAAAGTGAAATGTCTAACGCTTTAATCGAGCACTTATTGGCAGAAAAGAGCATTGAGGCTGAAGTCGGTAAAGGCGATGCAGCTATCCAAGCCGATCAACTAAATAGCGAAGATACGGTTATTTTAGCGGCGGCGAGCACCGGGTTTTCCCAAGTAAAAAGCGTGGTTGAACACTTGTTGGCGCAAGGCGCTAGCAACCAAATCCACATCTACTGGGGTGTACGAGTGGCCAGTGATCTGTACTGGACATTACTACCTGAGCAGTGGGCGAGTAAACACTCCAATATCATCTTCCATCCCGTCATCAGTGATCCTACCGATGCCTGCGAGTGGACAGGTCGTATTGACTTACTGCCGGCTGCTGTACTACAAGACTTTAGCAGCTTTGATAAGGTTAAGATGTTAGCCAGTGGTTCTCCTGCAATGGTATACGCATTACTTGATGCTTGTGAGAGCAAGGGGATGCAAGAGTCTCAATTAGTTTCTGATGTGATGGCTTATGCGCCGAGACCAGAAAAAATTTAGAAGTTGTTAGTCGTAAGTTAAAAGACAAAAGGCAGCGAGACGACAGTGATGTGGTTTCGCTGCCTTTTTTGTTGGTGCAAAGGTTGCGTAGTGGATAGTGAGTTAATAATATAATAAAGAGACTATACTGATTTCTTTTAAAATTTGTCTGATTCAACTGCCGAATTTAGGTTCAAATATAAGCACAGGGATGGCGCAATAAATGACAAAGGCTAATGAGTTTTCAAATACCCCTTTCTGGCATGATGATATTGACCTGTCAGTGGCCACCACATCACTAGAACAAGTCGATGATGATTATGATGTATTAATAGTAGGCTCGGGTTTCACCGGTTTAAGTGCCGCACTGTCTTTAGCGCGTGCGGGAAAATCGGTGGTGATTATGGAAGCGCAGGACATTGCTTCTGGCGCTAGCTCGCGTAATGGTGGTTTGCTAGGGCCTAGCTTTCACAAACTAGGATTGCAGGGGCTAATTGATAAATTTGGCCATGATACTGCCAATGCGGTCTTACAAGAGAGCTTAAAGGGCTTTGATTGGCTGCTGGAGTTCATTGAGAAAGAACAAATTGATTGTGATCTGCAGCGCTGTGGCCGGTTTCGAGGGGCAATAAAGCAGCAGCATTTTAAAAGCCTATGTGTACAGGCAGAGTCGTTAGCCAAGGCGCTCGATTATCCTATCGATATTATTGAAAAAAGTCAGCAGCACCAGGAAGTTGGCACCGACAAATATCAAGGCGGTATTGTCTATAAAAAAGACGCATGTTTACACCCCGCTAAGCTGGTTAAAGGATTAATCGGGAAATGTCAGCAGGCGGGCGTGACCTTAGTCGCCCAAGCTGCCGTCAGTCATATAAAAGACAATTATGCAGGCTTTACGGTCACTGTCGAGCAGCGACAAATCAATGCGGGGGCAGTGCTTATTGCCAGTAATGGTTACACCCAAGATGTAACTGCTGATCTTAAAAAGCGGGTACTACCTATTCGCTCTTCGATGATTGCGACGGCTCCTTTAAGTAAAGAGCTCATGGCGAGTATTTCGCCTAAATTGCGTACTCATGGAGGTACCGACAGACTGGTTTTTTACTATCGGCCCTCACCGGATGGACAGCGCATGTTATTTGGCGGTCGCGCATTATCTATGCTTGAAAAACCGGCGGTTTATCTTCTTTTCCTCTGGGAGAGTATGCTGAATTTATTCCCACAGTTAAATGAAGTCCCTATTACCCATGCATGGTCAGGTTTAGTCGCTTATAGCTTTGATCACGTTCCACATTTAGGGTTAAACAATGGCCTATATTATGCGATGGGTTACTGTGGGTCAGGGGTGGCAAGGGCGAATTATCTCGGTCATAAAATAGCGCTTAAAATGCTCGGTGAAGATGGCTCAACGGTATTTGATCAATTTGAATTTCCCTCTAAGTGCTTTTATTCGGGGAATCCATGGTTCATGCCAGCGGTATTACGCTGGCATAGTTTTGCTGATCGATGGGGGTTTTGAAGAAATAAAGCACGAGCAGTGCGAGTAAGGTTGTCGTTTTACAGCAATCAATAGAGTTCAAATACACACTGTAAAATCTCGACTAACTAAAGCTCTCCTCTATTCACCCAAAATTTATAAGAATACCGAATTCTCTACAAGCACTTCATTTTTAATAAAAGCTATAAAAGAGCTGATTCTGGTAGAGGTCGCAGAGTTCTTATAATAAACAGCATGAATCGGCCGTTTAATATTTTGGGAATAATCACTAAGTAATTCGATTAGCTGACCATTTTTTCTATCTTCAAACGTCATGAAATCAGATAGGCAGGCAATACCTGCGCCATGCAAGGCAAGGCTTCGTAATGTTTCGCCATTGTCTGCTCTAAGGTTGCTAGTTATCTTTAACAGTTTGTCATTTTCATCAAATAAAGGCCAATCATTCAATATTTTTGGTTTAGTAAACCCCAGCAATTTGTGTTCTAAAAGTTGTTGTATCGTTTTAGGTTCACCATTTTTGGCGAGATAACTAGGGCTTGCAACGACTCTTATCCTACTATGTCCAATGAACACCGCTCGCAATGTCGAGTCTCTGAGCTCTCCAATTCGGAAGGCAATATCAGTTTTTGTCCCTAACAAGTCGATATTCTCTTCGTTAGAAGTTAGCTCGATTTCAACGTCAGGGTATATATTCTGGTATTTTTCGATATGAGCAGTCAGAACGTGCAGTAAAAAAGGCGTGGCTGCATTTATTCTTAATAAGCCTGAAGGGTTATGCTTTTGGCTAAGTAGCTGCGACTCTGCTATCTCTACCGATTCAAGTATTAGTCTCACTTGTTTTAAATAGATTATACCTTCGCTGGTGACATCTAGCTTCCGAGTTGTTCTATTTAGGAGTGTGGTGTTTAGCTTCGATTCAAGGCGCGAAATAGTGCGACTGGTCGCAGAAACGGTAATTGATAATATCGCCGCCGCAGCACTTATCGAACCTGAGTCCACGACCATTACGAACGTTTTCATCTCATTAAGAGTCGCTTTCATTGCAGATTATCAATCAAATATTTTACCATTAGTTAACTATACGATAAGTCATTGGTTGCGTAAACGTCTATTAATAAAACTACTGAGTGTAATGGCGTAGTTGAATTTTTCACCTATCTATATGATGTTATGGTGATTTGTTCGCAGGGATTCAGTGCAATTGAAATAATGCCAATAAATCAAACCTGTTAAGGCTTAAACATGCAATCTAAATGTTCTTTATACCGTTGGATGTCATTATCGATATTTAAATTTTTGATGACATCGTTACACATAAAAGTTTTAAGAGGTTCCATACCTAAAAACTGATGTGCTTTGTGCATTGCCAGATAAACGCCATCAACTCCTACTCCCTCAAAAAATTGGTTAGGATCGGTAAAGGCTTCTTCAGGAGCATTCCAGGTGACAGAAAGCATATACTTTTTACCTTGTAATAATCCTCCAGAACCATATTTACTTTCCAAGTTGCTACGACTTCGCCCGTCACTTTGATACAAACGGCCATGCCCCATAGTAAAAATCTCATCAATATACTTTTTAACTATCCAAGGTACCCCCATCCACCAAGCTGGGGTCTGTTGAATGATAACGTCGGCCCATAACCACTTCTCAATTTCTGACTCTATATCGTAACCTTCATTAATACTCGTTATTTGTACACTATGTTGCATCTCTAGTAGGTGCTGTTCTGCGATGGTCGTCATCGTTTTGTTTAGCGCGCCTTTAGAATGAGCAAAGGTTTTCCCACCATTTAAAATCAATACCTTCTTCACACTTTATCTCTCTATCAATTTCTTTTACTCCATAGCGCTGAGGCTGCTGGAGATATTACTATTAGCCTGCAAAAAGTTTGTTTTACAGGGGGTAGATTGTAAGGAAATTTCTTGTGATATAAAGTAATGAAATAACAAATGATTATTGATTTATAGTTAAGAATCATTGAAGCCACCGCATAAAAATAATAGTTTTAAGAGGTTGCTTGCTCAGTGGATGATATCTCAATGACCTAAAACTATTGACGGAGCGCGGTATGTTTTTAGCCATTTATTAACGCTAAATTATCGAGTGCAGTACTTTTGGACCTATGACGTCATTATGTAGCCTAAGCCGCTAAATTAGCTTCGTCTCTCGCAATGCAGTGCCTATCGGGGTAACTTTAAATTCAGGCAATACCTTCTTCAGCTTATCCTCATTTAGATTTAATTCTTGCTCCCATAAATAACGCATTTCATTCAACTCTTTAAAAAAAGGTAGTACTGGCGCTAGTAGGCTAAAGAGCCACCAGGGGATATAGGCCATTTTGACTTTTTTGCCAGATTCACGCTCTATTGCCTGAGCAATGTCTGTAAAGCTAATCTGGTAACCGGCGAAGTTGAAATCATTGTATGCCTTTGGTAAACCTGCATTTAATAGTGCAATACAAGCTTTCGCGACATCGGGTAAATAGGCCCAGCTATGAGTGATATCTTGTTTGGTGCCCGCAGATAATGTGTAGCCAGAGCGACCCTTTTTCAGCATAAAGTCCAGCCAGGTGTTTTTTGCATTTTTACCAATGAAATCTCCCGCTCTAATGATCAGTATTTTAGCGCCATTGTGACTGGCACGTTTAAGACGAAGCTCCATTGCCTGTCTTATTTTGCCTTTTTTTGTCACTGGCTGATGAGAGCTGCTCTCGCTAAAATTTGGTCCATGCGCCGGGTTGTGTATATAGACATTGCCGGGGAAAATGAGCGTCATATTGTTCTTTTCAGATAAGCGAACACTGACTTCTAAAGTACTCAGTGATTTTTGTTGCCACTGTGCATAGGGCATATTGATAGCGTATACCAAGATTTCACAGCCTTGGGCAGCTTGGGTTACCTCTGAAATGTTCGCTGCATCTCCTTTGATGACCTTAATGTCTATACCCATCAGGCTATCATTAAGCTTGTTTGGATCTCTCACTAGACATTTTACTTGGTAGCCATGGCTTAGTAGTTCGTGGACCATATGGCTGCCAAAACCACCGTTTGCCCCGAGTACTAAAACTGTTTTCTGCTTTGCAGTATTCAATACAAATCCCTCATTGTGTTGCCCCAAATATGCAGGCATCAGTGTTGTATGCTTGGTTGTTAAATATTGATGAGAGGATTATAGTTATTCTAAATTGATTAGAGTACGGATAAAAATCGACAGTGGATATGTATAAATGAATAGCAAAGAGGGCTTTAAGGGCCTGCAAGATTGGAATTTGGTCAGGGCGTTTTTATTGGTGGCGGAGCAAGGTAGCTTGTCTGCAGCGGCGCGCAAGTTGAATATTAGCCAGCCTACTCTCGGACGCCAAATTCAGCAACTGGAGCAAAGCACCGGACTTAATCTGTTTCGCAGAAGTACCCAGGGGCTTGATATTACCGCTGAAGGTAGCGAACTAATGTCCTCTGCCAAGAAGGCGATGGCCGGCATGGAAGAGTTCCAGCGACAAGTGGTCGGGCACTCGGATAAACTGGTGGGGGATATACGCATCAGTGTCAATGAAATATTTGGCGTCTATATGCTGCCAAAAGTGATTGCGCAGTTTCAGAGCTTGCACCCCCAAGTTCAGATTGAAATGGTGATTACCAATCAAGCCAGTAGCTTGAGTAAACGCGATGCCGATCTGGCTTTAAGAATGTTCAAACCGACCCAGCCAAATTTAGTCGCTAGGCGCCTACCTGACTTACCGCTTGGTTTCTTTGCTCATCATCGCTATCTTGAACAGTATGGTACGCCGCAAAGTCCCGAGGAATTTCTCTCTCACAAAATCATTGGCTTTGACATAGATACTCAGTTCCTTGAGGGCGCCGAAAAGATGGGCTGGCCGATGACAGCAAGAAATTTCAGCGTGCGCACCGATAGCTTAATCGCCCATGTGGCGTTATTAAAAGCCGCTGCGGGTATTGCCTGTACGCATGTGGGATTAATGAAAAATGAGCCCGAGATCACGCAAATATTAGAGGATATTGAAATAGCCGATTTAGAACTGTGGGTGGTATGTCATCAAGATGTACAGTTTAACCGACGCATTAAAACCTTTATGGATTTCTTGATTAGAGCTTTTGCCGATGACCCTTATTCTTATCTTAATGGCTATTAATTGAAGTTTACATGCTTGAGTAAACTTAACGCTCGGCGATAGTGTGGCTGATCAATCATTTCACCGTTTAACTGTGCAACCCCACCAGATGATGACTGTTCGATGGTTTCTATGACTAATTTGGCATGCTCTATTTCATCTTCCGTGGGCGTAAATACTTCATTCACTGTGTCGATCTGACAGGGGTGGATTAACATCTTCCCATGAAATCCTTCTATTTTTGCCCGCTGGGTTTCTTCCTTTAAGCCTTGTATATCTTTAAAGTTAGTGAACACTGAGTCTATTGCCAGTACCCCTGCATGTGCTGCACCGAGCAGGCAGTATGAGCGGGCTAATTGATAGACAGGGAAGTATATTCCCTGAGCGTCTTTGTTGGTTTGCGCGCCTATTTCAGCAGATAGATCTTCCGCGCCCCAGGTCATGCCAGCCAGTGCTTCGCCACTGTTTTTAAAGCTGGCCATATTAAATAATGATTCAGGCAACTCTGTGACGATGGCGATGATTTTTGTTTTAGCGCGTGCTTTTGCATCAGTGTTAATTAAATCATTGATGGTTTTTATGTCTGCTCCAGAGCGCGCTTTGGGGATGAGGATATAGTGGGGGGCGAAGGGGAGAATAGCGCGAATGTCGTCTTGCCACAGTGGCGTATCTAGGGCATTGATGCGGATGATGATTATTTTATCTCCGTGGGGTAACGCGTAGAACTCTGCGATGGTGGTGCGCGCTGTGACTTTATTGCCAATAGCCACACTATCTTCCATGTCTAATATAATGGCGTCAGTGGCGCTAGCTAACGCCTTTTTTTGTTTGTTGGCATCATCAGCCGGTACAAATAACAATGACCGCATAGTATTACCTGCTTAATCAATAGATGAATTGAGAGGTTGTTTTTTCATGAATGCCTTGCGGGTACAAGTAGCGACTAAGTCATCGTGTTGATTGTAGGCGCGGTGCAACAAGGTAACTATGCCGGCATTGGGTCTTGATTTGCTTGATCTTTTTTCAATGATTTCTGTTTTGACATTGATGCTATCACCTTGAAATACTGGCGCTGGAAAGTTGATATCAGTCATGCCTAAATTGGCGATGGTAGTGCCAATAGTGGTGTCGTTAACACTGATGCCAATCATAAGACCTAAGGTGAAAAGGGAGTTAACTAAAGGCTGTTTAAACTCACTTTCGCGCTCGCAAAAGTCTTTATCAATATGCAGTGGCTGCGCATTGAGAGTCATGTTACAAAAAAGCATATTATCCATTTCTGTCACGGTTTTTCTTAAGCCGTGGGTAATAATCGATCCCACTTCAAACTCTTCAAAATATAGACCCTGCATGCTGTGATTCCCTCTTATTGTTAGGCTGAGTGTAGCAAGTTAACGCGTCTCGTCAATGATTAAAAAAACAACATTTGTAAGTTGGCGTCAATCTAAATGCCAAATCATTGCATTTAATGTCGATTATATTTACGATAAGGTAAGTCAATGGAGATTTAGACGCCTTATGATAAATTCTATTTTAATAGCTAACCGTGGCGAAATAGCCTGTCGAGTGATCAAGACTGCTAAGAAAATGCATATTCGTACTATTGCAGTCTATTCCGCGATTGATAGTGAAAGTTTGCACGTGAAAATGGCGGATGAAGCTTATTTGATTGGTGAGGCTCCGGTGAGTGAAAGCTATTTAGTGGCTGATAAAATCATTGAGGTGGCATTAAAAGCAGGCGCTCAGGCCATTCACCCAGGTTATGGTTTTTTATCTGAAAATGCTGGCTTTGCCAGCTTATGTGAAAAAAACAATATTAAATTTATCGGCCCCTCTGTGTATGCGATTAATAGTATGGGTCTTAAGGACGCTGCAAAGAAGTTGATGGAACAGGCCAATGTGCCGGTAGTACCCGGTTATATTGGCGATAATCAAGACGTAAATCACTTGGCTCAACAGGCGCTAGAAATTGGTTATCCGGTGATGATTAAAGCGGTTGCTGGTGGTGGTGGCAAAGGCATGCGGCGGGTGGATAGTGAGGTGGGTTTTCTCGCGGCGCTACAAGCTGCCAAGCGCGAGGCTAGTAGTGCGTTTGGCAATGATATTGTTTTAATTGAAAAGTTTATTGTCAATCCGCGTCACATTGAAATTCAGGTGTTTGGTGATCAACAAGGTAACTGTGTGTATTTATTTGAGCGCGATTGCTCATTGCAAAGACGCCATCAGAAAGTAGTAGAGGAAGCGCCCGCGCCGCAGATGCCAGAAAATGTTCGCAAAGCGATGGGTGAGGCTGCGGTTCGTGCCGCGTGTGCGGTTAATTATGAGGGGGCGGGGACCGTTGAGTTTATCGTCGATGGCGCAAACGGTTTAAGGGAGGGGGGCTTCTGGTTTATGGAAATGAACACCCGCCTGCAAGTTGAGCACCCGATAACAGAGGCGATCACTGGGCAAGATTTGGTTGAGTGGCAAATTAGAGTCGCCTCGGGAGAGCCGCTGCCTAAAACGCAACAGCAGTTATCTATTCAGGGGCACGCTGTAGAAGTGCGGTTATATGCGGAAGATGCCGAGCATGATTTTTTACCTTCTATAGGCACCATTGATGCATTGTTTCTTGATGATGACAATGGCATACGTATTGATACCGGTGTTGAACAGGGCTCTGTGATCAGTCCCTATTACGATCCGATGATTGCGAAGGTGATAGCCTTTGCTCCCACGAGAGCACAAGCTTTAGCCAAATTGGCACAGGCGTTGCGCCATTCAATGATCGCAGGCGTGAAGGTCAATATTGCTTTTTTACGAGACTTATTAGAAGACCCAGATTTCAAGGCAGGGAAATTTGATACGGGTTTTATTGAGGCTTTTTTAAAGAGAGCAACAGCGGAGAATGATTTAACCCATATTGCCGCACAGGCTGCTTGTTCACTTGTTGCTAAAGAGCTTGATGTGTCCTTAAGTGACACAGACTTACCTTGGTCTCGTCACGATAATTTTGATATGGCGCTGGGTGATCAAGGACGTGTCTCTTCAATGATTGTTTTGATAAATGGGCAGCAGCATAAGGGTCGCTATCTGATCAAGTCGGGCCAAGTGTACCCGGCAAGTAAGCCTGGCAATGCGCTATTAGTCACCCAGACGGAATCATATTTATACATCACCGATCAGGGGAAAACCTACCGGATAGAAGAGGTCGTTTATGACGATGGTGGCAAAGCGGCACCCGTTGGGCAAGTGTTAGCGCCGATGCCTGGCAATCTGTTTGCACTGATGGTTAGCAACGGTGATGAAGTAGTCGCAGGGGATACGTTGGCAATCGTTGAAGCGATGAAAATGGAGCATAGCTTGATCGCTGAAATCACGGGCATAGTCAGTAACGTTGAAGTCTCGCTCGGTGATCAAGTGAGTGAGGGGCAGCTGATACTCACCATAGAATAAGTAGTTGCAAACATTAAAAGTTAAGCGACAAGCAGGATGAAAAGATGAAATATAACATTGGTATAAGACAGTTAACGGATGAGTTTAATACCACCACGCGCACTTTGCGATTTTATGAAGATCAGGGATTGCTCAGCCCGCAGCGCAACGGTCGCAACCGAATTTTTAGTGAGGGCGATCGAACTCGGCTGAAGCTAATTTTACGCGGTAAACGTATGGGTTTTACCCTCGCTGAAATCCGCGAGATTATCGATATGTATGAAGATAAATCCGGTGAAGTGAAGCAGCTCAACCATTTACAGCAAAAAATTATTGAGCAGAGAAAATCTCTATTACAAAAGCTGGCGGATATATCAGAGTCATTGAATGAACTCAATACGGTGGAATTGGGTTGTATTGAGAGGATCCGAGAGCTAGAAAAAGAGGCGAGAACAGCCTGAATAGAACGCTGAATTGACACAATAAAAAGGAGTTAGCCAATGAGTTTTTACGAGTTACCCGGCATGAACTTTGGTCTTGGGGAAACGGCCGATATGATCACGGACATGGTGAAAAATTTCGCCAATGAAAATATCGCTCCACGTGCGGCTCAAATCGATCAGTCAAACCAGTTTCCTAGGGATTTATGGCCGATGTTTGGTGACCTAGGTCTATTGGGCATCACAGTGCCTGAAGAGTTCGGCGGTGCGGGCTTGGGTTATCTAGAGCACTGTTTAGTGAACGAGCAAATTAGCCGTGCTTCAGCGTCTGTAGGTTTGTCATACGGTGCTCACTCTAACCTTTGTGTCAATCAAATCAATCGCAATGGTACTAAGGCACAAAAACTACAATACCTGCCAAAATTAATCAGCGGAGAGCACGTTGGCGCACTGGCGATGAGCGAACCCAATGCCGGCTCAGATGTGGTCTCGATGAAATTACGTGCCGATAAAAAGGCCGATCACTACCTGCTCAATGGCAATAAGATGTGGATCACTAATGGGCCCGAGGCGGAAACATTAGTGGTCTATGCGAAAACGGCGCCAGAGTTGGGCGCTAAGGGAATAACTGCTTTTATTGTTGAGAAAGGTTTCCCAGGCTTTAGCACGGCACAGAAACTGGATAAATTGGGCATGCGCGGCTCAGATACTTGTGAGCTAGTATTTGTCGATTGTGAGGTGCCCATAGAGAATGTGCTGGGCGAAGTGAATGGGGGAGTCAAAGTACTGATGTCGGGGCTCGATTATGAGCGGGCTGTTTTAGCCGCGGGGCCCACCGGCATCATGATGGCCTGTATGGATGTGGTGGTGCCCTACGTGCATCAGCGTGAACAATTCGGCAAGCCTATTGGTACCTTTCAGCTAATGCAGGGTAAATTGGCCGATATGTACAGCACCATGAATGCCTGTCGCTCTTATGTGTATACCTTTGCCCGCGCCTGTGATCGCGGTGAGGTGAGTCGCAAAGATGCCGCAGGGGTTATTTTGTACGCCGCCGAAAAAGCCACTTGGATGGCCCTTGAGACCATACAGACCTTAGGGGGCAATGGTTACGTTAACGAATACCCCGCAGGGAGATTACTCAGAGACGCTAAGCTCTATGAAATAGGCGCCGGCACTAGTGAAATCAGACGTATGTTAATTGGGCGCGAGATGTTCAATGAAACCTTATAACTCTACATGGAGAAGGCATAACATGGAAATTGACATAGGTGTGAACACTCGTGAAATCAGACGCATGTTGATTGGACAATCGTTAAATGTTCAATGAAACCTTATAACTGGAAAAGACCATGAAAATACTATCAGCCATCGATACCAGTGCCGCCAGTTTCATTGATAACAAGACGAAGATGTCAGTATTGCTGGAAGAGTTGCGCCAAAAGCGTGCCACTGTTGCAGCGGGGGGCAGTGAGCGTGCTAAAGCCAAGCATATCGCACGAGGGAAATTACTGCCGCGTGAGCGCGTCGCACAGCTGCTCGATAAAGGCGCTGCTTTTTTAGAGGTGGGCATGTTGGCGGCGAACGACATGTACAGCGGCGACATTCACGCCGCGGGGGTGATTGCCGGTATCGGTCGAGTCTCAGGCGTTGAATGTATGATTATCTGTAATGATGCCACCATTAAAGGCGGTACTTATTTTCCTATGGCCGTCAAAAAACATTTACGAGCCCAGGAAATCGCCGAGCAAAATCACTTGCCTTGTATCTATCTAGTCGACAGCGGCGGCGCCAATTTACCT
Source organism: Oceanospirillaceae bacterium (assembly GCA_013215375.1). Taxonomy (GTDB): domain Bacteria; phylum Pseudomonadota; class Gammaproteobacteria; order Pseudomonadales; family Balneatricaceae; genus Rs1. The sequence continues at coordinate 2,921 of JABSRB010000059.1, read as the reverse complement.
AATCAAGCGGAAGTCTTCCCAGATCGAGACCACTTTGGTCGCATCTTTTATAATCAGGCGCAAATGAGTGCTAAGGGTATTGCGCAAATAGCCGTAGTGATGGGCTCCTGTACCGCAGGTGGCGCCTACGTACCTGCGATGAGTGACCAAACCATCATGGTACGCAATCAGGCGACGATCTTTTTGGCGGGGCCACCACTGGTCAAAGCGGCCACCGGCGAGGTGGTGACTGCCGAGGATTTAGGCGGCGCGGATGTACATTCTCGGGTGTCAGGTGTCGCTGATCACTTAGCGGAAAACGACAATCACGCCTTGGAAATTGCCTGTGAAATAGTGGCAAGTTTAAATCACCAAAAGCCGGTGAGCATAGTGGAGAAAGCCATACAGCCGCCACTGTATGACGCGGATGAACTCAATGGAATCGCCCCGCAAAACTTGTCGACGCCAGTTGATATCAGAGAAATAATTGCCAGGATAGTGGATGGTTCGCAGTTTAGCGAATTCAAGAAGCTCTACGGTAAAACCATCGTTTGTGGCTTTGCTCATCTTGAGGGTATGCCGATAGGTATCATCGGTAATAACGGCATATTGTTTTCGCAATCTGCTTTAAAGGCGACGCATTTTATTCAACTTTGTGCCCAGCGAAAAATCCCCTTGCTGTTTTTGCAAAACATTAGCGGCTTTATGGTGGGGCAGCAGTACGAGAGCGGTGGTATCGCCAAAGATGGTGCCAAGATGGTGATGGCTGTGGCCAATGCTAAAGTGCCAAAAATTACACTGGTAGTGGGTGGCAGCTTTGGAGCAGGTAATTATGGGATGTGTGGGCGTGCCTATAGTCCTAACTTTTTATTCACTTGGCCCAATAGTCGCATCTCAGTGATGGGGGGGGCACAAGCGGCAGGAGTGATGGCAACCCTTAAGCGCGATGCGTTAGAAGCTAAGGGAAAGTCGTGGAGTGAGCAGCAGGAAAAAGATTTTAAGCAACCCATATTGGATAAGTTTGAGCAGGAGAGCAATCCGTATTATGCCACTGCTAGGCTGTGGGATGACGGTATTATAACGCCGGCTGAAACTCGCAGAGTGTTGGGATTAGCGTTTTCTGCGTGTATGAATAAAGAAATTGAGAAGACCGAATTTGGTGTGTTCAGGATGTAATAAGTGCTCTTTATTATCAGATTGAGGATAGAAAATGCAAAGCAGTACCGCAAGTTATACACAAGGCGACACCGCGCAAAGCTTGTTGAAAATGACTTTAGGCGACGCACTTGATCACACGGTAGCGCTATATCCTGATAATCCCGCACTGATAGCGCCAGCGCAAAATATTCGCTACAACTATCGAGAGTTCCAAGCCAAAGTCAATCTAGTCGCCCGTGCTTTTATCGCGATAGGCGTTACTAAGGGCGAGCGCGTTGGAATTTGGGCGCCAAATTGTGAGCAGTGGGTGGTCACTCAGTTTGCGACGGCAAAAATGGGTGCCATTTTGGTGAACGTAAACCCCGCCTATCAAGAATATGAGCTGGAGTACGCACTCAAACACTCCGGTGTTTCCTGTCTCGTGATGGCAGAAAAATTCAAAAGCAGTGACTACTGCCAGACATTGATGAAAATCGTACCTGAGTTGAGCGATTCTGCAGTCGGTCATTTAAAGTCAGTTAAATTACCTTTGTTGCGCCGTGTTATTAATCTCTCGAAACATGATTTTAAAGGCATGCAGCGCTGGGATGATTTTTGTGAATTAGCGGTAGACGTCACCCAGAGTCAGTTAGATGTTATTCAACGGCAGTTAGATTATAACGATGCTATCAACATCCAATATACCTCAGGTACTACCGGCTCACCCAAGGGTGTTACCCTATCGCATTTTAATATATTGAATAATGGCTACTTTGTGGCCAAAAACATGAATTTCAGCCATTTGGACCGGCTGATTATTCCAGTGCCGCTGTATCACTGCTTTGGTATGGTGATGGGCAATATAGGCTGTGTCAGCCACGGTGCCACGATGATCTATCCCAGTGCTAGCTTTGATGCGCAAACGGTATTGCAGTGCGTAGAGGCTGAAAAAGCCACTGCTCTTTATAGCGTACCGACGATGTTTATTGCCATGTTAGCGTTAGAGAACTTTAACGATTACGACCTGAGCAGCTTGCGTACTGGTATTATGGCGGGCTCTATTTGCCCGGCGCAGCTGATGAAGGCAGTTAACACTAAAATGCACATGGGCGAGTTGCAGATCGCCTATGGTATGACAGAAACTAGCCCAGTATCTGCGCAAACCGCCGCCGATGATCCCTTTGATAAAAAAGTCAGCACGGTGGGACGTACCTTAGCGCATATTGAAACTAAGATAGTTGATGTGGTGAGTGGCGGTACGGTACCGCGCAATGAAACAGGAGAGCTCTGTACCCGCGGTTATTCAGTGATGTTGGGATACTGGCAAAACGAGGCGGCTAGCAAGGAGATCATAGAAACCAATGGTTGGCTGCACAGCGGCGATTTAGCGCGCATGGATGAAGAAGGTTATATACAGATAGTCGGGCGCATTAAAGACATGGTGATTCGCAGCGGCGAGAATATCTACCCCAAAGAAATTGAAGATTTTCTCTACACTCATCCGGCGATTAGCGATGCACAAGTGACAGGCATTCCCGATGAATTACGCGGTGAAGAGCTGGTGGCCTGGATTATACTGCGTCCAGATGCCGCTCCTATGACAGCAGAGCAATTGCGTGAATTTTGCAGAGGAAAAATCAGCCACTTTAAAATCCCACGTTATATTAAATTTGTTGATCGTTATCCATTAACGGTGACGGGAAAAGTACAGAAATTTAAGATCCGGGAAATGGCGATAGAAGAATTCACTTGAAGAGAAGACCCATTGAATGAGTATTTGCTCTTCTCTGCGGTTAAAAAGCTTT
>JABSRB010000058.1 GCA_013215375.1 Oceanospirillaceae bacterium | reverse complement strand
TGCGTTACAACAATTAAAACTCAACTTCTCTCGCGGTGTTTTTCGGGTCACCCCGTTGCGAGGAGGCGAATTATATAGAGATCAGCGAGGGCGTCAACTGTTAGTTTCATTTAATGTAAAATTAGCTATTCCTGATTATTTAACACCCTGTTATGGCCAATTAACCAACAATATAGCCAGTATAAGTGCCTGTTAGCTTTCAATATCAGAAAAGCAGGCCTCCAATAAAAATGCCCACATCACTGCAGGCATTCTCTTTAAGACTTAACAGCGTTAAGGATTTACTATTTCTGGTCCCATAATACTGTACGGCAAGGCCGTAGATAACCAAGGTACGTAGGTCACTATCACTAAAAACAACATTAGTACCAGCATAAACGGCATTGCCGCCTTTACCACTTTTGACAAGCTCATGTTAGTAATGGCGGAAGTGACGAACAAGTTCAATCCTATCGGTGGCGTTATCATGCCGATTTCCATATTGACCACCATGATGATACCTAAGTGAATAGGATCTATGCCCAACTTCATAGCAATCGGGAAGACGATTGGCGCTACTATTAGCAACAACCCTGAAGGCTCCATAAACTGGCCGCCTAGCAACAGCAAAATGTTAACGACAATCAGGAAGGTAAACCAGTTAAAGCCAACACCCAACATCCACTCTGTCACCATCTGCGGAATACGCTCTTCAGAGAGCGTATGCGCAAACAACAGTGCATTGGCAATGATGAACATTAACATTAAGGTCGTCTTTGTGCCTTCAAGCATTACCTTACGAGTTTCTTTACCGTATAGCGCAGGGAAAAAAAGCCTAGTCAGCAATAACAAATTGCGCGCCCAAACTCTCAAACCAGCTATCACACACTGTCCAATACCGCCTGACAATTGCGAGCCACGCTTGTATATATAGAAGGCGCTTAATATAGCACTTAATGTACCACCCCACTGAGCTCGGGATGCAGCGGTACTCGTTTCTGAATCAGCCATCGCAAAAAATGACATAATCATCCAGACCATAAAGAAAGACAACCCGTACACCAAGCCATTAAAGCCCACTCTGGCCTCTGCTGAATCTGTGTCACTTACCCAGGTAATACCTTTTAAAGGTCCCATATCACGATAGACAAACAGCGCGATAAAGATAGAGTACAGCGCTGCGACTGCAGCTGCCTCTGTCGGGGTAAAGGCACCACCGTAGATACCGCCCATAATAATGACAATTAAGAATAATCCCCAACCCGCTTCTTTACCACCTTGCACGATAGCACCAAAGCCTCTCCAAGGTTCTGATGGAAGATTTTTTATACGTGCTACCACATAGATAGCGAGCATTAACATGGAGCCTGCCAATATACCGGGTATGACACCTGCTAGAAACATCCGCCCAACAGAGACCTCTGTCGCAGAGGCATAAACCACCATCACGATAGAAGGTGGTATCAGAATACCCAATGTTCCGGCATTGGCAATAATACCGGCAGAAAATTCTTTTGAATAACCCACTTGGCGCATACCGACAATTGCGATACTACCGATGGCAACCACTGTGGCAGGAGAAGACCCTGACAATGCAGCAAACATCATACAGGCCAGTACCGAGGCCATGGCCAGACCACCTCTAAAATGACCAACACAGGCAATCGCAAAGTTAATCAATCGCTTTGCCACCCCCCCTGTGGACATAAATGAAGAGGCTATAATAAAGAACGGGATAGCCAGTAACGTATAGTGCTGCCCCGCACCGAATAATGAAATTGCCACAGACGTGAGCTTGGCGTCTGAAACGAAAGTGATGAATAGTATTGATGACAAGCCGAGCGAGATGCCGACTGGCAGTCCCAAAAACAGCAAGGTTAATACTATTCCAAATAATATGAGTGCTTCCACAGTGCTTGTTCCTTACAAATTAGCGATATATATTCTGCATTAACATGAGCGCAACTAATCTTTAATAATGCCTCTATTTTCTTCAACCAACTCCTGCCCCTCATGACCACTAATGAGCATGCGACGCTTGCCAGTATAAATATCAACAAAAGCTTGTAGTGACCGATACACTAATAACGCTAAACTAATCGGCAAGATAACCAACACTAACCAGCGATGTACTCTAGGTTGTAGACCAAACATCTCTTGCGCGAACTCTGGGTAACGCAGCTCTTCGGAACCGATGCCGATTTTGTACATCTTCGCCCAGTATTCTATGGCACCACCACGCACATCAACTCCCAATAGCGTTAACCAAGTAGAATCAAGCAATATAAGACCGTAAAGCATACAACCCACTGCACCTGTTAAGGCCATAATCCGTGTGACTGGTTTAGACACGGCATTGAGCACGATATCGACACCAATGTGCACGCTAGTTTTGATGCCATAGCTCATGCCCAGTAAAATCAGCCATGAAAATGCCAGTGTATTAAACTCTAGGGCGGCGGCCCAACCGCTGTTAAAGCCGTAGCGGGCAACAACTTGGCCAAAAGATACCAGCATGATGGCGGTGATAATCATCACCAAGACATTCTCTTCAACAGCTGCCATAAATTCAGGCCACTTTTTCTCGAGTAGCCAAATGGCGATAATTAAAATTAATAGATAAATATGAGGCCAATAAGCCATGAAAAACGCTCCTGCTGAGTTCTTTCAAATTCAGCCAATAACAAAATAACAGTCTATGCGGTATTTGGTAGGTAGCTTAGGGTGTACTTTGAGTTAAATCACCAACATAGGCATGTAGCTCGTCTATGTTGGTGATTCAAATAGTGATTTAGATCACTGATACTGCAGCACTATGCTTCAGCTGCGCTCTTGATAAGATCCGCGCCAATATCAGACTCGAACTTCTTCCAAACTGGCTTCATAGATTCAACCCATGCAGCACGCTGCTCTGAAGTTAACTCATTGATTTTCCCACCTGCTTTTAATATATTGGCGCGGTTTGCCTGCTCTTTCGCCTTTACGTTTTCATTGGCAGCCTGAGTGACTTCATTAGAGATTTTAAGGAACTGCTCACGCACATCAGGCTCTAATCCATCTAGGAACTCAGAAGATGTCATGAACAAATAAGCCAGTAACTGATGACTAGTCTCTGTCACACTGTCTTGTACTTCGAAGAATTTCTTCGTGTAAATATTAGACCAAGTATTTTCCTGACCATCTACAACACCTGTTTGTAAAGCGCCATAAACTTCTTTAAACGCCATTGGCTGAGGAGACCCGCCCATTGCCGCGATCATCGCCTTTGCCACATCCGAAGACTGTACTCTGAACTTCAAACCTTCTGCATCAGTTGGCAACTTAAGCGCTTTGTTCGCCGAGAAGTATTTCATTCCAGACATCCAGTAACCCAAACCAACGAAGCCAACGTTGTTCATCGCATTTAGCAATTCTTTGCCTGAATCTGTATTAGTAAAACGTATGGCTGCATCCATATCTTTAAAGATGAACGGAAGATCAAACACACCGAATTGACGAGTATAAGAGCCAAACTTAGAAAGTGACGGAGCCAAGATCTGCACATCACCCAATAACAACGCCTCTAACTCTTTTGAGTCGCCGAACAATGTTGAGCTAGGAAAAACCTCAATGCACATTTTGCCATTCATTTCTTTGTTGACGCGTTCAGCCAGTGAATTTGCCGCAACAACTTTAGGGTGAGTAGTACCACCAGTGACATGGCTTAATTTCGCAACTACTTCACCGGGATCACATTCAGAGGCGAACGCAGTAGAAACACTAAAAGCTAATGTTAGTGCGGATAATGCCGTTGTTATTTTTTTCATTTACCTTGCTCCATTATTGTTATAAATGCTTTGTTTTGAAGAAACTTACAAAGCATTTATTATGCCAAAAACGAAACAATGACGTAACTATCTGATATTAAATGAATTTATTACAGAAACATTTGACCTGTTAGTTTATTACAACTTTAGGGTAGCGTTAATGGGGGAGATCCGCACAACACAGAGCACGCTTTGGGTAGATTTCCACCCAAAAACGAAGCTTAGCATTCCATAAATTGACACAGCGCCAATGTTCGAGATTTTTTGGCCGCTTTTTGCAGTTTCCCCTGCTTCTGCCACTTATTTAATATCCCTCGTAAGATAGGTCGTAGCTGCGCTTTTCCCATTCCAGCTTTGATACTTGTGTTGTACAATAATTTTAACAATACAATATCCAGGCCTGTCAGCAAATCATCGGTGGAGCGATCGTTAAATATAGAGGGAAATACTTTATCGGAATCTCTGGGCAGACCCAGCACTTGCGTTAGCTCTTCGACAATACATGACACCAGTTTTGCATGCATGCGCGCTTGATTGACTGCTATATAGACCACCGCGCTATTTATCTCACCGCTTCTGCTAGCGCGCATAGTCGCCATGCAAACAGAGGTCTTTAAATGCTTTAGACTGCTTTTGCCAGAGACTCTCTTTACCAGTGCCGGTAACTTCTGCTGGGAGGTAAAGTAGTAATGAATATTAGCCTGCTTAATTGATTTAACCCGACGCATGTCTATGTTAGTAATTTCTCGTAAATCTATAATGTGCGCATCCAGCAGCGCATCGTGTAATAGTTTATCTTCTTTGCTACCTACTTGATGATCAACATAAATCCTTACTGGCTTAGTCCATTTGCGCACTTTTTGCGCTACCGATCTATATTCAAAGCCTAGTGCAACTTCAAAAAAACTCTTGGTGATGAACTTAGGCTTTTGCCAAGTTTCAGTGACGCCATAGCTATTAATAGGATTGAGCAAAAGCAGCAATATAAGCGCTTTGTGCTGCAGAGTTTTCCATACCTTTTTAATCATTTTTTTCATCTAGCTTCCATCGCAGCAAAAAAGCGCGCTAACCATTCACTCGAATATTGCATGCCATATCCAGAATAGTAGCAGCCTCCTAAAAAATTTATTAAACAAATAGCTTTGTTATAGCGCTAATCAATATGCTACTTTAAAAAGTATAGACTAAGGAAGCCCCAAACAAGCCCAACATTTTCTCTGTGAGTTTGAAAACGGCCACTGTGCAGCAGCAACCGTTCTGGACTAACTGATCCTTTCAAAGTAGCCGAGCAAAACTGCCGCTCATTGTAATACTGCCCTTCGGGGTATACAGAGGTGTATTGCTCTTGCTCAGAGGCTCCTAAGAAAATGTAATTTAACAACCAGCAAAGGTAATAATGAATGATAGCGGTAAATGAATATTTTTCAGGACAAGTAAAATCTTTAAGTTTTGAAAATTCTCAAGGAAAAGTGACGAGTGGCGTTATGGATATCGGCGAATTCACTTTTTCCACCAGCGCTCACGAACTAATGAAAGTTATCAGCGGTGAACTATTAGTAAAACTACCAGGGGAAACCAGCCACAAGACCTATTCAAGCGGCACTGAGTTTGAAGTTGCAGCAAATACTGAATTTGACGTCATCGTCAAAGAGCAAACCGCTTACCTATGTTTCTATAGCTAATCTATTTGCTCCATAAACATACATTTCAGGTGGTATTTTATGCTTTATAATTTACTGCCTTTTTTTAGAATCCGCTCAAAAAACCTCTAAATATGCCGTTTTCAAGCAACTAATGCGCCTTTAGGAAACTTTTTCTCCTGATCTCAATTTATTTCTTTTACTAAATTATTGTTCTAACGTTTTGTACTAAATATCGCCAATTTATAGTTCAATAGTGCTTTTTTACGACAAGCCCTATGTTAACATCTTCAGCCTTCTCGCAAGGCACTTAATGCCTTTGTCAGAAACATAAAACATCCCCCTAAATTCTTATCAAAACACAAGGCATGAGTTGAAAATGAGTAATGCTACATCTTTAGATAAAAGCAAAATTAAAATTCTATTACTTGAAGGCGTGCACCAGAGCGCTACAGATTCCCTTAACCAAAATGGTTATACGAATATAGAATACCACACCGGCTCACTATCCGAAGACGATCTAATAGAGCGCATTGCAAATGTACACTTCATTGGCATTCGTTCCAGAACTCAGCTCAATGAAAAAGTATTCGCCGCTGCTAAAAAATTATTAGCTGTTGGCTGTTTCTGTATCGGCACCAACCAAGTAGATTTAGCTGAAGCGACTAAAAGAGCGATTGTTGTTTTCAATGCGCCTTACTCAAACACCCGCTCCGTCGCTGAATTAGTCATAGCAGAGTCAATTATATTGCTGCGTGGCGTCGCTGAAAAGAATGCCAAAGCGCATCGTGGTATCTGGCAGAAAAGCGCCAAAAATTCCTACGAGATTCGTAACAAAACGTTAGGCATCATCGGTTACGGCAGCATTGGTTCACAACTGAGCATTATTGCAGAATCACTCGGAATGAGAGTACTGTTCCACGATGTTGTGGGTAAATTACCGCTGGGCAATGCAAAGCAAGTCAGCAGCCTTTCTGAGCTACTCGCTAACAGTGATATTGTTTCACTGCATATCCCTGAAGTTGGCTCTACCAAAAACCTGATGTCGACCCTTGAGTTTTCACAGATGAAACAGGGTGCTATATTCATTAACGCCGCTCGTGGCACTGTGGTTGATATAGATGCACTTTGTGTTGCGCTTAAAAGTGGCCACATTGGTGGCGCTGCGATTGACGTATTCCCTGTTGAACCACGCTCAAATGATGAGGAGTTCATCTCTCCACTTCGCGAGTTTGACAACGTGATATTGACACCGCACGTCGGTGGATCAACCATGGAAGCGCAACAGAGCATCGGTACTGAAGTCGCAGACAAGCTATCTAAGTACAGTGATAATGGCTCTTCTATTACTTCTGTTAACTTCCCTGAAGTATCATTACCTGATCATACTGAAGCGGATGGCGTACATAGATTATTACACGTACACCATAACGTGCCGGGGATTTTGACCAGCATCAACACCATCCTCTCTGAGAATAAAATCAACATTTCTGGTCAGCATCTGCAGACTAACGACAAAGTTGGCTATGTTGTTATAGACGTTGACGCTGATTGCTCAAAGCGTGCTTTAGAGAAGCTATCCACCATCGAAGGCACTATCCGTAGTCGTCGTTTGTTCTAACTGCTATAGATACTATCAGGGACCGCTCTCATGAGCGGGCCCTACTTTAGAAACACCTCCTTGAGCTTCACTAAAGCTAAAAAACTTAAAACTTTCACTCGCCTGATTCTTTCTGTCACGTTAATATTCACTAGTCTGGTGTAGACTTCATCTATTTTTACCATTCTCGCCATAAAATCATACAGCTGTACCACGCAATTTTTATATTCAAATTTAAGGACTAACATGATATCGGTCATTATTATCACAAAAAATGAAGTGCATCATCTACGTGAGTGCTTAGAGTCTGTTAGCTGGGCAGATGAAATCATTGTATTGGATTCGGGCAGCACGGATGGCAGCCAGGAAATATGCCGTAACTTCAACTGTCAACTCATAGAAACTGATTGGCCTGGATTCGGTATCCAAAAAAATAGAGCACTATCATATGCCTCCAATGATTGGGTGCTCTCTATCGATGCTGATGAACGTGTTAGCGACAGCCTAAAAAAAGAAATATTAAGCACTCTAGAAAACCCACTTCATATGGGCTATTACATGCCAAGACGCTCTAGCTACTGCGGGCAATTTATCGAGCACTCTGGCTGGTCTCCGGATTTTATTTTGCGACTGTTCAAAAGGCAGAATAGTCGGTTCACTGATGACTTAGTGCATGAAAAAGCCATTGTTGACGGTTCAACCGGTAAACTTAGCGAAATACTAATTCACTATTCTTTTCGAACGTTAGACCAAGTTCTAGATAAAGTGAATTTATACTCCACACTAGGTGCACAAAAGCTCTATAAACAAGGTAAACGATCATCTCTAAGCAAAGCCATATTCAAAGGCCTCTGGTCTTTTTTTCGAACCTATATTTTACAATTAGGCATATTAGATGGCAGCAAAGGACTTATGTTAGCTATTTCAAATGCTGAGGGCACTTACTACAAATACGCCAAACTAAGCCTATTAAATATGAGTGAGAATAATGCCGACAACTCCTAAAGTTAGCCTAATAATAAGTACTTACAATTGGCCTAAAGCATTAAATTTAGTACTTGAATCTGTAAAATCTCAATCTACTCAGCCCTTTGAAGTTCTCATTGCAGATGATGGATCAAAGCAAGAAACAGCCATGCTTATTAAACAATGGCAAAAAACATCCACTGCGCCGCTAATACATATCTGGCAAGAGGACAAAGGTTTTCAATTGGCAAAAATCCGCAACAAAGCTGCAATACAAGCAAAAGGCGACTATTTAGTATTCATTGACGGGGACTGTCTTCTACGGGAAAATTTCGTTAAGAATCATATAAACCTTGCTTCCCCTGGATACTTTGTTGCCGGAAATAGAGTCCTGATTAAAGAAGAGTTCACTAAAGAACTAATCAGAGAACAAAAACAAATACATCAATTACGGCCCTGGCAATACTCTAGTACTCAGCTAAAGAGACGCTGGCCATTATTAGAATTACCTTTAGGCCCGATTAGAAAGCTACGAAGAAATAGTTGGAAGCCATTGAAAGGGTGTAACTTTGCTCTGTGGAAAAAAGATTTTTTTGCAATAAACGGTGTCGATGAGGCCTTTGTTGGCTGGGGTTATGAAGACTCTGAAATGACTGTTCGATTGTTACATAATGGCCTTAAATTGCTCAGTGGAAGATTTTCCACTACAGTGCTACACATTTGGCACCCTGAACAAGATAGATCCAACGAAAATGAAAACTGGAAAAAACTGCATGAAGTCATAAACAGTAATAAAAAAGTTGCTTGCTTAGGCATTTCTGAACAAATAACAAACAATAAAAAAGAGAGTTTTACATATAGAGTCGAGTGATGAGGATAATACAAAACAATGATAAACAGATGATAAAGCCAATGTGGCTATTGAGCAAGCAGTCATTCAGGGATGAGACGTCACTTGCTCACACTGGCGTTAGTTGTTTAAAGCAAGAATTTAGAAAATCATTAAACTCCGCCGCTCCATTAAATTTGGACAAATTAACAGGAAGTTTCAATATTCGATTTTTTGATTTTGATAAGTAAATTGTATTAATAGCAAGAGCAGATAAGTAAGGAGCGCTAACAAAGCGTGAATCATGACACCATTTCTATTTAGTCTGATGGAGTATTTTGATTTTTTTATCCATTTAACAAATAATTCCATTTTTCAGCGTATGGCTGCCTTCTTCTTATCTTTAAAAATATTAAGCAGTGATCGCTTTGATTAAAAGGTAGCTCGGGATGCATAGAAGAAAACGCGGTCCCTTTCAACGATAGGGTGATCATGTTAAGCGGAACACGCACAGTTGTGATGTATGTGAGAGTAGTAATATCATAAGTTTTTTAAAACCCACAACGGTATTAGCTGGTAATTATTCTAATAAAACAATAAAAAAATCTAGATAATAGACGAAAATCAAGTAATATTTATTCTTACGCGGCCAACATTAGGTGTAAAATTATTTTCATGAAGACATTTGTTATTAGCTTAGAAAGATCACAGGACCGTCGGGCTTCTGTACAAGCATTACTTGAAAGAGAAAAGGTTAAATTTTGGTTCTTCAATGCTATAGATATAAAAACTGACGATTGCAATATCGCTTTAAAATATAATGCAATCAAAACCTTAAGAGTTAAAGGTTATCGATTAACGAATGCCGAATTAGGATGCTTTGCAAGTCATATTTGTTTATGGGAAAAGTGTGTTGAGCTCAATGAGCCAATATTTATTCTCGAGGATAATATACAGTTAAATGATAGCTTACATCGATATATTGAATATGGAGAAAAAAATATCGAAATGTTAGGAGTTCTCAAGTTCGGTGCCATTTTTGATTTTAAGTTCCTAGCAATAGATAAAGTTCTAGCCAATAGGTCTTTAGTTAAATACAACAAGGGAGCATGCGGTACCTCTAGTTATATGATTACCCCATTAGCTGCAAAAAATTATTTATTGAAGAGTGAGTTTTTTTTTGAACCTGTTGATAATTTTATGGATAAGGAATGGTTTACTGGTCAACCCCTATATACTTTAAACCCAAGTGTAATTTCAAGAAACTCAAGTATTTCTACTATTGGAAGCAGGAAAGACAAATCAAAACAGCACTTTCTTGGGAAACTACATGCCGAACTATATCGGATCAATGTAAGAGTTAGGCAATTAGTTTTTAATATGAAATTCAATAAAAAGGTGAATTCTATCCGTATCGGCTTAAATAACTAATGATTAAAACAATTAACAAACTAAATGTTGTAAATCTAATTATCATAATGCCTTTATTCTGGGTTTTTTCTGGGTTGTTTTATTCATCAAGCGGGAAAAAACAGATTGGAGTAATAATCTTTATTTCAATTCTTGTATCAATTGTTAAGTATGATTACAAATATTTTTTGTCCAATTTTAAGAACAACAAAATTCTTTGGCTCTTATTGGCTTCAATCATCTATGCTTTAGGTTGTTATTTTACAATTGGATATAGCTCTGGTTCATTGCGCGCCTTGATTTTCTCCTTTCTATTTTTGATAATTCTTCCTAAATCTCTTTGTACAAAAAAACTGTTATATATTCTTATGCTCATAGGATCTATTTTTTCGCTCTCTTATGCAGTGTGGTATTCATTTGTTTTAGGGCAAGGTAGGAACTGGCCGTTAAATGTGATCCCCTTTACCACTTTTGCAGCCATAATCGGTGTTTTTTCCATAATATTGATTTATTTTGAACACAGCAAAATTAGACGAACGATGTTCTTTTTTTGTCTTTTTGGGGCTAGTTTATGTGTCATGATTGGGCAATCTAGAGGGGTTTGGTTAGCACTGATAGTAGCAGCTTTGTTTTGTGTGCTAATTTTAAGTTATAGGAAAAAGGCGAACATTAAGCTTCTTCTTCCTATGTTCTTAATGGTATTAATGGTTGGATTTATAGCGGCTCCCAAAATTGAAAGTAGAATTAATCAGACTAAGCAAGAAATAAGTAGAATTACCAGTGGTGATTATAGTAGCTCTATAGGCTTGAGAATAAAAATGTGGTCGGCGGCAATAAAATTGTCAACAATTTCTCCCATAATAGGCCTGGGAGATAAGCATGAAGAGAAGTTTATTGAACTTTATGAGAATAATACCGATTCTCAACTACAGTCATTAATTCATTTGACACCTACGCATTATCATATGCAATTTCTCACTACTTTAGTGAAGAGCGGCTGGATTGGCCTGTTACTATTAATATTACCTCTTATATATATTACAACCGTTTTTTATAAAGAAAGATCTGTTGGAAGTCTTCTATTATTTTCGATGGTTGTTGTGTATATAATTACAGGTCTGACAGATAAACCTTTGAACCACGCTCCGCATATAATGCTATTTTGGATAACTTCATATTTTATTTTAAATAACCCTGAATTTTCACGCCACTACAAATGCATAGAATAATAATGCTAATTTTAAACACATTGTTAGCTATCCAAGGACCACCAAAGCATAGCAGTTGGCGCACCAGAAAAAAACAGGTCAGGATATAATCGGACAACTTCGCAAGTGCTAAGTATTATAAATAGGTCTGTGAAGTCCGTTATCTAAGGTGATTAAAGTCGATATGAAGAGTGATTTATTTTACTGTAACATCGACCAAGACGCCATAGAGCAAGCGTGTTTGATGGATGATAATATTTTATGACCTATTATCCATTTAAATAGTGGCCCGTTACAAGTCACTGGCGACTATAGCGCCATTCGCATACGGTTCAAAGGATTATCAAATTTTCATTCGCCTTGCTGAGCATTAGCAAAAAATGGTCTCGAATACAGCATCACAAGGCTAGGATCATTATCGAAGTAACGACAATTGCAACAGAGCAAGTAGACATATTGAAGGCGCTTTTCATAACAAAGTTGCCATCGACAAGTAAATAAAGCATTTTATAGAGGAATATTTTTGATCTAGGCTTATAATAATCAATATCTTACACTTCTAACTGTCGAATTCTAAAGCCCTAATAGTGAGGTGTATTTCGTATATTATAACGATTACCTTAGTACTTTTATAGTACATAAAAGGCGTCCTAAAAGACCCTTTACATAGTTGTAGCCATAATCTTATGGCAGCTAAATAACAAACATGACTTTCCTATCAACTCAATCGGAATTGAGCAGTGCAAAAACTGACCCTCTCCATTTATCGCCTTCATTGACTAAATGGTGTTTAGCGCCTTGAATGATATGTTGCTGAGACTTGGGGAAAATTTGTTTTATCACTTTAAGGTTATAGATCCAGTCCACTGTTTCATCCCCATCACCTTGAATAACAACCAGTGGCACCAAAGATTGGGAGTAAGTGTGTAAGCACCGCTCCCAATTCAACATAGCCCCTACCCAGCTCACCTTAACCCATCTTGAAGTTAGTGGGTCATCTTGGTAAATGAAATTAAGAAACTTTTTATCGTGGCTGTTGTTACTCACTCCGCGTTTAATCCGCTTTAAGAAAAAACGCAGTATCTGGTACTGGAACTTCACTTTGTTAAAATGACAGTTTCTCACTAACGGCGCTAACAACACCCTTTGCGTAATTTGTTTGAAGGGTTTAAAGATAGGATTAAGGGCGTGCTCCATAATGACGGAAGCACCCGTACTCTGGCCAATTAACTGCCATTTTTTATCACAGTGCGCTGCTAAATATTCCAGTATACTTTGTAACTGCTGGGCGTATTGTACAAAGCTATCAATAGCATAGCTCTCCCCTGTGGACAGCCCATGACCAATCTTGTCATAGATAAGTACATCCCAGCCAAACGCTAGCCTATCGGCAATCAAGTGACGATATATAGCACTGTGATCCATATAACCATGCACGATGACACAAGTGCCAATACTGTGCTGCTTTTGACGATAATGTTGGTAGACGCTCTGTCGCTGTAACAACCCAACTTCAACGTTATAATTAGCGACAATTTCATCTAACCCATAACACTTAAAATAGTTTAGCCAAGGCTCTTCAATCCAAGCGGTATGGTTTGGCTGCTCTAAAAGATTGCGCAACGTATTAGGGTCTATTCTCACCAAAATTTCCTTTAATAATTATGCTGCACTGTTATATTGAACTCTATCATAATTAAATAGTTTTCATCCAGAAACGGGGCCAGAGGAACTGGTCATGCTAGGCATCTGTTTCTTGGTGTAGCTAACCAGTGGATCAATTTTTCATGAGATCAATTTCCGGCTTATTTTTGTGCTTTTTACTGTTATCGAACCCGCTGCTAGCAGCGCCAAATTTAGTTCTTGAAAATGCCCAGCGACAGTTGCAGCTACTTGACCCCCTACAGCAAGAGGATAGTGCACTTCGCGATATTTATTTACAAATAGTCCATACCTATTCTCAAGTTAGTGTTGCGCAAACCCAGATAACCACTTTTAAACAAGCCCTTAACACACTGCCAAAGCAAATCAGCCAGTTAAAGAAACAGCTTATTAAAGAGTCACAGACAAAAACAGCTTTCAAGATAACCCAAAGTCAATTACCAGCATTGGAGCTAGCGCTAACCCAGCTACAATCTACTCAGTTAGAATTACAGCAAAATCGTAATGAAATTGAAAATGAAATCGACATTTACAATACCAAACCGGTTGAACTTCGAGACGATTTAACCCAATTAAACCAGCTTGAATTAACTAATGACAATACCACCGCAACCCAACAACAGCTCAACGAGGCGCTATTCACCCTTAACAATGTTAAGAGCCAAGCGATCAATCTCGAATTATTGGCGATACCTCTACAAGTAGAGTATGACCGCTTAAAACTCAGTTGGACGAAGATTGAGCTTGCATCCCTGAAGCTAAAAATCCGACTTTACCAAGATAAAATACAACTCTTTAGGCAATCAGAAGCCGACAGATTGTTAGAAAAGTTCAGCTCACCTCATGAGCGCACGGATAGCCCAGACGCTATCACTACACTTATCCAACAAAATTCTTTATTAACCGAACAGCTCCAAATCAGCATCACCAACTCAGTAACTGCGGTTAAGAAATTACGTATCTTAGACCAGCAACAACAGCTGATAGCCCAGAGTTACAAAGTCATTCAACAGCAATTAGAACTCAGTGAAAATAGCTTCGGCATAGAGCTAAGAAGCTTTAGTCAGCGCTTTTCTATCCCCACTCAAGATAATGACACTCTGGCGCAAATAGCTCGACTTAGACTAAAGAACATTGAGATCAATCAATTAGAACTTAATATGGCAATTTCTCCCCCTGTGACTGACGATTGGGATGAACAATCACTGCAGGACTTTGCTAGGTTGCGAATATCCAGTTCTGAAATAATTAGTAATTTACACAAAGCCTATGGGCGTGAATTAGATAATTTATCAAAAATTCTGACCCTTGAAAATTTTATCGAACAACAGTTTACTCAAGGGCAAATATTACTCACCGAGTACTTATTATGGCTACCAAGTGTACAGAGCATTGACAGCTCTTGGCTGACACAAATTAGCAGCAGTAGTGCCGACCAAATAAAACAGGGATTAACCAAGATAAATGAAATCAGTATTAATCCTTCTCAACAATGGTTGCGCTGGATTGTGCTCTACCTATTAATCGCCGCCATTTCAATTAGCTTGCTAAAATATCAGCAGCAGCATCAAAAAATCTGGTCGAGACAAATCGGCAATGTCATTCAGGATCGTTTTAGTCGCAGTATAAAATTATTAATTGCAGCACCTATCATCTGCTTGCCGCTGCCACTGATCCTCTATCTGCTATTAAACAAAGTTCTCAATATTGATGACAGCCAAACACTGAAGATTAATAACCTGCTCTGTCTCAGTCTGTGGTGCTACCTCACTTTTATCTATTGGTTAAAACGTCCTTACGGATTGTTTATTAGTCACTTGGATATCGCTGAAGATTTTTGCGTCAAGCTCAAAAAATTATTGGTGCCCATGTACTTGTTAGGAGCACCTTTAGCTTGGTTACTTCTCTACTTTGACAACATTCCCTCATTAGAGCTGCATTCAGGGCTCGGCAGATTAGTCTTCATAATGTTATCCATTTTAGCGGGGAGCTTTTGGGCGGCGCTTTGGAAAGTCTCTCCTCATAACAATAACGACGACCAAATAAGTTGGTGGCAACAATCCAAACTTTGGCTGGCAGCAATGGTCTTTATCCATGCACTGCTGATCCTCGGTGCACTGTTTGGCTACCTATATACCAGCTCGATGATTATCTCCACACTGTTGGCAATCACCCTCATCGTGTTTTGTGTGTTTGCTATTTATAAACTCTGCCTTCGCTGGTTACTCATTGCAGAGCGGCAATTAACCTTCAGCAAAGCGCGCTCAAGACGCACTGAAATATTAGCAGCACGGGAAAATAACCAAGAAATCCCACCATTAGAAGAAAACTATCTCAGCCTTAAATCAATCTCTGAGCAGGCAACGGCCATCCTTAAAGCGCTTTGTTTCTCTTTGTTGTTTATTGCCATGTGGCTATTAGTTAAAAACTTTTTACCCTCTTTAGCAGTATTGGACAATGTCACTTTGTGGAGCAATGAAATAACTACCGCCAGCGGAGTCATCTCTGAGAGCATCAGTTTAGGCAGTGTGATTACCAGCATCTTTTTCATTGGCCTGACTATTTTAGCGGTATACAACTTACCTGGCTTATTAGAGTTGTTGATATTACGCCATATTAATCTCACTCCCGGCACCAGTTACGCCATTACCAGCATTACCCGCTATATTTTGATATTGGCCAGTGTAATGGCTGCAGCCAGCCAGCTGGGTGTTGAATGGGCAAAATTACAGTGGTTAATAGCCGCAATGGGGGTTGGCTTAGGTTTTGGTCTTCAAGAAATAGTGGCCAACTTTGTTTCCGGCATTATTATTCTGTTTGAAAAACCCGTGCGTATCGGTGATACCGTGACTATCGGCGGTGTCACAGGCAAGGTAACTAAGATCAAAATTCGCGCCACCACTATTTCGGACTGGGATCGAAAAGAGGTCATTATTCCCAATAAAACCTTTGTTACCGACCAACTAATCAACTGGTCCTTATCGGATGCTATCACGCGTATTACTCTGAATGTTGGCGTCGCTTATGGTTCTGACACCAGCTTGGTGCACAAAATGATACTTGAGGCGGCTAGCGGTAATAGTAGGGTGCTGAAGGACCCAGAGCCGGAAGTATTTTTTACCGCCTTTGGCAATAGTACTCTAGATTTTGAACTGCGCTTTTTTACCGGTAATTTAACTGACAGAAACTTAGCTATTCATGAAATAAACCAACAGATTAATACATTCTTTGCGCAGCATAATATCAGTATCGCCTTCCCGCAATTAGACGTGCACTTACACAGGTCGACGCTAAAACAATAGCAAAAATACGCTGGAGAAAAATATTACAAAAAGAGTTTCTATCAAAAATGGAAATTATTTCCATTTTTGTTATTATTGAATCTCTGTCACTGAATTTTATATTTTTAGGTATCAAAATGAGCCCGCAAACATCTGCTGCAAACTTAAGTATAAGTACTGAGCTTTACAATTTCATCAATGAAGAAGCACTACCGGGCACCGGTCTAAACGCAGAGAAATTTTGGCAGCAAGTCAGCCAACTAATTCATGATCTAATGCCTAAGAATGCTGCACTATTGGAAAAACGAGAGCAGCTGCAAAGCCAAATTGATCAGTGGCATATCGAGCATCGCAGCGATGGATTAGACTTTCTTAAATACAAAGCTTTCTTGCAAGAAATTGGCTACCTATTACCTGAAGGTCCTGACTTTACCATCACCTCAAAAAATGTAGACCAAGAGATGGCCAGTATGGCCGGCCCGCAGTTGGTGGTCCCCGTTATGAACGCACGCTTTGCACTAAATGCGGTCAATGCACGGTGGGGGAGCCTTTATGATGCACTGTACGGATCAGACATTTTAGACGATAGCGACGGCGGCGCAGCTGGCAGCGCTTACAATCCAGTACGCGGTGCAAACGCAATTAGCTACGGCCGTGAATTTCTTGACCAAGCTCTACCTCTAGCTGCAGGTAGTCATACCGATGCCACCCAATATACGATTGTCGATAAAAAATTAGTTGTTGAGCTTGGATCGAGCCGCTCAACCCTTGCAAACGCAACTCAGTTGGTGGGATTCAATGGTGATGTTAGCAAACCTTCCACGTTACTTTTTTGCAATAATGGACTGCATTTTGAAATTCAAATCGATACTAGCCATATCATTGGCGCAGCAGATAAAGCCGGCGTTAAAGATATCTACCTAGAATCTGCATTATCGACCATTATGGATTGCGAAGATTCTGTCGCCGCCGTTGATGGCAGTGACAAAGTGGTTATATACCGCAACTGGTTAGGTCTAATGCGCGGCGATTTAACAGAGAAAATCACCAAGAATGGCAAGACTTTCACCCGCGCTATGAATCCCGATCGCAGCTATAAAGATCTCGACCTCAATAGCATAAGCCTAAAGGGTCGCAGTTTATTATTTGTGCGTAACGTTGGTCACCTAATGAGCAACCCTGCCATACTCAACAGCCATGGCGAGGAAGTACCAGAGGGCATCATGGATGCCATATTCACCTCTTTAATGGCGCTGCACGATTTAAATGCCAGCGGTAAATTTCAAAACTCCACCACTGGCTCAATGTATATTGTTAAACCTAAGATGCACGGCCCTGAAGAAGTCGCTTTTGCCGATGAGCTATTTGGCCGCGTTGAAGATATTTTATCCCTTGAGCGATACACCATCAAGATGGGTATCATGGATGAAGAGCGTCGCACCACTGTCAATCTTAAAGAGTGTATACGTGTTGCCAAAGAGCGTGTTGCCTTCATCAATACCGGCTTCCTAGACAGAACCGGTGATGAGATTCACACGTCAATGCAAGCGGGCCCAATGATCCGTAAAAACGACATGAAAGCACAGCAATGGATTGCATCCTACGAAGACTGGAACGTTGATACCGGTTTGATGTGCGGTCTTTCAGGCAAAGCGCAAATAGGTAAGGGAATGTGGGCCATGCCCGATCTTATGGCCAATATGATGGACGCTAAAATTGCCCACCCTAAATCTGGCGCCAACACCGCTTGGGTTCCCTCGCCCACAGCCGCCACCTTGCACGCTATGCATTACCATAAAGTGGATGTGTTTGCCGAGCAAGCTCTGATCAAATTACGCACCCGTGCCAATGTCGATGATATTCTAACCATTCCTTTAGCGCAAAACCCCAACTGGTCTGAAGAGGAGATCCAGCAAGAGCTAGACAATAACTGCCAGAGCCTCTTAGGTTATGTGGTGCGTTGGGTAGATGCGGGCATCGGCTGTTCAAAAGTGCCCGATATTAACAATGTTGGATTGATGGAAGATAGAGCGACCCTGCGCATCTCCTCACAACACATGAGTAACTGGATCCTGCACAATGTCTGCTCAAAAGAGCAAGTATTAGCGACATTGAAAAAAATGGCAAAAGTGGTTGATGGCCAAAACAGCGCTGATCCTTCCTACCATGCCATGAGCGATAACTTTGCCGATAACATTGCCTTTAAAGCCGCCTGTGAACTGGTCTTTGAAGGGTGCGCGCAACCTAGTGGATATACAGAGCCGGTATTACACCGCAGCCGTCTAGCGCTGAAAGCTAGCTTAAGCTAAGCACTCCAAATATAAGCCACGGGTGATAGTCATGACTCGTGGTTTATACATTCCACATTACTAGCGACGATTCCTATAAAACCATCGCTAACTTTGCCTGAAAACAGGCTAGACCTCACAGGCAATTCCTCTTCTTCGCCAGTCTCCTAGCTAATCTCACTACCATTGTGGTGAAATTAAGAAAAATTCCCCCTTTTGTCTGCCCTTTTTAATCTACACTAAATGTTTATGATTTCTGCTGTACTATGTTGCACCATCTAACGCTATTCAAAAATAGCAAACAGAACAAACACATAACAAAACATAGACCCTATAAAATGAGTGTAAATTGTAACCAATTATCCACCGCAGTGTGGATATACGACATAGATAACTATCGCATCCATTGGGCAAATCCCGCGGCTTTATTACTGTGGGAAGCTGACGATTTAACAGAGTTGTTACAACGTGATTTCAGCACTAATACTTCAGAGGCGGTACAAAGTACTTTACGAGATTATCGCCACACCTTTGAAAAAAACCAATCGGTCTCGATGTTTTGGCGCTTTACCCCCAAGGGCATCACCAAAGAAGCTTTCTGTCAGATGTCTGGCTACACCTTTCCAGACGGTAGAATTGGACTACAGTGCGAGGCTATTCCCTCGCCATTACTTAAAGATCACAGCCAGCACAACTCTATAATAATGCTCTCTACCTATAACATGGACGGAGTATTTATCAGTGCCAACCCAGCCTTTAACGATCAAATGGGCAACGCTGTCGAGCAATTTTCCCAATTATTTCTCACCCCAGAACATAGTACCGAGATCATAGCGGCGGTAAAACACCAAGAAATATTTGAAAGTGATTATCTGCTTAAAACGAATAGCGGCAATCTCTGGTTCCATTTAAAAGTTTCGCTTTCTCACGCCAATTTTACCGACAGCGAATTACTGGTACAGCAGTTTAATATACACAATCGAAAATTAGAGCAAATACAACTCACAGCACAAGTAAACACCGACCCACTGACAGGCTTACTCAACCGCAGAGGGCTAAAAGAACTACTTGAGCAATACATCCGCCAAAATATTGAATTCTTCATTTATTACATTGATTTAGATAGTTTCAAAATGATTAATGACTCAATGGGCCACAGTGTCGGTGACTTAGTGCTGAAGACGCTGGCTCAACGCCTGCAGAACAATGCTACGGTAACGGGCCAAGCGAGTCGATTTGGTGGTGATGAGTACATTTACATTGTCGAAAAAAATCAATCAACGCTCAGCCAAAACCACATTGCTGAGCAATTAATAACACTTACCAATCGACCTTACACTGATTTAGAGGGAAACCCTCTCTTAATCTCAGCAAGTGTCGGTAGCGCCTGTTACCCCGACGACGGCCAAGACATTAACAAGCTATTACTACGCGCTGATGCCGCTATGTATATGGCAAAGTCCAAAGGTAAAAAACGCCAAATTCACTATCAAAAAGGCATGGAAGATATCCTACAAAGACGCAGTTTAGTCGCGAAACATTTACATTTAGCGATTAAAAATAGCGAGTTGAGTATGGATTACCAGCCTATTTTCGATACCACAGACAACAGCATCCATTCGTTCGAAGCGCTGTTGCGGTGGCGCAATCCATTGTTGGGGTTAGTACCAGCAGAAGAAACCATTCAAGTGGCGGAACAAATCGGGATTATTGTGGAGCTCGAGAATTGGATCATCAAACAGGCAATAGGCGACTTACCGCTATTGCGTGAAGCTACGCTATGCCAGGCCAAAATTGCCATTAACATCTCAGGGTTGCATTTTACCGAACCTGAGTTACCCGCCTTTTTACTATCAGTATTGGCACATAACCAACTGAATACCGCCGATTTACAGATCGAGCTCACTGAAAGCACGTTAATTAAAGACATCAACGAAGGCTTTTTCTGCGCGAATGAGTTAAGTAATCTAGGCATTAGCCTATCCATAGATGATTTCGGTACGGGTTATTCATCCCTCGCCTATCTTCATCAAATTCCAGCAAATATTGTCAAAATTGATAATTCATTCACCTCGCGTATGGAACAAAGTGCAGCGACTATCACCAGTATTCATCATTTATTAAAATCCCTGAAGTTAACCACCTTAGTGGAAGGCGTGGAAACACCAGAGCAATCTTCGATGCTTAATTTAATCGGTATTAATTTACAACAGGGGTATCATTTAGCACACCCCAAGCCGCTGAGTTATTACTTAGCAGCAGCGAAGCTCAAACAATCGGCGCTGCTTTCATAATCGCTCTCACTTGAGCGATTAACACATTGGGAAATTGTCGATAATCAAAATACGGGGTATACAGCATCAATCCCCGTGTTGCAGATTGATGGTAAAACACTCTATCACAAGGTATTGAGCGCATATCAGCCAACATTTCATTTGTTATTCCAAAGCGCTGCCAACAAGCTTTACCTGAGAAAATATGAATTTGTGCCGATGGCACTAACGCTTCGCTAAAATTTATCTGCTGCGCGTCGTGCAGTAGGTTTTTATCTCGGTACTCCCGCCAGTCATCGTCACAACAGAGTTTAGAGAAGATAGTGAGAATCTTGCGCCAGTGGTTACCATTGCGATCAATGAGAGCGGGTACATCCAATAGTTGCTCCTCCCACTGCGGGGTATTATCGATATACAACACCACTTCTGGCTGCGACGATCCAAGAGAATTAAACGAATTCAATGCTTTACCTTCCACCTAAACCACCCACCATAGCAAAATTACTTTTAGTTGTGGAATTATAATTATCGGCTGATAACTTCTGTTAAAATGCGCGTATATTTTATATAGCCTGTATTTACACGGCTATTTTTACAGCTAAAGGTAGCTAGATGAACATACAGAGCTTTTCTGACCTCCCTCTCAGTGATGTCACACTGAGTGATCTCGCCCACTTGGGGTACACAAAACCGACTCCTATCCAAGCTCAGGCATTGCCTAGCGTACTGTCTGGAAGAGACATACAGGCAAAGGCAGAAACCGGCAGCGGTAAAACCGCAGCATTTGGCATTGGTATTATTGAAAAGATTGACTTGAGCATCGCGACTCCTCAAGCGTTAATCATTGCTCCAACACGTGAATTATGTAACCAAATCACCACTGCAATGCGCACCTTCGGCCGCTCTAGAAATAACTTACGAGTGCTCACATTGTGCGGCGGCACCGCCAAACATCCACAACGTGACAGTTTAAAGCAAGCAGTACATATCATTGTTGGCACTCCGGGGCGCTTAATCGATCATTTGCAGGGCGGGCATTTAAACCTCAACGCTATGAAAATAGTGGTTCTCGATGAAGCGGACCGTATGCTAGATATGGGCTTTGCACCGCAAATTGGTGACATCGTTGGACACTTTCCCGATCAACACCAAACGTTGTTGTTCTCAGCCACTTTCGATCAACAAGCACGTGAACTGGCTAATGCTATTACTGATGAGCCCATTTTTATTGAGGTAGAGGCAGAGCAAACCACCGAGAACTTAAAACAAAAATTATGCCTGTGCACTAGCCAAAATCGTGATCAAACCATCCACAATTTATTGATCGCTCAGCAATTCCAATCTTGCATCATCTTTTGTAATACCAAAAAAGTGTGTCATCAGCTGCGTATATACTTACGTAATATGGGCCACGCCGCACTTACTTTGCATGGTGATTTAGAACAGAACGAGCGTGAAGACATTTTAGTACAGTTCTCTCACAACAGCGCCACCATCCTTATTGCCACCGATGTAGCGGCCAGAGGCTTAGATATTGAGGCGGTGCCAGGTGTCATCAACTACGATGTGCCCACGGATCCCTCCACTTATACTCACCGTATTGGCCGCACTGCACGCGCCGGAAAAACAGGTACTGCAATCACCTTGTGCTCTAGTCAAGAAACACACCGCTGGGAACGCATCCTGGAATTACAAGAGACCGTTGTCGACCCCATTTTAAGTCGCGATCCCCAGGGAAAAACACCCATATTTGCCCCCTACAAAACCTTATGTATTTTAGGAGGGCGCAAACAAAAACTAAGACCTGGCGATCTGCTAGGCGCGTTAACTAAAGATGATAAGCTCAGTAAGAACCACATTGGAAAAATTGACGTCATGCAAAATGTGAGTTACGTCGCCATTGAAAACTCTTATGCGAAGCAAGCGCTGGCACAACTTCAATTAGGGCGCATCAAAGGCAAAAAATTTCGCGCTAAAATATTAAACTAACGAGTTAAAATCAATACGGGCTATCACCAATCTATAGCCCGTATTTAGCCCTAACATCCCCTGTCAACGTTCTTTATTAAGCTTCACTCCTCCTCTTTTCAAGTTTTTCCTGACGTGATCATCCATTGATTATTAGTTTAATCGCGGCCACTGCGTTTAAACGACTATTTTCTACACTATTATTTTTATGGTCTATATTTATAAAAGATAACAATATTTAATGAACTCCAAGGAAGCTTTTCATGAACTTAAAGACCAAGCTACAAATTGGCTCTGCTCTACTAGTGGCTGTCCCCATTATTATCTGCTCTGTTATTTTGGGCTATAGCGCTTCCAACGATTCACTCGCTTCCCTGCAAAGTTCCAGTGAGGCCCAGCTAGTCTCTGTGCGCAATATTACCAAGGGCAGGATTGAAGATTATCTCTACAACATTGATAAACAAGTTAAAACCTTTTCCAAAGATAAAATGATAGTCGACGCCATGAAAGATTTTTCTAGTGCCTACAACAAATACCCTGAGCAGAGTACTATCAGTATCAAACAAGCTAGAGGAGAGCTCTCAAGTTACTACAACAACCATTTTAATGCCGTGTATAGGGAGCGTAATAATCAGCAATCAGCAGATACCGGTAGCTGGCTAAATACTTTGTCTGATACCGCCGTTTTGTTGCAGCACAAGCTTATTCAAACCAATCCAAACCCCCTTGGCGAAAAACATTTATTAACTGAGCTTGCAGATTCCAGCGATTACGCGCAAGCCCATAAAGCTTATCACCCGGCGATTAAGTATTTCCTTGAAGAATTTGAGTACTACGACGTATTTTTAGTAGACGCCAAGTCGGGGAACATTGTCTACTCTGTTTTTAAAGAGCTGGATTACGCCACTTCATTAAATTCCGGTACTTTTTCCAACACCGGTATCGCCAGAGTGTTTAAAGAGGCGATTAAACAGAGCGACGCTAACTTCACCATTATAGATGATTTCTCTAGTTATCCTCCTTCCTACCAAGACCCTGCTGCCTTTATCGCCTCCCCTATAATGGATGATGGTGAAGTCATCGGCAGTTTGATTTTTCAAATGCCAATCGGTCGTATCAATCAAATTATGACCCATGAAAACAATTGGAAGAATGCAGGTCTTGGTGATTCGGGTGAAACCTACCTAGTAGGTCAAGACCTGACTTTACGCTCCCAGAGCCGGTTTTTAATTGAAGACAAAGATAACTACCTCAGAAGCATTAGTGCAGCAGGAGTTGCACAAACTATCGTGGATAAAATTGATTCCAAAGATACCGCCATCAGCTTACAACCGGTGACTAGCACCACTGTAAAATTGGCATTGGACAACAAAAGTGGTGTCAGTATTGTCAAAGACTATCGCAATGTAGATGTGTTATCCGCGTACTCAGCAATCAATTATCCCAATTTAAAATGGGCAATACTCGCCGAAATTGATGAGGCAGAAGCCTTCGCCTCCGCTTATGCGTTGAGTAATAAAATCCAATGGTATTCACTGATACTTGGCTGCATTTTGATTTCCCTTGGGGCTATTGCCGGAGGCATATTTGCCAGAAGCATTAGCCGGCCTATCGTGACACTCTCAAGGGATATAGATACCATTGAAAAAAATTCGGACCTCACTTTCAGATTGACCAGCATGAACGATGACGAGATAGGCAGCGCCTCCAATGCCCTTAACAATATGATGGATAAGTTTCACTCAGGCATCAAAAAGGTATCTGAAAATGCCCAACTCATCTCTGAATCAGCAGGGTCCACCTCTAAGATCACCAGCCAAAGTAATGAATTACTCGCGACGCAAAAGAAGCAGACCCAAGATGTGGTTGAATCAATGCAATTGATGACCAGCTCCGTCGAGTCCATATCGAGTAATGTCATAAACGCCAGTGAAACAATCCAACAAGCGGATCAGAAAAGCAATCAGGGTCATCGCACTATGGAGGAGACCATTGAATTGGTAGGCCAACTTGCCAATCAAATCGATACTGCCTCTGTCGTTATCGATGACTTTGAAGAGCATAGCAACGAAATTATTTCAGTACTTGCCGTGATTAAAGGCATTGCAGAGCAAACTAACTTGTTGGCATTAAACGCGGCCATTGAAGCCGCCCGAGCAGGCGATCAAGGTCGCGGGTTTGCCGTAGTCGCCGATGAAGTCAGAGCTTTAGCGGCGCGTACACAGAGCTCTACCAGTGAGATAAATGTAGTCCTTGAAAAACTGGTGTTAAGTTCCAAAGATGCAGTGACAGCTATGGAAAAAAGTCAGAGTTTGGCTAAAAAGGTCGTTACGCAAGCGTCCAATGCAGGCCAGGCATTCTCTGAGGTTTCAGAGTCGGTGGCTTCTATTTCTGCATTGAACAAACAAATAAATAACGACGTCATCCGCCAACAAAAAATATCTGCTGAAATTGATGCCAATATTAGCAATATTTCTGACATCACCAACGAAAACGTGGTCAGTTCTGCACACACTGCGCAAGCATCGCAACAACTTGCTACACTAGCGTTAGATTTTCGGACTATCGTTAAAGAATTTAAAATTTAGTTTCATAGTTTTGACATCTAACAGACAGGACATTGCTATTGATAACTGTCTGTTAGACTCCATGATCTACTTTTACAGTTTAGCGAACACTATCCCAGTATCATCTACCCCTCTACCATGACAGACAAGCCTCAGCTAAACACCTACCTTGTTATTATCGCTATTTTTGATAGCCACATTTAACATCACTAATAGCATCTTAAGAAAAAACATTGAAAAAATAGGTCGTTTGTCCTAGAGTGAGGCTAGCAATTAGGACAACAGACCTAGCCAAGAGAAATATATGACAGCCACCAATACCCGCGAGCAAATAATTGTTGCCGCCGATGTACTCTTTTATCAGCAAGGGTTTGATCACACCTCGTTTGCCAACATTGCTGAGGCTGTAAATATTTCGCGTGGTAATTTTTATTATCACTTTAAAAGTAAAGATCAAATATTAAGTGCGGTGATCAGTTTACGACGCTCCAACACCCATTTAATGCTCAAAGAGTGGGAGCTAAGTACCGAGCGCCCTGAGCGACGACTACTAAATTTCATCCAGATACTACAAGTCAATCACGATAAAATCTTGCGCTATGGATGCCCAGTAGGCACCTTAACGACTGAATTATTAAAATTAAGTCACCCGGCAAGTAATGAGGCAAAAATGATTTTTACCTTGTTCAGAACTTGGCTCAGACGTCAATTTTCCGAAATGGGCCACAAATCTGACTCGGATAATTTAGCCATGCAGTTACTGATCCAATCTCAGGGCATTGCGACTCTTGCCAACGCCTTCAACGATGCTGAATTTTTAAATAAACAAGTCTCCCAGCTTCAACAATGGCTGGATGATTTATCAACTGAGATGAAGTAGTCATGTATATCATTCAACTTAAGTTTTCTGCTAATAAACCTCTGGCAACAGAATTTATGGCCGCCCATAATGAATGGCTACAACAAGGCTTTAACGCTGACATTTTTATACTAGCAGGTAGCATAGAGACTGGGTTAGGCGGCGCTATTTTAGCGCACAACTGCTCTTATGTAGAAATATCAGCACGCGTTGCACAAGACCCATTTGTACAAAACAATGTGGTTAGCGCAGAGATAATGACTATTTCTGCGTCGAAAACTGATCCACGACTAGCTTTTTTAGCAACCTAATATCGACCAAGTAAAGGGCAGAAATATGAGCAATTTGATATTAGGTGAAGATGGGAAATCACGCTGCAACTGGAGCAATGCTGCTCCTGATTTTTTACACTACCATGATAGTGAATGGGGCTTCCCCGTTGATAATGATACACGTCTATTCGAAAAAATTTGTCTGGAGAGTTTTCAATCGGGTCTTAGTTGGCGCACCATTCTTACTAAGCGTGAAAATTTTCGTACAGCTTTCGCAGGTTTTGATTTTTATAAAGTCGCAGCTTTTGATCAAGAAGATGAGCAGCGCTTAATGCAAGACTCCGGTATTGTACGTAATAAACGCAAAATCGCAGCGACTATCAACAACGCCAAGTGCGCCATTGAAATGATTGAACAAGAGGGATCCTTAGCGGCTTTTTTATGGCGCTATCGCACGCTGCCTGAGCAAGAGCGAGCGCCACAATCCCAGACCACCTCAGTGCAATCCCACGCACTGGCCAAAGCACTAAAAAAACGTGGTTGGCAGTTTGTGGGACCCACTACCGCCTTTGCATTTATGCAGGCAATG
Source organism: Oceanospirillaceae bacterium (assembly GCA_013215375.1). Taxonomy (GTDB): domain Bacteria; phylum Pseudomonadota; class Gammaproteobacteria; order Pseudomonadales; family Balneatricaceae; genus Rs1. The sequence goes on along the minus strand of JABSRB010000058.1, from coordinate 901 downwards.
GGATTGCTCAACGATCATGTGGAGGGCTGTTTTGTTAGAGACAGAATAGAGCGTGTCCGGCTTAAGTTTAATATCCCCGCGTAAAATCGACGGCTTCTGGTATGACTGCTGTTGTTCGATAATCCATAATATTGCCAGCCACCACTTTGGCTGCGCTGTGTAAGTTAGTCGTGGCTGAAATATGCGGTAGTATCGAAATTTTTGAGTGCTGCCAAAGTACACTATCTACCGGCAATGGCTCACGCTCAAAGACATCAAGAACGCCATGGCTCAGATGCCCTTCATCTAGTAGTTTCACTAAATCGTCAATATTAACGATGGGGCCGCGGGCAAAGTTTATGAGTTTGGCGCCTGCGGGCAAATTAAGTAGCATCTGCTGGTTAAGCAACCCACGTGTCTCAGGGGTTAATGGTAATAGGCACAACAAAATATCCGTCTCTTTTAACATCTCAGGAAGCTGCTCTAAAGTACTGAAATGCCTCACTCCATCAATACTTTTCGCGCTGCGACTCCAGCAGTTCACCTTGAATCCTTGCCCACGCAACACCTCACAGGCCGCCAAACCTAATTCCCCCGCCCCCAGTACTGATACTCTCACTGTATCAATGTTTTTATAGGCAATAGCACGCCACACTTTATTGCGTTGCTGCGCTGCATATTCTGGGATATTACGATACAGGTACAACACCCAAGTCAAGGCCGCTTGAGACATACTCTGTGCTAATTGGGGATCGATAAGGCGCACCAGCTTTACCTGCTGTAATTGCTGCGACTGCGTTTTATCTAACCGCTGAAAACTCTCCACCAGCGCCTCGACTCCCGCCCAAAGGCTATGAATCCACTCCTAGTTTGGAAAATTTACCAGCTGTGTAGGATCGGGGTTCGCAACTATTGCTATATC
>JABSRB010000057.1 GCA_013215375.1 Oceanospirillaceae bacterium | reverse complement strand
GGCCAGGACCGAGCTTCCCTTGGGTGCGTAACCGTACTTGTGTGAATCGGCCGAGATCGTGGTGACGCCCGGAAGGCGGAAGTCGAAGCGCGGAATCTCGTACCCGAGCGCTTCGCCCCAGGGCAGGATGAAGCCGCCGAGACAGGCGTCTACGTGGAGTGCGACTTCGTGTTCCAGTGCCACCTGTCCAAGGTCCGCAATGGGGTCGATGGTGCCGTGCGGGTACTCGGGGGCCGAACCGAGGATCATCACGGTGCCCTCTTTGACTTGACTGACAATATAATCACCGGCAAGGGCGGCGGCCGCTAAGTTGTCGGTCTGTACTAGACTTTTTATATGTGCATGGTCGATAGCCGTATCAACGGTGACGACCGGAATGCCTTTTTTAGCTGCCATATCCAGTGATGAGCCAAAAGCACGGTTGTCTACAGAACCAATAATAATCCCGGACACGCCCATATTAAGCGCGCGATCGACCGCATCTTTTTGCGCAGCTGCGTCTGCTTGCGTGGCTGTCAGGTCAATGAACTCGACTCCAAGCTCTGCCGCTTTATTCTTGGCAGCTTCGCCAACACCCACCCAAAATGGCTGGTCGGTAGAGTAACCTGTGTAGGCAATGCGAATGTTATCGGCGTAAGCTACGCCTGAGATCATAGTCGCCGTCATCGCCGCTGCTACTGCCATCGCTTTTAATAGTTTAGTTGTTTTCAATTTCATTATTTTTATCCTTAATTGATTTGAAAGGTGCCCAGTTGGGCGTTTTGCAGCACCACTTACTTTACTGTGCTGCTTTGTTATTTTTTCTAATTAAATTCTGTAAAGCACTATCTAGCCTGGCGACGCCACACATCCCAATAAACCGCGAGGATGATAATGGTGCCTATGGCAATACGCTGGAAAGAGGTGCCAACTCCTAGATAAGCCAAGCCTACGATGATGGTTTGCATGATTAACATGCCGATAATCGTTTTACCGACACTGCCGCGCCCGCCAAACAAACTAGTGCCACCAATAACCACTGCTGCAATGGCAAATAACTCATAACTGACCCCGCGTGAACTCTGTGCAAAATTCAGTTTAGACACTTCCAATATTGCGGCAGTTGCAGCAAACATGCCGCCGATCATGTAGTAGTAAATTCTACTGCGCGCCACTTTCACCCCAGAGAGCCTTGCAACTTCTTCGTTACCGCCGATGGCAAAGGCGTGATTGCCCAAGCGCGTTTTAGTCAAAAACAAACCGGTTAATAGCGCCGCGCCCAACATGATGCAGATAGGCGCTAAGTAACCGGATCCGAGCATCTGGAAGCCCTCGGGAAAGCGTGATAAATCTTTGCCACTACCGAGCAGCTCAGCCAGCCCCTTATAGGCGGTTAATCCACCGAGGGTGACAATAAAGGCCGGCACTTTGGTCACTACTTGGATAACGCCATTGAGCGCTCCCAAAGCGGTTCCCGCTGCCAGCGCCCCCAAGATTGCCAGCGGATATGCCAACTCATATTCCTTGATCAACACCCCTACAACGACCCCGACCACGGCAAAGATAGAACCCACCGATAAATCTAAGCCGCCGGAGATCAACACCACGGTGGTACCACAGGCCAACACGGCCAAAATAGCGCCCTGAGAGAAAATCGACAGCAAAGTATCTACATTGCGAAACGCCGGAGAGAGGATAAAAAATACCGCATAAATAAATAGCAACGCCGCCAGCACTTGCCAGATTTGCATAAACTGATAGCGCAGTATTTGCCAGCCACTGGTTTTGGCTAGCGGCACAGAAACAAATTCAGAACTTTTTTGATTTAACATTTTCTACCCTACCTTTTGTTCTATTGCGCCAGTAATCAATCCAACCAGCATATCCCCGTCGACATCCGCGACATCACAAACCGCCGCCACTTTTCCCAGACGCATCACGATCACCCGATCACAGTGATTGAGCACGTGTTGCATGTTGTGGGTAATCATAATGACCGAGAGGCCGTGGTCTTTTAACGAGCAGACCAAGTCCATTGCCATCTTGCTTTCGCGCACCCCAAGGGCGGCAGTCGGCTCATCTAAAATGGCAATGCGCTTGCCAAACATCACCGTTTTAGCCAGGGCTACCGCCTGGCGTTGACCGCCGGAGAAAGCTTCGGCATCGCGATATATATCGGCGATGCGGATATCTAGCTTTTGGAATAAATCTTGGATTTTGGCATCCATCTTGGGAAAATCTAGCACCCCGAATAACTTGCCAAATAGATTGTCTTTAACAATTTCGCGACCGAGAAACATATTTTTAGTGATAGATATCTCATTCACTAACGCTAGGTCTTGATAAACGGTCTCCATCCCAGCCGCTTTAGCGTCCGCCGGACCATCAATACGTACCTCCTGACCATCGATCATCACCTTGCCTGATGTTTTGGCTATAGCACCAGTCAACGCTTTTACTAAGGTAGATTTACCGGCACCATTGTCACCGACAATCGCCAACACTTCGCCCTCTCTCAGATCCAGGTCAACGGCATCTAAAGCGACGACCCCACCATAGTGTTTGCTTAAGCCTCGTGCCTGCAAAATTGTCTTGGCACTTTTAAGATGTTCCATTTATTATCCTCACCAGCTTCTCTCGATACATCTGAGCGAAACCTTACGATTATTATTATGTGTGTTTTTTATTAATTAAAAACACTTTTTGCTTCAGTGTCAATTGTTTTAAATAATTTATTTTTTATTAATAAAAACCTTAAAGTTAATGTCGCTTTTAGCTAATTTTCAGGTGATTATGCACGCCAAATCCGACTGGACATGCCAAGGGCTTGGCATCCTTTTATGTCAATTTTTAGGAGTGCGCACAGCAGTGCGCGATGAGAAAAACCTCAAAAAGTGGTTAAACCTAGGCGGTGAGCTGATTAACAGCTCAGCGCTTCAATCGCTGTTTTCAGCCAGACCAGAAGACCAAACATTGCTTGCACAAGGGGCAAAAATTTGGCGAATCTGTGCCACTAACGCCTCATCAATAGGTTGCTCTATCCAGTCAATATTGTTACGTAAATTTTGTGGATTGGCGGTACCCACTAAAGTGGAACTGATCGCCTGATGACTGACGGCAAACTGCATCGCCACTTGCGTAATATTGACGCCCTGCTCAATACAGAGTTGCTGCGCCTGGCGACAACAATCAATTAAAGACTGATCTGCCGGGTGCCAATCGGGTGCTCCACGCTCTGTCAGCAGTCCCATCGCCGTTGGCGAGGCATTGATAACACCCACTCCGCGCTGCTGCAATAGCGCGGTTATAGATGCCAGGGATGTATCGTGCAGTGCATAGCGACAATAACTCAACACGCAGTCTAGTGGGTAGTTATGCACTATCTTTTGCAGGCTCTGCAAAGGATATCCGGTAACCCCAAAATAGCGAATTCGCCCCTCTTTCTTTAACGCCTGTAAACAAGGTAATGATTCAGCCAATACATAATCTAGATCGACAAATTCAATATCGTGCAGTAAAAAGATGTCTAATTCGTCAACGCCTAAACGCCGCAAACTCTCATCTAAACTGGCACGAATACGCTGTGGCGACATATCAAAATCAGCCTGATCTGGTCCGTATCGACCGGCCTTGCTAGAAAGTATATAACGATCTCTGGAGATGCCTTTGAGCGCTTTACCGAGCATTGTTTCGGCCTTGGTTAAGCCATAATAGGGAGAGCAATCTATATAGTTTATCCCCCAATCGAGCGCGCTGTGTACGGTACGTATGCCAGTCGACTGGTCTACTTTGCCAAATACACTGCCCAGTGGAGAAGCCCCGTATCCCAGTTGGGACAACTTCAGGTCAGTATTGCCTAATTGATGGTACTGCATATTAAAAAGTTCCTATCACCCAACAAATCCCAATATTTATACGTCTCTAGACGTCAACTTATAAAACTCTACGGCATTTTCGCCCATCACCCCAGGTAGGTCCTGCAGCGCATGTTTAGCGATAAACTGCTCTATAAGACTGACCGCATCAACATAGTTAGCAGCGACTAGACAGACAGGCCAGTCTGATCCAAACATCAAACGTTTAGCGCCAAAGCAATTCAATATATGTTCAAGGTAGGGAGCAAATTGAACCGCGCTCCAGTTATCCCAATCGGCCTCAGTCACCAACCCTGATACCTTGCAGTAGAGATGCGGATATTTGGCCAATTCTTGTATACTCTGGGCCCAATGTTGCCATCCATCTGCGGTAAAACTGGGCTTACCAATGTGATCCAGTACTATGCGCATTTTGGGTAGCTGCTCGAGCAACTGACACACTATCGGCAACTGCTCTGCAGTGACTAATAAATCGAAACTGTAATCAAACTCAGCCAACCACTTAAGCCCTCTAATAAATTCAGGGCGCAACATATAATCGATCTCTAACTCATCTTGCAACACATGCCTAAAGCCTTTGAGGAGCGGCTGAGACTGTAATTTACTGAGCTTTTCAGGCAACTGCGCACTGCACAGGTCTATCCAACCTACCACACCTAATATCTGCGGATTATGGGCACCAAGGCTTAATAACCATTGGGTTTCCCGATCTAATTGACGCGCTTGCACTACGACACAACCATTAAAGTCATTAGCGCTTAACAGCTCAGTTAGCTGCTCTGGCAGAAAATCACCACGCAATCTCGCCATCTTTTCATCTATCCAGGGGTATTGTTCAAACTGGTACTGCCAAAAGTGTTGATGAGCATCTATACGCATTAAAATTCCTAACCTTTATCCTAGATTCGGTGATTGAGCACGAAAAAGAAGTGCAAGATATTGGTGTGCATAGGAAATTAAGAAATTTTGTAGTCACCTTATTGGTGATAAAAATATTTCCTAGTTTACTAGGTGCATCAAGAGCTTGTGCTTACTTTCGTGATTCAACTACCGAATTTAGGTTTGTTGACTACTTAATTGAAAACAGCAGTCCATTGCCACCCACTTATCTTCAGCTGGCGCACCGACAATACGCTGCTGAAATTTGTTCATTAATTGCTCCCACTGCTGGGATTTCTGATCGCCTGAAAAATACGCTTTGGCCTGTTGAGGGTCATAATCTTCAGTCGTTTCCATCAACATAAATAATCGATTGGCAGTGCGAAAAATCTTCATCTCCAAGATACCCACGTGACGGATTGCCGTCAGTACCTCGGGCCATACCTGTGCGTGATATTGCTCGTATTCGATAATCAACTGCGGATCATCTTTGAGATCAAGCGCTAGTGCATATTGCTTCAATTTTATTACCTTTTTATTACAGCTTTGTTATATTTTTATTATATTTTTATGCGTTTAAAGAGAGACGCCACGTTTCCAGGGAATGAAATCGTCTTGGCCCAGTTGCCGCGCCTTACAAATATGGTCGCCAGATGCCGTCGCTATACACAGCTCCATCAGTTGATCGGCTAGCGTGTCTAAATCGCTTTCACCACTGATAATAGGACCTGCATCAAAATCGATGATGTCGGGCATACGTTTGGCGATAGTGCTGTTACTGGAAATTTTTAACACGGGCACTATTGGATTACCGGTGGGGGTGCCCAACCCGGTAGAGAACAATATAAGGTTGGCGCCACTGGCAGCCAGTGCCGTGGTTGATTCCACGTCATTGCCCGGTGTACAGAGTAAGTTCAAACCGCTCTTGGTCAACACTTGGGTATAATCGAGCACATCACTCACTGGGGCGCTGCCACCTTTGAGGGCGGCACCTGCCGACTTCATCGCATCGGTGATTAATCCGTCACGAATATTGCCAGGGGAGGGGTTCATATCAAAACTGGCCCCGACCGCTGCCGCATGGCGCTCATAAGCCTGCATTAAGCTGGAGAATTTGTCGCGCAATGCATCATTTTCACAGCGATCGAGAATATTCTGCTCGACCCCACACAGCTCCGGAAATTCTCCCAAAATCGCGCTACCGCCTAAGGCAACGCTCTTGTCTGCCACGCGACCGATTAGCGGATTAGCCGAAAGGCCCGAAAAACCATCGGAGCCCCCGCACTCTACCCCAATGCGCAAGTGTGATAGTGGAACCGCTTCGCGCTGGCACTGGTTGGCTACGGCCAGACCTTGCAAGGTCTGCTCGATAGCGGCCTCTAACATCACTCGTTCCTGCCCATATTGCTGCTGTTCAAACCAGAGCACTGGGGTATTTCCCTCGGGATCAAGTTTGGCTAACTCTCCCTGCAGCAATGAGATCTGCGCATTTTGACAGCCCAGACTTAAGATAGTGGCCCCCGCCACGTTGGGGTGATGTATGTAACCTGCCAACAATTTACACAGCGATAGGGCATCTTCTCTAGTGCCGCCACAACCGGCGCTGTGAGTAATAAATTTAACCCCGTCGACATTGGCAAATACTTGCTCTGTCGCGCCCTGACTAACCCCTTGCACTGGGGCTAAATCTGACTGATAAGCGCTGACTAAATTGCGCGCATAATCTATGTAGTGCGCTTCATTGCTGTAACCCAACGCGTCTTGCAGTGCGCTGCGCATCATTTCTATATTGCGGTTCTGGCAAAATACCAGTGGCACCACCAACCAATAATTGGCGGTTCCCACTTGCCCATCAGCGCGACGCACCCCTTGAAAAGTACGGCTTTGCAGCGCGCTGACATCCGGTGCCTGCCATTCATAATCAACGTTGTTTGCCTGATAGCCTTGCGCACTATGGCGTACATTGCCGACTTTAATCGCAGCACCTGCACGGATATCACAGAGCGCTTCACCGACGGTGATCCCGTATTGGGTTAATAGCTCACCCTTAGAAAAATCGCGTCCTGCAAATTTGTGTTTAGCCTTAATAGGCTCGATTATCGAGTAAGTTTTGCCCCTTAAACGGATCTGTTCGCCGACGGCTAAATCAACCAGCGCTACTATCAAATCGTCATTAGCATGAATTTGCAGCGCTGAGCGGTGTTGATTAATCATTGATCAACCTTATCTGACAGCCCATTGCGCGATAGCACTGCGCGTAACTGAGGCATCGCTAATAACGGCAGTAACTTCGCGCCCTGCTGTAGTAGCGGTAAAATGCGCCGCTCAACTTTAACGCCATGATTTTGTGCGATATCCACAAGCTGGTGTTGTAAAAAGGGATTAAGAAAACGCTCCATAACACTGGCAATATAGGCCTCTACATCTTCTCCCAGCTGCATAGCCTCTAACACTGGCAGCACTTCATCGCGCAGTACTTGATCCAACTGCCCACGCAGATAGGGATCTTGCATCGCCTCTACTACCGTCTGCACTTTGCTATTACTTTGTTGCTGCCATAAATCAACGAGAAATGTGTGTGATAAATTCAGCACAGACAATTTTAAAGTCTCTAGTGGCAGCAGGTCATCGACCAAGCGAATGGCCGGGTGATGGCAGGGAAGTACCAGGCGGGGCTGATTCTCTATCGCCCAGAGAGCATAGGGTTCGGCTACCGCACCCAGTGGCTCAATGGACTCTGACACTATTCTATCCACTAGCGAGTTAACCCAGAGACAATCATTTGCCAACCAGTGCAAAAATTCTTCACCCAGCTGCCAGCGCTGAGCCAGTGACAGCACCAGTGCTTTTAAAACATCGCCATTATTGGCAACCAATTCGCAGGGCATGATAGTCACAGGATTAGCGTTGCGTTTGAAACGTGCTTCAAGCAATACCAGCAACTTTGCCGGGAAGCTTTTTGGCACGGGCGAGCTGAGACTATCGCGATCGATCAATAGGTAACCTTGATCGGCGGTATTGGACACCACGTGTGTCACCTGATCACAAAACACTGTCACTATCAGCTGCCAGTCTAAATTCGCCTGCAGCGCGCCGCAAATCGCACTGATATGCTCTTGTCTGTTTATTACCACGCCATCTTGAATACCCTGAATGCGCACTGGATAGCTAGTGCAGCTATTCATCGCTGTCACTCTGGCGTGGCCCACGGGGCTATCGGAGCTCTGCACTACCAGTATCGGCGCCTTGGAATCTGCGTTTTCCAGCGAGTGCCCTACAAAATAATCTACGTGCGCCTGCAAAAAACGACTAGTACCAAACTGTAAAATAAGTGGTTGCTGTTTATTAATATTTGGGGACGGATGCATCTCAGACCTCCACAACCGCTTTAATCACGCCGCTTTCAGCCTTACACCAACTCGGTAACAGTTTTGGTAAATCTAATAACTTGCCCCTGTGAGTGATCATTACATTGGCCTTAACCGAGCCTTTATCCAAACAGTTCACCACATGCTCAAAATCCTCCCGAGTAGCGTTGCGACTGCCAAGTAAAGTCATCTCACGTTTGTGAAATTCAGGGTCCGAGAAACTAATATCCGCTTTGACCACACTGACCAGCACGTAGCTACCGCCATGTGCCACTAACTGAAAACCCGCCTCCATTGCTTTGGGATTACCCGTTGCATCAAACACTGTATCGATAAAATCACCATCAGTTAACGTCGCTATTTGCTCGCGCGCCTGCGGCCCCACCTGAATAATTTGATCGGCACCCAGCTTCTCCTTACAAAACGCCAGCCGCTCTTGGTTCATATCCATCACAAATACTTTGGCACCCGCCTCTTTTGCGAATTGCATGATGCCCATGCCTATAGGGCCAGCACCTACCACTAATACTGTAGATCCTGCAGCCAGCTTAGCGCGACGCACCGCGTGGGCACCAATCGCCAGACATTCCACCACCGCCAACTGATCTAAGTCCATACCTTTAGTAGTGATCACGTACTGCTCTGGCACTTGCAGATACTCACACATACCACCATCCACGTGCACACCTAATACTTGAATATCGGTGCAACAATTGGTTTTACCTCGATGACAGGCGATACAGTTACCACAAGACATATAGGGGACGATATACACATCTTGCCCGGGACTCAGTTGCACCCCTTCACCAACAGATTCGATCTCTCCTGAAAGCTCATGCCCCAGCACACGTGGGTACTGAAAAAAGGGCTGATTACCACCAAAAGCGTGTATATCTGTACCGCAGATACCGATGCGTTTAATTTTCACTATCACCTGACCTGGCTTATCTACTGGACGTGCCACATCTTGTATTAATAAGGATCCAGGTTCACTACAAACCACCGACTTCATCATGTTATGACCTTCTAAGTTATGTTGTTACTTTTTCCGCTAGTGCTTAAAAACAGGTTTAGCTACGCGCTGTAGAAACCAGACCTCGAAATAACACAAGAGAGATAAAAAAATAATTGTGTAAAGCCCCAGGACTTTGAACTTTACCCATAAACAAAGGTAGCAGCTCACCACTAGCTAACAACATTAATATATGTTTTTTATTATTAAAAATCAATCAATAAATTTTTAAACGATTTTTCCTGACTTAATAATAGGTAACAAATATTTTCCAAGGTGATTTTTTAATCATATTTAATGCATAAAAACCCATCTTGATATTAAACAAAATAACAATATGCTAAAATTTATCGCCATTAAATCAGGGAATTTTCATGAGTCGTCAGAACGATTTATTTAAAAAGACAGTTAATTTACTACTGCAAGATATTGAGCAAAACCTCGCCGTGGGCGATGCACTACAAGGCGATTCACATATCGCCAAGCAACTAGAGGTGAGCCGCTCAACGGTGCGCAAGACCATTGAGCATTTAATAACGTTAAACCTCATCACTAAACAAGGCAGCCAGCGATTAGTAGTGCAGCTACCCGATAGCGGCATGTATTTTGACCTACAAGATTTAGGTACGTCTAAAGAGGAGCAGGTAAAAAAGCACTTCTTGAATGCCATATTGACGGGAAAAATAAAACCTGGTGACCAGTTCTCCGAGCTGGAACTCGCCCGCCAATCCAACTGCAATACAGTGGCAGTCAGAGAGTTTTTAATTCTATTCTCTCGCTTTGGACTGATCGATAAAGAACCGCGCTCACAGTGGCAGATGAAAACCTTTGATCAATCTTTTGTCGATCAACTATTTGAGGTGCGTCACTTATTTGAAATGCACTCACTGTCACGTTTTATGATCCTAGACGATGACGATTCACACTGGCAACAACTACAAGTACTACTAGATGATCACCACACACTAAAACAACGTGCAGATCGAGATTTCAGACAGTTCTCAAATTTGGACCAAAGATTTCACACTTTGTTGCAAGCGGCCAACCCCAATCAGTTCATCCATCAGTTTTATGAAATTATTAGCTTTGTATTCCACTACCACTACCAGTGGGATAAAGACGACGAAAAAGAGCGCAATATAGTGGCCATTGATGAACACATAGACATCATCAGCAAAATGTTACTCAAAGACTTCAGAGGTGCTACTCTCAGCTTAGAAAAACATCTCAATACCGCTAAACAATCACTGGCTAATACTGCTTTCTATCAGTATTAAGCCGTGGCCTTAGTTTAGCGCTCAGCAATTACGCCCTGTCTTGATCGCTTTAACAACAAGGAGTTGTTATGAATTACAACAGCGCAAAAACTTACCTACTGAGCCATCCCGAGGCAATCGAAGATTTCCCCTTCGGCCCTGAAGTAGCCGTATTTAAGATTAAAGGTAAGATGTTCGCCACTTTGGGCCTACGTGCAGAGCCCGGTAAAGACTCGCAGACCACCAACATCAATTTAAAATGCGACCCGGCAGAGGCACAGATGTTACGCGACATATTTAGTGCGGTTATTCCTGGTTACCACATGAATAAACGCCATTGGAACACCGTTATCCTCGATGACAGCATTCCCGATGGCGAGATAGAGCGGATGATAGATAGATCTTACGCATTAGTGATTAAAGGCATGACCAAAAAACTGCGGGCCTCGCTGGAGATTTCCTACAGCGCTCAAGAGCTATACAACAATTGTGCACCAGAGCACTGATCATTAATTTATTTTGGTTCAGCTTTAAAATCTGCTTTTAATAAATACTCAATTAGCGCCTGTATACGCGGTAAACCATACCTAGCTTTAGGGTACAACAGCGATAGCAGAGTCGGTTGCAACGCCCACTTTGGCAGTATAGGCACCAACTTATTAGCCTGTAATTGCCCGCTTAAACAATAACTTGGTTGGCGAGTGATACCCACACCAGCAAGCGCTGCATTCAATGCCACATAACCGTTAGCACATTGCAGTACTGAATCTATGCTCACTTCCATTTTCTGCTTAGATTTAATCTGCGTGAACTGCCAGGTGGCGATCGAGCCATTAATCAATGCATGTTTTGCCAAATCACTCGGCGACTCCAACATCGGTGCTGCACGCAAATACTCAGGACTGGCCAATAAATAGTTTTCATAGACACACAGCTTGCGTGCGATCAGACTGGAATCTTCTAGGGAGCCCATCCGTAGCACCAAATCAAACTGCTCATCAATTAAATCGACTCTGACACTGGAAAAGCTCAAGTTTAATTTAATACCTGGGTGAAGCTGCATAAATCGGGTTAACATCGGGGATAATATTTGCTCACCAAAAACACCACCAACGCTATTAATTCTAATTACACCACTGATTGCCTGGTGCGAATCACGTGCGGACTCAATCGCAAAACTTATTTGCTCCATCCCTCGCAAGCTGCGCTCTAAAAACACTTCGCCTACCGCCGTTAAAGAAAGCGCTCGGGTAGAGCGATGCAACAGCTGTACCCCCACTTCTCGCTCCAATGCACTAATAATCTGCGACACTCTCGCTCTTGAGAGGTTTAATTGTAACGCTGCTTTAGAAAAACTCCCCAAGCGCGCCACTAAGATAAATTCTGCAATACCCAATGGGATGTAATTTGCCATTTTATATTCTCTGTATATAAGACGAGCTTAAACCTACCGTTCCTAAGACAAGCTTAAAAGATCGTTCCTAAGACAAGCTTAGAAACCTTAAAAGATCGTTCCTAAGGCAAGCTTAGAAACCTACCGTTCCTAAGACGAGCTTAGAAACCTTAAAAGATCGTTCCTAAGGCAAGCTTAGAAACCTTAAAAGATAGTTCCTAAGACGAGCTTAGAAACCTACTGTTAAATTATATTTAACAATTTGTTAATTGATTAGCTAATTATAAACAAAGTTAATAGCAGTAAACTAGCCTTAATGACTACTCATAATAAAGGTGTGCTATGAAATTAAGAACTTTGGGAAAAACTGGCTTTAAAGTTTCGGAGATTGGCTTAGGTTGCTGGCAACTAGGCAACAACTTTGGCGAGGTGATTGATACTGAAGCAGAAAAAATCCTAGACAGCGCGCTAGAAGCCGGCATTAATTTCTACGATACCGCGGATGTTTACGGGGGCGGTTTAAGTGAAACACGCATTGGCCAATGGAAATCACAGCTCGCTAAAGCACCGATCATCGCCACTAAAGTGGGTCGCGATGGCGCTTTATATCCGGACAAATATTCTAAAGCCAGTATCAAAGCGAGCCTGCAAGCTTCCATGACCCGATTAAATGTCGAGGTAATTGATTTAGCACAATTACACTGCGTACCCCGAGAAGTATTGTTTGATGGCGAGATCCTTAATTGGATGGCTGAGCTGCAGCAAGAGGGAGTGATTCGTCACTTTGGCGCCAGTGTCGAAATGTTAGACGAAGCCATGTTCTGTACTAAACACCCGAAACTGGCCACCCTGCAAATTTTGTTTAATGTATTGCGCCAAGACGCTATAGAAGAGCTATTACCCACCGCGGCTGAAAACGATATCGGCATTATCGTCCGCCTACCTTTAGCGAGCGGATTACTTAGCGGCAAGATGAAAAAAAACCAAGCTTTTGCTGAATCAGATCACCGCAATTACAACGCAGATGGCGCGGCCTTTCACGTCGGTGAAACGTTCAACGGCCTACCCTACAACAAAGGCGTAGAACTGGTAGATGAACTTCGCCCGATGCTCGAAGATGGCCAACAAATGCTGGAGCTAGCCCTGCGCTGGATTTTAGATCAACCACAAGTATCCAGTGTCATTGCCGGAGCAAGCCGTGCAGAGCAGGTTATTGGCAATGCTAGAGCTTCTGCACTAGCACCACTACCCTTACAGCTTCATCATCAATTGGCAGAATTTTATAAAGAGAGAGTAAGAGGAAATATTAGAGGGGGGATATAGGATAAACTTTTAGCTTTGAGCTTTGAGCTTTGAGCTTTGAGCTTTGAGCTTTGAGCAGTTCAAACCAAGTGAATAGCTTAATCAAGCTATTCATCTTTAATTAGCGGCATTTCTCGAACTTCTTATTCCACAGAGGACACCGAGAAAACAAATAAACATCTTTGCCTTTCTCTGTGTAGCGCAGCGCCTCTGTGCCCTCTGTGGTGATAATTCTTGGTCTTAATCTTTTAGCTTTTAGCTTTTAGCTTTTAGCTTTTAGCTTTTAGCTTTTAGCTTTTAGCTCGTAGCTCGTAGCTCGTAGCTCGTAGCTCGTAGCTAAAAACTCTACCCCTTCACCAACGTGAACTTACCAATCTTTTCTAACAACTCGGTGGTCTGTCCGCTGACAACTCCCACATAACTGTTAACAGTTAAGCTCTTCTCTGTGTTGACCGCCACGTTAGCAGCTAAGTTTTCCATGCTCTCGGCAATAGACTGAGTGGCGTTATTGGCTTCATTAATATTCGAAGTGAGCTCTCCCGATTGATTGGAAACCTCTAACACTAACGATTTAATTTTAGTGATGGCAGTCGTGGCATCATCCGCTAAATCTCGACCGGTAGCGACATGGTTATTACCCTGCTTCATCTCTTTCACAATCTCTTTAATGCACACTTGCATCGCATTAATTATTTCAGAGATATTCTGAGTAGAGTTCACCGTCTCCTCTGCCAAGTTTCTCACTTCACTGGCAACAACCGAGAAACCGCGACCAGCATCTCCGGCACGAGCCGCCTCAATAGCCGCATTAAGCGCTAATAAGTTGGTTTGCCCCGCTAGCGAGTGAATGATATCGGTAACACCATCAATTTTGATCGACTCTTTCTCTAGTACGCTCAATTGTATATTGAGGGCATCAAATACTTTGCCCAAATTAGAGAAACTATCCAATGCATGATTGATAACAATGCCACCTTGCTGCGCAGATTGCTCAGCAAGATTTGCCTGCTTTAACGTATGGCTAACTGAAGATGACATGCCCGCCATCGTCACACTAATTTGCTCGACAGCGGCGGCGATGGAATCTGCCTGTAAATTGGTACTTTTGTTGCCACTGATCATGTCTTGCAATGATCCGCGCAAGTCTTTGGCACCAGAGTCTAAATACTCGCAAGTTTCAGAGACACTACCCAGTACAGAGTTCATTGAGCTGGTCATCATGTTGACAGATTGACCCACTATATCTAACTCATCATTTCGCTGTGTATCTACTTTGGTGACATGGGTCAAATCGCCTTTGGCCAGTTTAGCCAAAACCTTTGACATCTCAGACAAGGTACTCACCAGTGAACGGCTGGTACCTAATAATAGGATGGTCACTAATAGTGCTATAAAGACACTAAACCCGAGCACCATAATAACTGCTTGTTCGCTGACGCTGGTATTATTTTCTTTTGCCAGTAACAACTGCTGATCGAAACTTTGATTGGCCTCTTCTACACCCGTCGCCAATTTAAGGTAACTGTCATTAACCTTTTCCGCCTGGGCTGTAACGCCAAATATTGCCAGTGACAACTGCTCGGTTGAGGATTTAACTTTATCTAATTTAGGCGCGATAAAATCGATGAGAGAATATTCTTCTCCGACTTTTTGTAGCCCATCAAGAGAGGTTAATATTTGATCATAACTCGCTTGTTCACGCTGCTCAATAAAGGTATCTATGCTCTGCTTCAATTGCACTGATGCCTTGCGGAACATCGCAAACAAACCTTTATTCAGCGCTTCCATGTCAGCGGTAACATCACCCCGCAAGCCATCATTAATGTCATTGCCGATGCTTTTTTGTATCACACCAAGCTGCTGTTTGCCCGCAACCCAGTGCTGTAAAGAGAGTCTAATATTCTCTATGTTTTCGGCAGTTTGTGCCGATGAGATTTCTGACAACTGGGTAAGCTGCCCATCATAGTCTTGCTGTAGCTGCACAAAACGGCTATTTGCTGCACCTTCTTCTAGCTGCAACACACTAACCTGCAAGTTTTTAAGAAGTCGTATGTTTTGATTGAACTGATCAACACTATTTGCAGCGCCATCTAAATTCATCAGTGCTTTAAAGGAAGTAAAAGCAATAAGTGCAAACCCTAACAGGGTAATCATTATTGTTATATTAAGCTTTGCTTTAAAGCTCAGATGAAAGTTCAAACTCATAGTAACCTCTTATACTCACGACAAAAAATGGACATAGTGGCAACAGACAAAACTATATCCATTAACAGAGTATAAATCCGTATAAGCCACTGTTTTTTATTTTGTTTTTAAAATATTTTGTGGCCAGATACTAACCTATTAATCCTCAAAATGTCCAGCACTTGCAAAACTGCCTCCTTGATAACGTACCGCCGGATCATTGGCATCCGCCGCACGCCCTTGTAGGTATGGCTCATCGGCAAATGCTGCTGAGCTATCTTTAGGCTCCCAACCCAAATAACGCACCTTTGTGTTATCCCACCACAGCTCGTTATTGGCAGATACTGCATAAATAACCGGACAACCTAAACGGTCACAATCAAAAATGCGTTTAGTCAGAGAGACAAAATCATCAGCAGATAACCAAGTTGCTAACATACGTCGATCTAATGGCTTTTCAAAACAAGAACCGATACGCACCCGCGCTGTTTCAATGCCAAATTTGTCGTAATAAAGACTCGCTAACATCTCGCCATAACACTTTGACACACCGTATAAACAATCGGGACGCATGACGGAATCGGCATCGAGTGTTACATCGCGCTCGTGAAAACCAATAGTGTGATTAGAGCTGGCAAACAAGATGCGTTTAACGCCGTGTTTGCGTGCCGCTTCATATAAATTATAAGTGCCAACAATGTTGCCATTGAGAATAGAATCGAAAGTATTTTCAGTAGATACCCCACCCAAATGGATGATGCCATCACAGCCTTCAACCAACTTCATGACCGCTTCTTTGTCGCCTAAATCACAGCACTGCACTTCTTCGCCAGCTTTGGCGTCAGTGATTTCATTTAGATCGGAAAGTCTCATTACATCCGCCCAACCGGCGAGCTTTACTCGAACAACTTTCCCTAAATTACCAGCGGCGCCGGTGAGTAATACACGTTTCATAACAACTCCAAATAACTAAAAAACTCTCCAAGACAACCCTAAATCACCGGAATTGCTGGAGAGTGAAAAAAGTAAAACAACGGCTACTAGTATTAATTATCTAATAGATTTGGCAGGAACAATGACACTGATGGCACAAAAGTAATCAGCATCAAGGTAAGCAGTATCGCCAGATAAAATGGCCATATAGTACGCACCGCACGTTGTATAGGTACCCCGCCAATCGCACAGCCGACAAACAGACAGGCACCTACCGGTGGCGTACACAATCCAAGACCTAAATTCATCATCAACATGACGCCGAACTGAATGGGATCCATCCCCAAACTGATAGCGACTGGTAAAAATATAGGTGTACAGATCAAGATAAGCGCACCCATATCCATGATCATACCGAGCACCAGTAACATCACGTTCATCATCAATAAGATAATGATCGGGTTATCAGAGATCTTGTACAACAACTCCGTCAGCTGTGTGGGTACATCATAAAGTACTAACATATAACCAAAAGCCGAGGCACAACCTACCAATACCATAACCATACCGGTGGTACGTACCGCACCTTTAACGGCGGTAATAAAGCCGTCAAGTGTCAACGAACGATAGACCAAAAGGCAAACAACAATGGCATATATACAGCCGATAGCCCCTGACTCTGTCACCGTAAAGACACCCGATAACGCACCACCTACAATAATGACGGCGGTAAACAAGCCCGGAAAAGCGGTGATTGCTGAATAGAGCACCACGCTC
Source organism: Oceanospirillaceae bacterium (assembly GCA_013215375.1). Lineage (GTDB taxonomy): Bacteria > Pseudomonadota > Gammaproteobacteria > Pseudomonadales > Balneatricaceae > Rs1. The sequence goes on along the minus strand of JABSRB010000057.1, from coordinate 12,490 downwards.
CATCCCGGAAACTTCTCAGTGGGAAAGTTATTGCGAATTGCCACCCATCTGGCAGCAACTCCCAGACACAAGCACATCAAGATTCCGGGAATCAGCCCTGCCATAAACAAACTGGAGACTGAAATACCACCGCCAGCCGCCACCACAAATAAAATCATATTATGACTAGGTGGAATCATAATTCCGGCTATAGATGATGTCACTGTGACATTCACGGCATAATCAGCACTGTAACCTTTCTCTTTCATCACTGGGATCAATAGAGAGCCCAGTGCCGACACATCGGCCACCGCAGATCCTGAGATACCGCCAAATAACATACTGGAGAACACGTTTACTTGACCCAGACCACCTTTCGCCCAACCTACGGCAGAAGACGCTAAACTAACCAATCGTGAGGCGATACCACCGTGCAACATTAATTCGCCGGCAAAGATAAAAAAGGGAATAGCCAGCAGTGAAAAAACGGATACGCCTGAAACAATTCGCTGAAAACCAATTAACAGCGGTATTCCCTCATAGACAAATGAAGACAGCGCTGCAATACCTAGTGCATAGGCGACAGGCATTCCAATAACTAACAAAAGGGCAAAACAACCCAATAAAATCAACAAACCCATGTAACTACTCCTCAGTCTTGCTCTTAGAATCAGCGGCAAGTAACTGCGCATTTGACTGGCAAGTGATCAATGTCAACAACCCACTTATAAAGCTCACGGTTGTATAGATGGTGATTAACACACCACTAACGACTACCGGAATATATCGAACCCCTTCTGGGATCTCGATCAGAGGAATCTCTTTATACCAAGAAAACTGCATTAAATCGTTTGCATAGATAGCCATTAGCAGGCCAAATCCACCCAAAATAAAATCACAGCACAATCTCAATATTAATTTAACGCGAGGACTACACATCAGAGGCACAATATCGACCGCCAAATGCGTTCTCTCTTTAACACCGGTCGCAGAAGACATAAATGCGATGGTAATAATCAATAGTAAGGCTAATTGCTCAACCCATGTCGGGGTATCGTTTAAGATGTAACGCCCGTATACCAGCCACCCGAAGGTAGAGACAAGAACAACCATTGCTATCGAAGATATCAATGTACCGGTTGCAGCCAACACATCTAAGATACGATCTAGGATGGGTTTTATAGATAGTTTTTTATCCATGCCAAACTCTTTTTCAACTACCTTAAATTCAGCAATAGAACCTAAGATAAAATACAGGCCAGTGCTAACCCTGCGCACTACTGCTTGGAGATAACACCGGCCTTAAACAAACAATCATGGCTTTTGTAAACCATGACCTAACCTAAAATCAATCGACAGCTTTAATTGCAGCGATGATGTCTTTCAACACAGGGTTTTTCTTAATAGCCATTTCATAGACAGGTCCCATTGCATCTTGGAACGCTGACTTATCGGCGATTTCATTGTACTTAACACCTGCTGCAATCACTTTAGCTTTAGATTGTGCAGAGCGCTCAGCCCACAACACACGCTGTAGCTTCGCTGATTCTACCGCAGCCGCTTTAACCGCTACTTTATCAGCGTCTGATAACTGATCCCAGGCACGCGTACTTACGCACAAACACTCAGGTATGATCAAATGCTGAGTTGCAGAGTAGTTACCGGCAACATCAAAGTGGTTAGTAGACTCGTATGAAGGCCAGTTGTTTTCAGCGCCGTCAACAACACCCGTTTTAAGTGACTGGTATACTTCAGAGAAAGCCATAGGAGTTGCGTTACCGCCTAGTGCTTCTACCATGCCAACAAACAACTCATTGTTCATTACACGAAACTTTAAACCTTTAACATCAGCAGGCTTATTAATAGCAATGCCTTTGTTGTTATAGAAAGAACGTGATCCTGAGTCATACCAAGATAAAGCGATGATGCCCGCTTTACTCATCGCAGCACTTAAGTTCTCACCTACTTCACCATCCATTACACGGTGCATATGATCCATGTCTTTAAAGATGAAAGGCAGTGAAACGACGTTAGTTTCAGGAACTGATACACCTAATGGGCCCAGATTGAATTCAGCGAAATCAATACCGCCTAACTGCATCTGCGAAATAGCGTCAGCTTGGTTACCTAAAACGCCACCGTGATATACCTTACCGCTAACACGGCCATCAGTATTTTTGTTGGCAAGTTCCATGAATTTTTCCATGCCGACAGATACTGGGTAATCTTTAACGTGGATGTTCCACCCTTTCCAATCGCCAGCTTGAGCAGACGCGCTTATTAATGCAACGCTAGCAGCCAGGACCGCAGTTGCAACAACTTTTTTCGATAGTGCTTTTATCATTTTTATTTCTCCTCGAGTTGCTTTGTCTAATCCGACTACGTAGAGTAGTGATCGGAACACAAATAGGATTACACATCGTATGTCATATGGTCAATAGCTAAGTCATATTATCTCTATTATTTTTTATACCTTTATAAGCCACTGTTACCACGGAACATTTTAATGAATATCAAAGCTACTAAAAAGCCAAGAGAAAACCTTACCCAAAAAGTGATAGGCCAACTTAAAGCACAAATTGATTCAGGAAAATTAAACGTTGGCGACAAACTACCTACCGAACAGCAACTTATTTCACAACTTGGGGTTAGTCGCACCGTTATTAGAGAAGCCGTCGCCAGCTTAAAAGCGGCGGGGCTACTACAGCCCAAACACGGTGTTGGCGTGTTTGTAACAGCGCCTGAAAAAAGCACCCAGAAGCTTAATCTGCTGTTACAAAACTCTAAAACAATATCAGACACCATCGAAGCGCTTGAACTTAGAGCCGCCGTAGAAGTAGAAGCTGCGGGACTTGCGGCCATTCGCTGCTCCCCGGCACAAGAAGCCGAAATCTTTGATCGCTACTATGCCTTTAAAGACAAAAAGAATGCCCACGAACACACCGAGACACAAGATTTTGACTTTCACGTCGCTATCGCCAAAGCCACTAACAACCAACACTACGTTGAGTTTCTCACATTATTAGGTAATAAAATAATTCCCCGAGCACGCATCCAGGAAGAGGCGGGTATCGAGCCTGTCGCCGACATTGATCTACGCCTAGATGATGAGCATAAAGAGATTGTCGAAGCGATTGCAGACAGAGATCCAGAACGCGCTCGCCAGGCAATGCGCAACCATCTTAATGGTGGCGCTAAACGCTACAAAGCATTGGCGAGATTAATCCAACGCAAGCAAATGACGCAAAAATCTCAATAGTCATCATATGACTATTGACACAAACAGGCTGGATATATTATAACTATAGCATTGGCGGTATTTACACCTTAATTCACCTATTTTTATGGTATATGCAATGCATTATTTGGAACTCAAGAAAAAAATCAGCTCTGGCCTGTTATCTTTCCCTGTCACTCATTTTGACAAACACACTTTAGATTTTGACAAAAAAGCTTACCAAGACCACGTCTCTTGGCAGGCACAGTACGATGCAGCCGGTCTATTTGCCGCAGGCGGAACCGGAGAGTTATTTTCTCTCTCACCTAAAGAGATTCCCGAAATTGTTGCCGCTGCGAAAGAAGTCGCCGGTGAAGTACCTATCCTTACTGGTTGCGGATACGGCACCCGTATGGCTATCGAAATTGCCCAGGCTACCGAAGCTAAAGGTGCAGATGGCTTATTATTACTTCCTCACTACCTAATAGGTGCTACTCAACAGGGATTGTTCAACCATATCAAGGCCGTTTGTGACAGCATTGATATTGGCGTCATTATTTACAACCGTGCTAACTCTGTGGTTAAAGCGGCAACCGTACAACGCCTTGCAGATGCTTGCCCCAACCTTATCGGTTTTAAAGACGGCACTGGCGACATCAACACTGTACGTGAGATCACTTCCCTGATCGGTGACAGACTAGTCTATATCGGCGGCATGCCGACCCATGAAATGTTTGCACAAGCATACGATGCGATGGGCGTAACGACTTATTCATCTGCGGTGTTTAACTTCGTACCTGAAATGGCACTAGAGTTTTTCCAGGCAATGCGCAACAAAGACAATGTCTACATGGAAAAAGTACTGAAGGACTTCTTCTACCCCTTCGCCAAAATTCGCGATCGTGAAAACGGCTACCCAGTCTCTATCGTTAAAGCTGGTTTGCGTGTGATTGGCCGCGATCCAGGCCCTGTTCGCTCACCGCTAACGGATTTAACCGGTGAAGAGCTAGAAATGTTACAAGATGTTGTTAAAAAATATAGCTAAGACCATTAGCCTAATGTGCGGGGGCACTGAATCGCTCCCGCCCACTCCATTTAACACCAGAGAGCACCTATGTTAATTACTGCTGTCCATACCCACCTTCTACATCACGATTTAGAAAAGCCTTTTCAATCCGCTTTTTCAACCTTTCATAGTCGCCGCCACATGTTGGTCGAGATCGTCTGTGATAATGGTTTAATAGGCTGGGGAGAATGCTTGGGCCCCGCCGATATCAATGTCGCTATTGTAAAAATGATGACACCGTTACTTATCGGAAAATCAGCATTAGACATAGAGCCTATCTGGAACGAGCTATACAGCCAATTCCGTGACCAAGGCCAGCGCGGCGCGACTTTAACCGCGATAAGTGGCATCGACATTGCCCTGTGGGATTTGAGCGGTAAATTTTACGACCAGCCTATTTATCAGCTACTTGGTGGCGCCTATCGCACACAAATCCCCGCTTATGCTACAGGCGGCTTCCGCGACCCGAGCCGTGATCGCGTGCAGAGTTTGGTTGAAGAGATAACCGGCTATGTCGAGCAGGGCTTTAAAGCGCTAAAAATTAAAATAGGCTTTGGCATGGCCACCGATATAGCCTCCATTAAAGCGGTACGCGAAGCCATTGGCCCAAATATCATGCTGATGATTGATGCCAATCACGGCTACGATTTATCGGATGCAATCAAGATTGGTAACATAGCCGCTCAGTACGATATCGAGTGGTTTGAAGAGCCTGTCGTACCTGAGGCTTTAAACAACTATCGCGAATTGCGTAATCGCCAGCCATTACCTGTTGCAGGTGGCGAGACATGGCACAGCCGCTGGGGAATAAACGAAGCACTTAAACAACAGTGTGTCGACATTATACAACCGGATGTATGTGGCGTTGGCGGATTAACAGAAGCGCGCAAAATCATCACTTTAGCCGATATACACCATGTGCGACTAGTTCCGCATGTATGGGGTACTAACATTGCCATGGCCGCAGGTTTGCATTTTCACGCGATTATTCCACCTGCCCCAAATGCCCACGAGGCGAGATCAGCGCATTTTGAATTCGACCAGACTCACAATCCTTTTAGAAGCGCGATTGTAGAAGAGCCCATCACCCATCATCAGGGCATTATAAAAGTACCTAATGGCCCGGGCTTAGGAGTGACTATCATCCGTGAAAAGCTGGCCGAATTTGCACCCAAACCATAGACATAACGGGAACGAACATGACACGTAAAATCAGTGGCGACGCGCCACAGACCAAGTTACCTGCGGGTAGTACTGACAGCCATATTCATATCTACCACCGCGATTTCCCCTCGCAACCGGGAGGCCCTGACTGCCCATCCGACTTTGCGAGCGTAAAAGAGTATAGAGAAGTACAAAAATGGCTGGGGTTAGAGCGGGTCATTGTCACAAACTCTAATGCTCACCAGACTAACAATGACAGCCTTCTATACGCGTTGTCCCAGTTCGGAGATAGCAGCCGAGGCATCGCCTGCATTAGACCAGACACTGCAGAAAAAACGTTGGAAAGCTATCACAACAGCGGCGTTCGCGGTGCTAGAATCATGAATTTAGGTGGCGCTACTAGGCTAAAGGATATGCTGGCGGTCAATCAGCTGATACAACCTTTAGATTGGAGCTTAATAGTGCAATTTGATGGCAACCAACTCGCCGAGCACACACCTTTGCTCAACCAGATTCAAGGAAATTATGTCTTTGATCATCATGGAAAATTCTTTGAATCGATCAGTGTTGATGGCCCGGAGCTTAAGCAAGTGCTTAAAATGATTGATAAAGGCAACTGCTACTTTAAACTCGCCGCTTGTTATGAGAGCTCAACAGCAGGCTACCCAAATTATACAGATGTAGCCGACATCGCCAAGGTTATCATCAAACATGCACCTGAGCGTGTTCTGTGGGGATCAAATTGGCCGCATGTCTCATCATCAAGCCCTGATAATACCCCTTGTGATGCGACGCTTTTAGATACTGTTTGCAGCTGGATTCCCAACCAAAAAGTACTTGAGCAAATTTTTGTCGAAAACCCTGCAAGACTTTATGGTTTTGACAAATAACCCAGAATTTGGCGATTCAGCGCTTACTTTCGCGACTCGATAGCCCACTAAACCTCAATAGGTAAGACCCTTTATGGACCGCCAAAACTCCTTTGCGGCGGTTCTTTTTTCCCCTGTATCAATTAATTGTTTACACACTGTGCCACCTTCATCCTAAAACCCGCTTTATGCACAATTCTAGAGAAATAAATTCGAATGCTATCTTTAGCAAAACTCATTGGCTTTTTAGAAATTCTCACGCCGCTTTTTATGGCAATAGGGGTAGGCTTTGCCGCGACTAAGTACCAACTAGTTCCCAGAGAGGGCATTCGTTATCTAGGCTTGTATGTAATCAACATCGCCCTGCCCTGCATGTTATTTAAAGCGCTGGCAGAGCGCTCAATTGCCGAGATATTCCAGCGAGACTATATCGCCATTTACTTTTTCGCCTCGCTGGCAACACTCTTAATTGGCATCTTCTTCAGTTTTTACATCCGGAGAAAAAATTTAGCGATTAGCACAGTAATGGCCATGGGCAGTAGCTTCTCTAACAGCGCTTATATTGGTTATCCCATTGTATTTCAGCTATTGGGAGTGACGACTATTGTGCCCGTTGCCTTAACGCTAATGGTAGAAAACGCCATCATGTTACCCATCGCACTGGCCATCGCCTCATCTACATCCGCCAGCAGCACAGTGTTACGCTCTATCCGACAGTCTATTTTACGGGTATTCAAAAATCCGATGATATGGGGAATTATTACGGGCATCTGTTACTCCGCTTTTAGCCTGCAAGCACCTGGAGTCATCCTCAGTGTAATAGATATGTTTGGCAACACTAGCGGCCCACTGGCGCTATTCGCCATAGGCGGTTCACTGGTTGGATTACAGATTAATGGTATGAAATTAGATATCACGCAAATAGCACTGGGGAAGTTGTTTATTCACCCGGCTTTAATGGCTTTATTTATATTGGCAAGTCCAGACATGCCAGTGGTCTATCAGCAGTCCGCTATTTTATTAGCCTGCATGCCGATGATGAGCATCTACCCTATTATCGGCGCTCAATACGGTATTTCTGAGCGTTGTGCAGCCGCTTTGCTGGCCACTACTTTACTGTCATTTTTAAGCATTAGTTTTTGGAGCATTAGCTTAAACGTCGTCTAATGGCAAAATCTCAAATACTGTCATGCGATTTTTAGCTTTTAGCTTTTAGCTTTTAGCTTTTAGCTTAAATATTAACCCCACCAACTTATTGGCGGGGTTAATTTGGCCTACCATGCGTTACCACCGGCGATCAGCTCTCTTTCAATACTCACAGAGACACTAGTGCGTACCGGTGCTTTTTGGTAGTACTCTTTAGCATCGATAATATGAAGTTTTTTATTGCTAGTCTTCATATTTTCCTGAGCACTGAGAAGCATTGATTTAATGCCAGATACGGCATGGGCAATACTGTCAGCAACTTCTGCTGATAAGTTATTTTTTCTTAAGTCTGCGTTGATATAGTTCATTCACTTTCTCCTTTTAATCAATTTTGCTGCTTGATGTAGCTATTTTTATCTATTTATCCGATACTGACAAACGATAAAAACTTTCTTCACTTAAGATAAAGTTAACTGATTATGTCTAGACGTATCCCACTGACCGCACTCAGATTTTTTCGCAGCGCCGCGAAAACCTTAAGTTTTAAAACCACCGCTGCAGACCTATTTGTTACTCAAGCGGCGGTTAGCCAACAGATAAAAAGTCTGGAAGGCAGCCTCAATATCAAACTTTTTCAACGCTTAAACCGCGAAGTGATACTCACTGAAGAAGGAAAGAAGCTGCTGCCCTACGTAGAAAAAGGCTTTGAGGCATTTGAGGAGGGATTCGCCAGTTTAGGCGATGATCCCAACCCGGACTTATTAGTCATTACCACATTGCCATCGTTTGCCAGTCGCTGGCTGATGCCAAAATTGGTCAATTTTCAGGAGAAAAACCCTGGAATCAGTCTACGGATTTCACCCTCTTTGAAATTGGAATCTTTCAGCGAAGCTAACTTAGATCTAGCCATAAGATATGGGCGCGGTAACTACCCAGGCTATCAATCGCATTTATTGCATCACGATTATCTACTCCCTGTGTGCCACCCTAAGCTTATTGATCCCAACTTACCTATTGCAGAGCAATTGCAGAATATCCCCTTACTGACAGATGAAGGGGTAGATGTAGAGCAAGCTTGGCGCCCTTTCATGCAAAAGGTAGGATTACCTTTAACCACCAACCCCTCAAAATTACACGTGGGCGATTCTACAATGTTAATAGAGCCACTGCTGGGCAGGCAGGGGATGTCCCTGTTAAGGTTTAGTCTAATCTATGAATTACTCGAGAGAGGGCAGCTCATTTGCCTGCTGCCGTTTTACTTCCAGTCAGGCTATTCCTATTACTTAGTCGCCCCAGAAAATCACTTTCAATACAGTAAAATTAAAAATTTTCACGCTTGGATAAAAGACGAGATGAGCGACATAGATAAACATTGGCAGGCATTTAGTGCGGGAAAATTACAGGAAATCGTGATTAATCTAGATAAGGATTAATGCGGTAGCGGGTAGCGGGTAGCGGGAGAAAGCCAGCTACCCAGAACTATAATCTAACGAATATATTATGATGTTTTAGAGCTGTTGCAAAAAACCGCTATTTTACTCTGTAAATCGTAAATTTCATTGTGCTGATTGTTGTAATGAAAATTAGCGTATACCGTCGGTTTAATCACTTGCGCGGGATTAGTAGTCAGTATTCCCATGCGAATTTCATAGCGTTTCTCGATAGGAAACAAATCGATATACACCACCGTACCGCCAGCAACCCGCTCTAGCTTCTGCTTAACTTCAGCCTTAGTGTCACCGCTAGTGACATAAATTGCGAGATCAAACTCCTGAACAGGACCTTGTACTGGTACTAATACTTTTACATGTCGCCCGCTTTCTTCCATGTTTTTAAGCTCGGCGATCTCGGTGGTAAATGAGGGAATTTCATTGGTTTTACCCTCAAAAATAGAACATTCAAATGCACTTGCCTGTACAGAGGCACCCAGCATAGCAATCGCCAATAGGGCGCTACAGGTAAATCGGGCGATATTTAGATCTTTTTGGTACTGCATTTTCATTAAGTTCATGTCTCGAATATACTGATATTATTAATATTTTTGCGATTATAGCGCAGTATAATAATAGCAGTATAGTGCATAACCCATCTTAAACATGGATAAGCTTTAGATCGTCTAGTCCTGAACTTAAACTAAACTGCGGCTGCCCCCACCACTGGCGCACCACAGATTGATACACCGCTCTAAAATCGGTGCTGTACATGACATCGCGATCTACTAATTCACTCAGAGAAGGATAAGCGCCGAAGTGCCCACCACGCACTCGCCCTCCCAGCAAAAAATGACTCGCTGCGGTACCGTGGTCCGAGCCGCCTGAGCCATTTTGCGCCGCACGACGGCCAAATTCAGAATAGGTCATCATCAATACATCATTCCAATGACCTGAGGCTATTAACTCAGCGCGCAATGCCAGCATGCCATCAGCTAGTTGTTTAAGTAACTGTTGGTGTTTGCCCTTTTGTGATTTGTGAGTATCAAAACTACCCAGTGCTATTTTGAAGGCTGGTATTTGTAAATCCATGCAGATCACTTTTGCAATGTCTGCCATCTGCCTGCCAAATGGATTTTTTGGAAACTCAGTTTTAAGTTTTACCTCTTTGGCTAACCCCCGCATTAACAACGCTTTAGAATCTACAATAGTCTGATTCAAACCCAGCAAATGTTGCAGAGCGCTATTGGCGGCCCTTTGTTGCTGGCCTTTAACCCCTTTCACTTTTTTAAAGTAAGACTGCAAATTATCGAGCTGGATGTGCGAGGTGGCCCCGCCTGCAAAAGCACTGCCGTTGCGGCCAAAAATTAATGCATCGATTTCACTTTTGGAAATTTTGGGCAATACATTGGCCAGCCATCCCGCCGTTAAATATTCATCGTGAGCGGATGCCATATCCCATATTTCTATGGAGCGAAAATGAGATTTATTGGCCTGCGGATAACCAAGACCATGCACTAAAGCCAACTCACCACTTTTCCAAGGGTCTTTAAAACCCGCTAGGGAGCGATGCAGTGCAAAGTTTTTATCCAAATTCACTCGCTCATCTTGGGCTAAACCCAACTGCGGACGCAGCTGTTTATATACACTTAACTGGTTGAGGTCTAGCACCGTATTATGGCTATCATTACCGCCATTTAGCTCGATCAAAATCAACACCGGCATCTTAGTACCTGCGGCCAAACTTAATCCAGGAATACCCGATGCCAATGCGGCGGTTGCGGCACAGCCACCCAAATTCAAAAAATCTCTACGCTTCATTGATCAAACCTCTATTTAAGCTGCCAGCTGGGAGCGGTGACTATTTTTGCCAATTGTTTTTGACAGCTACTGCTCATAGCATTGTTGCTCTCACTGGGTGGCGGTAGTGGCAAAGCACTCAGCGCTGTAATCTTGTTGCCGGTGCAGTAGGGAGCCCCCATCACTGCCATGTTTGAACTGATCGCTCGCGCCAACTGGTTGGATAAATTCATTCTAATCACTAACTTATTTTCATCCAGCCAGTCTTTCCCTTTCGGCCAACCTTTCACATTGGGCGGATCAAATAAGTTTTGCCCCATTTGATTCATTAAACCGAGCATGCGCTTGTTCGGAATTTTTAAACCTTGAAACAGCTGCGCACTGCCTGCCACTAACTCTAGCGGAGACTTAAACATCTGGCCTTGATCGCGCCAAAATTGCTCGCTATTTAATATTTTCCCCAGCAGCGCTTTAATATTCCAGTCCTTGGAAAATGTTTTAGCCAACTGCTGTATTTGCGCGGGATCTTCCTGACTAATAAAGTGCTGCCAAATCACTGTTACAATGTAATTCGCAGTTTGCGGCTGGGCTAAGATAGCGGCGACTAAATCGTCAGCACTGCGAATTTTAGTACCATCAAAAATTTGTTTGACGCTGTTATCATGCCTTTTTTTGCGTACTATGCTTTGGTATTTCACAGGATCAATACCGAGTCCTGTTAACGCTTTCGAGGCACTGACAATATCCGCTTCGCCGTAGTTTCCCTCCCCTAAGCTAAACAGCTCCAATAGCTCACGCCCTAAATTTTCATTCGGTTTTGCCTTGGTATTATTGACATTATCCAAATAAATCAGCATCGCAGGGTCTTTCACCATCGCCATTAAAAGCGCTGAAAAATCTCCAAGTGCATGTTGCTTAATCGTTTGATGCTGGCGGTAAATAAGTTGCACCGATTTGACTTTTTTTAACGAGCTGGTGAAATGATTGTGCCAGAGCAAGTTCATTTGGTTGGCTAGCACCGCATCGGATTCAATTAGCTGCGCTAGATACCAAGCCTTTAATGAACGCGCACATTGTCGATTAGCCTTTTGCGCAGCTTTTTTCTGATCTTTCGAATAAGCTTTACGCATTTTCCTGGTCGGAATTTTGTTGTTAACGCAACTCGGTACTTTGGCAAACTGACTTTTTTCATCCAGTAAATACTTTATCGCCTGGGTTCGATTTAAATTTTCTAATTCATTTAATAAGGAGGGCTTAGCACCAAATCCTGCCCGTAACAGTAAATGTTTATTATCCTCAACACTAAGCGCCCAGCTATTACTCCCGAGCATCCCTAATACCAGTAAGGATAAAAACTTTATAACGAATTGTTTTGGCATATTATTATTGTTCTCTCATTAGTCTTTGGTCTTGAAGCTGTGAGCTGTGAGCTGTGAGCTGTGAGCTGTGAGCTGTGAGCTGTGAGCAATAAAGTACAGCCCTGACATAAAGTTACGTCAACGCATTTCTTTTAGCTTTTAGCTTAATCTTTTAAATCTTTCCTCCGTGTTCTCTGTGACCTCTGTGGTGAAAAAGTCTTTTAAAGAATATCACCACAGAGTACACAGAGGCGCTTCGCTACACAGAGAAAATCATAGAATCAAAATATTTAGCTTTTAGCTCATCGCTTTCTTTTAGCTTATAGCTCTCTGCTAGCTTTAATTCATTATGGGTCTTAACAGCTCACCCTACCAGTCACTTTACATTTGTTTACACTGCCTTAAATATCATCGGGAATCTGCTGGTATTCGTGCCAATAATTGCATAAAATTACGCCCTT
>JABSRB010000056.1 GCA_013215375.1 Oceanospirillaceae bacterium | reverse complement strand
CTGAAATCTCTGGAACGGCTTCAATAACTGGTGGTGCTGGATTCACTGAAATCTCTGGAACGATTTCAATAGTCGGAGGTGCGGGATTTACCGAAACCTCTGGAGTTATTTCAACTGTTGGCGGTGTTGGATTAATAGATAACTCGGCTTCACCTTCCCGTTCATGTAATTCTTCCACGAGAGCGGCTGAGATTAACTTTTTCCACTTTATCCAAGCCTTTAATTTATTTTTTGGCTGTTGTCCATAATCGTCACTACTAACCAAATGAGAAAAAGTGTTGCTCGCCCAGTTAATTTTCTGCTTTAAATTATTTCCCTGAGGGAATTCAATAGAAGTGTGTTGGGTAATAAGCTGATGAAAATTTAATGATGCATAAGTGGGCGATTGGGTAGGTATTTCAATCGATGAGATAGTAGTAAACGCACTTTTTAAAGTCAGTGCTTCTCTCGTATAGGGGTTGCTCATCAATTAATGCTCCATCGTCTGAAATAAAATCAAACGATATATTAATGTAAAATGAACAAGCGGGGTATTGTACTTAAGGTACAGTCCTTTTGACGTTCCTATTTTGCAGAAATAGGCTGTTTTCAGATGATGCCATTTAATACTTCTCCAGTATGGCAGCCTACAAGCAGACTATCATTTGATCTGCATAGATTGATGGGGTAGTAGCCTAGGTGTGATTTCCCTCAGTGATCTCTGTCGATTTTTCCTTGATAGGCATTTTTTTTCCCAACCATACCGAGCATACAACTAACAAGATAAAGATTAAGGTCTGTGCATCTATGGTCTCATGCAGAAAAAAGACAGCTGCGAGCAGGGTGATAAAAGGTTGTAGCAGCTGCGTTTGACTTACTCTGGCGATGCCTCCGAGCGCGAGTCCTTTATACCAGACAAAAAAGGCCAACAATTGACTGACTAAGGCCAAGTAGACAAAACTCAAATAACCGCTAATGGGAATATCGATCAATGATTCAGGGGCGGTGTAGATGGCTGGCACGATAATAAAGGGCAGTGCTAATGCCAGCGCCCAACAAATGACTTGCCAGCCTCCTAATTCACTGGAGAGTTTACCACCGACTGCATAGGCAACGGCTGCTGCTAAAATAGCTCCAAGCAACGCTAAATCTGCGATATGAATACTGCCAGAGCCCTGCAAGAGGGCGTACAGAACAACTAAAGAACTGCCTGCAATGCTCACTAGCCAAAAGGGGAGGCTAGGTCTTTCATTAGCGATAAGCGCACCGGCGACGGCGGTTGCCAGTGGTAAAATCCCTAATACCACTCCACCATGAGACGCGGGTACATATTGCATTGCCCATGACGACAACACTGGAAAAATGACCACAACACCAAGGGCGACGATCGCAAGTTTTTTTATTTGTACCAAAGTGGGCAATTTTTGACGAAACCAAAGCAGTAGGGCTATGGCAAATAAAGCGGCTAATACAGCTCTGCCTAAACCGAGAAAGATGGGATCAATATAAGGGATAACTACCCTTGTAGCGGGTAGGGTCAGGCCAAAGCCGCAGACGCCTAGTAGGCCAAATATTATTCCCTTATTTTCTTTGTGCATGGCATTGCTCTCTTAACGATCCATCTGTAGCTAACAAGTAACAAATACAGGATGGATGTCCTACAGGAGTATTCTGGATTTATTGGGTACTTTCCCAACAGTATTCCATTTTGGCGGTTATTGTTGGAATAAATTCACTACAATTGTGATCAGCTTCCTACCTTGGTGCGGTTTGATGGTTTTAAGGCTTTGTATTCAAAGTGTCTATTTGATAACGCCTTCTTTAGGGAAGATATTAACCTTTAAAAAACAATCACTGGTTATAAAATAATGGAGAATAATGATTATATAAATATAAAAAATCGAATCTAAATAAATGATAATAATAAGATTAAATGGTATTAGAATATTACTTGAATATATTGAAATAAGTACTAAGAAGAATCTTATTAATATCGAAATTTGCTTTAATAATATTTCTTATTTAATGAAAGATAGTATTGTTATAAAGAAAAAAACAATATTTCATGTTAAAATATAGCCGAATAAATATTCATTTTAAGTTAATTTTCTATTAATTTGTTGTTAATTTAAATGCATTTAATCTTAAGTTCTTATTTTTAATTAACTAAGAGTATTTTTGTTTAATACGATGATAATAATAATAATGTAAGTATTTGATAGTATGTTGATTATTTTTATTTTTTAAATTATAAAATGTTAGAATTTATTATATTGTTTTATTGGATATGAGTATTTTAACTATATTTATACCGTTTTTGATTTTATTTTGTCAAAAACATTCTGTTTAAGAATGTTATTAATTAATCATTGAGTTTTCTATAAAACTACTTATCACTATTTGTTTGAATCCAAGTGTACCCTAGCCTACTCTATCTATATTGGTTTTTTCTAACCGATAATTAAATCTCAGGGAGAGATGACAATGTTAAATAGATTAAACTTTAAAACCAAACTGTTATTGGGTTATGGGCTCATACTCACTCTAATGTTATTAATCGCTATGGTGGTTTTCTTTAGTGTTAAATCACTCGTCAGTAATTTCCAATCCGTAGACCATACTCACAAAGTACTCGCTCAGGCATCAAGTATTGAAGCGGCGGCGGTGGATATGGAAACGGGCATGCGAGGATATTTACTGGCAGGTAAAGAGGAGTTTTTAAACCCTTATAAGAATGGTAAAAAGACCTTTGAATCACTGCTAACGTCGCTCTCTGAGACAGTTTCTGATAATCCACAGCAAGTGCAGTTGCTTACAGATATTTCCAGCACCATCGCTGAATGGCAAAGACAAGTAACCGAGCCTGTGATCTTGCTGAGGACAAGTATTGGCGATGCGAAAACGATGAATGATATGTCAGACGTGATTAAACAGGCCAAAGGCAAGCAGTACTTCGATAAATTTAGAGGGCAGTTACAGCTCTTTATCGATCGTGAATCGGCACTGATGCAAAAGCGTCAAGCAAAGGCAAAAACAAGTACTGATATTAACGAACTGAAAAAACTGACAGGTTGGGTGGAGCATACTTATAAAGTCATTGCCCAGGCGCAGGCCATCGTGGCAGCCGCGGTAGATATGGAAACAGGCATGCGCGGTTTTTTATTAGCGGGTCAAGATCAATTTTTGGAACCATATACGGGCGGTAAAATTAAGTTTAACCAATTGATCAATGTGTTAATGAAAACGGTTTCTGATAATCCCGCTCAAGTAACTTTGTTAAAGCAGAGCAAGCAAACCATAGATCAATGGATAGAGTTAGTGGTCGAAGAGCAGATTTCATTGCGTCGTAAAATAGGCGATTCTAAAACCATGGATGATATGGCTGATGTGGTGGGCCAGGCAAAAGGTAAAGTATATTTCGATAAATTTCGTCAACAGATTAAAACCTTTAAAGAACGAGAGCGCATTTTAATGGTCGCGCGCAATGAATCATTAGATAAAACTGAATCTGCGGTGATCAATACGAGCATATTCGGAACGGTATTTGCCATCATCTTTGGTGCGGCTTTTGCGTTGTATCTAACCCGTCACGTGATGAGTCTACTCGGTGGAGAACCTAACTATATCGCTGAAATTGCCAAGACGGTGGCCTCTGGCGACTTGTCAATGACGCTGACGAGTGAAGAGCCGGAGCAAGGTATATTTGCCGAGATGAAAAACATGGTGAACTACTTACAAGAGAAAGCGGATTTGGCGCAAAAAATTGCCGCCGGTGAATTAAATCACAAGGTAAACCTAGCCTCTGAAAAAGATACTTTAGGGTTGGCATTACAAAAAATGACCGACAATCTGAACGAAGTTTTAGGGCAGACTCAAATAGCCAGTAACGAAATTTCTCAGGGCAGCGTCAGTGTCTCTGAGGGCAGCTCATTGCTGTCAAAAGGGGCGAGCACCCAAGCGGAGAACTTAGTCAATATATCCTCCTCATTAAACGAGTTAACCTATCAGATCAACGACAACGCCAAAAATGCCAATCAAGCCAATGAACTTGTGTCTCAAGCGCAGAGTGAATCAAAAAGGGGCAGTGAAAAAATGAACTTGATGGTGAGTGCCATGGCCGAGATTACCGATTCTAGTCAAAAAATATCACAGTTTATTACCACCATTGATGAGATAGCGGCGCAAACCAACCTACTGGCCCTCAATGCTGCCATCGAGGCCGCGAGAGCAGGCGAGCAAGGTAGAGGCTTTGCGGTGGTGGCTGAAGAAGTACGTAACTTAGCAGCACGTAGTACTATCGCCGCTGAAGAAACATCAAAATTGATTGAACTATCGGTGAATAAAACCGTGCACGGTAGCGCGATAGCGGCTGAAACAGCAGAGAGTTTGCAGCTTATCTTCGAGCATATAGGCACGACTTCAGAGCTGGTTAATGAAATAGCTAATGCGAGTAACGAGCAGGCGGTGGGAGCGGAGGAAATAAACAAAGGCATTAGCGAGATAGACGGTATCACTCAAAAAAATAGTGAGGCGGCGTTAACCAGTGCAGCCTCCGCTGAGCAGCTGTCTACTCAAGCAGAGCATTTAAAAATAATGTTATCTAAGTTTAAACTACGCGCAGAATGATTGATCCTTTTGCAATAGAGCGCTTCATTATGCCTTGGTGGTTAATAATGAGCGCCGATAAAAGTAACCAACGCCAATCAAAACTGACTGCTGATCGTCTTATTAGCTAAAATAACGCTGATAATGTGCGTAAATGACAATATTGATAAAAAACTATTTACAATCGATGCGGATATCACTAATATTCGCGCCCTCGACGAACGAGTTGAGACGCAATAAAAATATTTTAAGTTGGATGGCCTTCTAACCTATCATTAAATTTTTAATGATTTAAATATTCTGTGCGGTGGGGTTCCCGAGTGGCCAAAGGGATCAGACTGTAAATCTGACGCGAAAGCTTCGGTGGTTCGAATCCACCCCCCACCACCATTTGTGTTATCTTCCAATATCAATTTCTCCCCAGATAAAAGCCTGCATCACTCGCTTTCAATATTAGCGGCTAACAAACTTAAGCTCTGCCAAAATTGACTCGCTACCGGTCCTAATAATCTATTTCGCTGTTTTATTGCGTAATAAGTAATTTCTAGCTCGTTCTGCGCATCTTGAAAATTCAATCTTTTTAAAGCACCGCTTGTTAGCTCTTGATCCACTAAATAACTAGGTAATCTGCCCCAGCCCATGCCGCTTAACGTCAGCATTTTTTTTGTCGCTAAATCATTAACGTACCAGCATCGTTGACCTTCTTTAACACCTATAGTGAGCCCTTTGGTGCCTGTACCAGAATCTTGAACCACAATTTGGTACTCTTTTTCCAGCTCCTGCGCACTGCATAATTTTGGGTGGCGCTCTAGTAGTTTTGGCGCCGCGACATTAATCATCTGGCCTGTATAAAGCGCGATGGTTTCAAATTTGTGCGCAATAATTCTAAGCCCGTCAGCGGGTGTGATAACTAAATCGGTATTGCCTTTTTCGAGCGCATCAAAGGCGCCGGTGATGTACTCTTGCTGCAGGATTATCTGTGTTTGAGGAAACCGGTTTTGGATGTCTTCTAAAATGGGTAAAATTTTAGTTAAGTCAAACGAGCCTTCAAAAGCTAAGGTAATGCTCGCCTCATGACCGGTCATAAAGTGGTGAGAGAGCATTTCTATCTCCGCCGCTTGATCGAGTAATTTGAGTGCCCGTTGATAAATCTGCTGGCCTTGTGAGGTGAGTGATAAGCGGTACTTTTGGCGATCAAATAGTTGAATGCCCAGCTGTATTTCAAGTTGTTTGATCCCTTGACTCAGTGCCGCTTGCGTTTTAAAAAGCCGCTCGCTCGCCGCTTTAAGGCTGCCCTCTTGTGCAACCATCTTTAACATCTTTAACTGTTCCAGCGTCATAAGCTCTCCCTTGAACTTGGACCCGACTAATTTTAATTACTCTAATATGTATTGGTAATCTAGTTAAGTAATTATTAACAAGTTATCAATTTTTATTAGATTTTAATTTATTTAGGTGGTGGCTATACTTGTTTCAACATTAAGAATTAACTTAATTTGATAGGGATAGATCATGACTAAATTTAAAATCATCGCAACCTGGGTTGTTATTGTGTTACTGGCAGCGGCCGTAGGCGCAGCTGGTACCGGTAAATTAATGGGTGTAGAGATGCTGCATCAGTCTTTTGCCAATATGGGGCTTCCTAGTTGGTTTGGTTATTTTATTGGCGCTTGTGAAATTGCCGGTGCTGTGGGATTGCTGGTTAGAAAATGGAGTGCATTAGCAGCTTTGGGCTTAACACTAATCATGCTGGGCGCTATTGGTTACCATCTTGCCTTTGATCCCATAGGCATGGCTGTACCTGCTGTTGTGTTGGCGGTATTAGCGAGTGTCACATTTGTAAGTCGCAAGCGCGATAGCATTTTGGTGGCAATACACTAAACCGAGAATAGCACTGGTACCAGTGCTCCTGGTGCCAATCATCCATGTAAAATACAGGCGAATAAAATGACAGCTAACAATCAACAAATGCCGATTATATTTGTGCCTCACGGCGGCGGTCCAATGCCGTTATTAGGTGAGCCAAACCATCGCAGCTTGACGCAGTTTTTAACCAATATAGAAAAAACATATTTGGCACAGTTACCGAGTAAACCTACTGCGATACTGATGATAAGTGCCCATTGGGAAGAGAGTGTCACCACGCTTTCCAGTGCAGCCGCCCCGAGCATGCTGTACGACTACTCGGGTTTCCCACAGGAGAGTTATGAAATTCAATACCCGGCACCAGGCGACCCTGAGCTGGCGCAACAAATACAGCGATTATTGCAACAGCACGGCATTGAGGGCGCATTGGATGAAACTCGTGGTTTTGATCACGGTACCTTCGTACCTTTAAAACTAATCTACCCCGATGCGGCAATACCGGTGGTACAGCTCTCCTTAGTGAGTAGCTTAGATCCGCAACAACATCTGGACATAGGTATTGCCATTGCCAGCTTAGCGGCTCAAGGTGTGCTTATTATTGGCTCTGGGTTTTCTTTTCATAACTTGCAGGCATTAATGCAGAACATGTCGAGCAAGAACTCAATCACGCTGCAAAAGAGTCAAGCGTTTGATCAATGGTTGAATAAGGCGGTACTGGGGCATGCTCAGGCACTACAAGATCCCGATGAGCAGATTATCAATTGGGCGCAGGCGCCACAGGCACGTTTTGCTCAGCCTCGAGAAGAGCATTTGCTGCCATTATTGGTCTGCATGGGGGCCGCTCAAGGCGCTCAGTATTCGGCTAACAATATCTTTGATGAGATAATAATGGGGGCTAAAGTTTCAGGTTTTATTTGGCAAAAATACTCAAACTAGTAGCGATTAACATCCCACCACAGGCTTCGGTGGTTATATTCCTCTCTCAAAGCGCGTGCAAGTTGGCCCGGATTGCCTTCGCACAAAGCTCCCTTAGCCACTGGTGGGCAGGGTCTTTATGCAAGGTCGGTGGCCAGCTTAAATAATAGCGAGAGACCGGCATTTTGAGAGGTATTTTTTTAGCCACTAAATTGAAGTGTCGGGCAAAGCCCTGAGGGACGATGGGCGAGGTATTGAATAACATTTGTGTATTACTGACCACTTCCAGTGCGCTGAGGTAATGCGGTGTCCGAAAGCCCACTTTACGGGATTTTCCTAAAGCGTTCAGCTGACTCTCTAGAGGCAAGTTGGGGCCTCCGCCAAGGGATACCACGGCATGGGGGTATTGCAGAAAAGACTCCAGATCAAGTGCCGCGTTTGCCAGCGGATGAGTGGCGCTCATAAAACAGCGCATCTGTTCCTCGCCTACAGATAGCTGATGAAAGTAATCAGGCACATAGGTCATCTGACTACCTAATGCCAAATCAATAACTTGGGCGCTATGGTGCTGTAGAGACTTGCCTTTAATGTCGATTATCTCAAGTTGCGCATTAGGCGCTTGGAGGTAAAAGTCCGTGGCGATCGCCGCTAAATGTGCTTGAGAAGTGTAACTGCTCATGTGCAATCTGAAATTTCTTTGACAGAGTTTAGGTGAGAAATCTTGGCTGATCAGCAGAGAACTCAGTTGGTCTAAAGTTCGCTGTAAAGGCTGCGATAACGCCATTGCCCTAGAGGTAGGCTCCATGCCGTGACTGGTTCTGACAAACAATGGGTCGTTAAACAATTCTCTTAGTTTAGCCAGAGAGCGACTCATGGACGGCTGGCTCATGTGCATTTCATCAGCGGCGCGACTGACGTTTTTGTGAGCTATCAGTGCGTTTAGGCAGAGCAGTAATTTGAAATCAAGCTGTGATAGGGCAACCAAAATATAGGTACCTTTGTGATATTCGAATATCGAATAAGGTTAAAGCAAATTATGCATTAGATTATATAATAAAACTCATGCAAGCTAGCGTTCAAACTCACAATAGAGAAAGATTTGTAAGATTATGGACGACACAAACTACAATTTTAAATTGGGATTAATTTTTGCCACAACCACAGTGTTTTTTTGGGGCATGTTACCAATTGCCTTAAAGTTGGCGGCAGGTTTTATCGATCCTGTTACCTTAACCTGGTTTCGTTTTTTGGTGGCTTTTTTGGTGAGTGTGGTGTTGCAAAAACTCTCTGGAAATTTAGTCCAATTTAAGCAACTTGTACCGCTCGATTGGGCCAAGTTGACCGCAGCTGCTTGTTTTTCGATGATCAACTACATCTCCTTTGTTTACTGCCTCGAATACTTATCTCCCGGGCCCGCACAGCTGAACTTTCAAACCGCGCCGTTCTTTTTAGCGTTTGGCGGCATGTTGTTTTTTAAAGAGCGTATCAGTGCCTTGCAAATGAGCTGTTTTGCAACTTTGGCGCTGGGCATGATGTTATTTTTCCAGCCTTCTTTTGGGCACTCTAGCGGGGAGCAACAAGTCTGGGTGGGCGTCATACTGGTGCAATTCTCGGCGCTTTCTTGGGCCTGTTATGCGTTGCTACAAAAATCCCTATTCACCAAATTATCCCCGGGTAATGTGCTTTTATATATCTATGGTGCGGGCATCGTCATAATGCTGCCGATGAGTGATTTTGACTACTTTGTACATATGTCGGTGAGTCAGTGGAGTGTCGCTTTTTTCTGCGCGTTAAATACCTTAGTTGCCTACGGATGTTTTGCCCAGGCGATGAAATATTGGTCTACGGCGCAAGTGGGAGCAACCGTTGCGCTGACGCCTATTTTTAGCTTTAGTTTCACCGCTATTATCGTGGCGATTGGTTGGTGGCCGGATATCATTGTCCCTAATAACATCAATGTTATCGGAGTGGTGGGGATTTTATTAGTGGTTTGCTCGGTGCTTTGTGTGCAATTACTACCGTTAATCAATAAACACAAAAAAGAGAGGATACTAACGAAAGTTTCCCCTTAATACGCGCTATATTTTGTTTGTATTGCGGTATTTACCCAGTCGCTTTGTTATCTAGAAAATAGGGGGATTTTAGCCCCCCATGTTCATTGCTCAGTTCTTGGTTATTTAACTCAAATGCAATTTAAAAAACGCCAGGGTTCGCTGCCAAGCTAATAAAGCGTTCGCCTCATCAAACCTTGCGGTTGAGTCATTGTGAAAGCCGTGTCTAGCCCCTTGATAAATGAAACCTTGATAGTCTTTGTGGTGCTGCTTTAACGCCGCTTCGTAACCGCCCCATTGTTTGGCAATCCGCTTGTCTAGCTCGCCCATTTGTATCATCAGCGGTGCCTTTATTAGCGATACTTGCTCAAGGTCGGGGGCGGAACCGTAAAAGGGCACGCCTGCATTGATCACATCGGGAAGTTCTGTGGCGATTTTATTGACCACGCCACCACCGTAACAGAAACCTATGACTCCTAGTTTGGAGTTGCTGTTTTCGAGCTTTTTTAAAAAGTTAGCTGCGGCAAAAAAATCTTGTAGTAACTTGCCTTTATCCATACTGCGCTGTAGCTCTTTGCCTTTTTCATCATTGCCTGGGTAGCCACCTAGCGGAAAAAGTCCATCTGGAGCAAAGGCGATGAAGCCCTGTTTAGCAAAGCGACGTGCGACATCTTTAATGTAGGGGTTGATACCACGGTTTTCGTGAACCACTAAAATAACCGGCATTTTCTGTTGATTATCTTTAGGTGTGACTAAGTAACCACGGCCGGTACCGTGACCTTGGGGGGAGGGAAACTCACGAAAGCTGGCAGTGATGTCTGGATCATTAAAAGAGACTTGCTCCGCTTTGGCATAATTAGGCATTAGCGCTTCAACTAACAGATTGACCGTTAAAGCACCGACTGCAAGTTTGCCTAAGCCTGCCATAAACTTCCTACGATCAATTCTGCCGTGAGCGAATTCATCGTATAAGGTAAAGGCGGGCTCGGGGATTTTAAGGTTTTTCTCTAAATTAGGCATAATATGTCACTCCATTTTAGTTGAATAAAATAAACACGACAAAATTGATTAAATAACGTACAGGCGCATCCTAGCTTACTTGAGCTTAATCAAAGCTTATGTTGTTACCTAGGAGGGGGGGGTTGAGAGGGATAAAGGGAAATTGGCGCTTTATTCGACTAGCAAGCTATCTCCTAATATTTTGTTTAGCTCACCTGAATCTTTTAGTTGTTTAAGGCGTTGGTTAAACTGCAAAATAAATTCTGCATCTACGTCGCGACAGACCATTCTTTCTGAGTGAACGGCGATAGGGCGCGCCACATTATGTGGGTATGGCGCTATGTTTAGTGTTGTGAAGGTTTTAAAAATATCTGGTGCATAAGAGACAAAGACATCAATATGATCTTTATTTATCATCGAGATAAGCTTATCTAACTGATCCACTTTATAGACGTTTAAGTGCGCCTGATCGAAACTTTTACCGTAACTAATACCATGTCTGATGCCGACCACTTTATCTTTTAAGTCCGAGATTCTATCGATGGTTGCGAAACCCGGTTTCACAAAAACATAGATCTTGGCATAGTTCATGGTTTCAGTTTGAGTAATAGCGCCCACAAAATCGTAAAATTCGGGGTTGTTATTGACTGGGCTTAAGCAGCAATTCTGGCAGCTGTCGAATTCAAGTACTGCTCTAGCGGGGGGGAGCACCTCTAGTGTTGCTTGAGCACTTTTAAGCACATTCTCATTGATGATTTTATCGTAGGCGCCACTAGCGCCATCAAGATGATGCAGCCCTGGAATTTCAATGCCAATAATTTTTACTTTAGCGGACAAGTGCTCAATAGGTAGCAACATAAAGGCAAACATTAATATTAATGGCATGCGCATAATTATTCTCACTTGAGTGCTCATGTTAATATTAGTCGGTGTTTTGGAGTTAGTAAAATCAATGGGCAGTTGTTTTTGCTAGAAGTTGATAATCATACAAGATGTATAACAAGTGGCGTCTTAAGGTAATGAAAGTATTTGTGCGGTGATTCAACATGTCTTCAGCGATGTAACCGCAAGAGCGATACAGTGCTATTGCCTTAGCATTGGAAATGGCCGCATCTAGGAAGCTGTCCGAGAACAGGCTGACCTACTGCGACCAAGTCTATTGGGCCAAATTTAACGCTCATTATCGTTAAATAACACGCTATTCGCCTCAAATGATCGATATATTTGACTCAAATAACCTTACTCTCGCTACGATCGCAGTGCTCGGACAGCCTCCTAGGCGCAAGCAATGATATTGTTGTTGTTTGCATAGCTGTGGCATCGATTGCAGCAAACATTTCCCAATGCCCAGCTGTCTAAAAGGCTCGGCAACGACTAAACCATTATGCAGCATTTAGCCCTTGCGCAATGGGCGCTGGCAGGCAAGATCACGGTGTAACAGTTTGGCAAAACATCGCCATCCTAGGGAGCGATACAGTCGAGCGGGTGTGCTCGCACCCGTAAAGCTCCCCTGGGGTGTTTGATAGCCTGCAAAGCCCAATAGTCTGCCCTTATCAATAGCAGCCCAAGCATAGTTAAGATCTAGTACCTGATCGAGCAGCAGCCAGCATTTGTCTTCACACAGAGTATGACCTAGAGGTCCGCAGCGTAATACTTTACTGTATAGCCATATCACTTGATCGCGATATTGTTCGGGAATTGAGTGAATAATCTGCATACTTAGCGCCTAAGTGTCCAGAATAGAATGAGTAATTGGATGAGCATCTTCAAAATTTAGGAGCCTGTCGGGCTTGGACGATCGTAACGAGAAAGCAGAATAAAGGGTCAAATTCTGATTTTTTGCAGTAGATTAGTGATTAGTCTGACAGCCTTTTAGTAATATTAATGAAAATGGTTCCCAATTGCATTAATATTAATGTCTTTTAATTTAAACCTGTTGGAGAAGTGCAATGAACAAGCAACGACCGGTGAATCTTGATCTGAGAACGATCCAGATGCCGATCACCGCCAATGCCTCAATTTTACACCGTGTATCTGCGGTGGTGCTGTGGGTGGGTATGGCTTTCTTTTTACCTGCTATCTTTGTATCTCTTGCAAGTGAAGAGGGTTACCTCAGCGTTCGGGCACTGGTCACCGATAATTTTATCGGCCAATTTGTTGCCTGGGGCCTACTGTCTGCTTTTAGCTATTATGGCGCGGCAACCCTCAAACATGTTATTCAAGAAATGGGGCATTTTGAAGAGTTAGAAAGCGGCAGTCAGATCGCAACAGCAGTGATGGTTATTGGAGTAGTGCTAAGCATTGCATGGGGGATTTGGATATGGATTTAACAATATTGGGAAAGGTACGCAGCGGTAAACGCGAATGGCTGTTCCAGCGCCTATCAAATCTATCTATTGTGCTCTGGGGAATCGTATTTATAGTTCAAGTATTACTCATGGCTGATACGGGATATGCTGCTTGGCAGGGAATTTTTGCGCCGCTTTGGTTCAAGCTTTACACCAGTATCACTTTGTTAATTATCAGTCTTAATTCAGTGCTAGCGGGTTGGCAAATCGGTACTGACTATGTCAAAAAGGCCTGTGTTAATCGCATCTTTATGGCACTTTGCATCTTCGCAACAGCGGTTTATACCTTTGTCGGACTGTATGTAATATGGCTGCTGTAAGAGTCAGTAATAAAAATAAATAAGAAGTACTACAGCAGGGATTCTCATGGAAAATCCCTGTTTACTTTTTGAAAATGTTAGAGATTGAGTTCGCTGAGTTCTAATACCTCTTTATCAACGTTAACCATGTCCGCCAGCATTTCTCTCAGTTCATCCATGTTTTTATATTGCGTCGCTAAGTCGTATTCCCCTGGATAATAGTAGCCCTGTTTGTTTTTCACTATGGCGAGTTGGAACTCATCCCCTTTTAGGCCGCGCCCGCGAATCAGATATATATCAAGCTGCATGCATTCTCCAATAACTAAACTAAATAAGAATGATAATTATTACATAGAAAGATGTGTATAAAAAGAGTGCGCCCAACTTGGCTTGTCTAAAGAGGGTAGATTGCTGCAATGGAGAAGCCAGGGGCTTAGTGGCTCCCTAGCCGATAACTTGGCAATACGTCGTTTCAGCTGAATTTGGCCACGTCAAATGGACAAATTATTTCTGCGCACTAACGCCCATCAAGTGTGGCACCTTTTCGATGCGTCTAAAGCCCGCTGCTTTGAGTCGGCGGATAACGCCATCGACAAAACCGCTGCCTCTCTTTATTACGTGTGGGTTACCGGTGTAGTGAAAAAGCTTACCATTGCGGCGCAGCACTCGAAATATCTCTCGGTAAAACGCTTCACTATAGAGCTCCCCGGCGAGGGAAAAACGCGGTGGATCGTGAATGACCGCATCAAAGGAAGCGGCATCCATCGTGTTGATCAGCTCAAAACTATTGCCGTGGCGTTGCACGATTCCCTCTTTTGCTAAATCGTTTGACCAAGGATTTAGCGCGCGCAGCCCCATGACTTGAGGGCTAAGTTCTATAGTGAGGACCTCCCTTGCGCCAAGCCTGTGAGCTGCGATGGCTGCATAGCCAAGTCCGCTACAGCAATCCAGTACCATGTCACCTTGGTTTACTGCCTGCTTTGCCATCTCGGAGGCACTAATATAGGGGTCTGTTCCCTTGGAAATATGCATCTTGACGCCACTGATCTCTAATAGGGGCGCACCAGCGGTGGGGGCGAGCTTGTAGTAGCCAGCGGTACGATCTTCAAGCGGCACCATATCTCCATCGCGACAGAGGTAAATACGTTGGGTTTTTTTGACGATTCGTTTTAGTTCGCCAATAGAAAGTCGATTTTCTTCGTCAAGTATTAGCTCTTGGTCACGCAGGGGAAAGTCACGTTGCGAAAGGTTGAGGTCAACGGATATCCGCACATTGGGTAATCCTTTGGCGATAGCTTCTAGCGCCTGTTGGGCATTTGCAGTATGGAGGTAGTAATTGGGCATATCAATCGTCTATATCGTTAAAAATACAGAGCGTACTATACACCTTCACCGCAGCAGAGCTTACTTAAATAAGTCCTTAGAGGAAGGTTGAAATAAGGGAGTAGTGACTAGATCACTAATGAAGTTAAAGTTTAAGGCGCCTCATTTGAAAAATCACAATGATCGTGGTTCTTCAGTATTGAGTTAATAAAACAAGGTCTAAAAATCAGTTAAATCAAGCAATAAACAGTTTATGAATTGGTGAGTAATATGTGATTAAGTGTATTTATAATACACAATCAATAGGTGGGATTTTGGAAAAAGTCAGGTGAATGTGATTTTTCTTGAGTGAAAAATGCACAAAACAGTCTCTTTTGCAATACTTATTGTTTTAAGTTTAAAGAAACCGTTATTTGTTGTATGCTATTGACTGCAATAGGGTAAAAAATGTACATTATTTAGTAGGAATAATGCCTAAATATCAAGATTGAATATGTAGTTTTTAGTGATCATTAAATAACCTTTATTTTCATAAAATAATAATGATCAGTGAATTTGTGTATTTTTAATACAGTTAATTGAAAAGAAAGAGAAGCTTAAATGTTTTCATTATCCATTCGTGGAAAGGTACTTGCACTTTGTTTGTTGTCGATGTTTGGCTTTGTCGGCATTTTATCCATAGGTGGCTCAACCTTAAGTAACAACACTAAAGAAGTTCGCGATATAGACCAGTTTTATTATCCGGTGATGAACTCAGCATCACTAAATACAGTACTGCTCTCCCAGTTGGCTGAACGTTTTAACCTTGCCGTTACTCTTGGTGATGAAGAGGTCTTAGAAACCAACCGGCAAACACTGGCAGAAATCGAAGAAAAGTTTGATTTGCAAGCGACGCTACAGCCCGCACTTAAGGGTCAGATAAGACAGCTTAAATCGAACCTAGGCAACTATTTTCGAAACACTTATGACCTTGCGCTAGGTATGATCGATGGTGGGGTGGATCTTTCTAAGGCAGCACGACAAGCTGAGGCCAACAATAAATTACTGGCTACTTTAACTCGGCAAATGTCGGAGTTCTCCGAGGCGCGCATCGCAGAGTTCGAACAATCTGTAACAGGGCTGCAAAACGATAACGTGACAGCCAGCCGTTACATGATGGGACTAGGCTTGTCTGTGTTGGTGTTAATGGTATTGATGGGTGCTTTTGTTATTCAAGGAATACGTCGTGATCTGGGTTTGCTTGCAGAAAACATGCGCGCAATTGCCGAGGGCGATGGTGACCTAACGGTACGCATTATTCACGACAAAAATGATGAAATTAAACCTGTCGTTGACTCCTTTAATTTGTTTATTAATAAATTGCAGCAAAACGTTACTAAAACGATTGAGAACGTGAGCAAACTCGACAATATCTCCAATACTTTAGTGGAGTCTAGCCAATCAACCACTAAACTATCTGACAGCCAAAATCAGTCCATTGAAGAAATGTCTCATTCATTGACACAGCTGTTTGATGCCGTAGGTTTGATTGCATCCAATGCCAGTGAAGCGTCAATTTCCGCTAATAGTGCAAGAGAGCAAGCAAGCAACGGTGAATCTCAAGTGCAGAGCACCATATCAGCAGTTCAGGAATTGACTGAAGATGTACGAAATGCGGCGAGCGTGATTCAGCAGTTAGATGCGAATACCCAGAGTGCTGGCTCTATTCTAGATTCCATCAGCTCGATTGCCGAACAAACCAACCTGCTGGCGCTTAATGCTGCCATTGAAGCTGCCCGTGCCGGAGAGCAAGGACGTGGCTTTGCGGTAGTGGCGGATGAAGTCCGTACTCTCGCCTTGCGCACGCAAACTTCAACACAACAAATTCAATCTGTGTTACAGCAATTACAAGAACAATCCAGAACCGCTACCAAAATCATTACAGAAAGCGCTAACAAAGCAGAGGCCTGCGTTAAAAAGTCTCTGGTTGCAGAGCAATCTCTACAGCGTATCACCTCCGATGTGGCTGATATTAGTGATAAAAACGAACTGATCGCCCATTCAACAGAAGGGCAAAAGCGTTCTTCAGCTGATATAGAAATCATCGTGGCCAACATCCGTAGCATGGCGCAAGGCACTGCAGACAGTGTCGACGAGGTAGGTAAAGTTGCACAAAACATCAATGTTATTACCGCTAATCTCACCGAGCTAACCAGCCACTTCAAAGTTAAATAATTAAACAAATCTACACTTGCCTGTTGTCCTGGGTGTAGATTTTTTCGCCTAAATTAAATCAAAAGTACAATTTAAACATAAAGAAAAGTGGAGTTAAGAATGAAAAGAACGATTCTAGCAAGCTGTCTAACCCTCGCGGTGTTTGGTGCAAATGCTGCCAGTTTAGATGACATATCCATCAGTGGTTTTGGCTCAGTAGGTATCGGCCAAGCAAGCAATGCTGTTGGTTACGCTGGATACACAGATAAGCACATGGAATGGGAACAAGAAACGCTAGGCGGTTTACAGTTTGATTTCCAAATTAACGAGCGCGCTAAGTTTGTTACGCAAATTGTGTCTAACAGCCGTTATGACTTCACTCCAAAATTTGAAATGGCTTATGCTGCCTACGACGCAGGTTCGTTCACGGTTCGTGCAGGTAAGCTGCGTCTGCCACTCTTCTTCTACTCCGATTACGTTGATCTAGGTTATGCGTACCCGATGCTTCGCCCGTCTCAAGAAGTTTATGAAAACGTCGTGCTCAAAGGTTATACCGGTGTAGAGTTATTAATACCTATCGAGTTTGAAAACTCAAGCTTACTGTTACAGCCAGTAATAGGTGTTGCTACGGTTAGTGAAGATGATTCAAAAACTATTGGCGAAGTTAAGCTAGATAATATGGTAGGTTTATCATCTAACTGGAACTATGACGATTGGACAGTGCGCGGCTCTTACTTTACCGCTAAAGCTGATCCTACCTGTAATGATACAACCACATGTGCTGTTGCTACAGCGCTGGGCGTGGCAGGTAAGAAAGGTACCTTCATCTCTGCAGGTATCCAATACGACAACGGCGATTTGCTGGCAAACCTTGAAACAACCAGTGTGAAAATGGAAGGTTACTTCTCCGATACCCGTTCGGTTTCTGGTCTATTAGGTTACCGTATAGGTGAGTTTACGCCATATGTCGCCGCTAGCTGGGTTGAAACCACAGACAACGATGAGCGCCCTGCAAGCCCTACTTTAGATACCTTAAACTACGAGCGTGCATCTTACTCGATAGGTTCTCGTTGGGACTTCGAGCAAAATATGGCGTTTAAGCTAGATGCCACTTACGTTGACTTCAAAGATACCAATGGCGGTGTTGCAACAAATGCACCAGGTTCTTCAAGCTATAAAGGTAACTCAATGGTCATTTCTGCACGCATAGACTTCATTTTCTAAGGGGATAACAATGAAAAAAATAATCACACTATTAGCCGCTTGTATCCTTTCATTTAATGCAATGGCGGGCATGGTTGTCATCGGTAATACAGCAGGCGTTGATTCACTATCAAAGTCGAATGTAAAAAAACTGTTCATGGGCAAAAAGACCAAATTAGGTAACGGTACTACCGCTAGCATCGTTGAACTGAATAACGGTGAAGCAGGTCGTATCGCCTTTCACGAGTTGGCGACAGGTCGCAGTGAATCCCAGCTACAATCTGCTTGGGCGCGCCTAGTTTTTACCGGAAAAGCTGAAGCTCCAGTACAAGTTGCAGATTATGCAGCGGTTATTGCTAAAGTATCGGCTGACAAAAATGCGATCGGTTACGTAGATGAGTCTGCAGTAACAGGTGGCGTAAAAGTATTATTGAAGTTATAACTTCGAAACTACTTTTATAGATCAGAAAAGCCAGTGAGCAGAAATGCTTCGCTGGCTTTTTTATGTACAGGATGTACGGTATAGCGCGGTGGCATGGATAATGGTATGGACCCACTCCACTTCCTAATCGGCCTCTGATGGGCCAAAATGAATTTGGATATTTCATTTAAAAGCGGAGTGGATCAGATGAATATTACAACAATTGGTTTAGATATAGCAAAGTCAGTGTTTCATCTTTTTAACATAACGAAGACAGGTCGATTCATTGGTAAGAAGCAGCTAAAAAGAAATCAAGTATTAGCTTATATGGCTAAGCTTGAGCCGAGTATTGTTGTTATGGAAGCTTGCGGAGGTGCAAATTACTGGTCCAGGAAGTTCATGGCAATGGGGCACCAAGTAAAATTAATAGCACCTCAGTATGTGAAGCCTTTCGTTAAAGGAAATAAAAATGATTACAACGATGCTGAAGCGATAGCGGAAGCCTCTCAGCGACCGAGTATGCGCTTCGTTCCCATAAAATCGGTTGAACAACAAGATATCCAAAACTTGCATCGCCAGAGAGGGTTGATAAAAAAGTCTCGTACCGCGCTAGTCAATCAGGTTCGCGGTCTGCTTGCCGAATATGGTGTCGTTATTAAGAAAGGGGTGTCAGCTTTTCACAATGATTTACCCAGCATTTTAGAAGATGCTAACAATGAACTAACCGTTCTTAGTCGAGAGTTGTTCAATGAATTGTACGAAGA
Source organism: Oceanospirillaceae bacterium (assembly GCA_013215375.1). Classification (GTDB taxonomy): domain Bacteria; phylum Pseudomonadota; class Gammaproteobacteria; order Pseudomonadales; family Balneatricaceae; genus Rs1. Next base: position 11,047 of record JABSRB010000056.1, on the reverse strand, counting down.
TTTAATTATCATAGAAGATCGATTCAAGAAGTGTGAAAAGCGTATTAAAGCCATCAATAAAGAAAATGGCACCTGCCAGCGGCTGATAGGAGTATTAGGTATAGGTCCTATTATTGCTAGCGCGACTTTTGCCGAAGGGGGAAATGGTAAAAATTTTGTAAACGGCCGGCATTTTTCCGCTTGGCTTGGTCTTGTTCCAGGGCAGCATTCTACTGGAGGAAAACCGGTTTTGCTTGGCATTAGTAAACGAGGTAATTCATATTTAAGAACATTGTACATTCATGGAGCAAGAGCAGTACTTCAAGCCAGCTCGACGAAATCAGATCGGTTTAGCTTATGGGCACAAGCATTGTTAGCCCGTCGAGGTCATAACAGGGCTTGTGTGGCGATCGCGAACAAACTCGCTAGGATTGCGTGGGTAATTATGGCGAAGGGCGATACTTATAGGCAAGCCGTTTGAGTATTCACCGAAGATATTAGTCATAAGAAATAAAGCAAAAGAAAACCTTTTACGTCAGTTGCAAGAAGTAGATTAATCGGATGGTAAGACAAGTCAGACTGGCTCATAAAAAACCTGTTCTTGGCATTGGCTCTTTAAAGAAGCCGTATGGATGATGAGGATTATGAGCGCAAACAACCATCGGGGCCAGGGATTAGTTTCCCATAAATAGGCCGGATATATGAGAGCAATGACTTTCCTCTTACATCGATTAAAATGCTTTGCAAACGGGGTGGGTCCATATATGCCAAAGAGCGCATATGTACAGGATGTGCGGTATAGCGCGGTGGCATGGCAGAATTTTGTTCCCGACAAATTCTAAGTACCTGCATCCCTGCAGGCAATGCCAAAGAGCGCATATGTACATCCTGTACATAAAAAAGCCACCCAAAGATTACCTCCGCAGTTTCTTCACATCCATGTGACCACTGCATTTGTAAATCCCTTTACATCAGCTACTCCGCATAAGGCCAAATTACTGGTCGCTGGTCGCTGATCGGTGTCATCTCGGTATTGCTCTGCATTACTCTAACTCCTGCGTCCATGCAGTCGAATTCGCTCTTCGTAAATCCTGTTAATACGCTTCAGTAATTTGGCTTTATGCTCTGGCGGTAATTTAAAAGCAGTTTCAGTCCTTTGCATATTTTAACTTTGTTGCTTTTAATGGCTGCTTTCTTAGTAAGGGAAAAAGGCAAAACTTGCCCCACGCACCTTTGCCAACGCGTTTTTTCAGACGGACACTTATGTCACTTTGTTTGGATTGGCTTATAATATAACCATCGCTATATTTCATTTAATAACGTTTAATTTTTATAAGGCGTTTAAAATGTGCTTCACTAGGAATGTGTTCATTTCTATTTTATTAATTTTTATTAGCCACACTGTGCTTGCTAAGGGGCTTAACTTCGGTTTAGTCGCAAAAAGCACTGATGATGCTAATTTTATCAGTGTTTGGCGAGGCTGTAATGAAGCTGCAAAAAGTTCAGGGGACAAGTGTACATTGCTCGGTCCGAAGGGATCTGCTCAGCTTCGTTTGCAAGAGGCGGTGGTTTTATCTGCCGTAAAAAATCCACAGTTTGATGCGCTTGAAATTTCAGTTATCAGTTCTAAATTTGTCGCCAGAGCACTGAAAAATATACAGATTCCAGTCATAACTTTTGATTCTCCTTTCAATAAACGGTACGAATATCTCAGTAATGCCTATGTAGGTATCGACAATATTACTTTCGGTAAATATTTGGCAAAAATAGCCAAGCAATTATTGCCGGAAGGCGGCACTGTGTGTTTTATGAGTGCCATTCATGACCCAAATTTAGCGCGTCGAATTTTAGGGGCCCGCATAGAATTCAGTGCCAACAATAAGCTTACTAGTTCTGCGCGATTGAATGGCAAATGGACTGAAACAAGTCGATGTCCATGGGATACCTCAGATAATCATGCAAGATCATTGGCGCAGCTTGAATATACATTAAAGAATATTGAACCAGATGTTTTCATCTCTGTAGGGCATTGGCCAATTACAGACAGATTAGCTTACATAAAAGTAGTTAAGCCATTTCGTGAAAATATTATAAGTTATAAGACGCTTATCATTGTAGGCATCGGTAATCAGAGCAGGGAAGATGTTGATAGTTTAATGAGCAATGGGTTAATCCACGGTTTTGTGAGTATCGATTTTACTGAATTAGGTAGAAAAGTGTATTTAACAATGAAAAAACTAGCGGAGGGAAAAGTAATAAATGCAGCTAATTGGGAGGATGTAATTGATTCTGTGTAACTGCTCTTTTAGTTATAGTTATTTATATACGGTGTTAATTCTTCCTCGAACTCAATCATAAATCTATTTAGTGCAGGCTTCCAGCTCCTAATTGGCATAGTCCACTTTTTTGAAGCGGACTCAACAGCCAAATAAATCACCTTCAATGCCGCATCATCGCTTGGAAATACTTTACGGTTTTTAACCGATTTTCGAATGACACTATTGAGTGATTCAATCGCGTTAGTTGTATAGATTACTTTTCGTATATCCCGTGGATACGAGAATATTGTGGTCAGGTTATGCCAGTGCGCATTCCATGATTTACTGATTTGTGGATATTTCTCATCCCATTTTTCGGCAAATCTTTCTAGCTCAAGTTTGGCTTCGCCTTCCGTATTTGATTGGTAAATCAGCTTAAGATCGCGGGTGATTACTTTATAATCTTTCCAAGGTACAAATTTTAGCGAATGCCTTATCATATGTACGATGCAGAGCTGTATCTTAGCTTCAGGAAAGGTAGCGCTAATGGCTTCTGGAAAGCCTTTTAGGCCGTCTACGCAGGTAATAAGAAGGTGCTTCACGCCACGGTTCTTTAGCTCCGTGAGTACTGAAAGCCAAAACTTAGCGCCTTCATTCTGTGATATCCACATGCCTAGTAACTCTTTTTTTCCTTCTAAATTGATACCTAGTACGAGGTAAATAGCTTTGTTTATTACCTGCTTATCTTGGCGGATTTTGAGTACAATACAATCCATATAAACGATGGGATAAACAGGATCAAGCGGTCGGTTCTGCCATTCAATGACTTTTTCAATCACTGAATTAGTGACTTGAGAAACTAAACCTGCCGAAATTTCAGCCCCATACATCTCTTCAAATGTTGCCACAATATCACTTGTACTCATGCCCTTACCATATAGACAGAGTATTTGATCATCCAATCCAGTGATGCGCGTTTGGCCTTTTTTAACAAGCTGAGGCTCAAAGGTACCGTTGCGATCACGAGGAGTATGTAGTTCTATCTCTCCGTGATTACCTTTTAGAGTTTTTGAAGAGGAACCGTTACGACTATTGCCACTGTGGCGCCCTATAGAAGCACTTTTCTCATAGCCAAGGTGATGATTCATCTCGCCTTTCAAAGCTGCTTCTACAGTGAGTTTAGTTAAGAATGCGCTTAATTTATTTAAGTCTTCAGGAGTTTTAAGGCCTTTGGCTAATTCTTCGGCCATAGCCTGGAGTTTTTCTTGATCCATTAGAATGCTCATAATTTACCCTTTTGAATAGGTTATAGATTATGAGCAGTTACACAATTACTTTTACAGCCTCCTAATTGGAATTATTTTATTCCTAATAATATTAAAATCATCGCTAAATGATGTCAGAGTGTCTGATTAAAAATCTACTATCCTCCAAAGAACAGCAGATTTACATCATCAAAATGCCATTTTATCAAACGTCATCTAAAACTCTTCCGTATCAATCTCCTTTTGTGTCCCCGCATTATAACGTCCACCAACCACTGTCTGTTGATTCATAATCAAATCCAGCTGCGCCAAAGTATCTTCAGACAAGCTAATTTCCCCGGCCTTAAAGTTATCTTCAAGATGGGTAAGGTTAGTGGTCCCCGGGATCGCCACAATATGCTCGCCACGCGATAATACCCATGCCAGTGACAGCTGCGCCAAGGTACAATCTTCGCGCTCAGCTAGCGGTGTAATTTTATCCAATAAGGCTAAATTGTGCGGGTAGTTCTCTGTGGTAAAACGCGGCATAGTACGGCGTAAATCCTTTTCTGCCAGCGCATTGATATCGCGGATATCGCCGCCTAAAAAGCCACGTGCTACTGGGCTGAACGCGACAAAGCTGATGCCTAGCTCGCGACAGGTATCCAATACGGCAATTTCTGCATTGCGACTCCACAGTGAGTACTCCGTTTGCAGTGCAGCGATGGGGTGTTCGGCGTGTGCTTTGCGTAAAGTATCGGCACCTACTTCTGATAAACCGATAGCGCGAATTTTTCCTGCCGTTATTAAATCGGCCAGGGCGCCGACACTTTCTTCAATAGGCACGTTGCGATCTAAGCGGTGCAGGTAATAGAGATCGATGACGTCGGTTTGCAAGCGCTTGAGGCTGTCTTCGCACGTTTTGCGAATCATCTCTGGCGTGCCGTTGATTTCGCGCATCCCGGCAGCGTTTTTGAATAGGCCGCATTTGCTGGCCAGTACAAATTTATCGCGGTGTGGTTTTAAAGTCTTACCCAATAAAGTTTCGTTATTGCCAAAGCCGTACAGCGCTGCGGTATCTAACATGTCGTAACCTAAGTCTAAGGCTTTTAACAGCAAGGTCTGGCCCTGTTGCTCCGACGGTGGCACGCCGTAGGCATGGGATAAGTTCATACAGCCCAAGCCTATGGGGGCACATTTAAATGATCCTAGCTGACGCTGTGACATAACGAATTCCTTTGTGGGTAGATTAAGCTTAAAAGAGGGTAGAGATGTAAAAGTAAGCCAGAAGAGCTTCTGACTTACGGGTATAGCTTAGCTTATTTTACGCTGTCGCGTTATCTAAGCACTTTTCAAGCTGATCGAGTGTTTCCATCGCGGGATAACATTGCGCCAAACTTGAGTTCGGCTCGCGGCCCTCTTTAATCGCTGCGAAGAATTCGCGATCTTGTAGCTCGATACCGTTGAACGATACAGCCACGCCAGAAAGATCTATGGGATTGCCTTTGCCATCTTCTAGGTCATCGTAACGGGCGACATAAGTGCCTTTGTCGCAGATGTAACGGAAGAAGGTGCCAAAGGGACCGTCGTTGTTGAACGACAGCGATAAGGTACAAAGTGCGCCACTGGGCACTTTCATGCCAATGCTCATGTCTAGTGCAATGCCTAGCTCGGGATGGATAGGGCCCTGCATCGCTTGTACTTGTATCGCCTGCTCGCCAGTTTGGTATTGGAACAGATCAACGGTGTGGCAAGCGTGGTGCCATAGTAGGTGATCAGTCCATGAGCGGGCTTCGCCTTTGGCGTTGGTGTTGGTGCGACGGAAAAAATAAGTCTGCACATCCATTTGTAATACTTTTAGCTCGCCTGTCTGCACCTTGTTTTGGATCCATTGATGGCTCGGATTAAAGCGGCGGGTGTGGCCTGCCATAGCGACTAAACCGGTCTCTTTTTGCAGCGCCACGATAGCCTTGGCATCACCGATGTTGTCAGACATGGGGATTTCGGTCTGTACGTGTTTGCCAGCTTTAAGGCATTGGGTAACTTGCGCTGCGTGTACTTGAGTGGGGGTGGCCAAAATCACGCAGTCCACATCGTCACGGGCCAAGCTTTCGGCTAGGTCAGTGGTGTAGTGTCCGATATTGTGTTCTTTGGCGAAGGCTTTGATTTTTTCTAGGTTAGAGCCGCCGACTACCGAGACCACTTCAACGTCTTCAATAGCGTTGATCGCCTCTAGATGCTTCATGCCAAAGGCACCGGCTGCGCCTGCAATACATACTCTTAACATTAGTGTCTACTCCGATATCTACTCTTTATTAGGATAGAAAACTATCATTAGGTTAGATCATTAGATAATTGAATAACCAAAATAAACATTCATTTTTTGCATAGAGTATTAAAATCAATACAATTATTAATGAGGCTACAGCTAGTAATTTCTTAGTCGATTGACAAAGATAAGCTGTGTATTGGTTGGCATCCAGCTGTTTCTGCGGGTTATCCCTATAGGTCTGCTAGCATTGGCTAGCTTATAAGGAATAGGCTTTAGAGTTTGGTTTTCAAGCTCGTGCTGAATTTGGTGTTCAGAGATAATAGTCAATCGGTCGCTGCCCATTAACAGTGATCTGATCAGTGCCTGGGAGCCGCTTTCAACCAGTTGGGTGGGCACTTCAAGCTCAGCATCGGTAAACAGTGATTCAAAGATAGTACGTGTGGGCGTGCCTAAGTGTGGTACTACCCAAGAGTAGTTGCGTAAAGCATTGAGATCGATATCGTTATTGTTGTGCAGCGGGTGATCTGGACGGGCAACGATAGCGACGGGAGTGGAGAATAGTTCCTCTTGAATGACATCATCGGCTGGCTCAGGAAAGCGTAATGCGCCGAGTAATATATCGATGTCGCCGTGGCGTAAATGGTAGAGCAGATCGTCGTAGGCGCCATCGTCTATTTTTAGGCGAAAGTCCGGATATTGTGCAGAAAACTCGATGATGGCCTCAGGCAGTATGGAGGTCCGCGCAAGCGGCATGCCGCCAATGATCAGCTGACCCACTTCTCGGTCGTGCAGTGCATCGACTTCATCGCGGCCCTGATTGATCTCTGAAAAGGCTAGTTTGCAAGCTTTGGCCAGTGCCCGCGCGGCTTTAGTGGAGCTGATACCGGTGCTGGTTTTTTCAAACAACACAATATTAAGTAACCCTTCGAGCTCTCGGGCGGCACGGTGTAATGAAGATTGCGATATATTGAGGTTGCGACTGGCAATGCTAAAATTGTGCGCTTGAGTAACGGCAACTAATGCACGCAGCTGGGTAGTAGTGAGCTTTTGCAATAATTGCTCAGGTTGTGCCTTGCCTGCACCTAAACGCATGGCGTCTTTTAGCCCCTCCTTGATCATGTCGAGGGCGCGCTCTACTCTCGCGGCAAAGATTTTCCCCGATTTGCTGGCAAACATGCCGTCGCTGCGCCGCTGAAATAACAGGGTGCCCAAGGTTGTTTCAAGTTTGGCTATTGCCTGAGTAATGGCTGGCTGTGAGAGAAAGACTTGCTCAGAGGCCCTGCTGATACTTTTGCATACCACCACTTCCAAGAATACTCTCAGATGTCTGATATTAGGGACTTCAAATGGCATAACACTCTCCTTAACAAGTGTGTCGAATATAGCTTATATCAAAAACCAATACCAATACTTTAAAAACTGAATAGCCAGCGGGGACTAAAAAACCGGATACTGGGGCCTAATATAAGGTCGTATTACCTGCCTAGAAATTATTTAAAAAGAGAGTATTAATATGATTATCGATTGTCATGGACACTACACCACAACACCGCCAGGCGTTGGTGAATACCGAGATCAGCAAAAAGCTGCCGTCGCTAAGGACCCCGCTTTTAAAGGCGAAAAAGGTAAGGTAACGGTGAGTGATGATGAGATCATTGAAAGTATTGAGTTAAATCAGCTGCGCTTGCAGCGCGAGCGCGGTACCGACTTGACTATCTTCTCTCCTCGCGCCAGCTGGATGGGGCATCATATCGGTAATGAATACACAAGCCAGTATTGGACTGAGCACCAAAACGACTTGATCAAACGGGTCTGTGATCTCTATCCTAAAAACTTTGCCCCTGTTGCGCAGTTGCCACAGTCTCCCGGTGTAGACCCTGCTAAGTCAGTTGCTGAGTTAGTGCGCGCGGTAGAAGAGTTAGGTTTTATTGGCTGCAATTTGAATCCCGATCCATCGGGTGGATACTGGCAAGATCCGCCGTTGAGCGATAAGTCTTTTTATCCACTGTACGAGAAAATGTGTGAGCTAGATGTGCCGGCGATGGTGCATGTTAGCGCCTCGTGCAACGATTGTTTCCACAGTACTGGCTCGCACTATTTAGGAGCCGACACTACCGGTTTTCAGCAGTTGATTATGTCGGATGTATTTAAAGATTTCCCCAAGCTTAAAATAATCATCCCCCACGGTGGTGGTGCTGTTCCCTATCACTGGGGGCGTTTTCGCGGCTTGATGCAAGATCAAGGCTATGAGCCGTTGGCAACATCAGCGTTGAAAAATATCTACTTTGATACTTGTGTCTATCACCAAAAAGGCATCGATTTACTACTTGATATTATCCCTACCGAAAATATTTTGTTTGCCTCAGAGATGATCGGCGCTGTGCGCGGTATTGATCCTGAGACAGGCCATTACTTTGATGATACTAAGCGTTATATCGATAACAATACCAAGCTGAATGCCGAGCAAAAGCAGATGATTTTCTCAGGTAATGCGCAGCGTGTTTTCAGCCGCCTTAAAATCGTAGACTAGTAAAGGGAAGAGGAATTAGCTATGACAAATGTAGTAGTACAAAAAATTGAACGGGCCGATCCGAAAATTATTGCCGCCCTTGCCAAGTGTGGTGTTGCCACTATTCATGAATCTCAGGGTCGTCGCGGACTATTAGCGGATCATCTGCGTCCGATTCAGCAAGATGTCACTATTGCAGGTTCTGCTATTACTATCTCTGGTGCGGCGGGTGATAACTGGATGATGCATGTGGCGATTGAGCAGTGCCAAGCCGGCGATATCATGGTTTTTGCACCGACTTCACCTTCAAACTTCGGTTTCTTTGGTGATTTGCTAGCGACTTCAGCGCTTTCGCGCGGTGTAGTAGGCCTTATCATTGATGCAGGTGTACGTGATACACGCGATTTGAGAGCGATGAACTTCCCCGTATGGACCAAGCACATCTTCTCCCAAGGCACGATAAAAGAGACTTTAGGTTCCGTTAACGTGCCTATGGCTTGCGCTAATGAGATCGTTAATCCTGGTGATATCATTATTGCCGATGATGACGGTGTAGTGGTTGTGCGTCGTGAAGAAGCTGAAACAGTATTGGCAGAAGCACAGGCACGTGAAGCACGCGAAGAAGAAAAACGTATTCGCATGGCTAATGGCGAGTTGGGATTAGATATCTACAACATGCGTGGTCGTCTCAAAGAGAAAGGTCTTAAATATGTTTAATAGTGCGCCATGCATGATGATGCGCGGAGGTACCTCGAAAGGGGCTTACTTCCTCGCAGCTGATTTGCCGAGCGACATCGCCCAGCGCGATCAGTTTTTATTGAGCGTGATGGGCTCGCCTGATGAACGTCAAATTGACGGCATCGGCGGGGCTGATCCCCTGACTTCAAAAGTGGCAGTGGTTAAAAAATCTAGGCGTGAGGGAGTGGATGTCGATTATCTCTTCCTGCAAGTCATTGTTGATAAGGCGATTGTCACCGATGCGCAAAACTGCGGTAATATCTTAGCTGGTGTCGGTCCCTTCGCCATTGAGCGTGGCTTAGTGAGCGCCAATAGTGGGCCTGACGCTGTGACTGAAGTAGCCATTTATATGGAAAACACCGGTCAGATAGCTGTCGAGCAAGTGCCAACCCCTGCGGGTAAAGTCAGCTACAGTGGAAATGCGAGCATTGATGGCGTGCCAGGCACCGCCAGTGGCATTGCGGTAACTTTTCAAGATACAGCAGGCTCTAGCTGTGGCGCGTTATTACCGACCGGTAATCAGCGTGATATTATCGACGGCATCGCGGTCACTTGTATTGATAACGGTATGCCAGTAGTGGTGCTAAGTGCCGAGTCTATGGGCATTACAGGTACTGAAACACGTGAGGAGTTAGAGTCGAATCACGACTTGCGGGCGAAGCTTGAGTCGATTCGTCTACAGGCTGGCCCGATGATGAATTTAGGTGATGTCACGGATAAGACCGTGCCGAAAATGAGCATGGTTAGCCCAGCGACCCATGGTGGCAGTATCTCGACGCGTACCTTTATTCCGCATCGCTGCCACGCCTCTATCGGTGTGTTGGGTGCTGTGAGTGTCGCCACGGCTTGTATTTTGCCTGGGTCAGCTGCGTATCCCTACGCGCAGATTAGTGATGGGCAAGTGAAGACGATGCCTGTAGAGCACCCGATCGGAGAAATGACGGTGATCTTGAGCATGAACGACAACAACGACGTAAAGAGTGCGGCTATTTTGCGTACCGCACGTAAATTATTTGATGGCGAAGTTTTCGCCCACCAAGGAAACTGATAAATGATGGACGCTAATTACCTGCCTTTTCATGCCAGTCCTGCTGTGCCAAAATACAAGGCACCTGCCGGTGCAGTTGATGCACATTGCCACGTATTTGGTCCCGCGGATAAGTTCCCCTACCACCCTAAACGTAAGTACACCCCCTGTGATGCATCTAAAGAGCAGCTATTTGCACTGCGCGATCACTTGGGTTTTTCACGCAATGTAATCGTTCAGGCCTCCTGTCACGGCACTGATAACGCGGCGTTACTTGACGCGTTGCAGAGCGCTGGCGAGTTGGCGCGCGGGGTGGCAGTGGTTGACCCTGCTATCAGCATGCAAGAGCTAGAGGCGATGCATGCGGTGGGTGTTCGCGCGGTGCGTTTTAACTTTGTTAAACGCTTGGTAGACAGCACTCCAAAACAAGTATTTATCAACATTGCGCAGCAGGTTAAACAGCTGGGTTGGCACATCGTGGTTTACTTTGAAGCACCAGATCTGGAAGAGCTGATACCTTTCTTAGAGCAGTTAGATATGACTATTGTGGTCGATCACATGGGCCGTCCGGATGTAGCAAAGGGCGTCGATCATGCAGATTTCCAGCGTTTCATTAAACTGCTGGCCGACAACGACAATATCTGGACAAAAGTCAGTTGCCCTGAGCGCCTAACCTTGCAGGCACCTGATTACTCTGATGTTGAGCCTTTCGCTCGGACATTGGTAGAGCAGTTCCCCGACCGGGTACTCTGGGGTACTGATTGGCCACACCCCAACATGAAGTCTCATGCACCGGATGATGGTCTGTTAGTGGATGTGATCCCCAAGATCGCCGTCACCGCCGAGCTACAGCAAAAGCTCTTGATCGACAATCCAATGCGTTTGTACTGGGGAGAGTAAGTAGAAGGTGAGAGTTGTAAGTCAGAAGTCTTTAGTCTCTAGTTAAAAGACTAAAGACTAAAGACTAAAGACTAAAGACTAAAGACTAAAGACTAAAGACTAAAGACTAAAGACTAAAGA
>JABSRB010000055.1 GCA_013215375.1 Oceanospirillaceae bacterium | reverse complement strand
AGACTTAAAATCTCCCGATCGCAAGATTGTACCGGTTCAAGTCCGGTCCCGGGCACCAGTCATTTTTCAGCGCAGCTGAAAATATGAGCCGATAGATTTTTGACCCGAGGTCAAAATATCGAAAGGCACCAAGCTCAAGTACACTTCAGATTCAATACTCCACACTCATACTTTTACCTGAAGAATAAATCCTTCGATAGTTCATCATCTCTACAATTCCAAAAGAATGAATTGGTGGACGCATCAATAGACTTAAAATATCCCGATCGCGTATCGTTACAGAGAGTTACCGGTTCAAGTCCGGTCCCGGGCACCAATCATTTTTCAGCTCCGCTGAAAATATGGGTCGACAGATTTTTGAGTGCAACTCAAAATATCGAAAGACTTAAACCTCAGGCTTATGCCAAACTCCTTGCTAATGTTTCCACTTGAAGATTAAATCCTTCGATATATCATCGTTTCCGCAATTCCATAAAACGAATATTTTTCCCCTAGAATAGACTTAAAACTTCCCGAACCCGAAAGCCATCAATTCAAATACCCTTAGCAATAAACCCTCGTTTAAAACTCTCTCAGTTAAGCCTTTTCTATTCTACAAAAAAATTAACCAAGCACATTTAAGTGGTTAATAAACAAGCAGATATTAATGGCTATAAATTGTTGACAAGCCTGTCAATTTCTCTATAATGCGCCCCACTTGTTACAGAGATGCAGTAAGCGGGAATAGCTCAGTTGGTAGAGCGCGACCTTGCCAAGGTCGAGGTCGCCGGTTCGAACCCGGTTTCCCGCTCCAAGTCTTCTCTATTTTTGTACAAGCATGGGGCGCGATGACAGAGTGGTCATGTAGCGGACTGCAACTCCGTCAACGCCGGTTCGATTCCGACTCGCGCCTCCATTTATTCCCTCCAGTTTGTTGCAACTGGCACTCGAAGCCCGGGTGGTGGAATTGGTAGACACAGGAGACTTAAAATCTCCCGATCGCAAGATTGTACCGGTTCAAGTCCGGTCCCGGGCACCAGTCATTTTTCAGCCCCAGCTGAAAATATGAGCCGAAAGGTTTTTGACCCACAGGTCAAAATACCGAAAGGCTTCACCTCTAAATCAATACAAACTTTTTTACCTAATTATAACGCCCCCTTTTTGTTTATTAGTCACACCTGAAAGTATGGGTCGAAAGATAAATTCCAATTAAACATCAAAAACATCTCAGTTAAAACTTCCAAAATAATACATATCCCCGCCAATTATAAAATTCCAATCCTCTACAATTATCATGAATGACTCTCAATATATCCGATCATCTATCCTCAGAATTAGCTGCGTTAGTGTTAAACATAGTGAGTAATATTGGTTTTCAATGGCAATAAAGCTCCACTCAATAAACAAACACCCATTAAAAAGCCCCAGCAGCATCAACTACTAGGGCTTTTAATCGATTAAATCCCTGCGTTAACTATCCCTGCTCAGTAAGAATTAAGTCAGCACCTTTTTCAGCGACCATCATCACCGGTGCGTTAGTATTACCCGAGGTAATATTCGGGAAAATAGAAGCATCGATAATGCGTAGTTTATTCACCCCATAAACCTTTAGCTGATGGTCGACAACCGCCGTATTGGGATCTGGTCCCATCGCACAGCTGCCACACAAGTGGTAAATGGAACTGGCATTGTCACGAAAATACGCCAGCATTTGCGCATCACTTCGCACTTCCCCTAAGCTGGGTATTTCCTCGCGCACTGTCACTGATTTTAAATCATCGGTAGCTATTAGTTTTCTAATCAGCTGGCTGCCGGCAATCACCTCTTGGCAGTCCTGATCAGTGCTGAGATAGTTTGGATCAATTAAAGCCGCATCTATAGCTTTGGCTGAGCTGATTTTAACAGTGCCGCGACTAGTGGGACGACAGCTATTAAAAGCCATCAGAAACCCAGAGTAGGGCTCAGGGGTTAAATTGGCCTTGGGGTCATTGGGGATTTGATAAGACATCGGATTGAAGTAGAGCTGGATGTTAGGTTGTGACTGATCGGTTGTGTTAAAAAACCCACCCGCCTGATTAACGCTCGCCGCTAATGGGCCGCTACGCTTAAGCAAATACTGAAGGCCGGCTTTGCCCATGGCGCTCCAAGAGCGAAACGTATCATTGAGAGTGGGGATGTTGGCTCTATAGTAGTAGCTAACGGACAAATGATCTTGGAGGTTTTGTCCCACAGCGGGGGCGTGTTGTATACAGTCGATTTGATGCTGTGCCAGTAGTGATTTATCACCAATCCCCGACAGTTGTAACAGCTTTACCGAATCTACGGCGCCAGCGCAAAGAATGACTTCACGCGTGGCGCTAAATTCTCTAATAACGCCTTGTTGCACAATGCGAACGCCGGTGGCATTTTTATCACTATCAAAGAGTATTTGCTGTGCTTGAGCGAGCCGTTGTATGTGCAAATTTTTGCGTTTTAGCGCGGGTTTAAGGTAGGCATTGTTACTTGAATCACGTTGTCCCGCATGTGTGTTAATCTCATAGATGCCAGCGCCTTTAAATTGACTGGCGTTAAAGTCATCGCTAAGTGGGTAGCCAAGTGCGCTGCTGGCGGCGAGGAAATTTTGGCAGATAGGGTGTGCTTGTTGCTTCATCTCGCTAATGTGGATAGGGCCTGTTGCTCCGCGGTGTGCGCTGGGGCCACTGGGGTGATTCTCCAGTTTTTTAAAGTAAGGTAGCAGTTCTTGATAGCTCCAACCTGGATTACCGGCTGCAGCCCAGTCGTCAAAATCTTGCGGATTTCCGCGCACGTAAATAAGCGCATTAATCGAACCGCTGCCTCCTTGTACCTTGCCTCTAGGAGCATAGAGGCGGCGGTTGTTTAAATGTGGCTGTGATTCACTGTAGTACATGTAATTGTACTTGGGGTTGTAATAAGTTTTGGCAAAGCCTACCGGTAGTTGAATCCAGGGAGAGCTGTCTTTGGGCCCCGCCTCAAGTAACAGTACTGAATGCTTTCCCGACTCGCTGAGCCTTGCGGCTACAATACAGCCGGCAGAACCTGCTCCTACAATAATATAATCGTAGCTAGCAGTCGCCGCGTTTTTGGGGGCGCTAAACATCTTACTTTTTTAGCCAATTGTTATCAGATTGCTGTTTTACATCATAGGGCGCTGATGCCATTGATAGATGCAATGGGCGCTCACGATAAGGGGAGTGACCCTTAACCACATCCATGTCTAGCTCTATGCCTAAGCCAGGCTTGGTCGGCGGGATAATATATCCGTCTTGCCACTGGATTTTTTCCTGGAGCACTTGTGCGTGAAAGCCGCCCCAGTCAAGGATGCTTTCCTGGATGAGGAAGTTTGGAGTCGCTGTGGCCAATTGAATGCTGGCAGCTGCGCCCACTGGGCCGTTGTATAAATGCGGGGCTATTTGCAAATAATTGGCCTCGGCCATCGCCGCTATTTTTTTAGCCTCTAAAATGCCACCGACGCGGCCCAAGTTCATCTGCAAGATCGCAGCGGCTTTATGGCTGATCAAGTCCTGAAATTCGTATTTAGTGGTGAGACGCTCGCCGGTAGCGATGGGGATGGTGGTGCGCTGTGCCACTTGCGCCATGGCCGCAGCATTGCCAGGGGGAACCGGTTCTTCAAACCAGAGCGGATCAAAGGGCTCTAGTTGTTTGGCCAGGCGAATGGCACCGGCGGGTGTCATCTGGCCGTGTGTGCCAAATAACAGGTCGCATTGAGTACCCACAGCCTCGCGAATTCGCTGGCAGAAAGTCACCGATTTTTCAATATCGCGCAGTGATAGCTGGTGTCCGTCATAGGCGGTGTAAGGTCCAGTAGGATCAAATTTTAGTGCACTAAAGCCCATTTCCTTGAGTTCAATAGCGGCTTCTATGGTGAGTTCTAAGTTGTCGTAATCGTAATCACCCTGACTGTTTTTAGGATAGATATAGGTATAGCAGCGCAGCTTATCGTGAACTTTACCACCGATTAGCTGGTGTACTGGCTGGTTGGCATCTTTACCGATAATGTCCCAGCAAGCCATCTCTAGACCGCTGACAATACCCATCATGGTTAAGTCTGGGCGCTGGGTGAAGCCGCTGGAGTAGGCTTGCCTAAAGAAGTTTTCAATATGATGCGGATCTTGATCTTTTAGCAGTCTATCAAATACATCTTGGATGGCAACCAGCATCACATCGGGGTGAAAGGTGGCAGCGTAAACTTCACCGACGCCTTTGATGCCACAGTCCGTTTCTATTTCGACAAATATCCAGTATCGACCACCGACATAAGGGGCGGGAACAGCGACAACATAGCTTTGACAAGTGACTATTTTCATACAGTTCTCTGATGTGTTTGATAGAAGTTAACAATTAAAATGAAAAAATTAGTAATTAAGTACCACTAGGCGTGTTTGGGTAAATTCTAACATGCCGTGTTTGCCGTCATCGCCACCGAGCCCAGAGCGCTTCCAGCCAGCGTGATAACCTTGATATGGATCTCCTGGAGTACGGTTGATATAAACTTCTCCCGCTTCTATCTCATTGGCTAAATGCATAGCGGTACGGTAATTTTCTGTGTAGATAACCGAAGCTAGACCCAGTTGGTGGTCGTTGGCAAATTCGAGCGCTTGTTCAGTATCGCTATAGCTTAATACCGGTAGTACCGGGCCAAAAATTTCCTGTTGTACAATTTCCATATCCTGACGACAATTGATCAGTAGTGTAGGGGGGTAGAAATAACCAGTGCCCTCAGGGATATAACCGCCAGTGACTAAGGTGGCACCATCGTCAATGGCGCGCTCGACCATTTGATGAATATTTAGGCGCGCGTTTTCATTGACTAAAGGTCCCATGTAATGAGGCGTTCTTGCGCGATCGCCAAAGCGGATTTTAGCCATTTCATCTTTGAGCAATTCTATAAATTGTGGGTAGATAGAAGACTGGGCGTAAACACGCTCGATTGCCGTACATAACTGGCCACAATGGGTGGTTTTAGAGGCGATAATTTCTCTGGCTGCACGGCTTAAATCAGCATCAGCCTCTACAATCGCCGGTGATTTTCCACCTAACTCCAATGAAGATTTAGCAATATTCACCTGGGAATACTCAAGCACTTTTCTGCCGGCACCAACGCTACCTGTTAGAGTGATCATGCCGACTTTAGGGTGCGTGCACAAAATTTCGGCGACGTCATGTTTCATGGTCAATACATTGATCACTCCCTCTGGAATGCCCGCATCGACAACCGCTTGGGCGATTACAAAGGCCGAACAGGGAGTGTTATTACTGGGTCTAACAATGACGGTGTTGCCGGTAATCAATGCCGGAGCGACTTTACGTAAAAATGTATAGACGGGATAATTGAAGGGGATCAGACAAGTAACAACGCCGATGGGTTCGCGCTGTAGCAGTAAGTTTTCTCTAGGATTGTCGCTGGGGATTATTTCCCCTTCGATGCGTCGAGCCCACTGGGCATGGTAGCGAGTAATGTCCGCGGCGTAGATTGCCTCGTTAGTGGCATCTTCTAAGCTTTTACCGGACTCTAACGCTAGCGAGGCGCCAATTTTAGCGCTGTACTTTTCCAGTGAATCGGCCAGTTTTTGCAGGTGTTGGCCACGTTCAATACTGGTGAGCTTGCGCCATAACTTTTGCGCACTTGCAGCGACTTTTACCGCCTCAAGTACTTCTATTTCAGTGGCGGCAGGTACTTTGGCGATGAGTTTAGTGGTGGCAGGGTTATAAACCGCAATCAGTTGCGCATCTGGTGCATTGATAAACTGATTGTTGATGAAATTCTTTTCAATGTTCATGGGATGTTCTCAAGTTATAGTGACCTTGTAAGGCGTAAAGGTGATGATTGCTCATAGGTCTGAGTATAAAAGACATGCTAATCAGCTCTGTAAAGTGAGTCAAATAATTCACATTTATCAAAAATTAATTTCATATATGAATATTAAGCCGTAAACTCAATAGGTGTTTATCGTCGTCTGGGGTGTTGAAGTGATTTTTGGATTCTTTTGGCCAGAATGATAAATTGTTAGGTTTTATAAGTTAAAAAATTTTTCATATATAAAAAAGAGACTGTATGTCAAAATTAATTTCGTCAGGCCAAAAATCCGCAGCGCCTGCTATTGATGCTGGAGTGTTGATATTAGAGTTGCTGGCAACGGCCACACACTCGTTAACACTCACTGAAATAAGTCATCTAAGTGGGATTCCCGCGGCGAGTGTCTATCGCATCGTCAAAGCATTATTGGCTAAACAAATGCTCGCTATAGATCCTAGGCGTAAAAAATCATATACCATAGGTGCTAAGGTCTTTGAGCTAACAGCCTCCATTTATCACCGACAGCGCATTATTCCTTTTTTCTATCCTGTGGCTGAAATACTGAAAAACGAAATACACAAAAGTATTTTTCTGTGTGTACCTGTCGGTAGCAACGTCGTGGTGATTGCCAAGTTGGATTATTCATTTAATCACAGTGCCGAGTTGTTTATCGGTCAAACCTTTTCAATCTGTCAAAGCGCGGGAGGTAAGGCGATTTTATCAAGAATGGATAAAGCCGTTAGTGATGAATATTTACAGATTGAATTTGCCGATAAAGACGCTGTTGAACAGCAGGAGTTAAGCGATCAGCTGGCTCGTGCAGCGCGTTTAGGTTATGCCCTAGATGCAACACTCGCCGATCGGCAGAGCTGTATCGCCGCGCCTGTGGTGAATGAACACAATGAGCCCATCGCCGCGATTTGTGCAGTGGTTAATGCACCGCACATCGATCCATCCCAAGCGCGTCAATATTCTAAAAATCTAATCCAGGCAGTACGTCAATTATCTGCGCGCATTTTGTAAGTGCACGCAGAGACACTGCGAAAAAATTTCTAATCACCGTCTTTGATACTCTGGGATAGTCTATCTATGCCCGTTGCTATTTGGCCCAGTGGTGTATGACTGAAATTGAGTCTTAGTGCGCTAGGCTGTTGTTTCGCATCCGTATAAAAAACATCACTAGGGACTATAGATACGCCAAGTGTCAAAGCTCTTTCAGCCAAGGCCATGACATTACAGTCTTTGATGGAAAGCCAAATAAACATACCGCCTGTGACTGGCTCAAACTGGCAAAAATTGTCCAGTTTTTCAGAGATCAGAGCTGCCATTTTTGCATAGCGCTGCGCATAGCTTTTTCTTAGGTTGACAAGATGAGTGGCGAAGCCAGGATGTTGCAGTATATCCAGTAGTAATGCTTGCATAGGTATGTTGGTATGCAAATCAGCCGCCTGTTTTACTTTGATCAATGCGTTGATCCAATTGGCTTTAGCGCTAACCACACCCAAACGCATGCCCGGGGCGATGAATTTAGAAAAGGAGCGTAAAACAATAGAGTGCTCAACACAAAAACTAGAGACTAACGGGAGAGACTCGCCGCTAAAGTGTAGCTCACGGTAGGGGACATCCTCCAGTAGAGTGACGTTATACTCGCAGCACAGCTGAGCAACTTTGAGACGTGTCGCTAATGACCAGCAAACTCCGGTGGGGTTGTGAAAATCAGGCACAGCATAAAATATTTTTACCTGGTTATCTCTAAAGCATTGCTCGAGCTCATTGAGGTCCGGTCCTTGCTGGTTTGAATTAACACTTAAAATATTAGCTTGTGCCAAGCCAAATACTTGCAGTGCACCCAAGTAACTGGGCGCTTCCATGACTACGCAATCCCCTGGGTTGATAAAGGCTCTAGCGATTAAATCTAGCCCCTGTTGGGAGCCGTTGCAGATCAGAGAAAGATGCTCAGATTTAAGCTGATAGTGTGCGGCACAGTAGCTCAACAGTGGTGGATAACCTTGAGTGCCAGCGTACTGAAATAACACCGGTTTATCCGCCATGTTGTGTAGAGATTGTTGCATTAATGACATGGGAAAGCTGCTGGCGTCAGGCAGGCCACCGGCAAATGAAATGACTCCTTCACTGCTGGCAGCGGCGAGTATTTCTCTGAGGTAGGACGGCTGTATTTGCTGTAATGATGTGGCTATCTGCATGGTGTTGCTCCTTGTTTTTTCTAGCATAGGTTAACTACCAGCAACTAGTATGTCCTATTGTGCTATTCTATAAGTCCATTTATGCTGTTTTTGGTTGTCCATTGAATCAACAAATATCGAGAATTAACGATGTGATTTATTATATCCATCGCGACATCAGTGCTGATTTACCC
Source organism: Oceanospirillaceae bacterium (assembly GCA_013215375.1). Lineage (GTDB taxonomy): Bacteria > Pseudomonadota > Gammaproteobacteria > Pseudomonadales > Balneatricaceae > Rs1. The sequence goes on along the minus strand of JABSRB010000055.1, from coordinate 23,789 downwards.
GCCGCTAAGCTCGCCAAAGTAGCGGCTTATTCAGAGCAGCATTTTCACCGGGTATTTAAAGAAGTGGTTGGGGAAGCGGTGCACGCTTATGTCCGCAGAGTACGTTTAGAGTTTGCCGCCAACCAATTAATGTTTGATTTAGATAGCAGTGTATTGGCCGTGGCGATCAAATCGGGGTTTAGTTCCGTATCCTCATTTAGTCGTGCGTTTAAAAGCGTCTTTGGGGTGAGCCCAGGGGGTTGGCGTGAGCAGGGCAACAGCGTCCATCAGCGACAAAAGCTAACAGCGCTATTACCTAACAATCAGGCGGTTAGTGCTGATCAATTACATTGTGAATTAGTCGAGATTGACCCTATCCATGTCGCATATGTTCGACATTTAGGGTACGACAAGTCGATTAAACAGGCTTGGCAAACACTGTTGGGCTGGGCCAGCAGCCAAGGCATTAAAAATGTACAGCAATACGGCTTGTTGCATTCAAACCCTGTCTGGGTTCCGTTGGCGGATTGTCGCTACGTTGCCTGCGTAAAAATTGAAAAGCCTTTATATGCTCGTGGATTAGTGAATAGTTTGACCATCCCTGGCGGCTTACATGCGGTGTTTTATCTGCAAGGTAAATACGGGGATTTTTTGTTACAACTGAGTGCGATTCTGGCGGATTGGCTGCCCAGTTCAGGCTTTAAAATGCAATCTACCCCCGCTTATGTCATCTATAAAAAGAATCATTTTCTAGCCGGTGATGGCGTTTACGAACTGGAATTACGTCTGCCAGTGAGTTTTTATTAATAGGAGTGTTAACCCGAATATTGCACCCAGCTGTTTGTGTTCTAACAGCGCTATCATCACGGCATTGCATGCAATATCCGGGTTAAAGAAATAATAGCACTGGGCTATTATTTCTCAGCAGAGGCTCGTGAGAGATTATAGTGCAGGAGACGCTAGCTGGTAGGGAGGCTTAGAAAGATTAATTTGATCTATAGGAAAAATTAACAGTACGAGTGTAGTGAGGCACGCCCCTTTTCTATCATTAAAAGGGCTTATCAACGGCTGGGCTTGCAAGCAATAATTATGTAGCCCAGCTATCGCTTATTTCAGTGTCGCCAGTATTGAAGATTCTCGTACAATCAATTTGGGTTTCACCAAATGATTAGAGACCGGCCGTGATGGGTCTTTGAGTTTTTGAATTAAGCTGTCACAGGCGAGGCGCGCCAGTTGATCAGAGAATGGACGCATACTGCTCAGTGGCGGGCTGACGGTATCACAGGCGAGTACATCGTCAAAGCCGGTAACGGCGATATCTACGCCGACTTTAAACGCACTGTTGCGCAGGCCAAAATTCACCCCAAAGGCAACGATGTCGCAATAACAGACAATGCCTTGTGGTGGGTGTTCTTGCTCGATTAGTTGTTGCACGGCTTCAGAGGCGGCTTTGCGGGTAACAGGGCAGGGAACGATTTGTATGTTATCGGCATCTATTCCCGCATCCTCAACAGCTTTAAGAAAGCCTTTCTTGCGCTCTTGATAGGCCGCTGTCTCTAAGCGTCCACCGAGAAAGGCCAGTCGTGTTATGCCCTGGTCAATCAGATGCGCAGTAGCCTCTTGAATGCCCTGTCTATAATCTGGCGCTATGTAATCGCACTCGGCTCCGGGAATGGGCTGCATGACACTGACAATAGGCAGGCCGCGGGCGAAGTATGATGCAAAATCTTGCTGTTGGGTGCCTACTGCCGGGCTGATTAATATGCCGGCTACGCCATGCTCGCAAAAGGCGCGCAGTACCTTGTCTTGTTGCTCTCTATCTTCCGAAGTGTTTGCCATCATGACTACATAGCCTGCCTCACTGAAATGACGTTCAAGAGCGATGGCTAATTCAGCAAAAAAAGGATTGGTTAAGTCATTGATAATCATGCCGATCATTGAAGACGAGCGGCGGCGAAGGTTGGCGGCACCTTGGTTGTATACGTAGCCGAGTTGCTTGGCAGCCTTCATGACTTTTTTCTTCGTCTCAGTCCTTAATTTAGGGCTGTTTTGTAGGGCAAGTGATACCGTAGATTTAGAAACGCCTGCCGCTTTGGCGACATCTGGGATAGTAATTGAAGTTGATTTCAAGGCGCACTCCGATGCATCAGTTAAAAGATCGCAAATACTAATCACTTGGACGGCAATAGTGAATAAATTATTGCTATTGAGAAAAGTTTATTGTAACGTTCTAATTACGTTTTAGCAAAGATCAATCATCAGTAACAGTTGATGATTATGGTAATTACCGCAAAATAAAGCTTAGTTATCCCATTCGTTATTTATTTAACCCCACAGGATTATTTTATGAATCAGCTCATGCTCGTTAATAACGAGCAAAAATTGGAACGTTACAATTTTAGATCTAACGGCTTTTTGGATTTTAGCTTGAGTGTGGAGCTAAACCGCACAGTCTATGCCGCAGTCCATGTGGTGGTAGACCCACTACGTCAAAAAAATCCGTTTAGCGCAGAGTCTGCTATCGATTGGGATAGTACTTTAGCCTACAGAGAATATCTGTGGGGTATGGGTTTTAAAGTGGCCGAGGCGATGGATACCTCCCAGCGGGGCATGGGATTAAATTGGAATGCTTCGAGAGAGCTAATACAGCGCTCTTTAGCATTGTCAAAAACAATTCCAGGTGCCGATTTGGCTTGTGGTGCGGGTACAGATCAGCTTTTGGATCTTTCCAATCTGAGCATGGATGACGTTAAAGCGGCCTATATTGAACAGATTGAAACCGTGGAAGCGGCGGGCGGGCGGGTTATTTTAATGGCCTCTAGAGCGTTGGCAAAAGTGGCTAAAAGTAGCGATGACTATATTTCACTGTATTCAGAGCTGATTCGAGGTTGTCAGAATCCGGTGATATTGCACTGGTTGGGCGAGATGTTTGATCCGCAATTGAGTGGTTATTGGGGGAGTAGTGATGTCGCGAAAAACATGCAAACGGTGCTGAGTATCATCGCTGAAAATGAGGGCAAAGTAGAGGGGATTAAAATCTCGTTGTTGGAGAAAGAGTACGAATTTACCTTGCGTAGAGCGCTGCCTAAAAGCGTCAAAATGTACACTGGGGATGATTTTAATTATCCGGAATTAATAGAGGGTGACGGTGAATATTACTCTCACGCATTATTGGGTATTTTTGATCCAATTGCGCCAGTGGCGGCTAAGGCATTGGAGCAGTTAGCAAAAGGTAACAATGTGCAGTACCGCGCTTTAATGGAGCCAACCATTGCCTTGTCCCGTAAAATATTTGAGACGCCCACCCAATATTACAAGGCGGGTGTGGTATTTTTGGCCTGGCTTAATGGTCACCAGCAGCACTTTTGTATGGTGGCGGGTATTCAGTCGGCTAGATCAATATCCCATTACTGTGAAGTGTTTAGATTAGCGGATGCAGCGGGTATCTTTAAAGATCCAGAGTTAGCGTGTAAGAGAATGCGTTGCTGGTTGCAGTTGCACGGTATAGATCAATAATCTAGGGCTTTAATAGCTGCTTAGATGTCGTGTATGGCTCTAGGCAGCAGTGCTGGGTATTGATGAGTAACACTGAAGTGGCTCCAATTTGGCGCTTAGTACCAGCTCTGACAATACAGCGGTTAGGAAAATACCCATAGTACCTAGGGTGCAGCTAATATTTTTCAATTCCGCTGTAAAGCCAATATCTTAAACTCTGTTCCCACATTGAAATCACGGATTCAGGTGTAAAAAGACAGATTTCTTGATGCTCATATAAATAAGTCTGTCAGTGACATTAATTTTCCTCGGTAATATACAGATACTCAATGTTAATATTGCGGATATCTTCATATTTCAAAATAAGGCGGTTGCCTTTAATTTTGTAAAAACGAGGGCTGCGGGAGGTTATGGTGTTTTGTTCGCTGTCCATCATGTTTAACAGCGTATCAGCATCATCTAATTCGATATATCTGCGCTGTACATTGGAGAGCACGATGCGGTTAAGTTCCCCGCGAGAATCTAAGTAAAAGTCTTCTAAAATACCGTAGTAGAGAAACGAGCTGTCTTTAGAGTCTACCAAACAGGAGAGCTTGATTAGCTGCGCATCTTGCGTGCCCGATAGTTTGCCTTTGAGTTCGTAGTACCAGGGCGTGTCAAAAGAAAATCGCGATGATTTATAGGGATTAAGCGTGAAAATTATTTTCTGGAATACTTTCCCCGCAATGAAAGCGAATACGTAGGCACTGGAAAAATACCAGAATATCTGCGGGACATTAGCGGCTATGGCGCTTAAATCAGCATCTGGGATAGATTTACTGCCGGTGAGTAGTTTTAAGCTAATTTCATAATTTATATTGATACTGGTGAATAGACTCAGCAGTGATATTAACAGGGCATGGATTAACAGTGCGTAGAAAAAAGCCAGTGAGGAGGAGACATCAAAGGTCTTTTTATCGATGGTGGTGTTTTCGACTTTTTCGTAGGAGTTTTGAAAAATAAAGCCTGGAATAATCAGTATGAGAATAAAAAAAGCGGGAAACGCTATATTCATGCAACCGCTTTTTGTAGAGGCGTTCTAGAGATTCTGTATTTTTTGCCATCGGATAAAGTGATCAGTTCGCTTTCTTTAGAGCTGGTCGATATAAACAGGCGTAACTGTTCATTGCCTTGCGGGTCATGTTTAATCTTTTTGGCCAAATTACCGAGTAACGCTTTCATCTTTACACCTACAATGACTGTCATGGTTAACGCTAAATTCGACAATCGAATTTTTATGAATTGACAGTCGAGTTCAGCTTAAAGTGTACTGCATATTAATTAAATGCGCTATGGCAATTATAACTCTCCTTTTGCAACGAGAGTATGAAACTTAGGTATCTGCAGCAGTAACTTACCAGGTTTTAAAATAGGGTGTATTTTAAGTACATGAAACTGGGTCATAAATACAATAAATGCCTATGCAATTAATGTGTTAAATTATTTTGTAAGTGATTACACTGCACTGATTTTCCCTTCGCTGTTTTTAAAGGTAAGTATCGATGAGCATTCAACAAGAGTTAGCAGCATTTTATAAACGCGTAGGGTTTGGTGAAAATATAGGTAAAAGGTCATTAACAGTCCCTGTTTATACCGGCTGTCTGTTGGTGCCTCTGCCCAACATTGAAACGAGACATAAGTATTTAAAATATCACGACCTGCACCATATAATGACGGGGTATAGTGTGGGGCGTATTGGTGAGGGTGAAGTGAGTGCTTGGGAGCTGGGTACTGGCTCGTTTTTAAACAATCCGCTACTCGGCATCATGAATTTAATCGCCCTTTCAACCGGGTTAGTTTTAGAGCCTGCTCGTATGTGGCAAGCTTATCTCAGAGGCTGCATAAGTAATAACTTGTATCGGGCCAAGACACGTACAGCGGTGGATGAAAATCAGTGGCAGAGCATTACCCAATTAACAGGGGAGTTTGTAGAAGCTAGTGGCGCTGAATATTCAAAGCCACTGCGAGCTATTGAGTTTGGTTTATATGCAGCAGTTGCGGTGATGATTCATGCAGCAATCGCCATCCCCGCATTAATATTAAGGGTGGCAACTGATCTAGTTTTAAAGAAAAACTTTATTCAAGCGATCAAGCCGGTTAAACGTAGTGACTTATATTGAGGTCTTATATTTAAGAGGTCTCAATCAATACAAGTCACCGTTTGAAAAGGTTGTTTAATCTTCTGAAGATTTAGCCCAAAGGTTTATATCGCCCAGTTGGCACTGCTCGTCTATGTCCGCTAGCTCTTGGCTGCTAAATTTTAGATTGTCCAGCGCCCCGACACAATCTACCACTTGGGATGCACGTGATGCCCCGATCAGTGCGGTGGTGATGCCGTTATCGCGTAAAATCCAGGCGAGTGCCATCTGCGCCAAGCTCTGTCCTCTGCTTGCGGCGATTTCATTTAAGGCTTTGAGACGTCCAATATTACCTTCGTTAATTATTTCTGGATCGAGTGACTTATGTTGTGCAGCGCGGCTGCCCGCTTGGATTCCGTTTAGGTATTTGTCAGTTAAAAGTCCTTGCGCCAGTGCGGTAAAGGCAATGGAGCCTATGCCAAGTTCTTGCAGTGTTGTTTTTAAACCGTCTTCTTCAATCCAGCGGTTGATCATGTTGTAACTGGGTTGATGGATGAGGCAAGGTGTTCCCAGCTGTTTTAAAATGGCTGCCGCTTCGCGAGTGCGCTGTGCATTATAGGAAGAGATACCCACGTATAGAGCTTTGCCTGATTTAACAATTTGATCTAAAGCCCCCATGGTTTCTTCTAGGGGCGTATTAGGATCAAAGCGATGCGAGTAAAAGATATCTACATAGTCAACACCCAGGCGCTTTAAGCTCTGGTCGCAAGAGGAAATCAGGTATTTTTTGCTACCCCACTCACCGTAGGGGCCATCCCACATCTGATAGCCCGCTTTAGAGGAGATGATTAATTCGTCTCGGTGGCTTTTGAAATCTGTTTTAAGAATTTCTCCAAAGGCTGATTCCGCACTCCCTGCTGGTGGGCCGTAATTGTTGGCTAAATCAAAGTGGGTAATACCGTTATCAAAAGCGGCACGACAAATTTCGCGCTTAGTGTCACTTGCGGTATCGCCGCCAAAGTTGTGCCATAGGCCTAGGGATATAGCAGGTAGCTTTAAACCACTATTGCCGCAGTAGTTATAAAGCATCTTGTTATAGCGATCCGGATTCGGTTGATAAGACATTTAGCTCTCCGATTTAATGGGATGAATTAGGCTCGACCTAAATCAATAGGGTTGATTTTTAGCAGCTTGTTGCAAGGTTTTTAGAATAGTTAGGGATTGCTGTCATAACAGGCTGTGGTTAGATCATAGAGGCTAAATATCAGAGTTTCTAGCACTAAAATAGTTTAGTGCTTTACGGTTTTTATTGATCTGATAGCGACTAAGTGTTGATTTAGCGCAAAACTTGTCGCCGCTTAAAAGCAGATGATAGAGGTAGACGTTAATAGATAACTAAGGAGAAATACTTATGAGAGCTGCCGTAATCAGTAAATTCAAAGATCAATTGGAAATTAAAGAGTTATCGGTACCTGAAGTTGGCAACAAGGATGTTTTAGTGAAAATACAGGCCTGTGGGGTCTGTCATACTGATTTACATGCCTGTCATGGGGACTGGCCGGTAAAGCCTCAATTGCCGTTAGTGCCAGGGCACGAAGGGGTTGGTGAAATCGTGTCGTTAGGCGCTGATGTGAAACATTTGAAAATAGGCGATAGAGTCGGTATCCCCTGGTTATACTCAGCTTGTGGGCAGTGTGAATATTGTTTGAGTGGCCGAGAGACGCTGTGTCTTGAACAGCAAAATTGTGGTTATTCAGTCAATGGTTCCTTTGCTCAGTTTTGCCTTGCAGATGGCGATTATGTGGTGAAAGTGCCAGACGGGTTAAGTGCCATTGAAGCGGCACCGCTATTTTGCGCAGGGGTAACCAGCTACAAAGCACTGAAAGAGAGTGGTGTCAAAGCGGGGGAGTGGGTGGCTATCTACGGAGTAGGTGGCTTGGGCCATCTGGCGATTCAGTACGCTAAGGCGCTGGGGATGAAAGTGATTGCTGTCGATACTGGTACCGAAAAACTAGCTTTAGCAAAGGAGTTAGGAGCCGCTTATACGCTAGATTATCAAACGCAAGATTGTGCGCAGCAAATCCAGCAACTAGTGGGCGGTGCCCATGGTGTGGTTTGTACGGCGGTGTCCAAAGAGGCATTTGAGGCCTCGTTTCACTCATTGCGCCGTGGTGCTACTTTCGTTTTAGTGGGGTTGCCAGCAGAGACTATTTCCCTGCCAATTTTTGACACTGTGTTGAAGGGGATAAAAGTGGTGGGATCCATTGTTGGTACGCGTCAAGACTTACAAGAATGCCTAGCTTTTGCCGCTGATGGCCTGATTAAGGCCATCGTTGAAGTGAGGTCTCTGGAGGAGATCAATCAAATATTTACAGAGATGGAAAACGCTGAAATTACCGGACGTATCGTGATAGAAATGAACTAGAACTTGCTAAGGCGATTGAGTTTTCTTGATCGCCTTCGCTCTTTATTCATTGATCAATAAATGCAGATCAATAGTTATCTGCTTAGTCTTGGTGTCGACCGTTATAGGCACTTCTTAGATGCCCTTGCCAATCAGCTAATGCATTTTCTTTAGGTTTGAATACTTCTACCAGTAATGGATAACAATGCGAGCCATCACTTGAGTGGCTGCTGCCACAATCTCCACCGGGGCATGCAGATAACACCCCTAACAAATCAATTTCAGCAAAAAATTCTAAATAATCCCCGGGTCTTACAGGACTAGCCTTCATGAAATATTGATGGGTATCTTTAGTAAAACCAGTACACATAAATACATTCATCACATCGTGGATTAGGGGTTCAGCCGTAGGGATAGGCACCTGCAAGTACGCAGCTAAAGCGCGAGTAAGATTGGAGTGGCAGCAGTGGTGAAAATGTTCTTGGGAAAGCATATGGTTGGTATAAGGATCGCAGCGCGTGCCTATAACATCGTGCACACTAGCGCCATCCTCATCCCATCCATACCAGTCAAGAGTATCGCAAGTAATGGTGGCTATAGGGCGAAGATTGGGCATGTTAGACCAAAGTCTGTCCCCTGTAGTCAGGTGAGATGCTTGTAGTTGACGGGTTTTACCACTGTAAAAATGCTCGTTGAGGTTGTTGGCATTAAATAAGTTTAAATCACCTACCTGCGCGCCCTCGATACTGGAAATACGAAAAAAATTCCCCGCCGGTACTTTAAAACAAGCGGCATCTCTAGGGGAGATGATCACCTCACTTACTTTAGTTAATTGAGAGCGAGCTGCTTGATAAAAGCGGTGATTATAAACCGGTAATTGTTCAACGTCATAACAAATAACGGGGGCTGCTGCACGTCTTTTGGCGGCATCAGTAGGTGCGGGATATTGACGGTATAGCGACATAATAACCTTCCAGATGAGTTTTTTCAGATACTAGCACAATGGGTTTAAGGGTAAAGGTCAGTGACCTTTACAGTTAATTATTTACCTTTTTAGGCAATGTTAAGTTTTTAACAAAGCGTAAACAAACGGTAATATTCACCCAGTATGGTTATTTAACGAATCAGCTAACAAAGGGGGATTTATGAATACTTCAATTGAAGAGACACGTCGACAGAGTATAAATACTTACTTAGATAAAATATTCAATGATGATGAAGTGGCTAGCCTTGATCGCTGCCAGGGCAGGGCTCTGGTGCTGACAACAGCAAGAGTATGGTCGCTATTGCCTGACACCAGTAGCAATCAGGAGAGTAGCCGCAAGATATAGGATCAGAAATCCTTATCTGCCCAGCTTGCGATGTTTATCTAACGCTGAAGCCGTGGCTTTAAGAAGGCACTTAGCGCAAGCTATTGATTTTACCTTAGTTAGAGAAGGTCTACTGAATCTAAGGGGTTTATGCATTTATGTAGCGAATGCAGGATGCATAAGAGCTTGCCGCTAAATTTATCAATGCCACCCTGCAACCACGGATTCAGCTACCAGTGAAGACAATGGAGTAAAAGTGCCAGCTTAAGGCACCGCCAGCACTGCGCAATTACATAGATCATCACCGGAAAAGTCCGTTATATCCCCTGCTTTTAAGCCTGGTACTGGAAATAACCGCACAGTTAAAGGTTTATCTAAACGATACGCCATAGTGCCAGTGTCTCGCATAATGGCGGCGATTTTTGTAAGCGGGGTATCTCCTGGTATGGGCACAGTATCAAGGCCGATGCCGCACACTGCGCTATAGGTGAGTAAGGCGCGAATATCAAACTGTTTATTGATAGTACCCATCGCCAGCCCAGTATCTTCAGTGACCGCCAGCATCAATCCCGAAAAGCCGACCAGTGGCACGCTTGTTATCGATTTAAATACCCGGGTTAGCAGTGCAGAAGCCTCTGTTGTACCCGCTGCGCCAAAATACTCAACCCCTAGCAGTTTGTAAATATCAACCATGCTGGCGCAATCTTTGGAGGGAGCCGCTGAGCTGTCTATGCCTGCAAAGTTAAAGCTGCTGTTAATCTCTGCTGACGCTATTATTTGTTTGATATTTTTAATCTGATGATTGAGCGCTGTGCTCATCGCTTGATAATAACCATGGGTTAGTACTTGGTGGTCCTCTGTGGTGTTACCAAGTTGGAAAGCTTGTAGTGCAGCCACTAATAAATCAGGGGTTTCTAAGCCTAAAACGTACTGATCCCCCAGTTCAGTGCGGTGATAACTGGCGGGAAAGTAAGGGATTAGCGGTTTGCAGTTGAAGTTGATGGTGAGGTTAAAATTGCCTTGGCCATTGTCAGTAATGCGGCTGATTTTGTGCACAGCAGCTACTGCTGTTTCTATGCGGCGGTTATCTAATACAGAATGTTCATCGACGCCAATATTGATGCAGGCATTACACAGGTCGCCAAATTCTTTGATCAGTTCTGGTAATAAACCGATTTCATGCGCCGTTTTTGCCTCGCCAATGGCAAAGCGAACACGCGTAGCACTGTGATTACCGGCATTAATGAGGGTGCTTAAATATTCTAGATCGGCGCGGGCTGTCGCAAGAGACTGAGTATTTATATATTCACCAAAGGGGTTAGTGACTATTCTTATTGATTGCACACTATAACCATGCGCCGCAAAGGTCTCGCTTAATTGCTGGCAAAAATTCGCAGCGCTGTTAATGCGTTGAGGCCAGTTTTGTTGATTGCGATCTAAACTTAAAAAAGTAGTGATGGTTCTTATCTTACATAAATCTTGCTGGGTGTAGTTTGACATTTAGGCCGCCCTTTTTTGATGATTGTTGCTTGTCGTATCCATTGGTATTTGAAGATACGCAGGTTGGTTGGCAGCAGCTTGTAGAAAGAGCAGTAAATAACCTATTTTATAAAGAGTGACTGGGTGCATTTTGCTGGAAGTAGTACAATGCTCAGGATTGTACTACTGATGATGGATGTGGGGTTTATGTCTAAAGCGCTAAACAAACAAAGCACAGAGCAACAAAAAACAGATACAGATACAGATAGTTGGGCTTGGTTGTCGGGGTTTAATGCACGCAAATGCAAACAGCCCATTTTGTATCTCGCTTTAGTTGAGCAGTTGCAATATGCCATCGAGCAAGGCTGGCTGCGCGCGGGAGACAAATTGGCGACGCATCGCGAGCTCAGTCAGCACTTGCAAATAGCGGTGGCTACTGCGAGCAAAGTGTATCGTCATGCACGTGAGCAGGGGCTAATTCACGCCAGAGTGGGCAGGGGTAGTTATGTGTCCAGCTTTCCGGTGCTGGGCAAGGCGATTCGCGCGCATGATTATCAAAGTATTAATTTATCAATCATCAAACCACAGCTGGCAATTGGAGAGGTCTTTTTAGCGCAGCAGCTCCAGGCGTTAGCGGCACAAACTCAGCTGGCTGATTTAATGGACTACAACGCCCAAGGTAGTTATACAGACAGGCGTGCAGCTTTTGAGTGGTTAACTGCTCAAGGGGTAGCGCTTGATGATAAAAGCATTAGCATTTGCAGTGGCGCGCAACACGGGTTAATGGTGTTAATTAATTGTTTGAGTGAATATGGCGATAACATTGCCGTTGAAGATTATTGTTATCCGGGGATTATCTCGCTGGCGAATCAAATGGGCCGCAACTTGGTTGCCATTGAAATGGATCAGCAGGGCATGTGTCCGCAATCGTTAGAAGATGCCTGCGCGCAGGGAAAGATAAAGATGTTAGTAGTGGTTGCCTCTCATCAAAATCCAACGGCGGCAGTGATGTCTATCGCGCGGCGCAAAGCGATTGCCAAGATCGTCAAAAAATATGCCATCCCTTTCATTGATGATGATGTTTATGGCTTTTTAAGCCCGCAGCTGCCTGCGCTTGCCAACTTTGCTCCCAAGCAGAGTTTTTATCTCACCAGTTTGTCTAAATCAGTGTTTCCGGGTTTGAGGGTGGCTTATATCGTGGCGCCTGAGCAGTATAAAATACGTATCGACGCGCAAATTCGCCAGAGCATTTGGATGCCTGCACCTTTGACTTTGGCGTTGGCATCCAAGCTTATCTTTGCCGGGCAAGCGGCTGATATTCAGCGTCAGCAGAGTGAGCAAGCGGCAAAACGTCAGCGCTTAGCGGCGCAGTTTCTGGTGGGATTTAGTTATTTTTCGCAACCCAACAGCTATCATTTATGGCTGCTATTACCGGATGTATTCACTAGCGAGTCTTTTTGCCAAGCGCTAGAGCAGCGCGGAGTGTTGGTTTCAAGTTCTACCTATTTTAACACCTCTGAGCAGGTGGCGTGTGCGGCGGTGCGCATAGCATTGATGGCACCTAACAGCGAAGATGAGCTGGTTTTTGCGTTAAAGATTATTAGAACATTGTTAAAAGAGGGTATGGATAACCATAAGTAATTTGCTTGGGAAATTTAATCTGTTTTCCTACTCAACATAATTCGCAGCGGCGAGTTGTTGCAGCAATAAAGCATCGTGAATATCTTGCATACCGGGGCCGGAAATAGCTTTGTCGATGGCCCGCTCGCTACCGTATATATACCATTTATCATTTTCATCAGGCGGTAGATATTCATCTAAACTGTCATCTTTATAGAGCACGTCTTCGAGTTTTAAAATACTGTGATTTTGTGAGCCTGAAAACAATGGGTTGTTCTCGGGCTCTGACTGTGGCTTATCTTCAATATTTGACTCTATCAGTGCACTTAAATCATCGGGGTCTAGTAGCAGTGCTAAAAAACCTTCTTCATGATTAGATTTAGATCTCAAGCTGCCGACATTCAATGCATTTTCTGCTATATCCAAATCTTGGGCGGGGCAGAGGCTGATGTCGCCTTTAGTATCCAATACCGGATTGAGCGAAAAGCTATCGTCAAGGGGCTCTTTTTTTACCACAGAGGCTAGCTTTGAGCTTTTAACTGCCAAGGTAAAAAAAGAGGGAGTGCCATTATCTAATATTGGATTATTCATAGGCCTAGTATAGTCGTCACCACTGTTATTGATCAATATTCATCTTTGCATGTATGAAATTAATCATTAGCGATCCCAAATTTTACTTGGAAATTCTGGTAAGTCCCTTAAATACATAGATTTCAGGCGGTTTTGGTAAAGTGAAAGCGGGGTTGAATAGAGTGCTATTTGACCATAAAAGCCAAAGTTTGAAAACGGTAGCAAACAGCGCCCATATATAGCTTGTCACCAGTGCTCACACTGAGTTACATTGTATCTTTTAGATTTAAGGTGCCGCACGGGATAACTCCCAGACGGATAATCGGGAAGTATGGTGTATTATCCTAAATTCGACAGTCGAATCTAGGATTGTGCTAAGTTCAGTGATGAATTTAGCATTATTCCATCGCTGCCCCCGCAACGGTAATGAGCTTGATCTGTCACGCTTTGGTGAACTCAACTCTAGCCCGGAGACCGGCCTTATTTATCACCATTAAAAAAGCACGGTGGGTGCTTGTTTGGATACATAATGTCTCATACACAAATTGACTTTCCCTTTAGTGCTGTACAAGGGCAAGTCGCGTTTAAAAAAGCATTGATTCTCACGGCGATTAATCCCTCGATTGGCGGTGTATTAGTCAGCGGTCCGCGCGGCAGTGCAAAATCAACCTTGGCACGTGCGCTGGCCAATCTTCTTCCCGATAATACCAATGGCCCCAGTCCTTTTGTCTCGCTGCCGCTGGCCACTAGTTTGGAAATGCTCACCGGCTCTTTAGACCTAGAGAAAATCCTAAATAACCAAGAATTGATCTTCTCGCCAGGGCTTTTAAGTAGAGCTGATGGTGGTATTTTGTATGTGGATGAGGTGAATTTACTACCCGATCACTTAGTGGATCAATTGTTGGATGTCGCTGCCAGTGGTGTAAACCGGGTGGAGCGCGACGGCGTTAGTCATGCACACCGCAGTGAGTTTTCTCTAATAGGCACGATGAACCCAGATGAGGGCGAGTTGCGCTCCCAGCTTAAAGATCGCTTTGGCTTGATGTTGCATTTAGAGGCGCAGCTCTCTATTGAGCAGCGTGTAGAAATAGTGCGTTCACGCGAAGCCTTTGATGGTGATCCGCAGGGCTTTCTCGAGCAATACCAGCAACCTCAACAGCAGCTGAGGGAACAAATCAGTGTCGCCAAAGCACAGCTCTCCGCTATTGATTGTACTGAGCAAATCCGGGTTGAAATAGCCCAGCGGTGCCATAGCGCAGGCGTTGAAGGAGTACGTGCTGATATCGTGATGTATCGCGCCGCCTTAGCTCATTGCGCATGGCGGGCAGGTAGGCAGATAGCTATTGAAGATATCGATGCGGTGCAAGATTTAGTCTTGGCGCATCGTCGCACCCTTGCTGCAAATAATAGTAAAAGTGATGATTCTAATGCGCCGCCCGATCAGCAACAACCCCCTCAAGGCAGCCGACCACCTGCAAATAACGCTTTTAGTCGACCATCTTCTCGTCAAGCAGCGGGGACAGGACCTGCAACACCTTCGTCGGGCCAGAGTTCAAACTCTGAGAGTGAGCAAACGGATGCCGGTGATTGGGGCGAGCTGCAAGCGCCGCAACAGACCCAAGTTAGCGGCGCATCACTGGCTGGGGTTAGCCGTGAATTAGCGGATTTATTTGCCAGCCCGAAAATCTCTAATAAGGTTTCAAATACGATCAGTGATGCCAAAACAGCGGGCAAACCATTTAACAGCCAGCAAAGTATTGATCAGCTTAGCGATGACAAAGGAGCGATCAATTGGTTTGCTACCCTGCGCGATTCTGTGGAAAACTGGCCCAATTTAACACTGCGCTACCAAGGGAGAAAGCAGGTTACTAATGTGCTGCATTTAGTATTGTTAGATACCTCGGGCTCCACGTTAACAGCGCAGTTGTCGGCACGGGCTAAAGCTTGTGTGGTCGAAATATCTAAACAGGCCTATTTAGCGCGAGAGCAATTGCAAATTTTAGGTTTTGGTAATAGCGATGTGCAGCAAATACTGGCTAAAGTACGCGCCCCAAAAGAGCTAAAGCAGCTGTTAAACAGCGTTGATGTAGCAGGTGGTACACCGCTGCGCCAAGTGTTGGCTCAAGCCAAACAAATACTAGAGCCATTATTAAAGAGTAACAGTACCACCAGTGTTCGCTGTTATCTGATCACTGATGGTCGCTCTAAAGCGCAGCTTGACGATTTACAATTACCAGTACCCACCGTGTTGATTGATACCGAGAGCAGCGCGGTTAAACGTGGTCGTGGCGCGGTATTAGCTCAGCAACTGCGCGCGCATTATTTTTCCCTACCGCTTAGCCCCACACCCGTCTCTGGAGAATAAATATGAAAACGCATCAACAAAAAATGGCTGCCAAAAAGGCGGTAATCGACAAACGTATTGCAAAAGCTAACGAAGAGCGCGGTGTATTAATATTGCTTAAAGGACCGGGTAAAGGCAAGAGCAGTTCAGCACTGGGGACGATGGCACGCAGTGTCGGGCACAACAAACGCTGCGCGGTGATTCAGTTTATCAAAGGGCGCATGGAAACCGGTGAGTACAAATTTTTTAAAGACCATCCGCTGATCGACTGGCACGTAATGGGCCACGGTTTTACCTGGGAGACGCAAGATAAAAGCCAAGATATTAAAGCGGCTGAGCAAGCTTGGGAATTAGCCACTAAGCTGTTAAAAAATGATAGCTATGACCTGTTAGTGTTCGATGAAATGAGCTATATGTTCAAGTATGACTATTTACCCTTAGCACCGGTGATTGAAGCGTTACAAAATCGCCCCAAAATGCAAAATGTAATGATCACCGGCCGCATGATGCCCACCGATTTAGAGGGCATCGCCGATACCATCAGCCTGATTAAAGACGAAAAGCACGCCTTTAGAGCCGGGGTTAAAGCGCAAATTGGGATAGAGTTTTAATGACCCAATCAAGTAATACTGTCAGTTGCGCTGCGCTATTTATCGCAGCACCCGCATCAGGTCAAGGTAAAACCACGGTCACTGCGGCGCTGGCAAGATATTTTAGTCAGCAAGGCAAAAAAGTACGGGTATTTAAAACGGGTCCCGACTACTTAGATCCGCAAATTTTGGCGCAGGCATCCGGCGCACCCAGTGATCAACTGGATTTATGGATGGCCGGTGAGCAGTACTGTCGCCAAATGTTATTTACAGCGGCGCAAGTGAGTGATTTGATTTTAATAGAAGGGGCGATGGGCTTGTTTGATGGCGAGCCTTCAAGTGCCGATTTGGCCGCCAAATTTGGCATTCCTATCGTCTTAGTGATGGATGTAAAAGGCATGGCGCAAACGGCGGCGGCACTGGCTTTAGGCCTGGCTAACTACCGTAATGATTACCAGTGCGCTGGTCTAATTGCCAACAACTGCAGCACGGCGCGTCACGCGCAGTTAATTCGCGATGCACTAGCTGGGCAATTACCGCTATTAGCTTGTCTTGCCAAAGATGAAGATGTCTCGCTTCCAGAGCGCCACTTAGGGCTAGTGCAGGCCTGTGAGGTGAGTGATGAATTGGAAATACGTTTTAACTATGCCTGTCACTGGTTAGAAGAAGGTGCGGAAAGGGCAGGTAGCAGTGATTTGTTAGCACTGCCTAAGACGGTAGAGTTTAGCCGAGGTTTCGTCGATAAAATTACCGAGCAGCCGCTAAAAGGTAAATCAATAGCCATCGCCCGTGATGGCGCCTTCAGCTTTATCTATCAATCTAATTTACAAATATTAGAGCAACTCGGTGCAAAGTTAAGCTTTTTCTCACCTTTAACAGACACGGAGATTCCTCGTGCAGATGCCATGTGGTTACCCGGTGGTTATCCGGAGTTGCACGCCAGTGCGCTGTCAGAAAACAAAGAGATGTTAGCGGCGATGCAAGACTTTGCAGCCCAAAAAAAACCTATTTTGGCCGAGTGCGGTGGCTTTTTGTATTGCCTAGCCGGGCTGACTGATTTAGAAGAACGCTACTTTCCATTGGCAAACATTATGCAAGGCAGCGGAGCGATGCGTGGCAAGCGCGGCTGTCAGGGAATGCAAACGGCGATCTTGCCCGAGGGAGAAGTACGCGGGCACGCCCATCACCGATCTCGCAGTCAAGATACGACAGCACCGATTGGCTATGGCAAACGCCAGCGACATCCGGCACTGGGTGAGGCTATCTTTCGTGAGGGTAATTTAACCGCCAGCTATTTACATTTATTTTTTGCCTCCAATCCATTAGTGATCGCCAAGTTGTTTAATGGCGAGCTGCAACAGCCAGACCAACAATGCTTAGATGATTGGCAATTAAACACGGCGAGTTATTAAAGTATGTGGCAAGAGAGCGCCGAAAAAGTAGTTGAACTGCGCAGTGGTTTAACCACCGGTAGCTGCGCGACAGCTTGCTGTGTCGGTGCCGCGCGTGCGCTCTTTGCCAATGAGTTTGCCGATAATATAGAAATAACCTTACCGCGGGGCAAGTGTGTAGAACTGCCGATCATAGCCTACACCGCGCTCTCTGAATTGTCAGATCAGCGAAAAGGCATGCGTGTTGAGACCATCAAAGATGCCGGTGATGATCCTGATGCTACCCACGGTGCCACGGTTTTTGTTGAACTGACCTTGCGAGAAACACCTGGGGTAGTGTTTAAAGCCGCCAGCGGTGTGGGCACCGTGACTAAAACCGGTTTGCTGTTAGCGGTGGGTGAGCCTGCAATCAACCCAGTACCGCGTAAAATGATGACCGAGCACTTACAAAACTACGCCACTACTTATCAGTATGCTGGTGGCTTTGAAGTGGCTGTCGGTGTGGTTAACGGTGAGCAGATCGCCTTAAAAACCATGAATGGCCGACTCGGTATTATCGGTGGACTGTCTATTTTGGGCACCACTGGCATCGTGAGGCCTTATTCTTGCGCCGCTTACATCGCATCAATCAGGCAAGGGGTGGATGTTGCATCCAGCAATGGTATTAAACATATAGCAGCCTCTACTGGCAGTAGTTCAGAGGCGGCGATTAAACAGCATTACCAACTCGAAGATTCAGCCTTAATCGAAATGGGTGATTTTATTGGCGCACTGCTCAAACATTTAAAAAAGGGCCAAGTGCAGAAGCTAAGCATCTGTGGTGGATTTGGTAAATTAACTAAAATGGCCCAGGGCGAGTTGGATTTAAACTCGCGCAAGTGCAGTATTGATTTTGCATTTTTAAGCGACTGTATAAGCCGATTGCTCAAGGCGCAAGGGCGCGAAGATCAATCGCTGTTAACTAAGGTGTCTGCGGCCAATACCAGTATTGAAGTACTCAATCTAGCTAACACTGAAAACTTGGCATTAGCGGCGTTGATCTGCCAGTTAGCACAGGAAAAGGCCGCGAAAATAGTCGCGAGTAACATCATCGTTGAAGTGTTTGCGATTAATCGCCAGGGCGACATTGTCGCAAGTTCAACACCAGACTTACAAGTTTAGATGAAGATACTCATCCTCGGCGGTACCGCAGATGCACGAAAAATTGCCACTGCGCTGATTGAAGAAAACATAGCAGTCATCTATTCAGTGGCGGGCCTAGTTCGGTTGCCCCAGCTTAAGTGCCCAGTGATTAGTGGTGGTTTCAGTAAAGAGGGTGGACTAAGTCACTTTTTGGCGCAGCAGCAGATACAAGGGGTCGTTGATGCAACGCATCCCTATGCCATTAATATGTCACAGCAGGCGCTGCTCAGCTGTGGGCAATTAAGCTTGCCATATTTTTGCTTTGCAAGACCGCCGTGGCAACAGCAGCAGGGCGACAATTGGATCAGTGTGGATGATTGGCCAGCACTGCTTACAGCATGTGTTAAGTTTGACAGACCATTTTTAACTACCGGTCAGTTGCAGCAGAGCGCACTGGCGAAAATCGCCAGACACAGCCAAAAGGTTGTTTATCGTACCGCCGCACCCTCTAAAGCTTTATTGGCAGAGAATGTAGAGTGGATCAAAGCGATAGGACCTTTTGTTTTAGCGCAAGAGCAGGCACTGATGCAACGTTTAGACATTGATGTCTTAGTCTGCAAAAATGCTGGGGGCGAGGCGACCATCGCCAAATTAGCCGCAGCGCGAGTCTTAAAAATTCCGGTGATCATGTTACAGAGGCCGCCTTTGGTGGAAATGCCTCAAGAGTGCGAATACACAGAGATAACAGCGTTGCTAGCCAGCGTTAAAACTTTGGCTAAAAGATTTGATGAAGAGAGTAAAGAGTGACTTATAACTATATTAAAGATCCTAAAGAGATTGAGCGAAATAGTTTTCTACAGATTCGCGAGTTAACGGATTTGACTGACTTGTCGATAGCCCAGCAACAAGTAGTGATGCGTATTGTGCACAGTGTTGGTATCCCAGGAATCGCCAGCCAAGTGCATTTTTCAGCGGGCGCTTGTGATGCAGGTATTGCCGCATTAACCGCCAATAGTGCTATTTTGTGTGATGTTGAAATGGTCAAACAGGGCTTAACCAAGCGCATGTTGGAGTCTGAACCATTGTGTTTCCTCAACGATGCAGGGGTGGTGGAACAGGCTAAACTGCGTGGTGAAACTCGTACCATGGCAGCACTGACGGCTTGGGACAAACACTTAGCCGGCAGTGTGGTTATTATCGGCAATGCACCTACTGCACTGTTTAGATTGTTGGAAATGATCGCAGCAGGGGCGCCTAAACCCGCGCTAATCATCGGTATGCCGGTAGGCTTTGTCGGCGCCGCTGAATCAAAGCAAGCACTGTGGGATGCACACCTTGAATTGGACATTGAATGCATTACGCTACTGGGCCGCGAGGGCGGTAGTGCAGTGAGCGCTGCTACTTGTAATGCACTATTGCGCTGTATTAGCGGTGAGATTTATTAATATGCAATGTTGTCTCGCTGTATTTTGCAGCGCTCTCATAAAAAAACTGATAACAAATTAAGGTTGTTATGCAAGAGATAAAAATATCCATAGTGGGGCTTGGCGCCACCGAAGCTGCACAGTTAAGTGACAGTGCTATGTCTGTATTACTCGATGCGCAAATGGTGTTGGGCTCTACAAGACAGTTAAAAGTGGTAGAGCATTTGCTCAGCGAAGCGCAGATAAAACCGTTGTTGCCCAAGCTTGATATGCTCAGCACTGTGCTGGAGCAATATTACAACCAAGGGGTGCGCTCAGTGGTGGTGTTAGCCTCGGGCGATCCGCTGTACTACGGGATTGGCAGCTGGTTTAGCCGCAATTTTGCCCCGCAAAGATTGGCCTTTTATCCGGCGGTATCCAGTATCCAAGAAGTTTGTCATCGCTTAGGGTTATCTTTGCAAAACGTCGATGTATTGAGCTTGCATGGTCGTCCAGTGGGCAAATTACGCAGAAGCTTGAGTGATAATAAAACCATAATTGTATTAACAGATAGCCAATCAACGCCGCAGATACTGGCTAATGAATTGGTAGATGCAGGTTTCTATCAGGCTGAAATCACGGTCTGTGAAGCGCTGGGCTATCGCTATGAAGAAGTGGCTAAATATGATGTGAAGTCATTATTGCGCAACCCTAAAACCTTTGATCCACTGCATATCTCGGTCATAGAAACCGGCAGGTCAGTCAAGCCGCTACCGTTGTTTCCAGGCTTTGCCGACCATCACTTTATTACCGATGGTGATAAAAACCGCAATATGATTACTAAAGCGCATGTGCGCTTGGCGGTGCTGTCGCTATTACAAGCGCAATCGGGCGACATTATTTACGACATAGGAGCAGGTTGCGGTAGCGTCAGTATCGAGCTTAATTATTGGTGTGAAGAAGCGAAGGTCTTTGCGATAGAGCAGAACGAGCAGCGCTTTTCCTGCATTTTACAAAACCAGAAAAAATTTGGTCTAGTCACCAACTTGCATCCGGTGCAGGGAACTGCCCCGGGAATTTTAGCTAAGTTGCCTAAGCCAAATAAGATTTTTATCGGTGGCAGTGATGGCATGTTGCCACAGTTACTGGAACGCCTCTGGGCACAGTTAGAAATTGGCGGACAGATAGTCGCTACTGCCGTATTGGAAAATACCAAACATCATTTGATTGGCTTCCTCAATGCACGCAATGCGCGCGGTGATGCCAAAGTGATGAGTCAGCAGATCGCGGTCAGCAACAGCGACTATTTAGCGGGGCAGTTAGTCTATCGCCAGGCATTACCGGTGAGTGTGTTTAGTTTTATTAAGACCAGTGCCACGCCAGTCGTCAATCTAAAACCTATCCTGGGAGATCGAAAATAATGGCCACTTTATATGGAGTCGGCGTAGGCCCGGGTGATCCGCTGTTGCTGACGCTAAAAGCTTGTCAATTAATAGCCAATGCACCAGTGGTGAGTTATTTAGCCAATGAGCAAGGGCAGTCACAGGCGAAACATATCGCCCGTGAAGCGTTTGCACAAGTCAGCGAAGAGCAGCAATATATCGTCATTCCGATGCCGATGAGCACGGATAGAACACTGGCCAATGCCGCTTACGACAAAGGGGCTGCGAGCATTAAAACAGCGTTAGATAACGGCTTAGATGTGGTGTTTTTGTGTGAGGGCGACCCGCTTTTTTTCGGCTCTTTTAGCTATTTACTGCAGCGCCTTGAAGCGCAGCATACTGTACAGGTAATCCCTGGAGTCTCCTCGGTACATGCCGCTGCTGCAGCGTTGCAAATCCCGCTGACCATTCAAAGCGAGTCTTTTGCGGTGATTAGTGGCAGGCACAGCGATGCGCAAATTAAAAATGCGCTGCTTACGCACGACTCGTTAGTGATCATGAAAGCAGGCATCGCAAGGTCTAGGATACTGGCGTTATTAAATGAAACTGGACGTACTGAGCAAGCGAACTATTTAGAGTATATCTCCAGAGATAATCAGTACATTAATAAAGATGTCGAGCAGTTAGACAATATCAAAGGGCCGTATTTTTCACTGTTTGTGATTACCAAAAAGCGTGATTTACGCAGTGTGAGTGACTGATGAAAGTCATCAGCCTCACCGATGCGGGTTTTTTGTTAGCCCAGCGTATTCGTGAGTTAATGGCAGAGCTTGGACATTCTCTCGAGTTGCTGCACAAGCCCAGTCCTTTTAAGGAAGTGATACACAGCGAATTTAATAAAGGCGAGACGTTAATTTTTATTTGTGCTACAGGCATTGTGCTGCGCACTTTAGCCCCGGTAATCACGGATAAAAACACCGACCCTGCGGTATTGGTCCTCGATGAGCAAGGGCAGTTTGTCATCCCGCTGTTATCGGGTCATCAAGGGGGTGCCAATGAACTGGCAGCACAGTTAGCACAAAAATTAACCGCGCGTCTAGTGGTGACTACCGCCAATGGTTATCTCAAACCTATCTACACTGCGGGCATGGGATGTGAGAGAAACTGCCCAGAGCAAGACTTAATGGCTTTGCTAACCACGAGTTGCGCCCAAGCTAAAATAGAAGTTTCACAGCTCAGTGCGATTGCCAGTATTGATATTAAAGATGACGAAGTCGGGCTTATCAATCTGGCTAAAACACTTAATTTACCTTTTATCTGTTACAGCGTGGCGCAACTGCGTAGCGTTGAGTCGCAATTACAGCAGCCCTCACAGTATGTGTTTAATACAGTGGGCGTTTACGGTGTGGCAGAATCTGCGGCACTGGTTAGCGCGGCAAATAGAGACGATCAAGTAAGCACCGTTCCCAGTGAGCTGCTCTTGAGCAAACAAAAATCGAAAGTGGCCACTTGTGCCATAGGGCGCAGTTACTGCGCCAAAGATCAAAACACTTGATGATTTAGGCTCCGCCTAATTCATCTTTATTAAAGAATTAGAGATATTACATAGAACATGAAAAAACTATTTATTTTGGGCACAGGTCCCGGTGATCTAGCGCTATTAACGCCGAAGGCAAAACAGGCTATCGCAGCCAGTACCGACCTAGTCGCCTACGGTCTCTATATCGATTTAATGGGGGAGATTTGTGCCGGTAAAATTCGTCATGATCTACCGTTGGGCGAAGAAATCAATCGCGCCAGATTAGCCTTAGATCTAGCCGCACAAGGCAAAGATACCGCGCTCATCTCCAGTGGTGATATCGGCATTTACGCCATGGCAACCTTGGTCTTTGAATTGCTAGATAGACAGTTGCAAGGCCTGGAAACAAGCCCGCAATGGTTGGATGTTGATATTCAAGTAATCCCCGGTATATCGGCGATGCAAGCCGGCGCTAGTGCAGTGGGTGCGATGTTAGGTCACGACTTTTGTACCATCAGTTTATCGGATTTACTGACGCCTTGGGAGACTATTAAAAAGCGCATCGAGTGTGCAGCTCTGGGTGATTTTGTGGTGTCTTTTTACAATCCCGTCTCCAAGAAACGCGACTGGCAGTTAAACGCCGCTAGAGATATCTTATTAAATTCACGCCCAGCGACCACTCCGGTGATGATCGGACGCCAGTTAACCCGCGAAGATCAAAACATTCGCATCATTGAGCTGCAAGATTTGGATGCCAAAGACGTCGACATGTTTACCATGGTGAGCGTGGGTAACAGCGAGACGCGCCATATCGTCAATGGCGAAAAAGAGTGGGTTTATACACCGCGCGGCTACTCGAAGAAGTTGTGAGAAGATAAGGGAAAGAGCAGTCTTTAGTCGTGAGTTATTAGTCTTAAGTCTTTGGTCCTCTCTGTGTAGCGAAGCGCCTCTGTGCTCTCGGTGGTAGAAAAGCTTTTAAAAGATTTTTTGACCACAGAGGACACCGAGAACAGGGAGGAAAGAATAAGAGCAAGATATGATTTTAGTCGCTAGTCTTAAGTCTT
>JABSRB010000054.1 GCA_013215375.1 Oceanospirillaceae bacterium | reverse complement strand
TACCTAGGCAATTTAGGAGGATCTGTATTATCACTGATCAAGTCCTGTAATACGGTCGGCACTGATATTCAATTTATGTCCAACATTTGGGGCGGTGATAAAAAGACCTTTGCCGCGGCGGGCGAGGGAATAAAAGACTACATTTTCCCGGCGATGACGCCATTTTGGAATGACAGTGTATCGGGAATGACCTTAGTGCGTGAAATCTCTAAGATGTCTGATCCCAGCGGCGAGCAAGAGCGCTTGCATCATTATATGCGCGGGGTCTGTTCTACTTACTTTATGAAAGAGGCGATGGAGTGGGCACAGGAGAACGGTGGCATTACCGGCGAAAACATCAAGAAGGGCATGTACGCTAAGTCTGACTGGGTACCTAAAGGACTGGAAGGAGTATGCCTTGCCGCTAACTGGACCGCCAAAGATCACCGCGGTATCAACCAAGTCAATATCTACAAAGGTAATTACAACGGCGGTGAAGTGAAGATAGAAAAAGTCACGACCGTTACCTTAGCGCGTCGCGATGACTGGTTGGGTTATTAATCAATAAAAAAATCCGACAGGGCTGCGGTCCTGTCACTTTTTAGAGCCGCTCGGATATTGCCTGCAATGTCCGAGCTGTATTATAGCTAGGAGTTTGTATGTCTCAAAGTGCTATTCAGACGACCACTGCTACACCGCTGCTATCGGTTAACAATATCGAAGTGGTTTACGACGAAGTGATCCAAGTGCTGCGCGGTGTGAGCTTAGAAGTACCCCAAGGCGGGGTGGTTACTTTGCTTGGCCCCAATGGTGCGGGAAAATCGACCACTTTAAAGGCAATCTCCGGTTTGCTGCGCACCGAAGATGGCGAAGTCACCCGTGGCGACATTCATTTTATGGGAGAGCGAATCGATAAAAAGCTCGCCGACGAGATAGTGCGCACCGGCATTTTTCAAGTGATGGAAGGGCGCAGAATCATTGAGGACATGACCTCGATCGAAAATTTAAAGCTCGGTGCCTATACCCGTAACGATGCCAATATAAACTCGGATATTGAAATGGTCTTTGACTATTTTCCGCGCCTCAAAGAGCGTACTGGTTTAGCCGGTTATCTCTCTGGTGGCGAACAGCAAATGCTGGCTATAGGGCGGGCCTTAATGGCCAGACCGAAGATGATTCTCTTGGATGAACCCTCCATGGGGCTTTCGCCACTACTGGTCAAAGAAGTTTTTTCTATTATCAAAAAGATCAATAAGGACCAGGGCATCACTATGTTATTGGTCGAGCAAAACGCCAACTATGCACTACGTGCTGCCGATTATGGCTACATCATGGAATCGGGAAAAATAGTCCTAGATGGCACTGGCGAACAGCTACTGAACAACGAAGATGTTAAAGAATTCTACTTGGGTGGTGGTAATGAAGAGCGCAAGAGTTTTAAAAATTTAAAGTCTTACAAACGCCGCAAGCGTTGGCTTTAACTAAAAGTTACATTCTATTTGTGATCAAATTAAGGTGTGTCATATGAGTCCATATTTTAGTCAGCAGGAAACTGTACCTAGTACCGAGCGTGAACAGCAGCTGCTATCACAATTAACCCCTTTGATTAATTATGCGCAACAACAATGTGCTTATTACACAAACAGCCTGCAACATATAGATGCGAACAAGATAGACAGTAGGGCACAGCTAGCAACACTACCTATCGTCCGTAAATCTGACTTGATCGACATGCAACAGCGACAACCTCCCTTTGCCGGCCTCATTGGCCCTGAGAGCCGTGTTGATCGAGTATTCCAATCTCCGGGCCCCATTAATGACCCAGAGCGCACTACGGATGATTGGTGGCGTTTAGGACAAGCTTTTTATGCAGCGGGTTTTAGGCGCTTCGATAAAGTACAGAACTGCCTTAGCTATCACTTAACCCCGGGAGGTTTTATTCTCGACTCGGGTGCTAGGGCTTGTGGTTGTACCGTTATTCCAGCTGGTCCTGGCCAAACCGTGCAACAGTTAGATGTTATAGAGAACCTAAGGCCAGAAGGTTATTGCGGTACACCGTCTTTTTTGAAAATACTACTCGATAAAGCGAAAGCCGATAATCGTGATATATCCAGTATCAAAAAAGCGTTAGTGACAGGGGAGGCTTATCTCCCTCCTTTGAGAGCCGAGTTTAAGGCTGCTGGCATATTGGCATTACAGGCATACGCTACTGCTGATGTTGGGCTTATCGGTTATGAAAGCGATCCGCACCAAGGTTTAATCATTGCCGAGGACATTATCGTTGAAATTGTTCGCCCAGGCTCGAGTGAGATCGTCGCTGAGGGAGAGGTCGGGGAAGTCGTAGTCACCAGCTTTAATCTAGACTACCCATTAATACGCTTCGCCACGGGGGATTTATCAGCATTATTACCAGGCACTAGCGAATGCGGGCGCACTAACATGCGCATTAAAGGTTGGATGGGCCGTGCCGATCAAACCACTAAGGTAAAAGGCATGTTTGTGCACCCGCAACAAATCGAAAAAATACGCCAATTACACAGACAAATCATTAAGAGCAGACTCGTAGTGATACAAAAAAACCACAATGATCAGATGTTGCTGCAATGCGAAATAGACAGTCACAATAGCGAGCATGAAAACCTGCGTACCGCCATAATCGCCAGCTTAAAAAACATCACCAATTTAAACGGCACCGTAGAGCTAGTAGCTGTGGGCAGTTTAATTGACGATGGGAAAGTGATTGATGATCAGCGCGACTTTAGTTAATTAAAATTCGGAGAAAACATGCCTGAAATAGCGTTCCAAGATGCCTACCCAGATGATCTAAGCCGCTGTTTTGGCTGTGGTAAACACAATAATCAAGGGCATCAGTTAAAAAGTTATTGGCACAATGAGCAGACGATTGCCCACTTCACCCCGCTAGCAGTACACACCGCTATACCAGGCTTTGTTTACGGCGGTCTAATCGCATCACTGATAGATTGCCACGGTACAGGCAGCGCCTCAGCTAAGGCATATCAACAGGCGGGACGGGAGCTTGGATCATCTCCTGCAATGCGTTTTGTCACTGGCAATCTCAATGTTAGCTTTGTCGCTCCAACCCCCATCGGCGTTGAACTGGAACTTATTGGCGCGTTTATTGAAATAAAGGAGCGAAAAATAGTGATTGATATCACCCTTTCGGCGTTGGGAGTGATTTGTGCGAAGGGTCAGGTTATTGCCATAAAAATGCCGGCAACAATGGGGATTGTATGACTTTTATAATCACAGAGAATCTGTTTAGAACAACAATAATAAAGTATTTTTTTGACAGAGAGGAAGTACAGTAGAGAAATGTTTTATCTTTTTATAATAAAAAACCTACTGCATGTTTAAGGGGGTAAACATGCAGTAGTAGTAACTTTATAGGAACAAGTCGGGAAGCAATGGCTTACTAGGATTGACAGCATACTGCTCTAAGTCGGTAATACCTGCTTCTGCTAGTACTTCTTCGTCGATAAAGAAGTTACCAGTACAGCCTTTGGCGTCGCGTATCAGTATTTGGTAGGCACTGTCTGCAACAATTTGTGGCGTACGGCAGTTATCAGCTTGGATTAGTGAGCCAATAGCCGCAAGCGCTGCAGTGTAGATCACAGTTTTAGGCCAAAGCGCGTTTACTGCAACACCTTGCTTTTTAAGCTCAGCTGACATGCCCAGCATGCACATGCTCATACCGTATTTATAGATTGTGTAAGCCGTGTGATTTTTGAACCATTTTGGATCCATGTTTAACGGTGGAGAAAGGTTCAATATGTGTGGATTTTCCGCTTTAAGCAAGTGAGGTAGGCACGCTTGTGATACAACAAATGTGCCGCGCGTATTTACCTGATGCATAAGGTCAAAGCGCTTCATGGGTGTATCTAAAGTCTTGCTGAGGCTGATTGCCGAAGCGTTATTGATACAGATATCAATGCCACCAAATCTTTCAACGGCTTTTTCTACCGCACGAGCAACCTGCTCTTCATCTCTGATGTCTACTTGTAGAGGTAGCGCTTGACCACCTAATGCTTCAATCTCTTTAGCTGCTGAGAAAATAGTACCGGGCAGCTTTGGATGTGCTTGCGCTGATTTTGCAGCGATAACAATGTTAGCACCATCTGCAGCGGCTTTTTTAGCAATAGCTAGGCCTATACCGCGACTCGCGCCTGAAATAAATATCGTTTTACCTTTTAAATTACTCATGTAGACCTCACTTCTGTAATTGTAATGTTTTGCCTAAAGCTTGATCGGCATGGTGCCAATCTTGTATCCACTGGGGTAGTTCGGGTGATGACTCGTCGATGTTGGCGTATGCCATCAAAGTTTTACTTGGAACATTGCCCGTCTTGCCTCTAAAGAGTACTTTAGTACAGCCGCGTGCATAGACAACATCGCCGACCCGAAATTCTTGCTGCATAAAAATCCACTTTTCATCCCAACCAGCGATATTGGTCACTAAATCAAAACGCTGAAAAGGGCCTAAAGATTTTTTGTAGCGTATGGTTGAGCTACCAACCAATGGCATCCATTTTTCTTTTATTAGCGGAATATGCAAACCTAAACGAAAAGCCAGATCGAAACGACCTAAATCCATGCAGGATAAGTAGCGCCCGTTGTTTTTATGTAAATTAAAATCTAAATCCATTGGCCAGACACGCATCGTCATCGTTGATGGGGTTCTAGTGCTGGTATTAAACTTTTTTCTTAGAAAACCGGCGGTTAAAACTTTAACTAAACGCAAGTGCATATTCATATTATTTGACTCTATAAACTCCACTATCACCTCTCATTAGCTGAGAAGGATAGGGAGCAAAGGAAGTAGCTAACAAGCCCCAGACACCCCTGGCGCACAGGATTGTTTGTGATTGAGGCAATGGCTACAGGCGGGCTGGTTGCCCGGCGAAAGTCATTAACAAAGAGCACGAACAATCCTGTGCGCCCCGAAGGGTGGATATCTAAGCGATCAACTCCTTTGTCAGAACGCTTGTAAAGGACTCGCCATTCACTTCGCGTTCTTTCGCGGATTTGACCGCTTAGTTATCCACAGGGAACATCTGGGGCTTATTCGCTACTTCCATAAATAAACGTTAGTTAATTAACGCTTAGAATTGATCTTCGTCAAGATCCATCAAAGTACTACCGCCAGCCATGATAGTGGCAAACAAAGTACTGGTCTGTGGCAGCAATTTTTGCATGTAGAAACGGCCAGTTTTCACTTTAGCGCTGTAGAAACCGCTGGTATCACTGGCTTCTTTTTCCAATGCAACTTCAACCATACGACACCACATGTAAGCAAGGGCAACTAAACCAAACAACTTTAAGTAGTCGCTGGCAACTGCTGCGGCTTCCTCAGGCTTAGACATGCCAACAGTGGCGATTTGGCCAGTGGCTTGCTGTAGACGGATGAAAGACTTAGAAAGCGGCTGGATGAACTCTGCAAGGGCAGGGTTGGCCATGTTGGCTTCCAAGTACTCTTGTATCGGATGGAAGAAACGACGTAAGTTACGACCTGCTTTAGCCGGCATTTTACGTCCGATTAAATCCAGCGCTTGAATACCGTTAGTTCCCTCGTAAATTTGGGTGATACGGCAGTCACGTACATACTGCTCCATACCCGACTCACGAATAAAGCCGTGTCCGCCCAGCACTTGCATCCCTAAGTTAGTCACTTCAAAACCAAGATCGGTAAACAGTGATTTAACCACCGGGGTGGTCAGCTGTACAAACTCATCAGCTTCTGCACGACGCTTGGCATCCGCATGATTACTCGAGTAATCGTACTCTTCAGAAACCCAGGCACCAAAGGCACGACAGCCTTCTGTGTATGCGCGCATCGTCATTAACATACGACGCACATCAGGATGTACGATGATAGGGTCCGCAGGCTTATCGGGGTGTTTAACACCGGATAATGAACGACCTTGCAGACGATCTTTAGCGTATTCTACCGCACCTTGATAGGACACTTCACAGAGACCTAAGCCCTGCATACCTACCGCAAGACGGGCTCTGTTCATCATCGCAAACATGCCCTGCATGCCCTTGTTGAGTTCGCCGACTAAGAAACCTTTAGCGCCATCGAAATTCATCACGCAAGTGGATGAGCCTTTGATGCCCATTTTGTGCTCAATAGCACTACAGACAACGCCATTGCGATCAGCAGGATTGCCATCGGCATCGATATTAAACTTAGGCACGATAAACAAGCTGATGCCTTTGATGCCAGCAGGGGCATCGGGTCTACGGGCTAAGACTAAGTGTAATACGTTTTCAGTCAGATCGTGATCACCGGCTGAAATAAAGATTTTAGTACCGCTGACCAAGTACGAACCATCGTCTTGCGGCACGGCCTTAGTGCGACACAATCCTAAATCAGTACCACAGTGCGGTTCAGTCAGACACATAGTGCCCGACCAAGTACCATCGACCATCTTGTGCAACATTTGATCTTTGATCTCTTGGGATGCAAAGGTATGCAGCGCATGGTAGGCACCAAAAGAGAGACCAGGATACATGCCAAAAGAGATATTCGCCGAGCAGAGCATTTCCTCAACCATGGAGTGAGCGCTTTTAGGCATGCCCATTCCACCGTACTCAGGATCGCAGCCAAACGTGCTCCAACCGCCGTCACAGAACAGTTTATAGGCCTCTTTAAAACCTTTAGGAGTTGTAACTTCACCGTTTTCTAACTTACAACCTTCTTCATCACCAGAGCGATTAAGCGGGTATAGTACTTCTTCACTAAAAGTAGCCGCCGCTTCTAAAACAGGGTCTATTAGATCGCGAGTGGCTTCTTCAAAGCCAGGTAACTCGCTAATTTTGTCGCCATTGAGTAATTCGTACAATACAAATTGCATATCGCGGATAGGGGCTTTATAAGTCGCCATGATTAATTCCTCAAAGGTTTGCCGGTTAACAGAATGTGCTCAATACGATCCATACTGTCGGGGTGGCGAATAATTTTCATAAATGCTTTGCGCTCTAAGGTTAAGATGTCATCTTCCGACTGCTCAACTTTAGGATCTGCTTTAGGGCCGCCTGAGAGTATCTCGGCAACCGCGATAGAGACAACGCGATCGTGCTTAGTCGCTTTACCGGCGCGAACAAAACCGTCCACAGCCATTTCTAAGGCAGCTTTTGCACTAGGGCCTGGCAAGTTAAAGGTCGGCTCTGCGGGTACTTCATAGCCTTCAACTAATGACAATGCCTTTTGCTTGGCATCCGCCAGCAAGCGGTAGCGGTTCATAGTAATGCCATCGGTAGGGCGCATAACTAGATTGTTTTTGGCTTCTTCAGCAGATTTAGACACAGCAGCAGTAGAGATAAGCTCAAACGCTTTACCAACACCCGGCATAGGTCCACGTGGGTGCTTAGGGTTGCTCTGCCAGCGTGCTAGCATTTCTTTACAACCACCCCAACCAGGAACAAGACCAACACCTACTTCTACTAAACCTGTGTAAGTCTCGATGTGCGCTTGTACTGCATCTGAGTGCAACAAGATTTCACAACCGCCGCCCAGCGCCATGCCAGCCGGAGCTGAAACAACAGGGAAGGGTGAGTACTTGAGGGCTTTATAGGCTTTTTGACCAGAAGAGATAAGTTTAGCAACCTCAGGCCAAGCGGCGATATTGGCAGCAAACATGGCCAAACCAAGGTTAGCACCGGCTGAGAAGTTACTGCTGTCGTTGTAAATCACCATTGCCTTGTGATTTTTCTTCACAGCAGTGATAGATTTTTGCAACAAATCCATGGTGTTAGCATCAAGAGAGTTCATTTTTGAAGTGAATTCAAAACAAACTACACCATCGCCGATATCCCAAAGTGCCGCGGAGCCATTTTTAAGCAGTGGCTTAGCGTTGCGCTTGATATCTGCAAGCATGACAATGCCAGCTGCGCGCTCAAAGGTTTTGTAATTGCCATCTTTACCCAGATACTGAGGTACACCGTCAGTTTCTGTATAGAATTTACGGCCAGCAGCGGTGGCTAGTAGGGCGGGGATGCTCTCGCCTTCTTTTTCGAGTTTATCAACGAAAGCTTGTGATCCGAGTTTATCAATCAGCTCAAATGGACCCAGCTTCCAGTTGTAACCTAAACGCATTGCCTCATCAATAGCGGTAATATCGTCAGCCGCTTCAGGAATCAAACTAGCAGCATAGGCCAATGTCTTGGACATAACGCGCCATGCGTAATTTCCACCTTTGCTATCAGTATCAAGTAGTTGTGCTATTTTCTTGAAGTTACTGCGAGCTTCAGGAAGGCTAACCTTTGCAACAGGGTGATATTGACCTGTGACTAGATTAATCGCTTCTTTTACCTTCTTGCCATCAGCGCGGTTAATGCGGTAGAAACCACCTTTACCTTTACGACCGGTGTAACCATCGGCAATCATTTTCTCTAATAGCGGTAGTTCACGTCTGATTTGGACAAACGGATCATTTTCAGGTAACAAGCTAACCATAGAATCTAGAATGTTAGGCATTAGATCTAAACCAACCAGATCCATTAAACCAAATACACCGGTTTTAGGAATGCCGCAGGGCTTAGATAAAATAGCATCGGCTTCTTCAACTGTTAGGCCTGCATCTAATGCTTCAACTAATGCAACATAGATCCAGTAAACGCCCAATCTGTTGGCGATAAAACCAGGGCTGTCTTTACAATCGACAATAGATTTACCCAGTTTGTAATCGCAGAACTCACTGACCGTATCAATCGCGCTCTGGCGAGTTTTCTCACCTTTAACTATTTCAAGCAGACGCATGTAACGCGGCGGGTTGAAGAAGTGAGTAATACAGAAATCTTCGGCAAACGCATCGCTCAAACCTTTGGTTAATGCCGCTAGCGGAATCGTCGAAGTGTTTGAAGAGATAATAGCGCCGCTCTTGCGCACTGCATCAATCTTAGCGTAAAGATTTTGTTTGATATCAAGACGTTCAACAATCGCTTCAATAATCCAATCGCAATCGGCAATTTGCGCGAGATCGTCTTCAATGTTTAGCGGGGTAATCAGCTTGGCATTGCGCTTAGCGGTAAGGGCTGCTGGATTTGACTTGATCAGCTTAGCAATGGCGCCTTTGGCAACCACGTTTCTGTCAGTTGCGCCCTCAGGCACAATATCCATTAGCAATACTTGATGACCGGCATTGGCGATATGAGCGGCGATGCCAGCTCCCATCACACCTGCGCCAATCACACAAACTTTATTAATTGTGCTCATGTTAGATCGCCTCCACTATAGTAGCGACACCTTGACCGCCTCCTACACACTGTGTAGCTAGACCGTAACGCTTACCTTCACGTTGTAGCAATGCTGCTACTTTACCAACGATACGTGCACCAGTAGCGCCTAAAGGATGACCTAGAGCAATAGCACCGCCATCTAAGTTCACTTTGTCTGTGTCTAGTCCAAGCTCTTTAATGCAAGCTAACGCTTGAGCAGAGAACGCTTCGTTTAGTTCGATAATATCGATATCTTCAATCTTAAGACCGGCACGCGCTAGTGCTTTGTTGGTCGCGCCAACAGGGCCCATGCCCATGATTTCTGGATCACAACCAGAAGTTGCCACAGATAAGATGCGCGCCATTGGCTTGATGCCATTGGCAGCAGCGTACTCTTCAGAGCAAACCAATACTGCAGATGCGCCATCAGTAAGCGGCGAACTAGTACCAGCAGTAACACTGCCGTTTGCATCAAAAGCAGGCTTTAAACCTGAAAGTGTTTCTGCTGTTGTATTAGGACGGATACAACCGTCGTGTTCAACACCGTTAATCGGGACGATTTCGTCTTTAAATAAACCTTGCTCACGTGCATTAGCCGCTTTTTGCTGTGACTTAACCGCAAAAGCTTCTTGTGCTTCACGTGAGATACCGTGTTTTTTCGCAACTACTTCAGCTGTATCACCCATACCCATCATTGACTCTGGGTAATCCGTGTAAAGCTTAGGGTTTGGCATTGGGTTGAAGCCCATCATAGGAATGCGTGACATGCTCTCGATACCGGCACAGATAAATGCATCACCAGCGCCCATTGCGATGTTGCCCGCAGCCATATGGATAGCTTGCATGGACGATCCACAGTAACGGTTAACGGTAGAACCGCCAACGCTGTTAGGCAGGCCGCTCAAAAATACAGCAGTACGACCAATGTTGAAGCCTTGCTCGCCTTCGGGGAAAGCACAACCTAAGATAAGGGCTTCAAGGTCATCACCTTTGACGCCAGTGCGCTCAACCAATGCACGTACAACCTCAGCGACCATATCATCAGGTCTTACTCTAGTTAGTTCACCTTTATTAGCTAAATGGAAAGGGGAGCGGGTGTAGCCTGCAATTACGGCGTTTTTCATGGTTTATCTCCGATGTTTACTTATATTTATAGTCGGTTTTAACTAGCGCTGTTTACTGATTGTTTAAAGTGTCTAGACATTTGTTTTTAATGTCACCGAGCTCCTTTAATACTAGTTCCAACTCTACTCGCTGCTCTTCAAGATCGTTGATTCTAAATTCAACCTTGTTGTGCAGCATTTGTGTTTGTTCTTTATGACTGGGATCAAATGTGTAGAGATCCAAGAACTCTTGAATCTCCGCCAAACTAAAACCTAGTCTTTTACCACGCAAAATCAAAATTAACCGCGCTCGGTCCTTATTAGTATAGACCCGAGTGCTACCTGCGCGCTGGGGGATTAACAACCCTTTAGTTTCATAAAATCTTATGGCCCTAGGGGTTATTCCCAGCTCTTTAGCAAGCTTTGGGACGGTATAAAAATCTTCATTGCTCATAGTTGGCCTTTATCAATCTTCACATCGATAGTGATGTAATAGTTATATAGGTTACCTATAGGTAACATCAGTATATATAAAATCAAATTTATAGCAAAAGTAATTTTAAAAAAGACAAAAAAAAACCCTTCTAAGAGAAAGGCTTTTTGATTATTTCATCATTTTTAGAACTGGTAATCCATACCAACACTTAAGATGTTGACACTAGGCTTGAAGGTGCCTGAGTAACTAGTTGCCTTTTTGTTGGTTGTTGAAAACGCTTCAGTTACTTTAGCGGACTTTGCTCTAATGTGAGAGAAACCAGCATTTAACGTGGTCTGCTTATTCACTTTGTACGATGCACCAATTGACGCCCAGTATCTTGTTGCGTCAGGGATGCCAGCGGTACGATCTTCATCGTTTGCGGCACCTTGGTCGTAGGCAACACCAAACTTCAACTGCAGTTTTTCGTCGTACTGGTAGTTTGCGCCTAAAGCAACAAAGACATTATCACTCCAGTTGTAGGTTGTAGAAGTGGCAACGGATCCATCTGTCTTCAACACTTCCAGCTCGTCAAATACAGACCAATCAGTCCAAGAGACATCGGCTAACAGTGCCCACTGATCCGAAACATCATGATAGATACCAATTGAGGCAGCGGCCGGAGTGGTGAACTTGGCTGTCGCATCGAATTTGCTGCCTATATCAGGCGTGCTAACTTCACCTTTTAAAGTATGTTTAATCTCTGAGCGGTAATTAAAGCCAATACGTCCTTTATCGCTATACTCATATAAAAAACCTAGGCTATAACCAAATCCTGTATCTTCAGCCTTTAATGTGGTTAATGCTTTAACAGTGACATCTCCAAGACCAGCTTTATAGAATGTTTGGCTGCTTAGAGTGCCTTCAAGTTTTTGGAATTGAATGTTGCCGCCAATAGAAAATTTATCATTGACCTTGTAAGAAATCGAAGGGGCTATATTAATCGTTTTAATTTCACTCAGCACATTATAATCTGCACCCACCCAGTCTTCATCGAACTTAGTTGATAGGCCATAGGGGGCATTAATACTAATGCCTAATTTAATATCATCCGAATAGTCCCAAACCGCATATGCAGCCGGTACTATAGCTGATACCCCACCGTCAATACCTGATGATTTTGACAGCGGACTAGCGCCTACTATAGAGCTAGCGCTACTGTGTTCATATTTAGCTTTTGGCGCGATATACGATAAGTTAGATTGTACGTGGTTTCCTTCTAAGCGAGACATACCTGCTGGGTTATAAAAGATTGTACTAGCATCGACAGCTTTCGCAGTTTGTCCTGCAAAAGAGTTGCCTTGACCTTCAGCGCTTTGTTCTTTTAGTTGAAATCCTGCCGCTTGAATAGTTGATGCGCCTGTGGCAACAACTACTGCGCTGATCGCAATAGCCAGTGTTTTTTTATTTATTTTTAACATGTACAGCCCCTAATTATTATTGCTTTCAATAAGCTATTATTGGTTTACCTAAAGGTAAGATTACTTGCGTATTAGATAAACTCAATTTCAATATACCTATGCGCGTCTATTTAATCAATATACTTAATAGTAGAAAATAGACCAGTGCATGAAAAGTTCAATAAATATTCATTTATTTAATACGTTTCACCGCCAAGAATTTGAAAACCTCCGGTCTTTACCGACTAGCCTATTTGTATTAGGTAACGCTGTATCGAAAACCCACACTGCTTTGTTGCACTGTCAACCGTATAAAAAATATGTTCAATAAAGAGAGGGTAGGGCGTTGCATATATAGTTATTAACTACTCTTGAAACGCAGCGCTCTATCGCAGCTAATTATCGGCAGTTTTGTCAGATTACCAGCCTACCGTCGTATTAAAAGAAGTGTCTATTTACTTACATACAAATTAATCAATGGCGAAGAAATATACAATAATAAGTATTCATGTATTTATTATTATGTTAAATTGTTGTTTGATTTTCTATTTACATTAGCAGGCATAATCCTATCTGCAAGCCGCAAATGCAAAGAACAATAGATGGTGATCTAGAACGGATAAGACCAACAATAAACTGCGCAGAAATCGACAAAATTGATAGCTATTTTACGATGCAATTAGCTTTAATTTAGTATCAATTGAAAGACGATACAATGGCTGTTTTTAGGTACTTGTCATAAAAATCATCTGTGAGCCAAGTGAAACTATATTATTTATTTTTAATAGAAAACGCCTTCAATATCGTCTGTTTTAATAACCATACCATTCAAAAATAACTAGAATTTAGCCATAGATGAGTCGCTATGCTGGCAAAATAACCTAGGGCGATTACCGGAGACCACCGTAAATGGGCAAAAAAAGTATACTTTCCTTTAGCCGCACCCATTAAGGCGACCCCTGCTGCAGAACCTATCGAGAGCATGCTGCCACCGACACCCGCGGTAAGCGTTACCAACAACCACTGTCCCTGAGACATGTCTGGCATCATGGTTAATACCGCAAACATCACCGGAATATTATCGACAATGGCCGAGATAAATCCTACGGCAATGTTTGCCGTTGTCGCTCCCCACTGGTTATACATAACTTCGGAAGCGAGACTTAAATAACCGATAAAACCTAATCCACCGACACAGAGCACCACCCCGTAAAAGAACAATAATGTGTCCCATTCGGCTTTTGATACTTGGTTAAATATGTCGAAAGGCTTTGTTTCTTCATGTTCTAAGTCTTTGCTGGCGCTTAGTATTTCAATGTTATTAAAACTCTGCTCATTACTTCCTATTGGTTGCTTTTCGATGTCTCTGTGATGGGTACGTTTTAGGAAATATCCAAATAGTTGCAACAGTGAAAAACCTGTAAACATACCCACCACCGGCGGCAAATGTAAATAATTGTGAAAACAAACCGCGGTGGTGATTGTGATTAGAAATAGTAGAATAATTCTTTTCGCCCCGCGCTTCATTTGCTGTAGATCACTACTACCAGTCGGGTGCTGGTTGGGAATAAAAAAATACATGATGGCGGCTGGTACTAAATAGTTAACCACTGAGGGGATAAATAAACTTAGAAATGTCTGAAATTCAACCACGCCTTTTTGCCATACCATTAAAGTGGTAATGTCTCCGAAAGGGCTGAAAGCTCCTCCGGCATTTGCCGCTACTACAATATTAATACAGCTGAGCGAGATGAATTTGTCATTTTCACCGCCGACAGCCAACACTACAGCACACATCAATAGTGCCGTGGTTAAGTTATCAGCAATCGGAGAGATAAAAAAAGCGAATATTCCTGTCAGCCAAAATAACTGCCGAAAACTGAAACCTTTAGCTATCAGCCAAGACCTTAATGCATTAAATACATTCCGCTCTTGCATGGCGCTAATGTAGGTCATGGCCACTAGCAGAAACAACATCAACTCAGCATATTCTAGTAAATTATGCCGTACCGCAGCTTCAACTTCACCAGTCATGCCCCGACCGGCATAGACAAAACCAATAATGCCCCAGATAATCCCCGAGGCCAGTATCACCGCTTTAGATTTTCTTAAATGCAAAAACTCTTCGCTGATCACCAACGCATAAGCCAATACAAAAACCAGCAATGCGACCCATCCAACCCAATGCTGGGTTAGGTCTATCCATGGTTTATCCAATAATTCGATAGCTTGCACTGAAGTGCTAAGCAATAAAACTAACCAGCCAGTGATATATTTCATAGACAAGACTCCTCATCGCAAGGCTGTATATTTGACTTTTCTATCTTGGTTTAAAACACTAAGAGCCGATAATACTCTGCACAAATGCCGCCAATGGACCTGGAAACACACCGATACCAACCACCACTAAAGCCATAAAACTCAACACAAATACACTGCTAGGGTTCAGTACTATCAACTTCTGCGCGACTGTCCCAGGTTTTTCCACCATCATTAATATCACCCGTAAATAATAAAAAAGCCCTAGCAAACTACTGATCACTAAGGTGCCTAGTAGCCACCACAATTGACTGTTGACTGCCGCAAACGTTAAATAGAATTTACCAACAAATCCTATGGTTAAAGGAATCCCCGCCAAAGATAAAAACAGAATTCCCAACACAATGGCACCGCTAGGCTCTATCCAAAATAAGCCTTTGAGCCGTTCCAGGGTAAAGTCCAGTGACGACTGCTGACTCGCCAGTAGCATCAAAATCAAAAAGACCCCTAGTAACGTCATCGTGTAGCCAAGTAGATAAAACAGCGACGCTTCAGCCGCTAAACTCGTAGTAGAAACCAACGCTTGTTCTGGGTGCATAGCTAAAATAGCCAGCAATAAGTAACCGAAATGGGCGATAGATGAATAAGCGAGCAACCTTAACAAATTTGTCTGTAGCAGCGCTAAAACATTACCCAGCAACATAGATGCTCCGGCAATTAATGACAGTATTGTTATGAAATCCGGATATTGTTGCCAGCTACCACTGCTAAAAAGCCGTATTAACAACACAAAAATAGCGGCTTTAGAGAGTGTCGCGAGTAATGCAGTGGTAGGCAGCGGAGCTCCTTCAAACACATCCGCAATCCACAAGTGACAAGGCACCAGAGACAATTTAAAGGCAATGCCAACCAATAACATCAAGATGGCAACTTGGTAGGCAATATTTGATGTTTGCGCGCTAGCTAACTCAGTTATAGCAGTGTCTTGCAGTAAAGCAGAGAACGACAGGGAGCCGGAATAAAAATACAACAGCGCAATACCCATTAAAATAATGGCAGAGGCTAGGGCGGATAAAACAAAGTACTTTACGGCCGCTTCTAAAGCCTTAGCATTTTTGTCCTGGTAGACGATCATCGGTACTATCGACAAACTAAGCAGCTCTAGCCCCATAAAAAAGCTAGCAAAATGATCACTGGCGGCCACTATCATTGCCCCTTGGGTGGCCAGCAAAAACAACATGTAATATTCTTCTTTGGGCTCATTAAGACTTTTCAGCCAGGGATACAACAGCAAACTGAGCAGCAGCGCCAAAAGTATAAGCAAGGCGGACAGTAGCGCTGTCGCGGCGTCAATAAAGATTAGATCACTGTGATAGCTTGCTGTTTTAACTTGTAATAACTGAGCTATCAAAGCGACAAGCAACGCTGTAGAACTGATCATGCTAGTGTACAAATGATCGCGTTTGATGGCGGTGAACAACATTATTAACAAGGCACTGCTGCTAATGATGATCCAAGGTAGGAAGACCTGATTCATTACTTCGCTCCTGCTGGCAGCAAATTGACGCTTTGCTGGGCTAAATCGAGTAGTGGCTGAGGGTGCAACCCCATCCAGATCAATAATAGCGCCATACTTAGCATCATCAATATTTCACGACCATCTAGATCTAGGCTACTGCCAAGTTTTAGCGGACCAAATAGACTCTGCTGTGCTATGCGCAATGAATAGATAGCCGCCAAGATTAGGCCGATAGTCGCTGCGATGGTAGCACCAGGATTGACCTTGAAACTGCCGACTAACACTAGAAATTCTGCGACAAAGTTACCTAAACCTGGCATGCCTAGTGAGGCAATAACAAAAAACAACAGCATCGCACTCAATTTTGGAATAACTTGCCACAACCCACCTAGCTGAGCTAAATCTCGGCTGTGGTAGCGGTATTGAATAGCGCCGACTAAAGCGAACAGTGCCGCGGTACTTACACCGTGCGCTAACATCTGCAATACCGCTCCCTGCTGTGCCAGTGGGGTAAGCGCGTAGCAGCCGAGCAACACAAAACCCATATGCGAGATGCTGGAGTATGCCACCAGACGTTTTAAATCTTGCTGAGAAAAAGCCATAATTGCGCCATAAATAATGCTCACAGCGGCTATTATCATTACGTAGGGAGCTATTTGTGCCGAGGCCGCTGGAAACATCGGCAATGCAAAACGCAGCAGTCCATAACCTCCGGTTTTGAGTAAGATAGCGGCTAGGATCACACTCACGGCGGTAGGAGCTTGGGTGTGCGCATCCGGCAACCAATTGTGAAAGGGCACGATAGGTAATTTGATAACAAAGGCGATAAAAAAACCTAACATCACCCAAAATGCAGCGGGTTCTGACAACTGATGTAACATCAAATCATGGTAATCAAAACTTATTTGACCGCTGTTTTGGTAGTGCAGCAACACTAAAGCACAAATACTGAGTAACATAATCAGGCCGCCGGCCTGAGTGAAGAGGAAAAATTTAATTGCCGCATAACGACGGTTATCATAACCCCAGATGGCAATCATCAGGTACATAGGTACCAGCATTACCTCCCAAAAAACAAAGAACAAAAATAAATCTAAAGCACAAAAAACACCAATCACTCCCGCCAGGGAACAGAGCAGATTAAAATAAAAAAATCCGCATCTATAGGTTATTTCTCTCCAGGCAGACAGCACTGCGATGAGCCCCATAAAAATGGTCAGTAATACTAACAGTAGGCTGAGCCCATCTAACGCCAAATGCAGCGAAATATTAAAGCGGCTAATCCACAGTGTGCTCTCATCAACGATCCAGCCGCCCTGTTCAATGTTACTGGCAAGCACTACAATGCTGTACAGCGGCACTAACGTTACCAACAAGCTCAACAAAGCCACCCATTTTGCAAGAGCTGGTGCTATTAATTCGCTGATCGAGGCGAGCAGGGCACCGATTAATAAAATTGCAATTAACTCCATTAACATTATTTCAATCCTTGTATTGCGCGATGATAGAGTGTTTATTAGGTCTTAAATGATGCTTCCTCAAAAATTTATCAGCGAAAAAGCCAGTAGCATAGCTAACACCAACGAGGCGCTATACCACCTGAGCTGACCATTTTGCAGCAGATTAACTAAACCGTGACATGCTCGGCTTAGTCTCATTAATGCCAGATAAAATTTATCGATAAAATCTTCTTGATTACTGCGCGCTATTTTAATAAATGGCTGTGTAAAGAGTTTGTTATAGAGCCAATCGACTTGCCAGCCAGTGTATAAAAATTGGTGCAGCTGCCTCAACTTAGCAGAGTTAATAGCGCTGCCAAATATCTGTTTTTTAAACAGAATCCAGCTAGTGATCACACCGATAATGGGAACTGCTATAGCAAACAACATCATTATTTCTATGGTTTCAATACTCCCTGTTTCAAGTAAATGCTGGCTAGCAAATATATCTATCAACGACTGTGGCTGAATTCCGCCAAAAATACTTAACAATAACAACACCCCCAGTGGAATTAACATACTGCTACTAAGCTTACTATCGGGTTGCTGTTGCACTGGGCCCAGAAAAACCACAAAAAACAACTTAAAACTGTATAGAGCGGTGATAAATGCACCGAGAATAGCCACGGCCCAGAAAACATACATTTGCTGTTCCAGTAGCTTCTCTAAGATCAATTCCTTGCTGAAAAAGCCCGACATTAACGGCAGTGCTGCCAATGCAGCGCAACCTGACAGAAAACAGCCACAAATAAACGG
Source organism: Oceanospirillaceae bacterium (assembly GCA_013215375.1). Taxonomy (GTDB): domain Bacteria; phylum Pseudomonadota; class Gammaproteobacteria; order Pseudomonadales; family Balneatricaceae; genus Rs1. Next base: position 13,846 of record JABSRB010000054.1, on the reverse strand, counting down.
TAGTTTTTTAGCCAGTCCGCCCATGCGAAATATATTGTGTTGATGCTGCATGCTGTAAATGAGTGCGCCTGCTGCTAAAAACAACAGCGCCTTAAAAAACGCGTGAGTCATTAAGTGAAACACTGCAGCCGAATAAGCGCCGGCCCCGAGTGCCAAAAACATGTAGCCAATCTGGCTGATGGTAGAATAGGCCAAAATACGTTTAATGTCGTTTTGCATTAGCGCAGATGTAGCGGCTATCAATAAAGTAATAGCACCAATCACTGCCACCAATGTCATCGCTAACGGTGATAAATTAAATAGTGGGTGAAAGCGGGCAATTAAATAGACACCCGCTGTTACCATCGTGGCGGCGTGAATCAGTGCGCTGACTGGAGTTGGGCCCGCCATTGCATCAGGTAGCCAAGAATGCAAAGGCAGCTGCCCTGATTTTCCGACAGCGCCGGCTAACAGTAACAGGCAACAAATCGTTACTAGGTCTAATGACATTCCTGATTCAGTGGCCAGTGGCCATAATTCGCTCGCCTTTAGTTGGACTTGTTGAATATCCAAACTGCCGAGTAATACAAACATCAACAACAAGCCAATCGCCATGCCTGTATCACCGATGCGAGTCATGATAAATGCTTTGTTGGCTGCTAAATTGTTGACTGTTTTTTGGTGCCAAAAGCCTATTAATAAATAGCTGCAAAGCCCTACGCCTTCCCAGCCGAGAAACAGCATTAATAAATTATCGGCCAGCACTAGCACTAACATGGCGCTAATAAACAGATTCAGATAGATAAAAAAGCGTTGAAAATCCGGCTCTTTCTGCATAAAACCCACGGAATATAAATGTATCAACAGACCGACACCAGTGATAATGGAGATCATAACCAGCGATAGAGCATCTAAATACAGGCCAAACGCCACTTTGAAGTCTCCAACTTCAATCCAATTGGCATAGCTATGACTGAAACTGGCGCCAGCAACTGTGGAAAAATGTAGTTTTATCAGAAACACACAGCAGGCAGCGACGGCGATAGAGCCAACCCCTAACATGGCAACCATTTGCTTGGTCAGCCTAACTGAGAACAGTGCGGCAAAGATCAACACTAATGCACTGAATAGCGGCAATAAGACAACCGTTAACAGTAAATTCTCCATGTATTGATCTTGCATAGAACTCTCCCTTGTTCTTGGATGGCACCATCAGGCCCCTCAGTTGCAGGGCTTGGCTTTAATTATTCATGCATCTTCGACAGTTGATCGACATCCAAAGATAATGTGCGCCGATACATCTGAATGACTAATCCCAAACCGACTGCAACTTCAGAGGCGGCCAAGGTTAAAATCAACAGATACATTATCTGCCCATCACTGTTGTGGTGATAACTACCTGCTGCCACAAATAACACAGCGACTGCATTTAGCATTATTTCAATTGAGATCAACATAAACAGTAAGTTACGTCGCACTAGTAAGCCAAACACACCTATTACAAACAGTGTCAGACTAAAAAACAGCAACTGTTCGGCACTGATCATTTTGAATTCTCCTGATGCCGTCTACCTAAGTGAAATGCGCCAATAAGAGCGGTAAGCAATAAAAGCGCGGCTATTTCCACTAATAATAAATATGAGGTATATAGCTTAAGACCTATTTCTTTAGCGCCAATCACTACTCTGGTATCGGGGGTAATAATGACTGCTGCCTGCGGACTGAGTAGATAGATAACCTCGAATAACAAGATAGTACTGAGTAATATGGCGCCTAAAGATTGCGCGGGACGATACAGCTGAGATTCTTGTTTAACGCTTAACTCCCCCTGATGCAGCATCATAGTGACAAACACAAATAACACCATGATCGCGCCGGCATAAATAATAATTTGCAAGGCTGCGGCGAAAGGCGCACCAAACAAAAAGAATATCAGCGAAATAGCCAGCATGGTAATGACTAAATAGAGTAGCGCATGTACCGCATTGTGGCGGGTCACGGTTAATAGCGCTGCTATAATGGCTACGCCAGCGGCCAGATAAAAAAGCATGGAGGTCATGGCAGTAAACTCTTGATGTCGACCGGTGCTAATTCTCGCTGTGCCTCGCCTTTTCCCTTGCCTGCAATAGCTTTACCACTAATCTGATAAAAATTATAATCGTGATATTTACCCGTGCCCGAGATCAACAGATGTTCTTTGCGATACAACAGGTTTTGCCGATCATACTCTGCCATTTCAAAATCAGGGGTGAGCTGAATGGCGTGGGTGGGGCAGGCCTCCTCGCAAAATCCACACATAATGCAGCGGGCAAAATTGATGTCAAAAGTTTCAGCTACCCAGCGACCATCCGCTAATTCAGTTTTCTGCAGCGCAATGCAGTCTACTGGGCACACTGTGGCACACAAATTACAGGCGACACAGCGCTCTTCGCCATCTGGGTCTCTGGTTAACACAATGCGACCTCGATACCGCGGTGATAAGTAAGGTTGCTGTTCAGGGTACTGCACGGTATCTGCTGGACTAAAACTGTGTTTTAAGACTTTTGCTAAAGTTTCTAGCTGGCTTTTCATAGACTTAGCTCCATTTTATTGATCTTAGCCACTGCCACTGCTTGCGCTAATCTAAAAAGTTGCTGTTATTGATTCCACAGTGTTAAGGCGGCGGTTATCATTAAATTTATCAGTGACAAGGGCAGCATATACTTCCAGCCAAAGCTCATCAGTTGGTCATATCTAGGCCTGGGAGTGGCGGCGCGCAACAATATAAAAAACAGCACAAACAGCGCCGTTTTTAATAAGAACCACAGCAGTGGCGGTAGCCAAGGGCCATGCCATCCGCCAAAAAACAGCGTCACTATCATCATTGAAATCAGTATCACACCAAGATATTCACCGATGAAAAACATACCAAATTTCATGCTCGAATACTCAGTGTGGAACCCTGCTACAATCTCGTGCTCCGCCTCTGGCAGATCAAACGGAGCGCGATGGCTCTCGGCGATTCCGGCAATCATAAATACCAGCAAAGCTAAGAATTGTGGAATAAAAAACCACTGCTCAGTTTGGGCTTCAACAATATCGCGCAAGCTGAAACTGTTGGACAGTATTACCACACCCATCAACGACAGCCCCATAAAGACTTCGTAGCTGATCATTTGCGCCGTGGCCCGAAGTGCCCCGAATAACGCGTATTTGCTATTGGATGAAAATCCCGCCAACATCACGCTGTACACCGACAGCGAACTGATCGCCAAAAAAAACAGTAAACCATGATCAAAATCAACAATTTGCAGCTCGGAAGAAAAGGGGATAATCGCAAACCCCAGCAACATCATGGTCATGACGATCATCGGGGCTATGACAAAAATTACTTTATCGGCAAAGGGCGGAATCCAATCTTCTTTAGTGAACAGCTTAATCATATCGGCGACCACTTGCAGCAGACCAAAGGGTCCGACTCTATTTGGCCCGTACCTATCTTGCCATAACCCCAGCACACGTCGCTCAACCCAGGTCAATAGGGCGGCGCTGAGCAGTAGTACTACTAAAATTATTAGAGGCGTCAGAATATCACTCATGATTCGCCCCTCGTGGAGGTACGAGTCAGCAATAACCAATTATCGAAACTTGCTCCCTGCTGTTGAATGATGTTCGCCGGCAATAAGATCACTCCCGTGGCAATGCCGTCATCTATCTGTAAGGGTAGTGATTGAGTTTCTTTTGATTTAAAACGGTCGTGGTTAGATATGATGGCAGGCACAAAGCAGTAGTGGAGCTGTTCGCCAGCGGTAAAACCCAAGCTCTGTGCCTGTTGCGAATTGAGTTTAAGACAAGCTTTAGGTTGTAGTTGCTGAACAGTGGCCACATAACTGCTCAGCTCCTCGTCGTTAAAGATATGATGAAAAGGCAATACTTTGAATAGCTTGTCCACGTTGGGCGGCTTAGCTAATGGCGCTTCGCCAGTGGCATTTTTCACTCTGAATACAGTGTCGTTGGCGGTTTTATCAAACAGTAATATGCCTTGTGGCGCACCTCGGATAGCCCCATTATCTGTTTGTTGAAAATGACTGACAGCCTCGTTTGAGTTCCAGTTTGGTGACCATATATAGGCAGGTGATTGGTTTTTGTCTATATGACTGGCGATGCCTTCACTGGAGTGCTGATAGTTAGAATCAAAATCATTATCTGGTGGTATCTCTTTGATATCTATATAAGATGAAAGAGCTGTTCGCCCTGACTCACGTACCGATTTTCGGGCATTGTTGAATCCGCCTGACTGCTTAGGATACAGCGACCCCAGTGTTTTCAGACAATCTGACAGCCCCGATAAATCTTTGATTATGCTCTGAAAATCAGTATCATTGGTCAACCATTGGTAGGCGGGTCGACGCTGTTTGCTAGCGGCGAAACATTTTATCCCCCCTTGTAAGCGGCCTTCATAATTAACCCAGCTGCCATGAGACTCTGCAAAGCTGCAGGTTGGTAATAACAGATCTGCCTGCTCAGCAGTGGCCGTCAATAGATGATCTAAAACTATGATATTCTCAACATTATCAAACAGATATTGCAATTTTTCGACGCTATAATAACGGTATAAATCGGTTTCTAAGATGATTAACGTTTTAGTTTTATGTTCAGTTAGACGCTGCAGTGCCGCGTCTAAATCACAGTCTCCATCATTGAGCAGTGACAGCCCTAAACTGTTTGCTTGAGGCAAGGTACAGATAAACCCCGCCGCTGGATTGAGCTGATAAAGTATGGCAGACAGCAGTAAAGTGGCGGTAAAAATCGCTGAATTTTGTCCTAAGTGAATCCCAGTGAGTATAAAAGGGTGCTGTGCATTGCGCAGGTCTATACTGATAGCCAAAGCTGTTTGATCTAATTCATTATCTGGATCGATTTGAGTGCTAATATTTGCATCCACGATCAAATAGTGGCTAATTTTCTCGATCAACAGTAATTGCACATCGGGATGACGAGTGTCGATGCTCGTGGCGATATCGTCCAGTTTGGTGTGGCAATGGCTGATAATATGCAGGGGAGATTTGAGATCCTGGCTGATATTTTTTACTTCCGCATCACTCCAGTAGGGGATTCCCAGTGCGGCTGCTTTTTCAATACCTGCATTCCTAGACATCTGCCGCACTGCGAGTGCTACTCTTGGAGCCGTCTGAGTCACGTCTTCGCCAATCAGTAATAGGCAGTCTGATTGCTCTAGTGACTGCAGATCAGAGCTTTGCTGAACCTGACGGTAATGCGCTAGTAGCTGATTAACTTGTATTTGTACTACAGATTTCATGTCAGAATAAAAGTTCTCCTTACCCACCAGACACTGCAGACTAAAGTTATTTTCCAGTGACGTTCTTGAGGATCCAATGGCCACTAATTCATCTTGATCGGTGGTTGCCAACAATTCAGTTAAGCGATTGAATGCCTGCTGTGTATCAAGCTGATCGGTACATTTAGACTGTTGGTTGCGTTGCCATACTTGTTCGTTGCGCTTGGCATGATTGACAAACTCATAACCAAAACGCCCCCTGTCACAAAGAAAATGGCCATTGAGTTGCGAGTGAAATCTATTGCTTATTCTTCTTAATATACCGTTGCGCTCAGCGGGATAAATATTGCAACCAACACTGCAGTGTATACAAATTGCCGGTGCTGATTGCAGATCCCACTTACGGCTATAATGCTGGCTATAGGTCTTATCAGTAAAGACGCCAGTAGGGCACACTTCAACCAAATTACCGCTAAATTCACTTTCCAACACACCTGCCTCAGCGCGACCAAAAAAGACATTATTACGACTGGCAAAGACATTCAGATCGGTACCGCCACTGTAGTCTCTATAGAATCGGACGCAGCGATAACAGGCGATACAGCGGTTCATTTCATGGTTAATAAATGGGCCTAGATATTGATTGTTATGGGTTCTTTTGGGGCCTTCAAAACGTCTGTTAATATGACCGCTGAGCAAAGTCATATCTTGTAGATGACACTCGCCGGCTTCCTCACATACCGGACAGTCGTGGGGGTGGCCAGTCATGGTCGCCTCTATGCACAACTCGCGAAACTTGGCTACTTTATCCGCTTTAATGGAGAGCCTTTGACCATCAGCAACCGCCGTCATGCAGGCCATGCTAATACGTCCGCGGGTATCTTCTTCGCTCTGATAGATCAACACCGCACACTGGCGACAAGATCCGACCGAGTTTAACGCCGGATGCCAGCAAAAATATGGCAGCTCAAGTTTTAAGCTCTGGCAGGCCTGTAGCAAATTGCCACCGGCTGCTACCTGATAACTTTTGCCGTCCACTATAATTTCGGGCATAGCTGCTCTCCATGATGGTGCATTCAACTTTCACAAGTCGTTAATAACTTACTACTTTGACACTTCTCTATTTGCTCTCTGTTTTTACAATGTAGATAAATCCAAGCATGCCATTAGTGATAAGGGCAGCATTGCTGCTTTATATGCTGGGCAAAATCTTCTGCAAAAAATTTAAGGCCACTCTGTAAAGGTTCTGCAGCTCCTGGCGCTAATGCGCAAAAGGTATTGCCAAAACTGATTAGCTCTATAATGTCGGTTAAATACTGTAAATCCGATAACTTGCCATTGCCTTCCTCAATCTGACGCAGCAAGTAACTGGCACTGGGTAATCCCTCGCGGCAAGGTGTACACCAACCACAAGATTCCTGGGAGAAAAAACTAACCAAATTGAGGATCATATCGACTGGGCAGTTGCGATCATCTAACACTATGATAGTGCCAGTGCCCATGCGACTGCCCACCGCCGAGATAGTGTTATATTCCATGGCGGTATCTAAATGTTCAGGCAATAAAAAGTCTGTTGAGCCGCCACCGGGCAAATAGGCACGCAGCTGATAGCCATCGGCCATGCCCCCAGCGTGTTGTTCGATAATTTCTCGGATGCTGGTGCCCATTGGTAGCTCCCATAGGCCCGGGTTTTTCACCCGTCCACTGACTCCAAAAATCTTACTGCCTGCGTCGTCCAAAAGGCCTAACGATTGATACCACTGAGCGCCAAAGCGCAGTAGGTTAGGTAAATTATAAAACGTCTCCACGTTGTTAACGATGGTGGGTCTGCCCCATAAACCTGCTACTTGAGGAAAGGGTGGTTTAGCTCTAGGAATCGCGCGCTTACCCTCTAAGGCATTAATCAGTGCTGTTTCCTCTCCACAAATATAACGTCCGGCACTGGTATGGATGTGTAACTGGAAACATAATCGCGAACCTAATATGTTATCGCCCAATAGCCCTGCTTCAAGGCACTCATCTATGGCAGATTGCAGACGTGCAGCGGCGAGTGAATATTCATTTCGTATAAAAATATAACCAACAGTGGCACAGATCGTATGGGCGGCGATTAACATTCCCTCTATCAGTTGATGGGGAGCACCTTCCATCAACCAGCGGTCTTTAAATGCCCCAGGCTCCATTTCATCGGCATTGGCCACTAGATATCTAGGCCCAAGATCGCCATTTGGGGTGGGCACAAAACTCCATTTCATACCCGTGGGAAAGCCAGCACCGCCGCGACCGCGCAAGTTTGACGCTTTGATAATGTCTAACACTTGCTCGCTGCTCTGACCCAGTGCCCGCTCAAACCCTTGATAACCTTGAACTTCACGATACTGCTGCAGACTCAATGGCGCCACTACATTTAGGTGTTGGCTCAAAGGTTTTAAGGGTGGCGAATGACTAAGATCTTGCTCGCTCATAGCGTCGCCCCCAGAGTTTATTGATGACTAATTCGATTTTTCTGGTATTCAAATTTTCTAATAATTGATCTGAACAATGCATAGGGCCTGTCGACTCGACTCGCAGTGACTTTCTTAACAGAAGTACTGGTGCCTTATCACAAGCCCCTAGACAGGGCAGCGAAAGCAAGGTGATCTGCCCGTCAGTGGTTGTACCACCATCACTAATTTGCAACTGTGTTTCCAGTTGTCGCTGAATTTTTTTACATCCCAGTAATTGACAACTAATGCCGTTACAAGGGTGAATTAACGTAGCGCCGACTGGGCGGCGAAAAATCAAATTATAAAAGGTCGCCACCGAATCCAGCTCGGCCAGAGGCACTCGCATATACTGGGCCAGCGCAGCAATAGCCATATCACTAACCCAGCCCTGATACTGTTGTACAATTTTTAAAGCGTCTATAGTGGCGCCACTGGCTCTAGGATAATGCTGTAGTAACAGATCAATCTCGTTTTTTTCGCCGTCACTAAGCGCGGTAAGCAGTTGCCGACGATCGGTTTGAATATTGTTGGTGGCTTTCTCTACGTTCATTTCATCACCTATCTACGTCGGCCATTACGAAATCTATGCTGGCGATAATTGCGATCAGATCAGGCAGCAATAAACCACGGGATATCTGCGGTATCATCTGCAAATGCGGGAATGAAGGCGTCCTAATTCGGGTTCGATAGCTAGTATTAGAACCATCACTATACAAACTGTAACTATTGATTCCTTTCGTCGCCTCTATGGCCACACAGACCTCGTCTACCGGCATCACAGGCCCCCAACTAACGTTGAGGAAATGCTGAATTTGGGTTTCAATATCTTGTTTACTACGCTCATTCACAGGTGGAGTCGTTGCTGGGTGTGATGCTTTGTAAGGGCCGCTGGGCATGTTGTCCAGACACTGGCGAATTATCTTCAAGCTCTGACGCATTTCTTGCACCCGCACCCAGCACCTATCGTAGCAGTCGCCATTATTAGCCAGCGGGATTTCAAACTCGTAGTTTTCATAACCACTGTAGGGACGTGCCTTGCGCAAATCAAAATCAAGTCCGGTGGCTCTTAACCCTGCACCTGTCACTCCCCAGTCCAAAGCTTCAGCGGTACTGTATTTACCAATACCGACGGTGCGTTTTTTCAAGATAGAATTTTGCATTGCCAACACGTCGTATTCATCTAAACGTGCAGGAAAATAGTCTAGAAATTCACGCAACATCACATCCCAGCCAATCGGCAAATCTTGGGCGACGCCACCAATGCGAAACCAGCTCGGGTGCATGCGTGCACCAGTAATAGCCTCGATAATGGCAAAGAGTTTCTCTCGGTCAGTAAAAAGGTAAAATATTGTTGAGAGCTGCCCCAAATCCTGGGTAAAAGTCCCGTAGAACAACATGTGACTGAGAATGCGAAAACACTCACACAGCATTACTCTAATGCACTGCGCTCGCTCTGGCACATCGATCTTGGCCATTTTTTCCAACGCCATCACATAGGGCAAGTTATTCATCACTCCACCCAGATAATCTATCCTATCGGTATAGGGAATGAAGCCGTGCCAAGTCTGGCGCTCAGCTATTTTTTCGGCGCCGCGGTGGTGATATCCAATATCGGGAGCCGCGTCTATGATGCGTTCACCATTTAATTGCAGGGCAATGCGAAACACACCGTGCACACTGGGATGGTTGGGGCCCAAATTAAGATACATAAAATCAGATTCGGCAGATTGGCGGCTCATGCCCCAGTCCCCGGGATCAAAACGTAATGCTTGCTGCTCTTTAGCTTGCTGCTCGTCATCGAGTTGGAAAGGGGGTTGCTCGGTAGCGCGACAGGCATACTCTTTGCGCAGTGGATGACCATTAAAAGTAGGGGGAGTTAAAATGCGCTTTAACAGCGGATGATTAACGAATTTAATGCCAAACATATCCCATATTTCACGCTCGTACCAATTGGCATTTGGCCACAAGTCGGTTATGGTTTCGGTACTGGGGTAATCCCCCCAAAGTGCCACTTTAAGCTTAATGTCACAAGTTTGTCGCACCGACATCAGCTGGTAAACCAGACTGAAATCACATGTTGGCTGCCCATCCCAATGCTGGCGTAACCTCTCGTCCAACGCATATAAATCAAACAGCATATGGTAACGCAAAGGCCCATCTCGTAAATGAAGCAAAAACGGTTTTAAGTCAGACTCTGATACCCAAAGTGTCAGAGTGTCACAGCAGCTGTGTTGCAGACGCAACGAATGCTGATCAAAGTGTTGCTGAAGCTGTGTATATATTAGTTGTTTTGCGACTAGATCAGCTCTCATCATAATCAGCTACACTCCCTTGGGACTGTCTATCTGGGTCATGGCTATTCTTTTTGCCTGCTTTTCATCGCGTAGGCAGCGACTTGCAAAATCGTCAATTTCTTGTGCTGTCACCACTTTGCCCAACGGTCGTCGCTGCTTAGGTGCACCGTCTTTAATTGCCTGCTGCAAAAGTATTAAACCGTAGAGCAGCGCTTCAGGGCGAGGAGGGCAGCCAGGCACATAAACATCCACAGGCAGGATACGATCAACCCCTTGCACCACACTGTAAACGTCATACATTCCACCAGAGTTAGCACACGAACCCATGCTAATAACCCAGCGAGGCTCTAGTATTTGTTCGTATAAGTGTTTGATAACAGGTGCCATTTTAAGAAAAGGCGTACCAGAAATGACAATTAAATCCGCTTCTCTTGGCGTGGCGCGAATAACTTCTGCGCCGAAGCGGGCAATATCGTGGCGACTGGTAAAGGCTGTGGCCATTTCGACATAGCAACAGGAGAGGCCAAAATTGAACGGCCACAGAGAATTGCTTCTGCCCCAGGCGACTAAATCATCCAGTTTGGCTAATATGATGTTTTTTTCTAGAATTTCTTCGAGAGTAGGGTTGTTATCCACTTGCTGTTGCGGTTCCGACAGCTTCCAGCGCATATTAAACTCCTTGAGTTGCCTCTAATTACATATTTATATTTTTCTTCCCCATTCTAGTACTCCCATGCGCCACTCATAGATCAATGCAATTAATAAGATGCCGACAAATACTGAGTTTGCAAAAAAAGCGGGCCAGCCTGTCTCTAATACCACCACTGACCAAACGTAGAGAAATACTGCTTCCATGTCGAAAATAACAAACAGGATAGCCACTAAAAAATAGTTAACGCTCCAGCGAATGTTAGTATTTCCGTAGGGAACAATACCGGACTCAAATGGCAGGGGATTTTTACGGGGGATGACTTTAGGGTTAAGCAGTCGGGAAATCACCAGCATGGTGACGGTTAACATTATAATTGCCAAAAAATAGATAACAAAAGACATTGAAATCATATCGACTCCTATAACACTATTAGCGGTGAGGCCTGTGTTTATTTAACGCTCTGATTTATCTTCCGGGACATCAAAATCTTTTATCGCTTTGAGGATGCTGCGCACACTCAATTGTCCAATAAACTTGCCTTTTTCGACAACGGGAATACGACGTCTTCTATCGGTAACCATGCGTTTTGCTACGGCGAGAATGTCTACGTGAGATGTTACTGACTCAATGTCAGTGGACATGAAATCTGCGGCTGTGCCACCAACTTCATTGTAATAACTACCATCGAGTATCGCTCGCAGGCAGTCAATTTCAGAGATAATACCAACAATATTATTGTCGGAATCAACCACCGAGGCACCAGAAACTCTGTGCACAATTATCTCGTGAATGACATTGAAAATATTGGTATCTGGTTTTACCACAACGGGTTGTGCCGTCATATAATCTAGAGCATTAACTGACCTAAACATATGGACTCCTCCCTGTTAAGTAATGAAGCGAATCTCACTTTAGTATAGTGTTTATTTATGTTTTGTCCATTGAGGGGGGACAATAAGGGAGGAACGGAACGACTAACACAGCTCAAACTGACTACATTTCAACCAAATAAAAGCGATCAAATAATTAAGTATATATATGATTAATATAGGTAGTTTATGCTTATTTGTAGTACGTGTTTGTAGCATAATAAAAATTTGATATTAGTCATCAGGACTAACTAACGCAAAATCATTTAGTTGTTCAATGAGATGAATTGAACGAACCCAAATAAGCAAAGGTTCTATAGTGGATAGTCGGTTTTAAAGGATAATTTTAACTCATAGCAATAACAGGTTTAATCTTGAATTTCGCGGCCAAACTGAACTGTTAGATGCAAGGTCGCCAGCAATGTTAGACATTGAAGAAGCCGCTCAAACTTAGACGTTTAGATTAAGTGAATGATAGGCCATATAACACTACACTATGTCCAATACTCTTAAGTATTGGACATAGTATGAGAAGGCTCTATAATAGCTTTTTGTGACTCTATACTCTAATCATTGGAAATTTCATGCCCCGTGTAACACCACTAATTAACACCTTTGCTGAAATCAGATATCAACGCTCTTTAATGGTTAAAAATGAATTACACACTGAGTACCCAAACTTAGCTGAGTTTTTAACCAGCCTAGATCATTTAACCGTAACTGCACAAACTGAGCTTATTTTTGTATTAGACTTTCTCTATATCATGGGCCGAAAATCTGACGGTACATTTATCAGGTTTCGTAATGAGATTGAACGTTGGTGTCTTTTTTGTTGGCAGACTTTAGATAAAGGTATTTTTCAAGTTGGCCGTAAAGATATTGAAGCTTACATTGAGTTTGTCTGGAAACCGGAAAAGAAATGGATTGGCTTATCTGTACAACAACGCTTTAAAGAAAAAACTGGTCAATTTATTTCAAATACTAAATGGCGGCCCTTTGTGGTTAAAGTGCCTAAATCCATGGCGAAGAAAAATCCAGATGCACAAGCTAATATTGATCAATACCGACCTTCACAAGAATCATTAATTTCTACCTTTACTGCTATTAGCGTTTTATATCAACATGCGCAAATGGAAGAAATATGTGATAAAAACTTTGTTCCTGTGGTGAAGAAAAGCTGTCCTTATTTAGTCAAACAAGTACAACGTAAAACGCCCGATACGCTGAGTGAATTACAATGGGAATATGTGCTGGGTATCACTAAAGAAATGGCTGATGAAGACCCTCAATACGAGAGAAACCTCTTTATTGTGGTGACTTTAAAAACTCTCTATTTACGTGTATCAGAGCTATCAGAACACGCTAAGTGGCGCCCAACAATGTCAGATTTCAGCAAAGATGATGATAATTTTTGGTATTTAACCGTGTTTGGTAAAGGAAATAAGATTCGTTCTGTGACTGTCCCCGAGGCTTATTTAGTCTATCTTAAGCGCTATCGACATTATAGAGAGTTGTCCTCCCTGCCCTCGCCCGATGAAGATACTGCCATGCTCAATAAGCTGCGCGGCAGTGGTAACATGACCTCCAGGCAAATCAGACGCATCGTGGAGCAAAGTTTTGACTACGCGATAAAAGCGCTGCACAGAGATGGGTTTAAAGAAGATGCCAACTACTTAATGGCCGCCACTACTCACTGGCTGCGCCATACCGGCGCAACTGAAGATGCGGGAACTCGCCCATTAAAACACCTTGCTGATGAGTTAGGGCATGCATCCTCTGAAACCACCGATAAAAACTACATACAGAGCAACATTAAGGACCGTGCGAGAAGTGGTGTAAAACGAAAGGTTTGATAACTTAGCCCATCAATTAATACTTAAAGCCCCTAAATTTAGCTTTGGTTAATCAACGCCAAAATTTAGGACTATGTATAATGATCTTAGGTACTTAGGGATTTCATGTCACCTTTAGATACAGTTCTGGCGCGACCGTTAGCTTTAGCACTGTATAAGCGTTTGTCAGCAATTTCAAACAGAGCCTGCCAATTACCATTTTCAAACTCAGTCGAATGTGCCACACCTAAGCTCAGCGATAATTGATCAAATTTAGATTTTTCATGTTTTATATCAAATTTAAGAATAATGGATTGAATGCGTTCTGCAACCCGCTCAGCTTGCTCCATGGTAGAACCTACCAGTAGAATTAAAAACTCTTCACCACCATAGCGCACGGCAATATCATCATCAGTGCGCAAACTCTCTTTTAAAGCCATTGCCACTTTGGTGATA
>JABSRB010000053.1 GCA_013215375.1 Oceanospirillaceae bacterium | reverse complement strand
TGCATGGACTATCAGCTATTTGTTTGAAATGTATCAGGGCGGTTTCTCCGATATAGGACGCACCGATGCCATCGCGGTATTTGCTGAAATAAGAGCGGATGCTGATCAGTTATTTTTATACCAGAGTGGATTTGTAGCAACCGTCGTGGTGATTTTAATGCTCGGGGTTAATAGGGGGTTAGCGAGGAGCCTTATTTACTTGGTGCCTATGTCGGTCATCGTGCTGCTGTTTTTGCTTTATTACTCGATTAATAGTCGCTTCTTTGAACAGTCTATTGCCTATCTGATTAGTTTTGATGCCAGTAAAATAAGCCTAAGTTCGTTTTTATTGGCGTTTGAACACGCCTTTTATACACTCTCAATTGGCATGGGCTCGCTAATGGTGTTTGGCGCTTATCTGCCTAAAAAAAGAGGGGTAGGGGCGATTGTATTCAGTGTTGCCATCGTCGATATCATTGTCTCGGTATTAGTGGGGCTGGTGATTATGCCAAGCTTGTTACTGACACACACTGCGCCGGGCTCAGGTTATGATTTGTTATTTGTATCATTGCCCATCGCCTATGGAGATATGGTGAATGGCCAGTTGATAGGGGTGATGTTTTTTATCTTTGTGATACTCACCGCACTCTCCTCAGCGCTAGTGCTGTTAGAGCCTTCTATTATGTGGTGTTCACAGCGTTTCAAAACAGGGCGGGCAGCAGCGGCTTTGCTGGTTGGCTTTGTCGCTTGGCTAATAGGCTTGGCGAGCTTAGATCACTGGAGCTTCATCAGCGATTATACGGGCTTTGAATACAAGCTGTTCGATGTGCTAAATCTGATCACGGCTAAGTTTATATTGCCTCTGGCTGGGCTGTTGGTGGCGATATACGCCGGTTGGGTGCTCAAGCCTGCGCTAGTGCGTGATGAGATTGTTAGCTTCGGTATTGGTTGGCTGTATCTATGGTATTTTCTGATTCGCTTCATTGTGCCGAGCTTGTTTGTCTTTGTGTTGGTATTAAATCAATTTGATGAGGCGGCTTTAACCTTGATGAGCGATAAAATAAAAGCCCATTTTTAGGGGTTATGGTTGTCCATTATCTAGTTAAGCGTATAGTCTGCGGCGTAATCTCAATGTGTATAGGTGTTGTTTTTAAATGGTCAAAATAGAGAGAAGTGCATTAGTTTTGCACAGTGCTCAGCAAATGTTTGATGTGGTCAATGATGTGCATTTGTATCCGCAGTTTTTGCCTTGGTGCGCCTCTTCTGACATCGTCTCCAGTACCGAGGATAAAATGGTGGCTTCTTTGCATCTGGCCAAAGCGGGTCTAAAATACAGTTTTACTACTTGTAATTTGTTACAGATGCCCAGCCAAATTGAGTTTGAATTGGTCGAGGGACCGTTCGAGCATTTGTCAGGTAGTTGGCGCTTTAATGCGCTTAACGAGCAAGCTTGTAAAATTAGCCTAGAAATGAGATTTGCCTTTTCGGGAAAAATAGCGGCGTTTGCGATGTCTAAAGTGTTTTCACAAGTAGCGAATACTATGGTGGAAGCTTTTGTACAGCGTGCCGATGATCTCTACGATAGCAAAGTGTGAAATGATAAAAGTTGAAGTGGCATTTGCAGGCCCTAAAGTGCAAAAAATATTAGTGGTACAAGTAGAGGAGGGCTGTAGTGTTTACGATGCTGTGGTTGCCTCTAATATAGTGGCCGTATTTCCTGAAATAGATGTAGAGACTATCCCGATGGGGATCTTTGGCAAGGGCATTCGCAAGCCTAAAGACGAGATTTTGCGTGAGGGTGATCGTGTTGAATTGTATCGCCCTTTAATGGCTGATCCTAAAGTGATCAGAGCGCGACGGGCAGAAAAGCTAAAAGCGCAAGAAGAGGCAGAGAGCCGCGCTAACAAAGCTAAATAGTAGCGCTGACTCTGGTAACAATATTATTGCGGGCGAAGGTCGCCTTTAATGTTGGCTAAAACGCCATTGCTGAAGAAAACAGTAACCTTAGTGTTTGTAGGTGTTTGATTGGGTTTTTTCATGGTATATATGTAGTCCCAACGATCAGCATTAAAGGTATCGGCAATTATAGGGGTGCCCATAATGTATTGTACTTGTCTTGGGGTCATACCAGGTCGTAATTGATTGACCTTTTCTTGGGTGATGATATTACCTTGTGGGATATCTAGCTTGTAGACACCTGGAAATTGAGTACAGCCAGAGAGCAAAATAGCAGCCGTTGTTAATAATAAGAATTTTCGCATGGGTAAATTATTTCCACTATTATCCAATATTTAAGTTAATATAGTAGCATCCAGTCGCTAGAATCAATAGAGAAAGATAATTATGGCTCTTGAAAATCAAGAATTACGAAAAGTCGGTTTAAAAGTTACCTTACCTAGGGTAAAAATATATCAAATTTTAGAAAAAGCAGGCGAGGGAGATCACTTCAGCGCTGAAGATATTTATAAAATATTGATGGAACTTGGCGAAGATGTAGGTCTTGCAACTGTGTATCGTGTATTGACACAATTTGAGTCAGCGGGACTTGTCTCTAGGCATCACTTTGAAGGCGGTCACTCCGTATTTGAGTTGTCTCGTGATGAAGAGCACGATCATATTGTCTGTGTGAAATGTGGCAAGGTACGTGAATTTATTGATTCTGACCTTGTGAAACGCCAGCATAAAATTGCTACGGATCTAGGGTATGCACTGACCGATCGTACTTTGTACCTATACGGTACTTGCGAGCCTAAGTGTGAAAGCGACGACTAAGCGTTAATTACAGAGTCGCTAAGTAAACTATCCTGTCTTGCCAAGACAGGATAGTTTTGAATTTTCAATAGCATTTCGAATTAAAAAGGAATCTGAGTTTTGCTCTTTTTCTCTGCTGTAAATATTTAACAGCAGTTTATCAAGTTATTCCCTCTGCTTTATATCTCTTTGTTATCCGCCCTATTACATGCCACTGTCATCGCTATCAAAGATGTAACATTTCGCGGGCGTGATCTAGCGTTTTCTCGGTGATATCAACACCGCCTAACATACGGGCAATCTCGGTTATTCTCATTTTATCGTCAATGCGCTGTACTTTGGTGTGAGTATGTTTTTTGTCGGCTTGTTTGCTGACATATAAATGCTGATGGCCCTGTGAGGCAACTTGAGGTTGGTGGGTAATGCACAGTACTTGGCTCTGCTCACCTAGTTGACGTAATAACTTACCGACAACTTCGGCGATAGCGCCACCAATACCTACATCTACTTCATCAAACATCAAAGTGGCGGTTGGGTTGCTCTGTGCAGTCACTACTTGAATGGCCAAACTGATCCGAGATAGCTCGCCGCCAGAGGCTATTTTAATCAGCGGTTTTGCCTCTTGGCCGCGGTTGGTGCTGATGATGAACTCTATGTCTTCAAGGCCGTGTGAGCTATTTGAGCAAGCACTTAAGCTGACGATGAACTCGGCGTTAGGCATGCCTAAAACGCTCAGCTGTGCGTTAATCAATTTGTTGAGTTTAGAGGCGGCGCTACTGCGTTGCTTACTTAGCTTTTGCGCGCTTTTTAGGTATTGCTGTTCGGCATCTTGCACTTGTTTTTGTAGATCAGCGATGGACTCATCGGAACCGTTAATCAGGTTTAGCTCTTCATTTAATTGGCTGTGTAGTGCCACTAACTCGCTCGGCTCCACTTTATGTTTGCGGGCTAAGTTGAAAATGCTAGATAAACGTTCTTCTACATCAATTAGACGACTGGGATTTATTTCAACGTTATTGAGGTAGTGGCGGATTTCGCTACCTGCTTCTTCCAATTGAATCAGTGCCGAGTTGATCAATTCGCCAGCTTGCAGTACTTTTTCATTCTGCTGTGGTAATTGTGTTTGCAGTGAAATACATTGATTTAACAGATGCACGATTGGCTGGTCGTCATTTTCATCAATGATATCCAATAACTGTTGGCCACTGGTGAGTATTTCACTGGCTTGGGACAAGCTCTGTTGCTCTTGTTCCAGTAGGTTTAACTCATCAATTTGCAGATCGAGTAGATCCAACTCTTCAACTTGGTAGCTAAGTAGTTGAACTTTAGCTTGCTGTTCAGCGCTCTGGCTAGAGAGTGTGGTTAATGATTTGTTGAGGGCGAAGAGTTTGCGGTAGCTGTTTTCTGTGCTGGCACACAAACGGTGGTGAGCGCCAAAATTATCTAATAAGGTGCGATGATGTTCTTTTTGCATCAAGCTTTGGTGTTCGTGTTGCCCGTGAATGGCCACCAAAAATTTACCGATTTCCCGCAGTGAGCTTAAGGGGCAGTTGCGGCCGTTGATAAAACTGCGTGATCGGCCTTCGCTGGTGACCACTCTGCGTAATATGCACTCGGCATCTAAGCTGAGCTCTTGTGCATCTAACCATGCTTGAGCACGTGGGAGCCCTCTAATATCAAAGTTGGCAATGATTTCTGCTTTGGCTGTGCCGGATCTGACCGCGCCGCTGTCGGCGCGTCCACCAAGCGCTAATTGCAGGGCGTCTATCATGATGGACTTACCGGCACCGGTTTCACCGCTGACGACAGTCATCCCGCTATCGAGTTCTAGCTCTAGGCGTTCAACAATGGCAAAGTTGTGAATACTGAGATGTGTAAGCATGATAATTCCGGTATCTGATAATTTATACAGTACTTTATAGGTTATTTTGTAATCTGTTGCAAGGGTAAATTTTATTAGCAGCTTTTTTAAGCCTAGGTACTTGAAGAGCGCAGGCCTATCCCCATATACATTTGAACTAGAATTTTAGCGCTCTAAATTGAACTTTTTCAGCCCTGCACTATTTATTGTTGGGTGCTTTATAAAGTTCTTAGTAGAGAATGAGAAAACCGCGGAGAAAAAAATGAGTGACCAGCAAGACAAGCCTGCAGATGTTAATGATGTTGAAAATGCGAAAGTTGTTGAAGATGTTGAAGTTTTAGACGGCGAAGTTGTAGAAGAGACAACGCTAGAGCCAGTTGAAGCAGTTGAGGCTGAGCTAGTCAGTGATGAGCAAGACCCGTTGGCAGGTCTTGATATGATCAAGCAGCTAGCGACCGCTCAAGAAGAAATAGCCAGCTTAAAAGACCAGATGTTACGTACTGTCGCGGATTCACAAAATACTAAGCGCCGCGCAGAGCAAGATGTGACTAAAGCGCGTAAGTTTGGCACTGAAAAATTTGCCAATGAAATGTTGCCTATTGTCGATTCGTTGGCCATGGCGTTACAGAGCAACGCGGACAACGAAGCAGCTAAAACTGTTAACGAAGGGGTTGAAATGACCTTGAGCATGCTGTTGTCGGCACTGGAGAAATTCAATGTGGTTGCTGTTGATCCACAAGGTGAAGTGTTTAACCCGGAACTACACCAGGCGATGTCTATGGTTGATGGCGGTGAAGCTGCCAGCAATACTGTGATTGCCGTGATGCAGAAAGGTTTTACCATCAGCGGACGTTTATTACGCCCTGCAATGGTGATGGTTGCCAAATAAGGCGGCTAAAATAGTTTAGTAATATTTTCAGTTAGATGTCACAGACACTTGAAATGGCTTAATTAGTATCCATATAACAGTTAAGCGGTCAGAACAGAATTAAGCACAGCCTAAGGGCGTGCAATTGGAGAGAAAAAAATGGGCAGAATTATTGGTATCGATCTAGGAACAACAAACTCCTGTGTCGCAGTTTTAGATGGCGACAGCGCCAAAGTAATTGAAAATGCAGAAGGCGATCGTACTACCCCATCGATCGTTGCTTACACTGAAGAAAACGAAATCTTGGTAGGTCAACCTGCTAAGCGCCAGGCGGTCACTAACCCTGAAAATACTCTTTTTGCGATCAAGCGTTTAATCGGTCGTCAATTTAAAGATAAAGTCGTTCAAAAAGATATCAAGATGGTGCCTTACAAGATCGTTGCAGCCGACAATGGCGATGCATGGGTTTTGGTAAGAGACCAGAAACTAGCAGCACCGCAAATCTCTGCTGAAATCTTGAAGAAGATGAAGAAAACAGCTGAAGATTACTTAGGTGAGTCAGTAACCGAAGCGGTTATCACAGTTCCTGCATACTTCAACGATGCACAGCGTCAAGCGACTAAAGATGCTGGTCGTATCGCCGGTCTTGAAGTTAAGCGTATTATCAACGAGCCGACTGCTGCTGCACTGGCTTACGGCATGGACAAGTCTAAAGGCGATAAGACTATTGCTGTATACGATCTTGGTGGCGGTACTTTTGATATCTCTATCATCGAAATCGCTGAAGTAGATGGCGAGCACCAGTTCGAAGTACTAGCGACTAACGGTGATACTTTCCTAGGTGGTGAAGATTTCGATTTACGTCTAATCGACTTCCTATCGACAGAATTCAAGAAAGACACTGGCATTGATCTACACAACGATCCATTGGCGCTACAGCGTCTTAAAGAAGCGGCTGAGAAAGCGAAAGTTGAGCTTTCTTCGACACAGTCTACAGATGTTAACTTACCTTACATCACTGCTGATGCAACAGGTCCTAAGCACTTAAACGTTAAGTTGACTCGCGCTAAGCTAGAAGCATTAGTTGAAGATCTTGTTAAAGGTACTTTGAGTCCTTGTAAGCAAGCGTTAATAGATGCTGATCTAAGCGCTTCTGAAATCGACGAAGTTATCTTGGTCGGTGGTCAGACACGTATGCCAATGGTACAAGCGTTGGTTGAAGAGTTCTTCGGCAAAGCTCCACGTAAAGACGTTAACCCAGACGAAGCTGTTGCCGTTGGCGCATCTATTCAGGGCGCGGTTCTCTCTGGTGATGTAACAGACGTATTACTATTAGACGTTACGCCGCTTACATTGGGCATCGAAACTGCCGGTGGTGTTGCCACTGCACTGATCGAGAAAAACACCACTATCCCGACTAAGAAGTCGCAGGTGTTCTCAACTTACGAAGATAACCAATCTGCGGTAACTATCCACGTTATCCAGGGCGAGCGTAAACAAGCGAGCGCGAATAAGTCTCTAGGTCGTTTCGATCTTCAGGACATTCCACCAGCACAACGTGGTATGCCACAAATTGAAGTATCTTTCGACCTTGATGCTAACGGTATTTTGAACGTTTCTGCTAAAGATAAGGCGACGGGCAAAGAACAGTCTATCGTGATCAAGGCATCTTCTGGTCTGTCTGATGAAGAGATCGATGCAATGGTAGCGGATGCTGAAGCTAACGCTGAAGAAGATAAAAAGTTCGAAGAGCTAACCGTTGCTCGTAACCAGGGCGATGCCATGGTTCACTCTGCTAAGAAAGCTTTAGAAGAAGCTGGCGATGCTGCATCTGCAGATGAGAAAACTGCTGTTGAAGGTGCTGTTGAAGCATTAGAAACTGTGCTTAAAGAGAACGATAAAGAAGAGATCGAAGCTAAAACAGCAGCACTGACCGAAGTGATGGGTCCTCTTGCAGAGAAAATGCAGGCACAGGCGCAAGCACAAGGCGAAGGCGCGCAAGCGGAAGCAGCCTCTCCTGCCGATGATGCTGTCGATGCTGAATTCGAAGAAGTTAAAGAAGCAGAAGTTGTAGAAGAAAACGAAGACAAAAAGTAATCATTGATTACCGGCGGGCCAGTCCCGTTATAGTCTGACGCGCAAGCCTCTGCACAATTTATTGTCAGAGGCTTATCGCGTTAAAAATGGGCAACATTTTTTTGCCTATGATTTTATGAATAAAAGAATATTTCCAATCCCAGCTGGTGAGCATGATTCTGAGCTGGGATTACTAATTTCATCACTGTCTATCAGAGTTAGAATATGTCGAAGCAAGATTACTATGAAATTCTTGGTGTGGATAAAAACGCCAGCGATCGCGATATTAAGAAGGCGTATCGTCGTCAGGCAATGAAATGTCACCCAGATCGTAACCCTGGAGACTCCAAGGCGGAAGCGCAGTTTAAAGAACTTAACGAAGCCAACGAAATACTGTCGGATTCGCAAAAACGCGCCGTCTACGATCAATACGGTCACGCTGGCCTTGAACAAGGTGGTGGCGGTGGCGGTGGTGCAGGCCAAGGTTTTGGCGATGTATTTGGCGATGTGTTCGGCGATATTTTCGGCGGTGGTGGCGGTGGACGTCAGAGCTCTGTGCAGCGCGGTGCTGATCTTAGATACACTATGTCACTCTCCTTGGAAGAGGCGATTCGCGGCGTAGAGAAAACCATTAAAGTTAATACTTTGGCAG
Source organism: Oceanospirillaceae bacterium (assembly GCA_013215375.1). GTDB lineage: Bacteria > Pseudomonadota > Gammaproteobacteria > Pseudomonadales > Balneatricaceae > Rs1. The sequence goes on along the minus strand of JABSRB010000053.1, from coordinate 26,165 downwards.
GTTGTGAGCCCTGTGATGGGTCAGGCGCTAAGCCGGGTACTAGCTCTAGTGCATGTCAGACTTGTGGTGGCGTTGGTCAAGTGCGTATGCAACAGGGGTTTTTCTCTGTACAGCAGACTTGTCCAACCTGTCGTGGTGAAGGGCGTATTATCTCGGATCCTTGTACTAGCTGTCGCGGTCAGGGACGTGTTAACAAAGAGAAGAAACTCGCGGTTAAAATACCTGCAGGTGTAGACACTGGTGATAGAGTTAGATTGACCGGTGAAGGTGAAGCTGGCGCGAATGGCGGTCCCTCTGGTGATTTGTATGTGCAAGTAGATGTTAAAGAGCATGATATATTTGAGCGCGATGGTCGTCACTTATACTGTGAAGTGCCTATTTCATTCCTCGATGCTGCCCTAGGTGGTAGTCTTGAAGTGCCCACCCTTGAAAGTCGTGTTAAGCTGAAAATCCCGGCTGAAACGCAGACCGGCAAGATGTTTAGATTACGCGGTAAAGGTGTATCTCCAGTGCGTGGTGGTGCAACCGGTGATTTGATGGTTAAAGTTTTGGTTGAAACACCGATTAACTTGAACAGTAAGCAAAAAGATTTATTGCGTGAGTTCCAAGAGACCACTGATGAGGGCCAGAAAAAACACAGCCCAAAAAAGCAGTCATTCTTTGACTCGGTAAAAAAGCTTTTTGAAGATTAATTCAAAGTTAAAAAGAGCCGCGCAGCGGCTTTTTTTATGGTCAGGATGTACGGTATAGCGCGGTGGCATGGATGCCAAAGAGCGCATATGGTCAGGATGTACGGTATAGCGTAAGTGGCAAGGCGTGATTTTGTTCCCGACAAATCACAAGTACTCACATCCATGTGAGCAAAGCCAAAGAGCGCATATGTACAGGATGTACGGTATAGCGCGGTGGCATGGATGCCAAAGAGCGCATATGTGTCTGACATAAATATCCTTAGGCTTTATAGTCTTGTTATTTTATACAGAAGTACTCCATTACAGGTAAATTACTATGGTTGATGTAGAGACAACACCTGAACAATTATGGCTTGCTATTCAAGATGAGGCACGCCTCGAGATGATCGCTGAGCCTATGCTGGCGAGCTTTTATCACTGTAGTGTGATTAATCACTCGACAATAAAATCTGCACTGTCATTTTTGTTGGCGTTAAAATTATCCGATGATGTTATGTCGCCAGTGTTGCTGCGCGAAATATTGGAACAGGCGATGCGTGCTGAGCCCGCTATGTTAAAAGCAGCCTGCAAAGATTTGATTGCCGTGCGCAATCGAGATCCTGCTGTTGAGCACAGCTTAAATGTGTTGTTGTATTTAAAGGGTTTCCAAGCGCTACAGGCACATAGAGTGGCGCACTGGATGTGGCAGAATAATCGACGCTCGATGGCACTGTATATTCAGCATAGAGTGAGCTCGGTGTTCCAAGTGGATATACATCCCGCGGCCAAAATAGGGCACGGCGTGATGTTTGATCATGCGACCGGTATTGTGGTTGGCGAAACTTGTGTGATTGAAAATGATGTGTCGATATTGCAAGGTGTCACATTAGGCGGTACCGGTAATGAGAGCGGTGACCGTCATCCCAAAGTACGCGAGGGAGTGATGATAGGCGCAGGTGCCAAAATATTTGGCAACTTGGAGATAGGTAGAGGCGCCAAAGTAGGTGGTGGTAGCGTGGTGGTTAACGATGTCCCGCCTTGTAAAACAGTGGTAGGTGTACCGGCTAAAGTAGTCGGGGATTCAGGTTGTGAAAAGCCTGCGCTTAATATGGATCAGCAGATAATATCAGTGGAATAAGGCGATAGAGATGAGAATAGCAGTTATTGGCGCAGCGGGGCGCATGGGTAAAGTGTTAATTGAAGCTGTGCAGTTGCATCCGCAATTAAGTTTAGGTGCGGCGCTCGTCAGCCAAAACAGTAGTTTGTGTGAAGTAGATGCCGGTGAGTTAGCAGGTGTGGGCAAAATAGCAGTGTACTGCAGTAACTCGCTAGCAGCTGTGGTTGATGATTTTGATGTGCTTATTGATTTCACTACACCAGAGTTGACCATGGCTAACCTGGAACTGTGTGTGGCTAACAACAAGGCTATTGTTATTGGTACTACCGGTTTAAATGAGCAGCAAAAAGCACAGTTGCTCGGTGCCAGTAAAGAAATACCCGTGATCTTTGCCTCCAATATGAGTGTCGGTATGAACTTGTGTTTTAAAGTGCTGGATACCATCGCACGTACTTTAGGTGATGATTATGATGTAGAAATCATAGAGACACATCACCGTCATAAGGTGGACGCGCCATCGGGGACGGCGATAAGTTTAGGTGAAGTAGTCGCTAATGCACTGGATCGAAATTTAAAAGAGCATGCAGTGTACGGTCGTGAAGGTATTATCGGGCCGAGACCGAAAAAACAGATCGGTTTTGAGACGATCCGCGCCGGTGATGTCGTCGGTGATCACACGGTATTATTTGCCAATGAAGGCGAGCGTATTGAGCTGACTCATAAAGCCAGTAGTCGCATGACGTTTGCTAAAGGGGCGACTAGAGCGGCTGCCTGGCTTAAAGACAAACAGCCAGGACTCTATGACATGCAAGATGTGCTGGGTCTCAAATAAATAAAACTCAGCGGATTTAGTGAGTAATTTCAAACCAGGAGATGCTAGTGCCCATCTTGAAATAGATGTCTACGAGCCTATTTCAGGACGAACACTAGCTATTTTGGTATTTGTTGGGAAATTTCGAGCTATTTCGTTTATCTAGGTTTATTATTTAATGATTGAGCGAAAATGTTGAGACGTATTTCGCTTTTTTTATAAACAATACAGGAGTTACCAATGGCTGTGGAAAAGTTCCCCGCTCTCGCTGAAATGGGTTTTGAAGAGCCTTCAGATATCGATCGTTATACGACGCGTATTGAAGGTGATGTTGATATTCTTAAGGTTTATCACCGTCGTCAACAAGGCGAATGGATGACTAAATCTAAGAAATTTAAATTTAAACGTCTACATAAAAAATTAAGAGTTAACGAAGGTCTCACTGCTTTTCGTGATACTACAGAGTCTTCGCCTTTTTTCTTGAAAGCGATCACTGAGCTAGATAAATTAGTGGCAGGTGATAAGTCTTCAAAGGCGAAAAAAGAAGATATCTTAGAAGAAATGGAGCACTTAAACCGTGTTGTATCTCGTAAGATTGAAGATTTAAGACGCCAAATCGAAGAACTTTAATACAATGTTTTATAAAACACTTGCCGATCTAGATTGCCAAGTGTTTTTTTATGCCTAAAATTTTGGAGTACAAGATATTGATGACTGGTCTGCGGAGTAATAAATAGCGTGGTGTCATTAATAAAGCGCCGTTTAGCGGCCTATCAACCGGAAAAAATTATTCGCGATTTTCCTCAGGCCGGTGTGTTAATCGCTATCACTGATGAGCTTGAGCCAAAAGTTATTTTGACTAAACGGGCTAAAATTTTATCTAGTCATGGGGGGGAAATTGCCTTTCCCGGTGGCAAGCGTGATAGCACTGATGTCGACATTGTTTATACAGCGCTGCGTGAGGCCCATGAAGAAATTGATTTGGCTCCCGATAAAGTAGAAGTGATAAGCTGCTTGGATGACAAAATTTCACTACACAGTTTAAAAGTCACGCCTTGTGTTGGAGTGATAGCAGCCAACGAAAGTCTCACTGCGAATAAAACAGAATTGGATTGTCTATTTAAAGTACCTTTAAGTTTCTTCTTAGATGCGAGCAATCGCTGTGATCACTTGAGTGAATATCGGCTACAAGCGCGCTACGCACCTTGTTATTTGTTCGAAGGGCACTTAATTTGGGGGCTAACTTCCTATATATTAATGGAATTTCTCAATGTGTCATTATTGGCAAATATTGAGCTGCAAAGAAGACCGCATCAAGTGCTTTAGGCCACTAGCATGGCAGCTTAGGCTGATGTCAGTTAGATAATAAGAATTTATCAAACTATTGATAACTCAAATGCAGATAAACACCGATACTGCTCTTTTGTTTAAGTTACATTCATGTGCTTTGTTTTATCATTTAGGTTTAATTATTGATGTTACACAGCAGTGATAAAACGTCTTATTTACATTATTCACCATGGGATAAACAACAATGGATTTTCATAAATACCTCACCGAATTAGCAACGAAAGATGGCTCTGATTTATATCTTTCGACGGGGGCCACTCCCAGTGCTAAATTTCAGGGCGAGATGGTGTCGCTCAGTGATGAAAAAATTGGTGTTGGAGAGCTAGAAATTGTTGCCCGTGAGATTATGGATGATCAGCAGTGGGAGCAATTTGGGCAAGATTTAGAAATGAACTTGGCGATCTCTATTGCTCGTGTCGGGCGTTTTAGGGTGAATATTTTTAAACAGCGCAATCAGTTTGCATTAGTAGCGCGCAACATAAAAAGTGATATTCCTAAAATTTCAGATTTAGGCTTGCCTGAGCATCTTAAAGATGTGGTGATGAGTCAGCGCGGCTTGATCTTATTTGTCGGGGCAACTGGTTCGGGTAAGTCGACTTCTCTGGCGGCGTTACTTGATTATAGAAACGAAAATGCCGGCGGGCACATTATTACCATTGAAGATCCGATTGAGTTTATTCACCGGCATAAGAAATCTATCGTTAATCAGCGTGAGGTTGGCGTAGATACACGCAGCTTTCACAGTGCTTTAATAAATACTCTAAGACAAGCACCGGATGTGATTTTAATTGGTGAGATCCGTGATCGCGAAACCATGGAGCATTGTTTGGCGTTTTCTGAGACAGGGCATTTGGCGATATCTACCTTGCATGCGAATAATGCCAACCAAGCGTTAGATCGTATTATTAATTTTTTCCCCGAGCAAAAACGTGCCCAGCTACTCTCGGATTTATCGCTTAATATTAAGGCAATAGTTTCACAGCGTTTGGTTAAAACCATCGATGGAAAACGTACTGCAGCAATAGAGATTCTACTCAATACCTCCACCATCAGAGAGCTTATTCTCAAAGGGGATGTTGAGTCTATTAAGGAGATCATGGCTAAATCAGAAAATTTGGGCATGCAAACATTTGATTCTTCGCTGTATAAGTTAGTGAAATCGGGTAAAATCTCTGAATCAGAAGCGCTTCGCCATGCCGATTCTGTCAACAACCTGCGCCTTAGGCTCAAGCTAGAAGATATGGATGAAGCCCATGCTGCCGCTCCTGAACCGGTAAGCGAAGCGCAAGAGTCTGAAGAAAAGCCCCCAACCAGTGGACCTAGTACTAGTAGGTTTGAATTATTATAATGACTGAAAGATTACCATGAACGAAATAGTAGAAGAGTTACAAGAGAAAAACCAAGATCGATTTTCTAGCATGGCCTTGCCTGATGAAGACCAGTTAGTCATCGTCCAAGAGCAACTATTGTTGCATTTGCCCGTTGATTTAAAAGATTTTTTATTAAATGTCAGTAATGTGGTTTACGGTAGTATCATTCCTGTCACTGTGACAGATGAGTACGCGGCGAGCCATTTACCTGAAATGGCTTCAGTGGCTTGGGATCGTGGTATGCCAAGGGAATACCTGCCTATCTGCGAGTATCTTGAAGGGTATTATTTTATTGCTCAGGAAGGATATGTCAGCGTCTGGCTGCCAGAAGTTGGTATCAATGAGAATGTCTACTGGGATTCAATGTGGGATTGGTGTGAAAAGGTATGGCTAGCTAGCTAGTTCCCATCCAGAAACCGATGTCTACTGCGGATGTCCCACTAGCTCAATCTGCTCACTACTAGATGTCGTTATTTGGAATGACCAAACGCCCACACCTAGTATTGCGTATCTCGATCAATTGGACCACCCTCGCTAAGGCCCCGTTTCGGGATGAGAACTAGTTAGTTAGCGGTACCCGCCTGTTACGCCACCCTATAAAAGCCAGAATTAAAAAATATAGAGTGACTAAAGGCCAGTGACCTGTGCGCTGGTAAGGTGTTAACCCTTGCATAGGTACTACCTTTCCCTCAAGTATCGCCTCTTGATAGCGCGGTGCTATATGCACGACCTCTCCCTGTGGATTTACTATAGCGCTAATGCCATTGTTGGCGCTGCGAACAAGCCAGCGTCCGTTTTCGATGGCACGCATTCTAGCGATTTGAAAATGCTGATCTGGGCCGATGGAGTGACTGAACCAAGTATCGTTCGATAAGGTGAGGATCAAGTCGGCATTTTTGCTGTATTGTCGCACTAATTCCGGATAGGCGATTTCGTAGCAAATTGCGGTACTGTACTGATAATCCCCCACTTGTAGTAATGCTTGCTGTTCAATCTTGGGCCGGCTAAAAGTGAGGTCGGGAATATTTAAAAAATTGAATAAATCTCTGAATGTATCTTGTAAAGGCACGTACTCGCCAAAGGGCACTAAACGCTGTTTGTGGTAGATAGTGTCCTGGGTTAGGTTGTAGATTGAATTGTGAATGCGCCGCCCTAAAGGATGTTCTATATCGGGGACCATGCTGGGAATACCGCTAATTAATGATCCGCCCAATTCCGCTTGCCTCTTTACTAACGGGGCCAAATATTCAGCGACGTCTGGGTACAAGCTCGGTATGGCGGTCTCCGGCCAGATGATGACTTTGTTGCCTAATAAGGGTTCTGTGCTCTGGTAGTGCTTGTTTAAAATGCCTGCTAAATAGGAGCTGTTCCACTTGGTTAATTGTGGGATGTTAGGCTGTATTATAGCGATGTCGATAGGCTCACCAGAGCTTTTGGTCCAGTTGGCAGGAGTGTTTAAACTGACCATGATGGCGAGGGTAGGGATGGCAATGGCCAGTCCAATCGCGCGTTTAGTTTGAGCTTCTAGAGCATGTGCAATTGATAAGCTAATAGCGATGACAACGGCTGAACTGAGCCAAACACCGCCGATTGAGGCCAGTGGTGCCAGGGGTGTGTCAATGCTGGTGTAACCGAGGTATAACCAGGGGAAGCCGGTTAGGAGCCAGCTGCGTAACCATTCAAATACTAACCATAATACTGCAAAACTTATAACTTTATGACTGGCGTAGAAATGCTTTCGATACAGCCAAATTTGCCCTAAAAACAGCAGTGCAAGGGCTGCGCAAAAAATCAAAGTGAGCAGGGCGGCCAATGGAGCTGGCGTGTTGCCATAAGTGTGAATGCTGACATAGACCCAGGAAATCCCTGAGCCAAAAAATCCCAATCCAAATAACCAGCCGAGCAGGCAGGCCTGTTTAATACTGCGTTTATTTAACAGTATGTACAGTGCTGCAGGGGTGATTAGTGCAATTGCAAAAATATCAAAAGGCGCAAATGCTAAAGTAGTTATTGCGCCAGATATTAGTGCTAATAAAGCCGAAAGCCACACGCTTAGGTGACCATCCGTTCTACTTGAAGCAGTCTGATGCGACGATTTTCTGATGAGAGAACTTTAAACTTAAAGCCGTCAATTTCAATCTCTTCGTCTTTCTGCGGTAAATGCCCAAAGCGTTTGGTGACGATACCGCCGACGGTATTAAATTGGTAGCTATTAAACTTGGTGCCAAAATACTCGTCAAAATCTTCAAGCTCAGTCAGCGCTTTGACAAGGTAGGCATTATCGTCAAAAGGGCGAATGTTACCATCGTCATCAATAGCATCATGCTCGTCTTCAATTTCGCCAACGATTTGTTCCAATACATCTTCGATGGTGATCAGTCCGGCAATACCACCGTATTCATCGACCACAATAGCAAGGTGGCTTCTGGTGGCGCGGAATTCTTTTAATAGAATATTGAGTCTTTTGCTCTCTGGGATAAAAGTTACTTTTCGCAGTTTATCTTGTACCGTAAACTCGGTTTCGTTTTTATCTAATAAATTGGGTAATAGGTCTTTGGCAAGTAATACGCCGATGATTTCATCGGGGCTTTTACCAATCACAGGAAATCGTGAGTGAGCACTAGAGATGATAGTTGGCAGGAACTCTTTGAGGGTTTGGTCTGCCTCTACTACCACCATTTTTGAACGCGGGACCATAATGTCTCGCACTTGAAGATCGGCAACTTGCATTGCACCTTTGATAATAGAGAGTGCTTCGCTGTCTAATAAGTTATCTTCAACGGCTTCCTCTATTACGTCTAGCACCTCTTGCTTGGTTTTTGGATCAAACGATAATGCCTGGGCGATACGCCCAAATATACTTCGTGGTTTTTCCGGTCGATCTTCTGTCATTAGTTGTAAAGCTCCACGCTTTTAATAGTTAACAATTATTGAATAAAATAAGGGTCTGCGATTTGCAGCTTAGCAAGAATGTCTCGCTCCAGTTGCTCCATTTCCTCAGCCTCATCATCCTTTATATGGTCGAAACCTAAAAGATGCAAGGTGCCGTGAATAATCATATGCGCCCAGTGATCAAAAAGTTGCTTATTTTGCTCAGCAGCCTCTTTTTCTACCACGGGTGCACAAACCACTAGATCGCCGAGGATCTCGCTTTCAACCTCGACACACTCTGGTATTTCAAAGGGAAATGACAGCACATTAGTGGGTTTATCTTTACCGCGATACTCGCTGTTTAAAGCTTGGCTTTCAGTGTCGTCGACAATGCGAATACAGATTGAAAACTGCTGGGGATATTGATTGAGCGCCACGTCTACCCACGTTTGTAGCTGTGCTTGAGTAGGTAGTGGCTGGGTTTGTGTGGCAAATTGAATTTCTAATTCTGTACTCATCGGGTGACGGTCAATTTAGGTGGGTTGCTCTGTTTAAGTTCGTATCTGTCATATGCTTCAACGATATGTTGTACCAGATGATGGCGCACCACATCTTTCGAGGAGAAGTAGCTAAAGCCAATACCTTTAACGCCATCGAGTACTTCAGCGGCGTGACGAAGTCCCGAAGGGGTGCCTTTGGGTAAATCTATCTGGGTAATATCACCGGTAATCACTGCCGTAGAGCCAAACCCGATACGGGTTAAGAACATCTTCATTTGCTCACGGGTGGTATTTTGGCTCTCGTCTAAGATGACAAAAGAGTTGTTGAGTGTGCGTCCGCGCATGTAGGCCAGGGGCGCAATTTCTATGATGTTACGCTCAAGCAATTTTGCCACGCGCTCATAGCCAAGCATTTCAAAGAGGGCATCATAAAGCGGGCGTAAATAAGGGTCGACCTTTTGTGCTAAATCGCCAGGTAAAAAGCCCAGTTTTTCACCGGCTTCAACGGCGGGCCTGACCAATACAATGCGCTCTACTTGTTCTTTTTCTAGCGCTTCTACTGCACAGGCAACAGCGAGATAGGTTTTGCCAGTACCGGCGGGGCCGATACCAAAGTTGATGTCAGAGGTGAGTATTGAACGCACATATTTTTGTTGGTTGGGGCCGCGGGGCTTAACCATCACTTTACGCGCGCGAATCACCAAGCCAGCATCAGCGGCACCTTCTAAGGCTGTAGTATCTTGTTCAATGCCAGATTGTTGCAGGCATAGATGTACTTGCTCTAAATCTAATAATTTTCCGTCACAAGCATCGCGATACAGCTCTTTGAGCAGCAGCGCAACTTTGTTAACTAAGTGAATGTCGCCGGTAATGTTAAAATCGGTAGCGCGGTTGTTGATAATAACGTTGAGGCGCTTTTCGATGAGTTTAAGGTGTTCATTATATTGTCCACAGAGGTTGGCAAGTGCCTGAGTGTCACTGTGTGACAAAGTAAAGCTTAGTGACTCACTAGTCTTCAATATGTTTACTCCTCAATACAAGATAATGACTCAATTGTAGCACGATTACTGAGAGTTATATTAATCGGAGCTAAACCGCCTGACTAAATTTTAGGCGGCTCAATCTGTCAGTTTAATCGAGCTCAGAGCTGATTAACTTACCAATTAAAGAGTTGGTGTAGGCTTGGAGAATCTCGACATTGGCGAAATTTCCGATCAAGTGCGGATCGTCACAGCGAAAGTTAACCACACGGTTGTTCTCGGTACGCCCTGACAACATGCCTGGATCTTTCTTGGAATAACTGTTGACCAAAATACGCTGGGTACTGCCAACCATCGCACGACTAATCATTTGCGCGTTTTGGGTGATCTTATTTTGTAAGATTTTTAAACGACCCTTTTTGGTCTCTTCTGTGACAGTGTCTGGAATGTCTGAGGCAGGTGTGCCAGGTCGGCGGCTGTAAATGAAGCTATAGGAAATGTCGAAGCCTATTTGTTCGATCAGTTTCATCGTCTGCTCAAAATCGTACTCGCTCTCACCGGGAAAACCGATAATGAAATCAGAGGAAAAACAGATGTCTGGGCGAACCTTTTTGATTCTACGCAGCTTCGATTTGTATTCAAGAATAGTGTGGCCACGTTTCATCGCCATCAAAATGGTGTCTGATCCGGACTGTACCGGTAAGTGCAGATGGCTGACTAACTCAGGTACTTCTGCGTATACATCAATCAGAGAATCGGTGAATTCAACCGGATGCGAGGTGGTGAATCGTATCCGATCTAAACCGTCAATGGCAGCGACCAAACGGATTAATTCGGCAAGATCAGCAAATTCGCCATCTTCAGTTTCGCCGTGATAAGCATTGACGTTTTGTCCGAGTAGATTTACTTCTCGCACGCCTTGCTCTGCCAGTTCGGTGCACTCTTTTAAAACACTATCAAGGGGTCTGCTGACTTCTTCGCCGCGGGTGTAGGGGACTACGCAAAAAGTACAGTACTTACTGCAACCTTCCATGACCGAGACAAAAGCTTCGGCACCTGTAGCGACAGGTGTAGGCAATACGTCGAATTTCTCAATCTCAGGGAAACTGACATCAACTACACCCATTTTTCCCTGATTGGTTAAATCGATCATTTCAGGTAGGCGGTGTAGTGTTTGTGGGCCGAATACCATGTCAACAAAAGGTGCGCGCTTGAGGATTTTATCGCCCTCTTGGCTGGCGACACAGCCGCCAACACCAATTTTCAGGTTGGGGTTTTTCTCTTTAAGCTTGCGCCAGCGACCCAGCTGATGAAATACTTTTTCCTGGGCTTTTTCACGAATAGAGCAAGTGTTGAGGAGCAATACATCGGCGTCCTCAGGGTTGTCTGTTAATTCGAGTTCATGGCTCTCGCCAAGGAGATCCGCCATACGTGACGAGTCGTACTCGTTCATTTGACAACCGTGAGTTTTTATAAATAGCTTTTTCGCCATTGTGCACCTTGCTCTATACTTTCTGTCACCGGCTTACGCCAGGATATTGCTAATGATTAAGCTCTTAGCCTATTTGCTTTTTCTGTCTGTTAAAGACGAATAGTTACTCAAAAAATCAGATTTAATTGAGTAGCAAAATAGACCAGAGGGAATTTTGAGGCATTATACTGCCTGTTATCCTTTATAGCTATTTTGCAGGCGATTAACGGACAAATAAAGACGTGGTTCACGTTATCTTGCTTGAAAAACTATCGAGTAACCCCTATCTATACAGACATTGAGAACAAAGAAATTGAGAGTATGTAATGGCAAAAGAAGATGCGGTATATCGTGTGACCTTTATCAATCAGGATAAAGTGGTCGAAGTGTTTGTTAATCACGTTTATCAAAGTGATATTTGGGGGTTTATTCAGTTAGAAGGGTTTATTTTTGGACAGCGTTCTGAATTGTTAGTTGACCCTGGCGAAGAGAAAGTTAAACAGTTATTTAATGAGGTTAAAAGCTCATTTATACCCACTCAAGCAATTTTGCGTATTGATGAAGTAGAGCGCTCTGGGGTGGCAAAATTATCAGAGGTGAAAGGCAATGTTGCACAATTTCCAATGATGCCACCACCGCGTAAAGATTAGGGGTTACAGAGCGACGAGAAGAGGGAGCTCTGGGCTCCCTATCAAGCTGCTAAAGACAACGGTTTCCTGAAGTCTTGTTGAGCAAGCGTCCATCTTTAGCCGTTTCGACACTGCCGTCATTAAAAATAATTTCTACGGCATCTAAGCTAATGCACTGCACATCCGTATTTGCCCAAGTGTTAGTCCAAGTAGTGGTTTTGGTCTGCCCTGGAGAAATGGGCCCTGCTAGGCGTACATAGGCGCTTTCACGAATGCCTTTTTTTGGTTTTACAAGATCGCCGGCACTGTTGTAGGCGGTGAGCTTAAAGCGCGCGTATTTGTAGTCAGAATGCGCGATGTTCTCAAAGGCAACTCTGACGCCAATTGAGCGCTTGGATGATGATATTAGGGGCGTGGCATCAGCGATAATTAGCGGCGGGGATACTTGAGTCACTGGCTGTTTTTTGGCGCAGCCTATAAGTGTAATAGCCGTGATAGACAGTACTGCTAATTTCCATGTGTTCATATTATCGTCCTTGGAAGAGTGCACGAGGCAAAAGGGGAAGTTATGATATTCCTATCGGGCTGCTATTCTGCCATGAATTCATTCTGAATATGAAGTGTTGTTTGCTTATTAACCAAGATTGAACTAAAGCAACCAAGGTTTTGAGTCATAAAGCATCTTTATTGGTGCTTCAGATGGCCAATAACGTTTTATGTGGCTTCCCAGGAATCTCGCGGGCGAGTTTGGGAACTAAGTAACCTGGTAACATGCACTGCAATTCACGCATTAACTGTTGCGCCTCACTATCTTCGATATTGAAATGTGCAGCCCCCTGCACTTGATCTAATACAAATAAATAATAGGGCAGGGCGCCTGCTTTAAAGGAAGCTAAATGCAGTGCTTTTTGGCTATCTGGGGTGTCATTTATGCCCTTCAATAACACTGCTTGATTAAGCACAGTGACAGCTGCTTGTTTCAGTTTAGCCAGTGCAGCACTTACCTCTTCATCAAATTCATTGGCGTGGTTGGCGTGTATCACCACCACCGTTTGCAGTCTGGAGTCACGCAAGGTATTGCAAAGTTGCTCTGAAATACGTTTGGGAATTACCACCGGCAGACGCGTGTGGATACGTAAACGCTGTACATGGGTTATTTGATCGAGCTCATTAATGAATTTATCGAGTCTTTTATCGCTAGTCGCTAGAGGGTCGCCCCCGGAAAAAATCACCTCTTCAATGTTACTATCTGCTTTTATATATTCAATGATGTCTGCCCATTGTTGTGAGCCTACATTGTTCTGCGCATAGGGGAAATGCCGGCGAAAACAGTAGCGGCAGTTAATGGCGCAGGCGCCGCTTAAGGTGAGTAATACACGGTGTTGGTATTTGTGGATTAGCCCGGTTAGATGATTGGCGTCGGCTTCTTCCAGCGGATCTTTAGTAAATCCAGGGATGTTTTCAAGCTCTCTAGGCTGGGGTAATACTTGTAACAACAGTGGGTCGTTATAGTCGCCTTTTTTGATACGCGATGCATATGCGTAGGGGATTTGCATGGGAAAGTCATGACTAGCCCCTGCTGAGAAAGCGATTTTTTCAATATCGAGTGCGGTAAAGTCACAGAGACTCTTCAAATCTTTTATACAATGACCTAATTGATACTGCCAGCTGGGGTCGTTATCTAGTGATAATTGCAGGGTGTCGATATTGTTGTTCACAGTGCTGTGCCTATAATCGCAGTAATATGGTAAAAATTTAGACGCATCAATATGCTGCGACTGAGTACTAAAATCTGAAATACTCTAAAATTTGCTCGCATTGTGCTTTTAAGTACAATAGCTGTCAAATAAAGCAGGCATAGCGGCTACATATAATCTCCTTTGTAGTAGAATGCTGTGAAATCCCAATTATCGATACAGAGAAATTTAATGTCATATTCAGCCAATCAGCTTAAAAACGGTTTAAAAGTTATAATCGATGGCGATCCTTGTTCAATGCAACAAGTTGAATTCGTCAAGCCAGGTAAAGGCCAGGCCTTCACCCGTGTTAAAATGCGCAACCTGTTAACAGGCCGTGTATGGGAGCGAACTTTTAAGTCCAACGAATCTCTTGAAGCTGCTGATGTTGTAGAATGTGACATGGAATATTTGTACAGAGATGGCGACATGTTTAATTTCATGATGCCGGTAACTTATGAGCAGTACGCTGTAGAAGAAAGTGCCGTTGGCGACAGTGCTAAATGGTTGAAAGACAATACCATGTGCATTATCACATTGTGGAATGACCGAGCGATTGTGGTTACCCCGCCAAACTTTGTTGAGCTTGAAGTGACAGAGACTGATCCAGGCCTTAAGGGCGATACAGCACAGGGCGGATCAAAGCCTGCTACATTGAGTACCGGTGCTGTCGTACGTGTACCACTGTTCATTGAACAGGGCGAGCTGCTGAAAATAGATACCCGTACCGGTGACTATGTAAGTCGTGCGTCTAAGGGATAGGGATTAGTTTCGAGCTACGAGTTTCGAGCTAAAAGCTAAAAGCTAAAAGCTAAAAGCTAAAAGCTAAAAGCTAAAAGCTAAAAGCTAAAAGCTAAAAGCTAAAACATTTTAAGAGGCCTCTATCTTTGATATGGGCCTTTTTTATGGTTAAAGAGCCTCAACTCTGGAGTTAACAGTTGAATAATGATCTCTGGCAGCCAAGTGCCACTATACAAACATTGCATAAGCGCGGCAAAATGTTGGCCGAGATCCGGCGGTTTTTTTTCCGGCGTGAGGTGCTTGAAGTGGATGTGCCGGTGCTTTCCCAAGCGGCAGTGAGCGATCCTTTTATTGATTCACTAGTGGTCGAGTATCGCCATTTTGTAGAAGATGATCCGATTAGTTATTATCTGCAAAGCTCTCCTGAATATGCCATGAAACGTTTGTTAGCTGCTGGCAGTGGCTGTATTTATCAAATGGCGAAAGTATTTCGTAACGGCGAAATAGGTCATCGGCACAATCCTGAATTTACCATGCTTGAGTGGTATAGATTGGGCCTGGATGAGCAGCAGTTGATGGATGAAGTCAGTGATTTAATAACGGCGGTTACCGACATAAAAAACTTTCGTCGCATCAGTTATCGCCAGGCGTTTGTAGAGTATTTAGGGCTAGATATTGTCAGTGCCAGTGATTCGTTATTAGCACAGACAATGCGCGAGCATATAGAGGTCAGTGGTGATTACGACACTGATGGCTGGTTAAATTTGTTGTTTTCACACTGTATAGAACCGCAGTTAAAAGGTGCTGTTTTTATCTACGACTATCCCGCGAGTCAAGCGGCGTTAGCCAAAGTGAAAATCGATGCAGAAGGTGTGGCGGTGGCCGCTAGATTTGAGTTGTTTATCGATGGCGTTGAATTGGCCAACGGTTACCACGAATTAACTGATAGTGAAGAGCAAGCCCGGCGTTTTAGCGCTGACTTGCAACAGCGCAAGTTGTTGAAACTACCGCAGCGACCGGTTGAGTCACGTTTAGTCACTGCCCTCGCACAAGGCATGCCAGAGTGTGCAGGCGTTGCCTTGGGATTTGATAGATTATTGATGTTGGCCCTAGGTAAAGGGCACATTAAAGAGGTGTTGCCCTTTGATATCACTAGGGCATAGGGATTGGTCGTTAGTCGTTAGTCACAAGTCGATAGTCAGAAGACTAAAGACTAAAGACTAAAGACTAAAGACATATTTCACCACGGAGGCACGGAGAGGGGATTATAATATTTTGTTTAGTCATTTCTCGGTGTAGCGAAGCGCCTCTGTGCCCTCTGTGGTGGAAAAGCTTTTAGGGAGCTGGCGCGAGCAATAATTTCGACTAAAGACTAAAGACTAAAGACTAAAGACTAAAGACCTTGTAACTGCTTAGTTATCGCATTGCGCATCCGTGTCACCGCTTCTACCAATAGCTCTTTAGTACAACCAAAGTTCATGCGCACATAGTTGTTGTCACCAAATTCACTTCCAGGGGATAAGCCTACACCGGCCTGTTCAAAAAACGCTGCTGGATTATCCAGTTTTGCAGCACTGACATCTATCCAGGCCAGAAACGTGGCTTGATGAGGTAGCATCTTTAAACCGGGTATGGCGTTGATTTCTTGCATTAGATAATCGTGATTGGCACTAATGTACGCTGTTTTCTGTTCCAGCCATGTGTCGCACTGGGTATAAGCGGCCAATGTGGCACTGTAACCCAATAAATTCACCGAGGGCACTATGCCTGCAGCGGCGCCTTGAAATTTATGACGTAAGTCTTTATTGGCGATAATAGCAAAGGAGCAGCCTAATCCCGCGATGTTAAAGGATTTACTCGGTGCCATTAAGGTAATGCACTGCTGCCCTATCTCTGTGTTGAGAGAGGCCAGTGGCGTGTGTACGACGTTTTTATCCAGCAGTAAATCACAGTGAATTTCGTCGGAGCAAATGTATAAATTATGCCTAAGTAAAATATCCGAGATTTTTTGTAATTCATCCACGGTATAAACGGTGCCAGCGGGATTGTGTGGATTACAAAATAATAGCGCGATGGTCTCGGGAGTGATGCTGGCCTCTAACGCTTCAAAGTCAACCACCCAGCGCTCGCCTTGCAGCGACATCGGAATCTTATTGACCGCGACATTTGAGTATTTAGCGGCACTGTTAAAATAAGGGTAGATAGGATCGGGAATAAGTACATTGCTGTCGATTTCAGGACTCAGCGCAGACAGGGCTCTACAGGAAATATTTAAGCCGCAGACTAAACCTGGAATCCACACGATCCACTCGCTGTTAATCTGCCAATCATACAATCTCTGCATGCGCTCAACGATGGTCTGGTTGAGCTCATCCGAGGCATTAGTATAACCAAACACACCGTGTTCAATGCGTTGTGTCAGGGCTTTCAAAATAGCATCAGGCGCTTTGAAATCAGTGTCGGCGATCCACATCGGGAGCACTGATTGATCTGTATAACGCTCCCATTTTACGCTGGAAGTGTTGTGTCGATTGACGGGTTGGTTGAAATCAACTTTTGACATAATTACTTAATCCTCGGTGTCAATTTATTGAGAGACAGCTTACCGCAGATATTTGTCTGGGGCACCGTTATTAACGCTGTGATAGTGAAAAATTTATCGCATCAAAGAAGCGGTTGTTTTTACAAATCCGGCTAGTCAGCTTTGCCTTAAGCAGTTAAACTGTCTCTTTACAATTCTCGATAGGATTTCAATCAATGCAGGCGCAGCATCTTAGGCACCAATATTTGGCAACACTAGGTATCGATAGCTGGTTATCGCGTGCACCACTGCCCAATGCCGCTCCCTCAGAGCCTTGGGTGGCACAGTTTGTCTATGATGAATCAGTACTTGATCAATGCCTCGCTGTAGCGTCAGCTGAATCGGGGTCTACTAAAAGTGAGCAGCCAGCACCGGCTAAGTCACTGGCAGCTTCCCTGCAAACACCAGCGCTTGATGCACAGCAGATTAGTCAAGATGCGCAGCTTATCGCCCAAGATGTGGTCACTCACTTGCCTGCTGCGCAGCCAGTAGTTGATAGTCGTATGGCGCCTGTTGCAGAAATAGTCAAAGCAGTGACGGTCAATAAACAGCCGGCCCCTCAAATTATTCCTAATCAATTAGCCGCTAATATCAAACGCAGTACTAAAGAGACGCCGCAAATGCGTTTGATGTTCTGGCAGTACCCGGATGTGTTAGTGGTCGATTCTCTGCCAACCCATACTCGTGGAACCTTAGCCTCTGCTGCGTATGAAAAGTTATTGAATAATATGATTTTGGCGATGGGCATGAATGCCAGCAGAATAGATGCAGGCAGTCAGCCCTATGTGTTGAACTGGCCAACGCTGGCCGGATTAAGTATTGATCAAGGATGGGACCAAGCAGTCAGTGCGGTCCAATACAAACTGGCCAAGTTGCTGCAAAACTACTCGCCAAAGCTAGTATTGATGTTAGGTGAGTCATCGGCGCAGATGTTAATGAATGTCGAAGATGATTTTGAGGCGATGCGTGGCATTGTTTTCTCACTGCGCTCGGATACAAAATCAATTACCAGTTACAGTTTGACGCAAATGTTGAACATACCAGGCTGCAAGCGAGAAGTGTGGCAAGATTTACAAAAAATACTGGTCAGCTAGTCCCCATGATGTCGTTACGGATATTAAACAGTACCGCTCTCAAGTGTGATGTAACGTGCATCGAATCCCTGCAAAAAAGCTGTTTTCATCCCCCTTGGTCGCTGGCAATTATCCAGCGGCAACTCAGCGCCAAACGCGGTTTAAACATTGCCTTGTATGATCACAAGCAGCTGTTGGGCTTTATTTTTTATCAGCTGTTATTTGATGAGGCCGAGATCTTACAAATAGCCATAGACCCAAGTTATCAACAGCGTGGTTTAGCCAATGAGCTGTTGGTTAAATCTTTTGCGCTGTTACAGCAGCAGGGGATAACTCGAATTCTGTTAGATGTAAACGCCACTAATACCCCCGCGATTAAGCTTTATCAGCGACTAGGTTTTTTACTCGATGGTCGACGTAAAAATTACTATCCAAGTACTACCCCGGGATTAAAAGAAGATGCATTGTTGTATAGCTTAGTGCTGGCGCCCAATGAT
Organism: Oceanospirillaceae bacterium; assembly: GCA_013215375.1. Classification (GTDB taxonomy): domain Bacteria; phylum Pseudomonadota; class Gammaproteobacteria; order Pseudomonadales; family Balneatricaceae; genus Rs1. The sequence continues at coordinate 7,767 of JABSRB010000053.1, read as the reverse complement.
TAGCCTCAACGCTGAAATCCTCCCAGGCCTTAGTTTTTATGTGTTTAACCTTTTTTATGCCTGTGTTTTTTTGTTTACCCTCTATCGCGCTCCCTGGCATAAATTGAGGGTTAATCAGGGGTTGCAGCATCTGTGTTTTGGGGCAACCGTGTTGTTAGTTATTATTTGGAGTATTAGAGCGGATCTGTCCGAGGGCGTTAGTATTCACTTTCTCGGTATGACGGCGCTGTGTTTAGTGCTGGGTTGGGATTTAGCCATTGTTTGCGGTAGTGTCGCGCTAGCACTTATTGCCTTATTCTCAGGAGGGGATTGGTCTAACTTTGCCGCCAATGGTGTATTAACTATTTTGCTGCCGGTGGCGGTGACTCAGCTGGTGATGTTGTGGGTCACCAAGACCATGCCTAAAAATTTCTTCGTTTATCTGTTTGTGTGTGGTTTTTTTTGCGCGGGACTCAGCGCTGCATTGACCGGTTTATCGGTCAGTCTCACGCTCTGGTTAACAGATGTATACCCCTGGTTTAAGATAGAGCAAGACATAGTGACCATCATTATTCTGACTATATTTCCCGAGGGTTTGCTCAATGGAATTTTGCTTACCGCGATCATGGTGTTTTACCCCGATTGGATCCGCAGCTTTGATGCAAAAGCTTATATAGATGACCAATAAGTAATCAGTATTGCACTAAGTCTTGTTGCTTTTCAAAGGGTTATTCATTAGTGTAAATGATAATCAAAGTGAAATTAGTGGTCTTGATTTTGCAGTATAGAGTAGAGCAGCGATTAAAATTGATTCGATCATCAATAGATGATTGAGCCGCTGGGCCCAATGGTCATAATGGCTATGAGTCTGTATGTATTTGCTGAGCAAATTGATAACAAAGTATTAATGGCCATCTGGGCCGCCTCCACTACTATTATTTCGTTGATCACCATTTTCTATGCATTGTTTTTAAAGCGGGCAACTACTCTGGCACACAATTACCGGTATGGAAGTGATTAATTGACAGTGAAATTTATTAAAAGTTGACGGACTAAGGTTTGTTACAGATATAACTAATAGAGCGCTCGAAGCGTGTGAGTTTATTAAGGGAATAATTTATGAAGTTGTTATTAGCGGATGATCACGGTCTTTTTCGTGACAGTATCGCACTTTGGCTACAGCAGCTAGATAAGAATGTGGAAATATTATTTGCCAGTGATTTACTTTCTACACAGCAGGCGATCGCAGAGCAGCAGTTTGATTTGATCATTTTGGATTTGTATATGCCCGATATGCAAGGTGCTATTAGTGTCAAAAAAATATGTGAAGGCCTGGGCTCTACCCCAGTGATTATCGTCTCAGCGGAAGAGGATCCTCGTGTAATACAGCAGTGTATTAATGCCGGAGTGAAAGGTTATGTGCCAAAATCTGCACAGGGGACAACCATTCTAAAAGCCATAAAGCAGGTTGTTGAAGGCGGTGTTTACCTGCCTAATACGTTGCAGGGGGCTGTTGGTCATGGCCCCAATATGCAAGTACAACTCAATGATAAACAGTTGCAAATTTTGGCGTTTATCGTGCAGGGGAAAAGCAATAAAGAGATAGGAGAGGGGATGTTTCTATCGGAGGGCACGATCAAACAATATGTGACAAAATTGTTGCGAATATTAGACGTTGATAACCGGGTACAAGCGAGTCACAAAGGAGCAGAAATTTTAGGTATCAATCGTGCCGGTGGCGGTCGCTAAATGTCGCTGTTGGTCATCTGTACAATGAGCTGTTTTAAGTCGGGTACTGATACGGGTTTTTGCTGATACAGACATTTGATCCCCGCACTTTCTTTAATCACCGTCTCACCAGTATCGCCGCTCATTAAAATGGCTGGGATTTCCTGATTGAACAGGGCTCTTACCTGTTTAATAGTCTCCACGCCAGTCAAGTTTTCGCGCAGTCGGTAATCGGCGATAATAATATCAGGGGCGGTATAATTTAAGCGATTTAACTCATCAATTAACTGCTGAGTGTCGTTACAGATAATCACTTCACAGCCCCATCTTTTTAAGGTCAGTGACATGCCTTCACATATATCGGGATCATCATCGACCATGACCACAAACAAGCCACTTACATCAAGATTTTCAGCAGGTATCAGCTTTGAGCTAGGGAGTAAGTCAGACGCCGCTAAAGTAATAGAAAACTGACTGCCTTGACCTTCTGCACAAGTTAGTTGGAGCTCATGTCCCATTAATTTCGTCAATTTTTTTACAATAGCTAAGCCAAGTCCCAGGCCTTTGTTTCTGTCTCTTTCGGGATTTTTGAGTTGGTAAAATTCAGAAAAAACACTGTCTTTTTCACTTTCTTTAATACCGATGCCATTATCGTTAATAGATATTTTGACTAGGTTTTGTGCTTCTAAAGAAGTGTTGATAATAATTTTCTGAGCATTGGCATGGGCAAAGGCGTTATCGACTAAGTTTCTGATGCAGCGACCTAATAGCAGTGGATCGCTGAAGACATTCACCGCTAACGGGGTAACGAGAAATTGGATGTCATGTAGCTCTGCCTTGGGCTGAAACTCTTGGGCTATTTCACCAATGATGTCTTCAAGGGCGACGCTTTGCATGTTTAAAGCCACTTCACCTGAGTCTAATCTAGAGACATCCATGAGAGCTGATAGTAATTTATTTAAGGTGGTGCCAGCGGTGATAGACTTGGTAATTAAAAGTTGTTGTTGGGATGTGTTATCCAGTGTTTCTAAATTTCCTAAGTACAGCTGCAAAGCATGTAATGGCTGTCTTAAATCATGGCTGGTTGCGGCAAGATAACGAGATTTTTCGATATTGGCCTGCTCGGCAATATCGCGTTGCTTGGTCAGATCTTTAAGTAATACCTGGTTGTTAAAGCGCAGTGCAATAAACTGTTTTAAATTGCGATTAACGGCATGGGAATAGCCGATAAGCGCCATTAAATAGATTACCACAAGGTAGCCTATTTGAGCTATTTCAGAGCGCGGTTGGTCGATCAGCAACCAAGCTAATGGTATTAATACGCTAATGCTGTAGCCGTAAAAGGCAGGTAAATAAGCGGAGAGGGTGACTAGTGCGCCAGCGGTAGAGCCCATTAGTAAAGTGACTATTACGATTAGTGAGATAGTATTGTTTATATCCAAAAAAATAAAACTTGCACTCGCCCAAATAAAACCAGAAATTAAACTACCAAGGGCAAACAATGACGCGTGCATACGGGCATTATTTAAGTTTAAATTGTTTTTGGAATAAATAAGAAAAAAAGCGCGGATAATAATTAATAACGTACTGATAGAAGCCCAGCTAATCAAAGTTATAAGCTCGACTTTATCCCAAAAGATATTAACGATAACTAAGGTAAGCGCCGCTACCCCCATAAATAAAAACTTTACCTGCGGGTACATTGTCTCTAATTGGGCGACTAAAACACTATTATTATTCACTCTGCCCCTTAATGGTTGTAATAAAACTATTAGAGTATTTGTTAATAAAATATTAAAGTCTATGTCTATTCTTAAAAGCACTTAATTACTAACTAAAGTTAATCGAGTACTTTCTCTTTAAATGAGTGTTTATCGCTGGGGTCTAAAATGAGTTCTGCCAGTAATTCACAGAGTTCAGAATCACTGCTAACACGTTTTATATAGCGTTTTATCTGATGTTTAGCCACGGGGCCAATATAAAAAATAAGCGCTGTGGTGATTAACTCACGTCGTGCTGTCGATAAGATGAGTGCAGGTTGATTAATCACAGTAGCTACGGATGCGTTGGCAGAAGAGGTGGCATAGGGGACTGTGTCGTCAATCGCTAAAGTTTTACTGGCTTGAGTAATAAATATTTCGCGCTGTTCGGGGTTGCTGATGTGCTCTGATAATTGCAGCATAAACTCGCGTGCGGAGCGAGTGTGGGTTGAAGCTTTTTTGATCACAAAACTGGCCATAGGCCCCAAGTGAGTGGCTAATTCCTGCTTTAAATCAGCCAGAGTCTGAGGGGGGAGTTCCAGTAATTGTTGGGATTTTTCCTGGATGCCCGCTTTTGCCGAGATAGTTGCATCGGCTTGTGCTTCAAGGCTGGCAAGGGATTCTAGGCCTTCAATGAATGCTTTTGCGCTCAAATATCGATCTGTTAGAAGAGGGGCTAATGCTTGGCGGATAACTTTTTGCAAAGGTAGGGATATATGAGAGTGCTGCTCGAATATCGAATCTATAAAATCGGCGATTGGCATCGTATAAAGCTGTTGTGGGCTAAGTCTGGCACCGGTTAACATCTCTAGTAAGACCATGCCAGTGCTGTATAAATCAGCTTGTTCGGTAACGGTTTCTCCGCGCAGTCCTTCAGGTGACATATAGTTGGGCGTGCCCACCATGTTGCCGGCTAAAGTAAGGTCTGATTTGTCTAGTAGTGCGACGCCAAAATCGGCAACTTTAACCTCGCCATCGTTGAGCAAAATAATATTGGCGGGTTTGATATCGCGATGTACTATGTTGAACTGGTGAGCAGCAGTGAGTGCGCGCAATACCGATAGCGTAATAAAAACAGCCTCATCGGTACTTAATTTTTCCTCAGAGCGCAAGAACTGGCTGAGCTCTTCCCCCTCTATATACTCCATCACTATATAGTCTTGGTTATCCGCATGACCGTAGTCAAAAACCGCCACTATATTACGGTGCAAACAGCGCGCAGCAGCTTGTGCTTCACGCTTAAACCGCAAGCTCAGCTCTTCGCCGTGCTCGCCAGCTAAGTGATGTTCATGCAATACTTTTATCGCAACAGTACGCTCAATAACAGGATCAAAGCCCTGGTAGACAACGCCCATGGCACCTTGGCCGAGGACTTTTTCTACTTGGTATTTACCAAAGCTGCTAGGTGTTTTATTCATGTTAATTGGTTAATCATCCAGTGTTTCATCGAGCATTTTAACCGCGCTGTCTAGGCTGTTTTGCATACGGTTAAACGAGCGACCTAAGGAGCTTATTTCATCTTTTCCGGTAATCACGATAGGCTCTAGATTAAGCGTGCCCATGCTGACCTTATCGACGTGTTTCGCCATAGTGGTGACGGGGGTGATGACAAAAATGTTGAGCAGTATATTGAGCATGATACCAATAGCAAAAAAAACAATGACAATAGTGCCCATGAACAATAAAAATTCTTTATCGGCGCGCGTGTGTGCCAGAGACAGAGGAACAGATACGACTTGGGTACCTATCACTTCGTTGAGTTTCCAGCCAAAGCCGTTGGCATTGCCATAAATTGCGAGCATAGATTTAGGTGCAGCAGCGGGGGTAGAGTGGCAGGCGAGGCATTTACCATTGGTAATGCGAATGGGCTTGGCTAAATACAGCGATCTCCCTGTCGGGGTATCGCGCTCTCCGACAATACGCTCATCTGAGTGAGTTCTAAAATAACTAATGATATCTGCTTCCCAATCCGAGGCGCGGTTGTTTGGGTTTGTTGGGTTCAGGGCAGCTTCTTTGTAATTGTAATCGGGGTGGCGTTTTTGTAAATTGGCAATGTATTGAGCGGCAGCATAAGCGGGAACGGTTTGCGGCAAAAAGGTGGTTTGTGATGCGCCGCTAATTAAAGGCCTTACCTCTTCAACAGTATAGTTGCGCACGGCGATTGCGCTCTCTAATAAAATGGCAGCAGTTTCAAGCGCTTCTGTGCGTGCATTTTCTCTTTGCAGGTTAAAAGAGATAACGCCAGATATTAAGATGCCAATTATACTGGTTAGCATTAATATTAAATTAAATTTGAATCTTAATGACATATTAATATAGACCTTTATTTGACGGGTTCTGACATTGTTTTTATTTTTTATGGGTAAGTATTTAACTATATGCTGTATAAACGGTACAAAGTTAATTAACCACATAGCTATAGAGTATACTTTAAACGGCTGATTAATGTGCTTTAGTGATGAATAATTACAGTAAAAACTAACTTAAGTTAATAGCTTGGCAGCAGGTCTTTACCTATTATGGCTCAAGTTTTAAAATAGTTTGTAAATGAAAAATACTGGGTAATATCTTGTTAATTTTGAGTTAATTATTAATCGCCAATAAAATGTTAATCGAAGCTAAAATGTATATTAATAACTTGATTGAGCTATCATTATTAAACATATGAGATTGAATAAAACAGAAATTCCCTGGAAAAGGGTAATGCTTAGTGCAGTTTTGTATTATTCATTATTGGTATTTTCATCGATTGTCATGCTGCTTTATCGGGTGATGTATTTACCAAGTGCCACGCAATATATTTGCGGTGAGCAGGTAGAGCTTTCATGCTTAGCTTTTGTAATAGAGCAGTTGGTTTTAAGCACTCAGTGGCAGGCTGTTCAATTATTGATTTATATCGGATTGTCGCTTGTATTGTGGCCAGTTTTTAAAGCAGCGAAGGGAAATGTGTTGCTTAATTTAGGGTTAGTGTCGTTGACAACGAGTGGTCTATTACTGCTGAGTTTTGAAAAAAATGGTCCTGAATTAATCGCAGGGATGTTATGTCCTCTATTAATTGGCTTGCTCATAAAGCATCGGCGAAAAAGAAAAATAGTCTTTAATAAGCAGGCTGGTTGAGGGCTGTTTATTGGATTGAAAATTAACTAATATTTAATGAAAAAGGTGAAGTATGAAAACTAAAATGAAACAGCTAGGCCAAGGTATGACTGAGTACATTATTATTGTGGCTTTAATAGCAATAGCGGCGATTGCTGTTTATGGATTCTTTGGCGATACGATTCGTGGGCAAGTTGGTGCTATGACTGCTGAGCTATCCGGACAAGATGGCGGTGATGCGTTGGAGAGAGCGAAAACAGCGGGAACAGAGGCGATTACAGAAGACGCTAGTGGTAGTAAAACTTTAGGTGATTACACTGGGCAGACCAAGTAACTAATAAGTTCCTTGATTTACTCTATATATATTAATAGCTTACTTAGATAAGTAGCCAATAAGGTTTTCTATGTCGTTACCCTGTCATAAAGGACGAAGTCAACAATCAGGCCAAGCCATAGTGCTTGTTCTATTGCTGGCGGTGATAGGGGTAATTAGCACCATTGCACTGGTTAGCACCGGCATGCTGACCAGTGAAAAAATGCAAATGCAAAATGCTGCAGATGCCACCGCTTACAGTGTGTCCGTCCTGGAGGCGCGAGATCTGAATTACGGCGCTTATATGAACCGAGCGATGGTGGCAAATGAAGTAGCGATTGGGCAGATGGTGAGTTTGGCTTCATGGAGTAAGCTGAGAAAGGACGAAGTTACCAACTTAAAGCTTATAGGAGCAGCTCTGAACGGTATTCCCTATATAGGTCAAGCTTTGAGTGGTGCGTTAAATGGATATGCCTCAGTGATTAACTTTACTGCAACAGGCGCGTCCAAAGTTGTAGACCCTCTTAGCAAAGCTATTAGTAAAGGCTTGCACTATTTAGATTCTGCCTATGGGTACTCTCAAACGGCAATGCGCTTTGCTACTTTTGTTTTTACTTCTTCAGCCGTGGCAAATGTACCGGAGCAACATTTTAAAAACTCCAGCACGCAGGTCGAGCTGTCTCCCTTCGGTTGGTTTGCGTTGGGATTGCACTACAGTGGTTATTACGGTGATTTAGTTAATTATCCGTTTTATAACTTTGTGAAGCATCCAAGCGGTACGGATTCTGACATGGGGCGTTTTGCTCAAGTCGTGAATGATTCGCGTGATAGCTTCACTAAAAATAGGGGATGCACCATTACCCCAGACAGTTATTTAGCTAATGCTTTCTC
>JABSRB010000052.1 GCA_013215375.1 Oceanospirillaceae bacterium | reverse complement strand
GCTCACATCTCACAGCTCACAGCTCACAGCTCACAGCTCACAGCTCACAGCTCACAGCTCACAGCTCACAGCTAAAATAAATTCATTTGATCGTCTATATCATCGAAAAAATCTTCTTGTTGTAACTGAGTAACATCGCGGCGTTTACGCGCAGCGATAATACGCGTTTTACGAGACTGACACAGCTGTACTACCGTGAATTTTTGATTATCACTCATTTCATGCCAGTGAAAACGTTCGATTCTTGAACGCAGGCAGCCTTTGCAATAGCCTTTAGCACCCGAGGTACAAACGCCTATGCAGGGGCTGGCCACACTAAACATTTCATGTTGGTCTTGCCATGCATTGGCAGGTGCTGTGCTCTGATCCCTCATATTAGTTATTATTATTTCCAGTCTCTTGCTCTATAGCCATTTGAAAAGCAGTGGGTACTTCAGTGATTTTTCGAATTTGATAGTCAAAAAATACAATGCCCGTCTTAGCGTGAGCAATTTCTTCGGTATTTTTTTTGTTAGTGATTAGATAATAAAAATCACAGCCGTATCTCGTAAAATCTGTAACGCAGATATCAATTTGCAATTGATCCGCATAAAAACTCTCACCTTTATAGACAATAGCGGAGTCGGTCATGATGATACTGCTACCTTCAATATCCAATTCAGTGTAGTGATAGTAATTGAGAAAGCGCACTCGCGCTTCTTGAATATAGGCCAGTATAGCTTCGTTACCTAAATGCCCGCCGTAGTTGATATCATTTATGCGGACTGTTAAAGAGGTTGAGAAAGAGTAGTTTTCGGGCATATCTATTTTAATGCGCGCCATAGTGATACTCCAAAACGTAGATATATGAGTAGTAATCATAGCATTAACTATCCTTGAAAGGATGTTAGAGGATAAAAGCGCTTGTTCAGTACAGGGGAGCATGACAGTTAATAAGGCTTTGAATTTAAGTTTGTTGTTTTAATGCGACACAAATTAGCAGATTACGCCCAACGAGTTGCTAATCAAAAAAAATTGATGATTAATGAAAAAGAAAGCTTGTTCGTAATGGCGAGTTTTCATCCTGATAAAACAAGGAGTGTTTAATATGGAGCATGATACAGAAAAGAAATATCATATTGGACAAGACAATATAACCCCGTTTGGGCTGGATATACATAATCCGGTTTTTATGATTTCAGGGTTGAGCGTTATTGCTTTCGTCTTATTATCACTTATTTTCAAAGAGCAGGCGGGTGCTTTTTTTGGTTGGTTAAGGCCGGCAATTACCAGCACTTTTGATTGGTTCTTCCTGCTAAGTGCCAATGTTTTTGTGCTGTTTTGTCTAGTGTTAGTGCTGTCACCATTAGGTAAGGTCCGCTTAGGTGGACAGCAGGCACGCCCTGATTTTAGCTACTTAGCCTGGTTTTCGATGCTGTTTGCCGCAGGCATGGGCATTGGGCTGATGTTCTTTGGCGTATCAGAGCCCATGTCGCATTTTAGCTCATCGATGGGAGGCGTTGCTGTAGATGCTGCCAGTGGTGTGAGAACTGATTGGGCGCCACTGGCAGCAGCAGTGGGTGACACTGAAGCCGCTCGCAACTTAGCTATGGCGGCCACAATATTCCACTGGGGTTTACACCCTTGGGCAATTTACGCCGTGGTTGGCTTAGCACTGGCGTTTTTCTCATATAATTGTAAATTACCACTCACCTTGCGCTCTGCTTTTTATCCGCTATTAGGCGATAAAGTGTGGGGGTTTTGGGGGCATGTGATTGATATATTGGCTGTGTTCGCCACTTTGTTTGGTTTAACGACGTCACTGGGTTTTGGCACTACACAGGCGCTGTCAGGGTTTAATTATTTATTTGGTTGGGGGACAGGTTCCTTTGCCACTGTACTGTTGATTGCGGTGATAACCGCAATTGCTATTAGCTCAGTGGTGCGCGGGCTGGATGGCGGGGTTAAAATACTCTCTGAGCTAAATATGGCGTTGGCATTAGTTTTATTGACGGTCATTATATTAGTGGGGCCTACAGGGGATATATTCAGTGCTATTTTTGGTGGTGGGCTCAGTTATATAGAAAATTTATTGCCTCTTTCTATGCCTTTTAATAGAGCAGATGCTAACTTTTCTCAGGGCTGGACTTCTTTTTACTGGGCGTGGTGGATCTCCTGGTCTCCTTTTGTCGGTATGTTCATAGCCCGAGTATCCAAAGGGCGTACCGTACGAGAATTTGTGCTCTGTGTAGTGATAGTGCCAACCCTATTGGGTATTGTTTGGATGGGAGCGTTTGGTGGTACAGCAATCAGTCAAGTGATAGCCGATAGTGCCGCTCCTGTGGCTAGTGCCGCTCAAGAGTTAAAACTTTTTGTGATGATAGCAGAATTCCCAATGTCTGGATTGTTATCAATGATTGGCATAGTGTTGGTGTTGGTGTTTTTTATTACCTCATCAGACTCTGGCTCGTTAGTAATTGACTCAATCACCGCGGGAGGCAAGGAAAATGCGCCAGTCTCGCAAAAGGTATTTTGGTGCTCTTTTGAAGGTATTGTGGCGATTGTATTATTATTGGTCGGAGGCTCAGAGGCATTAACTGCATTGCAGGCAATGGCTGTGTCAACAGGGTTGCCTTTCACAATCGTGCTATTAGCAATGTGCGTAAGTTTATACATGGGGCTTAAAGAGGCCAGCGCAAAACTATAACGACTAAGCCCAATAGCCTTATTCTGGGATAAAGCTATTGGGCTTAACTCGTAGCCAAACTAAGTAGAAACGTGGCTTAAGAGCCAGGCAGTAGCTGCTGCAATACACAGCACTTTGACAATATTTAATTGTAGACGTAGTAGCAAGAAAGCGCAGAGTAAGCTTAGCACAACGATATGCCAGTTAAGACTTTGCATTTGCGGTTGATGCAAAGTGATAGGGCCGTATTGCACAGCCTCTACACTTAAAAAAAACACATGCAGAGAAAACCATACGGCTAAGTTTAGAATGACGCCAACCACCGCGGCGGTAATATTGGCTAATGCATTGCTTAAACGATGTTGTGTATGTATCCATTCGATATAAGGTGCGCCGACAAAAATCCAGATAAAACAGGGCACAAAGGTAACCCAGAGAGTGACACCAGCGGCGATTATGCCCAACCATAAGCCACCCTCGCGAAACCCTGCGATAAAGCCGACAAATTCAGTGACTAAAATTAGCGGCCCTGGAGTTGTTTCAGCCAGACCTAAACCGTCAATCATTTGCGTGGCACTTAACCAGTGATACTGGCTCACCACATCTTGTGCCATATAGACCAGTACAGCATAAGCTCCGCCGAAAGTGACTACTGCTAGCTTAGCAAAGAACAACGCAATGCTACTAATGATTGGCGTATCTAATAGCTGGTCGAGTAACACAATGGGCGCGCACCAAAGTAGTAAGCCTGTGAGAAGAACGGTCAAAGTCCTTAGCCATGAGGTTTTACTAATAATTTGAATTTTTGGGTTTTTAGCGGGGTTGGAACTGGTGTAAAAACCGTAGAGCGCAGCGCTTATTATCACCAGCGGAAAGGGCAGTGAAAAAAAGAAAATAGCGATAAAGGCAAAGCAGGCTATCATCCAGTGATTAGCAGTGATTAATGCACGCTTAGAGACTTTGTGTAAGGCTTCAAAAACGATAATTAATACAGCGGCTTGAATGCCTAAAAACAGCGTGTCTACTATCGCTAAATCATTGTAAGACATGTACAAAATAGCGAGAGCTAACATTACAATAGCACCGGGGATGACAAACAGTAACCCGGCGATTAAGCCACCGGTAATACCACGCATTTTCCAGCCTGCGTAAGTTGCCAGCTGCATCGCCTCAGGCCCTGGCAGTAGCATGCAAAAACCCAACGCGTTGAGAAATTGTTGCTCGTTTAAATGTTTTTTTTCTTGCACTAGGAGTCGATGCATTAATGAAATTTGGGCCGCTGGCCCGCCAAAGGAAAGTAAGCCTATCTTTAAGAAGAGTGTAAATAAACTCTTTAAGGGCATAGGTTTTTCATCTGCCTGAGAAATATATTGGTCATCCATCTGTTCTCTCCATGGCTGCAGCTTGTGAATTTTTCTGTAGGGAATCATGTTTTTCACTGGTGGCGTCTCTACACCAGCGATATAGAGCATCGTAAATAGGCAGGCTAGCCTCTAGTTGAGCCAGATCATCACGGTAGATACGTGAGAATCCCAGTGAAATTGCCAGTAGCCCTGCGCACTGTGGTGCGAGGTCGAGTCGGTTGGTATCGGCACCGCGAACAATATCGGCTAAGCGATTGAGCGGCTCGGTCTTTAGGTTAAATTCACTTAACAGTGTATCAAAAGTGCAGTTATTTCCTCGGTGAGAATAATAAACGTCCTCTACATCAAAGGGGGTTGCGTTAAATTGCTCCCCTACAGCGATGACTTGAGTCGCTGGGACAAATAAGAATTTTGCGCTGGGGTCGATAAAACGTTTGATCAGCCAAGGGCAGGCGATACGGTCAATTTTGGGGCGCGCCTTTGAGACCCAAAAGCTTTGGCCTGCCTGTGTAAATGGTAGCTTGCTCGCTGGAATCATCGGAAAAGATGCATCGCGCCAGGCAAATAGGCCGCCTGACAGGGATTCGGCTGCGACACCATAAGTGCGTAATATAGCAGCGGCTCCCGAGCCTATTTTTAATCCTTTTTTACAGTAGATAACTACTTTTGAGTTTTTTAAGAGTGCGGCAATCTCTGACATTTTACGGTAATCAACGCGGTATGCACTGGGAATTAAAAAAGGTTGTTCAGCGAAATCTTCATCGATGCGCACATCAATAATGACAGGGCACTCGGGAGTGCCGATAAGTCTGAGTAATTGTGCGGGGGTGATTTGTGTTGGTGACGCCATTAGAGCATCCTCCTGTAAATAGGGTTATGGATGCACAATTCAGCTGGCGCCTCACGAGGCTGTGTCTGCCCCATAAACCAAGAGTGACAGGATGTCTTGGTCTTGTCAATCAGCGGTAAAATTAAGCTAAAAAGTTGTAGGGCGTTACATAATGATGAATAATTAGCCTCGACAAAAATGATGAGTAACTGGATAAATGGTAAATATAGAGTTTGGACAACAGGCGATATCTTGGGACTTGCAAGATTACTTGCGCTCGTTATCACCTCTCACTGAAAGTGATTTTTCACTGTTCAGGGATCAACTGAGCGTAAAACGCTTTGCCAAAAATACTCAGCTGAACAGCAGTGTGAACGATCGTGGACAAATTTTATTTCTCAATAGAGGTGTGGCGCGCTCATTTGTACTAGATCTACAGGGGCGCGATTATACCAGTGCTTTTCATTATAATGAGCGTAGCGCCAGCGTCGCCAATATCTTTGTTACCGATTATGCAAAAGTGATGCGAGATGAAAAATCTAGTCTGTTATTTGAGACATTGACGGAGGTGGAAGTAGTGTCGGTGTCGCAAGTCTTTATTAAAAAAATGTACGAGAATAACGTTAATTGGGGGCGCATTGGCCGTATTATTGCTCAAGAATGCTTCTATCACAGCCAGCAGCGCGCGTTAGATTTATTGACTTTGCAGGCTAGCGAGCGCTATCAACTGTTATTAGCTGAGCTGCCGATCCCTAGTGTAGATATCCCGCAAAAATATATAGCTTCTTACCTTGGGATCACACCTCCATCACTGAGTCGGATAAAAAAGACATTGGGACTTAGCAAGTAGCAAATAAATCCACAGCCTCTGTGGTGCACGGAGCATTACGAAACTTAGGCACTATTTAGAGGTACAATGGAAATTATCCAGGAGTGCAGGGAGTGACACGACTCATCACATTAAAGTTCCAACTGTATTTAGCCGTTACTTTCCATTAGGCAAAAAAAAGCGTTAAACAGGGGCTCCTTGTTTAACGCCGAAAGTTGTTGCAGGTATTGAAATTACTCTGTTATGCGATAAGCGCTTGTGCCTGTTCAGGGCTCAAAGGCGCTGGTTTCTCACAGCTGGTAGTTAGTTCAATGACTAAACCGGTTTCAGCAGAGTGCAAAATTGATGTCATAACATCGACGACATGCAGGGCTAAATCATTACTGCAGCGGTGAGGGCGCTCCTCGCTAATAGCCACAGCCATTTCAGCTAAACCTACGCCGCGATAGTTGGCGTGGCCCTTGTCATTGATTTCGTTGAATGGGTGTTGCCAAGCGCGAGTAATGGGTGCTTGTGTAGTATCTCCAGTGCGTAGTTCTCCGGCAAAGAAGTTGGGATCTGGTACGTACATAGAACCCTTTTCTCCGTACAGCTCCATGTTGTTGTGCTCGCTAGAATGCACATCCCAACTAGTACCGTAACTGATGATTGCACCAGATTTAAACTTTAGCAAAGCATGCACTGTCGTAGGGGTATCTACTGGGACGGTTTGTCCGGTACGATCGCCGTTGGCAATAGTGCGGGCTTTTTGCGGCGTAGACGACATGGCGCTGACACTCACTACCGGTCCAATTAACTGTACTAAATTGGTAATGTAATAGGGGCCTAGATCCAGTACTGGGCCGGCACCTGGTTGGTAGAAAAAATCTGGGTTGGGGTGCCAGTGTTCCATGCCGTGATTCATCACATGCGCGGTACCTGAGGTAATCTCTCCCAGCTCTCCCGAATCAAGCAAGCTGCGCGCCAGTTGATGGCTAGCGCCTAAGAATGTATCTGGGGATGAGCCTATTCTGAGTCCTTTAGATTGGGCCAGTGCCGCCAATTCTTTACCCTCTGCTACACTAAGAACATAGGGCTTTTCGGAGTAGACATGTTTGCCTGCCTCTAAGATGGACTTAGAAACGCTAAAGTGTGCAGCGGGTATGGTGAGATTGACGATAAGATCAATCTCAGGGTCGGCCAGTAACGCATCGATTGAGAGCGCTCGCAGTGAGAATTCACTGGCACGGGCCTCTGCAAAAGCGCTATTAAGGTCGGCACAAGCGACGACTTTATAGTCTTTAAAAAAAGAAGCCATACGCATATAAGCTGCCGAAATATTACCGCAGCCTAATATGCCCACTTGGATAGGGTTGCTCATTTTAAAGCGCCTTATAGTTGTTGATAGAGACACGGGCGAAACGTTCAATATCACTAGGGTTGTCGTGTTCCATGACACACAATGCCTGTGGGGCTAGTTGGCGTTGAGTATGGATTAGCTTTGCCCAATCTAAAGTGCCAGTGCCTACATCGGCCCAACCATCCTCGTCAACATTGTCCCCTGCAGCGGCAATATCTTTAACGTGAACGGCTAAAATACGACCGGCGTATTTTTTCAAAAATTCTAGAGGACTTTTTCCCGCTCGCGCTACCCATGCAAGATCTGCCTCCCACATTAGGTCCGGGGCGTTATCTAGTAATATATCTATTGGCAATTCGCCAGTCTCGATCGCTACAAATTCAAAATCGTGATTGTGCCAGCCAAATTTATAACCGGCGGCGTTCACTTGTTTGCCAATTGATGCGAGTCTAGCTGCAAACTCACGCCATTGCGTGGCATTGCTGGGTCTCTCTTCCTCAGGCAAATAGGGAGCAATAATCATTTTTATGCCTAAAATTGTGGCGGTTTTAAAGACACTGTCGATATCATTTTCTAGCTCTTGCACGCTAAAGTGGCCAGATATCATACTTAAACCACTTTGCGACATTGCGTTAGCAAAACCTTGAGGATCTTCATAGACGCCGCCAAATCCTTCGACATGGCTATAGCCTAAAGCGGCTAGATTGCTTAAAAAATCGCTCTGTTTTGGGGTGTTACGTGAACTGTAAAGTTGAAACGAAACATTCATTATCTAAGCTCCTATGAGAATTAGTTATATTCGATCTTCAGTTTCTGCGTTAAACATTGAGCTGCTACTTGGATCAAAGCCTATGGTTAATTTATCACCGGTTTTGACCGAGGCTTTGCCATCCATTCTAAAGCGAAAGTTTTCACCCCCCAGCTTAGTCCAAACTAAGGTATCCGAACCCATAGGCTCAACGAGCTCGACACTGATTTCACAGCGAAAGAAGTTTTCTGGAATATGCTCGCCGGTTAACACCGCTTCAGGTCTGATTCCCAGTGAAGCTTTACAGCTCACAGCTCCTGTGTTGATGAATTCATAGTTGGAAACATTGAAAACAAGATCTTTAGTACTAAACGTTATAGAGTCTCCTGCTACCAATTCTCCCTCGAAGAAGTTCATAGAAGGGGAGCCGATAAAATCTGCAACAAAACGGTTTATCGGTCGGTGGAAAATTCCGTTTGGTGTATCTAGCTGCTGTACAACACCATTTTTCATCACCGCGATACGATCGGCCAAGGTCATTGCCTCTACCTGATCGTGGGTAACGTAAATGATGGTGCTCTTTAGTCGCTTGTGCAGTAGTTTTAGCTCGATACGTAAATCGGCACGCAACTTGGCATCCAAATTTGACAGCGGCTCGTCGAATAAAAACACTTTAACTTCGCGCACTAGTGCTCGGCCTATGGCCACTCTCTGTCGTTGTCCACCAGAGAGTGCGGCAGGTTTACGTTTGAGCAGTGACTCTATTTGTAAAATTTCAGCGACCTTGGCGACTCTTTTGACAATTTCTTGCTTGGGGACTTTGGCATTCTTTAGACCAAAAGTAAGGTTGCCCTCTACAGTCATCTGCGGATACAGCGCATACGACTGGAAAACCATACCAATACCACGCTCACTGGGCTCTGCCCATGTGACGTTTTCTCCATTGATATGAATTTCGCCTTCACTGATATCTAAAAGGCCTGCGATACAGTTGAGCAATGTGGATTTACCACAACCAGAGGCGCCTAATAACACGAGGAACTCGCCCTCTGCAATATCCATATTAAGCTTATCGAGTATGGTGAGGTGATCGTACTTTAAGGTTAAATCTTTAATTAATACACTTGACATAATTATCCTTTTACTGCGCCAGCAGCTATACCGCGCACAAAGAGTTTGCCGGAAACAAAGTAGAGAACGAGGGGGACGAGGCCGGTCAACAAAGTCGCGGCCATGTTAACGTTGTACTCTTTAACACCCTGAACTGAGTTTACAATATTGTTGAGTTGCACTGTCATTGGGTAGATATCGGGTTTGGTGTAGATAACCCCAAACAGGAAGTCATTCCATATACCGGTCACTTGCAAAATCATCGCCACCACAAAGATAGGCACCGCCATAGGCAACATGATGCGAAAATAAATGCCCCAAAAGCCGGCGCCATCAATACGTGCAGCCTTAAATAATTCTTCAGGTACTGAGCTGAAATAGTTGCGAAATAGTAGCGTTAGAATCGGCATGCCAAAAACGGTGTGTACTAGTACCAATCCCCAAAGACTGCCCATCAAACCCATCTCGCGAAGTAATATTACGATGGGATAAATCATCACTTGATAGGGGATAAAGGCGCCAAATAGCAATACGGCAAAAAAGACCTCGCTCCCTTTGAACTTCCAGTTAACCAAAGCGTAGCCGTTAACAGAGGCAATGATAATCGAGAGCACTACCGAGGGGATTAAGATTTGTACTGAGTTCCAAAAGCCGCGACTTAGGCCGTCGCAATTGAGACCGGTACAAGCGGTTGACCAGGCTTTTACCCAGGGCTGAAAGGTGACTTCAAGCGGCGGTGCAAAAATATTACCTAGGCGAATTTCAGGCATCCCTTTTAACGAGGTTACGATCATCACGTAGAGCGGCAGTATGTAGTAGATAGCCACCACAAATAAAGTGCCATAAAGCATGATGTTACGGGCAGTGAAAATACTTTTTGGTTTTGGGCCATTGGGTACTATATGGTTATTTACCATTGCGTTTACCTCCAAATTCTAGGTAGGCATAAGGGATGAGGATGATTAATACACACAACAGCATCATGGTTGAGGCGGCAAAGCCCTGTCCCAAATTCTGTTTCAGAAACATTGAATCCATGACGTATTTAGCCGGAACTTCAGATGCGATACCTGGCCCGCCATTGGTTTGCGCGACAATTAGATCGTAAACTTTGACGATTCCGGAGGTGATCAGCACAATGGCGGTGACAAATACCGGTTTCATCATTGGGATCACGATAAAGAGGTACGTTTTCCATTTTGGAATGCCATCGATTCGAGAGGCGTTCCATATATCTTCATCAATGCCGCGCAAACCCGCTAGCATCAACACCATAATCAGGCCTGATCCCTGCCAAATACCGGCGATTAATACCCCGTAAATAACAATGTCGGGGTTGTAGAGGGGGTCGAAGGCGAAGCTGGTCCAACCTAAATCCCGCACCACTGATTGAATGCCTAAGTCGGGGTTAAGAATCCACTGCCAGATTAAACCGGTTACTACAAAGCTTAGGGCAAAGGGAAATAGAATGATGGAGCGCAAGGTGTTTTCAAAGCGAATTTTTTGGTCGAGCAGTGCCGCCAAGACAAAGCCGATAACCAGAGATAACACCAGAGAACAAATACCGTAGATAAATAAGTTTTCTATCGAAATTAACCAGCGGGAAGTACCCCACAGTCGCTCGTACTGATCGAAACCTATAAACTCAAGCTTAGGTAGCATTCTTGATTTAGTGAATGAATGTACCACTGTCCATATAGTACAACCGACAAAGATAACCAATACCGTGATAATCATCGGCATGGCGGCAATTTTTGCGTTTAAATTGCGTAATAAAGTATTGGGGCGCATTGACTGAGCCATCGCGTTTCCTCGAATGAAAAAATAGTTATGATAAACACTCAGGCGCTAACAGCCCTGAGTGTTGCTTTTTCGAAGAAGCTAGTCAGCTAGCTTAATGAGCTTAACATAGCGTGCTTGCGCAGTTTTGATGTCCATAGAAGGGTCGTTCCAGAACTCTACGAAGAGGTCTTCAATTTGACCTGTGGTATCAGCAGACAGCAGCTGATCACCTGAAGGTAATATGCCTCCATCAGCTAAGATTTTAAGACCTTTTTTCATACAGTCATTAGCCGCAGAGATGTCGATATCGCCACGTACAGGGAGAGAACCTTTTTTCAAGTTGAAAGCTACTTGCGTTGCTTTTGACAACATCACTGAAGCCAATTGCTTTTGTGCTTTAGTAATTTCAGGATCTTTGTTTTTCGGGAAGTAGAAAGCATCACCACCGGTGGAGATCACTTCATTAACCCCAAGACCTGGCAGACATGAATAGTCTTTACCGGCTACTTGATTGGCAACACTAAACTCGCCCTGCGCCCAATCGCCCATGATCTGGCCACCGGCCTCACCTTTAATAACCATCGCAGTGGCTAAGTTCCAGTCACCAACTTTACTGTTCTTAGACATTTTACGCGCCGCATCGGCCGCTTCGAAAACTTTAGTCATCTCTGGGCTAGCAGCCGCTTCTGCCGACTTATCAACGTTGATTTTTTTCCATAGATCGACACCGCCAACCGCGACGTTAATAACACCAAAGGCACCGCTTGTCTGCCAGCCTTGCTGACCGACGACTAATGGTACTTTACCAGCAGCTTCAAGCGCTGGTGCTGATGCGACAAATTCATTCCAGTTGGTAGGTACTTTGGCTCCAGCATCTTTATATGCTTTGTGTGATAACCAGATCCACTGCCATGAGTGAATGTTCACTGGTACACAGTAAATTTTTCCATCGACAGTACAGCTATCGAGCAAACCTTTTGGATGGATAATATCTGCCCAGCCTTCAGCGGTAGCGATGTCCGTTAAATCTAGCATTAAGCCTGCTTCAACTAACTCTTCCGCTTGACGGCCGTGGTTGAATTGTGTGGCGTGCATTGGGTCGCCGCCGATGATGCGGCTGACGATAACAGGTCTTGCAGTGGTGCCACCACCGGCAATAGCGCCGTCTACCCATGTGTTACCCGTGGCGTCAAATGCTTTGGCAAACTCAGCGACAGCGGCCGCTTCACCACCGGAAGTCCACCAGTGAGTGACTTCTAATTCTGTTGCAGATGCACAAGTTGCAGTTAAAAGTGCACCGGCACATAAAAGTGATTTCATTACAGTCATTATTTTCTCCCTATAGCGTCAAAAGATATGGAGATATTGACGCTTATTTATTTTTGTTTGCGTCTGTCTGCGATTATTTAGCGGTCGTTGCTACGGCTAATATTGAAAATCTTTAGTGGTAAAGATTTAACAAGCCGAAGTCAGCGACATGCTGATGTAATCGATTACATATATCACATATTGGTAGTTAAGTTGTCAAGCTCTGTATAAATAATATGCAAAAAGGTTAGTTGGAACTGTGATTACATAAATTGTAATAAATTAAAAAAAACCGTTATGCATAAGAGGGCTGAAGTGTTGTTTTAGCAGTAAAATATTAAAGGTCATTAACGTGAGAACTCCTATAACCCGTGCCAGTACAGCTTTTTAAGAGCTGTCTGTACAGGGGTTTAAACGGTCATTTCTTCCCTTAACCACTGGCTAAATAGCTGTACTTTACTCAGCTGGCATTTGTAACTAGGGCTGAGTAAATAGTATTGGTATTCACTACTCATCTGCAGTTGCAATGGATTGATCAGTTTTCCATCGATAATATCCTGACGGGCTAAAAAATCGGGCACTAGCGCCAGGCCTAAACCTTCTTTAGCTGCTTTTAAAGACATAAAAAAATGTTGGAAACCAATGCCTATATTAAGGCTGCTTGCACTGAACTCGAAGTGCTGCTGTGCAAAGAATTGTTGCCACATTTGGTGGCGAGTATTTTGTTGTAACAGTTTGAGCCCCAATAGATCCTTCAGCTGCTTTATGTTGCTCATCTTAAGCAAGTTTGGAGCGCCAACTAATAACAGTCGTTCTGGAAAAAGGCCAATAGCATCATTGGGCGCACTACTGGCCGTTAGACAGCGAACAGATAAATCAGCTTGGGTCTGATTGAAATTGACTTGACCGTCTCCGCTAATCAGGTCGATTTGTAAATGCGGAAAGCGTTTCTCAAAACTGTGGATTCTAGGAATTAACCAAATGTGACTCATAGAGGGAATCACATCGATCAGCAGGCGTTGTTGTCTCGGCTGGCTCTGCAGAGATTCAGCACTTGAAGAAAGTATACTAAGTGCGCTGGTGACCGCGTCGAAATACTGTTCTCCCTGCTCAGTGAGGAGTAATCCTTTAGGGCCTCGAATAAAGAGTGCTACGCCTAAAAGAGTTTCTAGCTGTTTTACCTGTTTGCTCACAGCGCCTTGGGTAACACATAACTGTGCAGCCGCTTTTGAAATACTTAGATGGCTTGCGGCCGCAGCGAAACATTTTAACGCTTGTGTGGCAGGGATATTGCTCTGCATATGGACAGTTACCTTATTCTATTGTGATCATATCCATGTTACCTAAATTTATTGGTGAGGAAAAGTGAGAGGTTTGTTATTTGGTATTCCATATGCTCATGGCTGTTGAAAATAAGTCGATTGTATTTTGAGCATAAGTGCACTTAAATAATAACTAGTTCCCATCCAGAAACAGATGTCTACTGCGGATGTCCCACTCGCTCAATCTGCTCACTACTAGATGTAGTTATTTGGAATGACCAAACGCCCACATCTAGTATTGCGCATCTCGGTCAATTGGACCACCCTCGCTACGACCCCGTTTCTGGATGAGAACTAACTAAATTTGACGACTAATAGAGAGTGAATTATGACAGCCGTATTCCAGCGTAATAGCAATGCCATTATGCCGATTGCCGTACGAGGCGAGGGTGCCTATATTATTGATGATAAAGGTAAGCGTTACCTAGACGGTTCTGGTGGGGCAGCTGTCTCAAGTTTGGGGCATTCTCATGTTAAGGTCATCGCGGCCATTAAAGCGCAATTGGATCAAATAGCGTTTGCTCACACCGGATTTTTTAGCTCACAGCCGGCAGAGGAATTAGCGCAGTTTTTGATTGATAGAGCCCCTGGCGATATGGACAAAGTATATTTTACCAGCGGCGGCTCTGAAGCAGTGGAAGCGGCTTTGAAATTGGGGCGTCAATATTTTTTGGAGTTGGGCGAATCACAGCGTACCTTGTTTATTTCTCGAGAACAAAGTTATCACGGCAATACCTTGGGGGCACTCGGGGTCGGTGGCAATCCTTGGCGACGCGAACCTTTTGCTCCTATGTTAGGTAAGGCTAACTATATTTCCCCCTGCTATGCTTATCGCGGACAGCTCTCTGGCGAGAGTGAGTTTGACTACGGGCAGAGAGTCGCGTTAGAGCTAGAGACAAAACTATTGCAGCTCGGTGCAACAAACGTGATTGCCTTTATCGCAGAGCCTGTAGTGGGAGCCACCTTAGGAGCTGTGCCCAGCGTGCCTGGTTACTTTGAAAAAGTGCGCGAGATCTGTGACAGACATGGCATCTTGTTGATTTTAGATGAGGTCATGTGCGGTACTGGCCGTACAGGTAGTTTGTTCGCGTACGAGCAAGAGCAGATAGTGCCCGATATGGTGACTATGGCCAAGGGCTTAGGTGCCGGTTATCAGCCGATAGGGGCGTTGATGGTCAGTGCTAAAATTCATCAGTGTGTGGCTGATGGTAGTGGTTTTTTTCAACACGGACATACCTATATAGGACATCCTACCGCTTGTGCTGGTGCGTTGGCGGTGCAAAGAGCAATAGTTGATGAAGATTTATTAGCCAATGTGAAAGTGCAAGGTGATTATTTACAGGCGCAACTAGAGCAGCGATTTGCACAGCATCCTAACATCGGAGACATTCGTGGAAGGGGGCTGTTCAGGGGCGTTGAATTAGTCAAAGACAGGGCGGATAAGTCACCCTTGCCGATAGAGACTAAGTTACATCAAAGAATTAAAACGCAGCTCATGGAAAATGGTTTATTGTGTTATCCAGGTGCGGGTAGTGTGGACGGCAGGTTAGGTCACCATATTTTAATTGCCCCCGCTTTTATCGTGGCTAATAGTGATATGGATTTCTTGGTAGATGTCTTAGCCAGTTCAATAGATCAAGTGCTAAACAGTAAGGGATTTAAAGCACTATGTTAAAGAGTGATCAAAGAGAAGGTTTAATGGAAATGAAAGAAAAAGCGATCATCATTGTCGCACCTAACGGTGCGCGCCGGGGTAAAAGTGATCACCAAAACTTACCGATTACCGCTGCTGAGCTCAGTTTAGAAGCGAAGCTTTGCCAAGAGGCGGGGGCGACTATGATTCATGCTCACGCGCGTAGGAGCAATGGCACACACAGTCTAGAAATAGATGATAATCGCCGTTACTACGATGCTTTAAAAGAGCGGGTTGGCGATGCATTAGTCATCCAACTTACCACCGAGGCTGTGGGCATTTATCCCGTTGAACAGCAGATGGCATTAGTCAGAGCAGTAAAACCGGAGGCGATATCACTGGCGCTTAGGGAGTTAATACCCAACGAGTCACTGCAAGGTCAAGCGCGAGATTTTTTTCACGAGCTCGCTGATTTGAAAATAGTGATGCAATTCATCTTATATAATGCCGAGGAAGTCAGCCTTTATCATCAGTTAAAAGAGCAGGGCGTTATCCCCGCTAATAAACACCATTTACTGTTTGTATTGGGACGTTATAGCCAAAACCAGTACTCAGAACCTGGAGAGTTGTTTCCTTTTATCATAGAGCATAAAGATGACACGCCCTGGGCGGTATGTGCCTTTGGCCGCGATGAACATCGCTGCGCCAGTGCAGCGCTTGCTCTAGATGGAGATGTGCGCGTCGGTTTTGAAAATAACTTATACAATATCCGCGGTCAGTTTGCCTATAACAATGCGGAATTAGTGACGCAAGTGGTTGAAACCGCACATAGTATGGGCCGAGAGATAATGAGTGCTGCGCAGTTTAGAGCGAGGTTTAGCGACTAGGGAGCTCAAGGGGCGCGCCGCTTATATCGCGAATTTAGCGCTCGTAGTTTGGTCTATCCTGTCATGCCTTTGATAGCTGATAATATTATGCTTATTAAACCTAAATTCGGCAGTTGAATCCGATAAGTAAGCACAAGCTCTTGATGCACCTAGAAAACCAGAAAATATTTTTATCACCAATTAAGATGAAACAAGATTTCATCTCTGGTGACCACAAAATTTTATGAATTTCTCGGTAATTGCTCCTGCATTACTCTAACATCGGGCTTCCTGCCCTAGTATGTACACCAATATTTTGCACTTCTTATTCGCGCTCAATCGCCGAATCTAGGTTAAAGTCTGGATAAATTCCTTTACAGTTTAGACCCATTCTTTTCTAATGAGATCTGCTGTAATCTGGTGTATTAGCTTTTTCCAGATTTAATGATTAACTGTTCAATAAGGAAACTACTCATGGCTGGTTTATTACCGAATATCGATCCTGATGGTCTATTAGAATACTCAGTAGTATTTACTGATCGCTCGTTAAACCATATGTCTAAAACTTTTCAGGGGGTGATGAATGATATTTCCAGCACGTTGAAAGATGTATACCATGCTGATGGCGTAGTAGTGGTCCCCGGTGGCGGCACTTATGGCATGGAAGCGGTGGCACGTCAGTTTGCTGTGGATAAAA
Organism: Oceanospirillaceae bacterium; assembly: GCA_013215375.1. Classification (GTDB taxonomy): domain Bacteria; phylum Pseudomonadota; class Gammaproteobacteria; order Pseudomonadales; family Balneatricaceae; genus Rs1. The sequence continues at coordinate 18,147 of JABSRB010000052.1, read as the reverse complement.
AATGTTTGGTTATTCGCAATGGCTTTTTCAGCTTTCGCTGGAGCCAGATTTTTGAAATGGGCGGCATTCCCGCGTCCCACACCGTATTAAAAGCCCGTCCACAATCAAACCAATCACAAGCACCTTTTGCACCAGCTCCTATTGATGAAGTCGTAGCGACTATCAAATCTGAAAAACCAGAGTTGGTCTTTGCCCCTCATGTGGAAACGGCATCAGGTATTATTTTGCCGGATGATTACTTGAAAGCTGTGTCCGATGCTGTGCATTCAATCGGTGGATTATTTGTACTAGATTGCATTGCATCTGGCACTGTTTGGGTAGACATGAAAGCCATAGGTGTGGATGTGTTAATCAGCGCGCCGCAAAAAGGTTGGAGCGCATCGCCTTGTGCCGCTTTGGTTATGCTAAGCCAAGATGCATTAACCTTATTAGAAAACACCACTAGCAATAGCTTTGCCTGCGACTTGAAAAAATGGCATCAAATTATGCAAGCCTACGAAAACGGAGGTCATGCTTATCACGCTACTTTGCCAACCGATGCGCTAACTTCGTTTCGCGATACCATGTTAGAAACCAAAGCTTATGGTTTTGATAAAGTAAAAGCCGAGCAAATTGAGCTGGGTGCAAAAGCCCGTGCCATGTTAGAAAGCAAAGGCATTAACAGCGTTGCTGCACAAGGCTTTAAAGCGCCAGGCGTTATCGTTAGTTACACCACCGATGCCAGCATGCAAAATGGCAGTAAGTTTGCCGCAGAAGGCATGCAAGCAGCGGCTGGTGTGCCGCTTATGGTAGACGAGCCCGCTGACTTTAAAACTTTCCGTATTGGGCTGTTTGGCTTAGACAAGCTGCATAATATAGAGCGCACCGTTAAAAGCCTAGAAAGCGTGATCAGCAAGTTATGAATTACTGCCTGCGTTAAATAAAAAAGCCCCTATAAAAAGGGGCTTTTTTTTGGACAAATGCTGGCTAAGTTAAATTAAATATATACTCCGTATGGGAAAATAAGGGTAAAAATTCAGCACAAAAAAGGCCTAAATGAATAGGCCCTTTTTATGTACGGTTAGACAGCTGGTAAGCTAAAAGCTATAGTGCCGCGATTTTTTCGCGCTGCTCAATAAGTTTTTCTTGTGACGACTTAAAGCCCGCTATTTTTTCGCGCTCTTTAGCAACAACAGCTTCAGGTGCGTTGGCAACAAACTTCTGGTTGCCAAGCTTGCCTTCAATACGGCCGATCTCTTTTTCTAGTTTTTCAATTTCTTTGTTGAGACGAGACACTTCAGCATCTTTATCTATTAACCCAGCCATTGGTACTAGTACTTCCATCTTACCGACTAGCTGAGTCGATGACATAGGTGCTTCATCCCCTGGGTTTAACCAGGTAATCTGCTCTAGAGATGCCAGCTTCATTAAGAAGTTGCGGTTAGCGGCTAAGCGCTGCTTATCCTCATCGCTACCGTTATTGATTAATACAGTTAACTCTTTCGCCGGCGAAATACCCATTTCGCCGCGAATATTACGCACGCCTGTGATCACCCCTTTTAGCCAATCGATCTCAGCTTCAGCGGCCAAGTCAATTTTACTAAGGTCGGCTTTTGGATAGCTTTGCAGCATGATGCTGTCGCCGCTAACGCCAGCTAGAGTTTTAATCGACTGCCAGATCTCTTCGGTGATGAACGGCATAATAGGGTGAGTCAAACGCATGATCACTTCTAATACCCGTACTAAAGTGCGACGGGTACCACGCTTTTGTAGCTCAGTGGCTTCTTCGTTCCAAAGTACTGGCTTAGATAGCTCTAAATACCAACCGCAATACTCGTTCCAGATGAAGTCATATAAGGTTTGTGCCGCTAGATCTAAGCGGTATTCTTCAATGTGCTTAGCAACATCAATTTCGATCTGCTGTAACTTACTGCTAATCCAGCGATCGGCAAGAGAGAGTTCTACTTCCTCACCATTTTGGCCACAGTCTTCACCTGCTGTATTCATTTCTACGTAGCGAGCTGCATTCCAAATCTTGTTACAGAAATTGCGATAGCCTTCTAGGCGCTTCATATCCCAGTTGATGTCACGACCGGTAGAGGCAAGCGCTGCTAAGGTGAAGCGCAGTGCGTCGGTGCCGTGTGCGGGAATGCCATCAGCATATTCTTTTTCGGTGCGCTTGCGAATTTTTTCCGCCATCTGCGGTTGCATCATGTTGCCGGTGCGCTTCGCTAGTAAGTCTTCTAGGCTGATGCCGTCGATCATGTCTAATGGGTCAAGCACGTTGCCCTTGGTTTTAGACATTTTCTCGCCGCTTTCATCGCGTACTAAGCCGGTGATATATACGGTCTTGAACGGAATTTGCGGCTTGCCTTGTTTATCTTTGCACAAGTGCATGCTCATCATCATCATCCGGGCAACCCAGAAGAAGATGATGTCAAAGCCGGTCACTAAGGTATCTGTTGGGTGGAAGGTCTCAAGCTTGTCGTTTTGCTCAGGCCAGCCCATCGTCGCAAAGCTCCAAAGACCAGAGCTAAACCACGTATCTAATACATCATTGTCTTGGGTCAGAGTGATTTCTGTGCCTAAGTTGTACTTCTCACGAGCGGCGCTCTCACTAGTGGCTACATATACTTTACCTTGAGCATCGTAAAATGCTGGGATGCGATGGCCCCACCACAGCTGGCGAGAAATACACCAATCTTGGATGTCGCGCATCCAAGAGAAAAACATATTCTCGTACTGCTTAGGCACAAATTTAATGTCGCCGTTTTCTACTGCTTCAATAGTAGGGCCTGCTAATGTTTTGGCATCGGCAAACCACTGATCCGTTAACATAGGTTCGATAACAACGCCGCCACGGTCTCCGTACGGAATGGTCATGTTGTTTTCTTCGATCTTAACGAGGAACCCTAGCGCTTCAAAATCAGCAACCACTTCACGGCGCGCCGCGAAGCGTTCCATGTTGTGATACTTCTCAGGGATATGGCAGTTGATTTCGCTATTGAGGGTGCCATCACTGTTAAAGCCTTGACCTATTTCACGAATATCAGCGGTGAAAGTTAATACGTTGATCATTGGTAGCTTACGACGTTTGCCAACTTCATAATCGTTGAAATCGTGTGCGGGAGTGATTTTTACACAGCCAGTACCTTTTTCCATATTGGCGTGATCGTCGGCAATAATGGGAATACGACGGCCGACTAATGGCAAGATGATTTCTTTGCCAATGATGCTCTGAAAACGAGGGTCAGCGGCATTAACGGCAACAGCAGTATCGCCAAACATCGTCTCTGGACGAGTAGTGGCTACCACGATGTAATCATCGCCAGCGTCAGTAGTGACACCATCTGCTAGTGGGTAGCGCAAGTACCACATCTTGCCTTTGATTTCTTTGCTCTCCACTTCAAGATCGGAGATGGCAGTCTGTAATTTAGGATCCCAATTGACCAGTCGCTTACCGCGATAGATTAGGCCTTCGTCATACAGGCTGATGAACGCCTCTTCAACAGAAGCTTGGAATTTAGGGTCCATGGTGAAGCGCTCGTTACTCCAATCAACAGAGTTGCCTAAGCGACGCATCTGGCGAGTAATGTTACCGCCCGACTCTTCTTTCCATTCCCATATTTTGTCCATGAAAGCGTCACGGCCTAAATCGTGCTTAGTCTGACCTGTTTCTGCTGCTAGTTTGCGCTCAACGATCATTTGCGTAGCGATGCCCGCGTGGTCAGTACCGACTTGCCAAAGGGTGTTTTTACCTTGCATGCGCTGGTAGCGAACGAGGGTGTCCATGATGGTGTGCTGAAAAGCATGGCCCATGTGCAAACTGCCGGTGACATTCGGTGGCGGAATGACCATTGAATAAGCTTCACCTTCTCCGCTGGGGGCGAAATAATTTTTATCTTCCCATGTTTGGTACCAAGATGTTTCTATATTTGCGGGTTGGTATGTCTTATCCATTGGTGTGCTCTCTAACAGCTAAATAAGGGCAATTGCCCAGAAAAAGTGGCAAATTATACCTCGACTCAACACCGGATGACAGGGCTTAAGCGGGTTGTTGTTAATGTTAATTATAATGGTGGGTAATTGGCTGGCTTTTTAGTGAAATACAGCAGAACGAGTATTCATCACCAAGGAAAGGGCTGGGAGTTTGAGCAGAGAAGGTTCTTAGATTTTTAAGCTTGTTTTTGTCTCATATCATTATTTTTTATGCTGAAACCTTGCTCTTTGTAGGTTTTGTATCTTTCGCGGCTGCGCGGCAAACTTTCTGGCTCGCTAGTGACTAGTTCGACAACCCGCTCAAAATCGGCAGCGCCTGGAGGAATAGCTTGCGAATAGTTTACTAGAACATCTAAGTGTTTTGGGTTGTGTGTTTTATCCCAGCCAATGGTAATAGCGGCTATTAAAGGCTGATCTGGAGTAGAGTTTGCTAAAAAACTGGTATTGCTAAACTGCCAAAGTGCATCGCCAATTTTATTGGCGCTAAATTTATCATCACAACTCAAATGAACTTGATGGTTACCAGCGACAATTTTACTCAGCAATTTTCCTAAAAATTGGAATTTACCGTCGTCATCAGTACAGGGGAGTATGTAAAAATCAGCTTGTTTCATATGGGCTTACTATGGCTATGTGGTTATTAGTAGATTGTTAGTGATAGAGAGAAACCCCGCGCTTAGCACGGGGTAACAGATTAACGCTGTGCTTGTAAATCCGCAGCAGTGTTCATCAAGTACTGACAAAGGATAGGAACTGCACGGCCGCTAGCGCCTTTCTCTTTGCCTTTAGACCAGGCAATGCCGGCAATGTCTAAGTGAGCCCAGTCATATTTTTCAGTGAATCTAGCCAGGAAGCAAGCAGCGGTAATTGATCCAGCCGCTGGGCCACCAATGTTGGCGATATCGGCGAAATTTGAATCTAATAATTCCTGATACTCATCCCACAGTGGTAGACGCCAAGTGCGATCGGCAGCGTATTCACCCGCTTCGATTAGCTCGTTGGCTAGCGCATCACTGTTTGACATAACCGCAGATGCAGTATGTCCTAGAGCGACAATGACAGCACCGGTTAAAGTGGCAATATCAATCACTGTTTTAGGGTTGAAACGCTCTACATAAGTAAGTGCATCACAAAGCACTAATCGACCTTCTGCGTCGGTGTTTAATATCTCTACCGTTTTGCCTGACATGGTAGTGACTACATCGCCAGGTTTAGTGGCTTTATCTGAAGGCATGTTTTCAGCGGCGGCAATTACCCCGATTACATTCATCGGTAGTTCCATTTCTGCAATGGCATGCATAGTGCCCATCACACTGGCGGCGCCACACATATCAAATTTCATTTCATCCATTGCCGCGCCAGGCTTGAGTGAAATACCGCCGGTATCAAAAGTAACGCCTTTACCAACTAAAACGTGTGGTTGCTCATCAGTTTTACCGCCTGAATACTTAATAACGATCAGCTGCGATGGCTCGGCGCTACCAGTACCTACAGAGAGTAAGCAGTGCATGCCCAATTCGTGCATGGCCGCTTCATCTAAGATTTCGCACTCAATGTTGTCATAGCCATCAGCAAGGTCCAGCGCCTCTTTGGATAGATAAGTTGGCGTACAGATGTTACCGGGTAAATTGCCCAGTTCACGTGCGATGCTCATGCCGTTGGCAACAGCAGTACCATCCAATAATCCATCTTCAGCGTTTTCAACTTGATCACTGGCGACCACAAAGCGAATGTTCTGTAATACAGGAGGAGTTGCCTTAGTGCTTTTGGTTTCATCGTATTGATAAAATCCAGCACAGGCATTTTGCACGCTTAAACGCAGTTGGCGGTATATATCATTGTCTTTGTTTACTTTGTCATCGAGAGCAATAGCAACGTCAGTAATATTATTGCTTTTAATTTGACCGAATAGCGCTTTTATAATGCTCTTGTGTACAGTATCGGTACGTTTCTTTTGTGTGCCTAAACCTAACAGTAATACACGCTTAGCGGAGATGTTGGGTAAATTACGTAATACTAAACACTGCCCTGCTTTGCCAGTGATGTCGCCGTCATTTAATACCGCTTGAATGGCGCCTTCACAAGCTTTGTCTAATAGTTGTGCCGATGCTGTTAATATTGACGTCTCTTCAACACCTACTACTAGACATTCAGTGGTAAGGGTACTGATGTCGCTACTGATGATTTCAAATTCCATATATACTCCGGTGATGACTTGAGGCAAACTTTGTAAGATAATGCCGCACTCAATTAGCGTTATAAACTAAAAAGCTGAATAATTGTCAGTAATTTATAACGCAATGGCTTAGGCGATTTTGATAGGCCACACTATAAACCTTTTCAATATGTAGCGACAGGGCAAACCTCTTTGATTATCTATCGTTATCTCTCAAGAGAGATCTTTTTTAGTACTTTTGCGGTGGCAATAGTACTAGTGCCAATTATTGTCAGTGGCCGTCTTATTAACATCTTAACCAGAGCAAATCCCGGTGAAATGGATTTGCTGTTTATTCTAGAGCTGGTCGCTTATCGCCTGCCGAGTATGTTAATGCTCACATTGCCGCTGGCACTGTTTCTAGGGGTGTTACTCGCTTACGGTAAATTATATTTAGACAGTGAAATGACTGTGTTAAGGGCCAGTGGTGTCAGTAGTAAACAGCTGGTGGGCTTTGCTTTAGGACCTGCCATCGGTGGGGCGCTGATTGTCGCAAGTCTTAGTCTGTATATCTCCCCGATAGCCTTTCAAGCGTTAGAGCTTAGCTACGCGAAACGTGATGCATTGAATGAGTTGGATACACTCACTGCAGGGCGCTTTCAAAAATTGCCTGATGGACGCACTGTCTATACTAGTGCTTTTCTTGAGCAACGTAGCAAAATGGATAAAGTATTTATTGCTAAGGTGAATAAAGACAGCGATAAATTAGAGATTAGTTATTCTGATAGTGGAGCCATACAGACCAATGCGGATGGGCGGCGTTACTTAGTTTTGCAAGATGGCTATCGTTATACCGGCACACCGGGGATGGCAGATTATCAGCAGTTAAAGTACTTCAAATACGGCTATTTGCTGCCAGAGAGAAAGTTGGTTATAGATACTTCAGATCCCTGGTCCAAATCGACCTTAGAGTTACTCGGCAGCTCTAGTCCCGAATTGATAGCCGAACTACAGTGGCGCCTCTCCTTGCCGCTATTGGCATTTGTGGTGGTGTTAATCGCGGTGCCGCTCAGTAGAACCAGCCCGCGCCAGGGACGTTACTCTCAATTGATTCCTTCAATTTTGTTGTATTTAGTGTATTTGTCACTGTTAATGTCAGCGCGCGATAAAGTCGATCAAGGAGGCAGTGTCGGTCTTATCTGGATCGTACATGCAGTGTTCTTTGTCTATGGCATGAGTTTGATTTTCTTTGACCAATTCTGGATAAAATCATTGAATAAATTACCCAATATGTCCTCTTTGCTAAAGAGGAATAAATAATATGAAACAGTTAGACCGTTATGTCGGCGTGCAAGTCCTGTCATCGATCTTTGTCGTGTTGCTGGTGGTGCTAGGCTTGAATTTTGTATTTGCTTTTATGGACGAAATTAAAGATACCAGTGAGAGCTACAACAGCTTAGTGGTGCTGCAATATTTGCTGTTGAAAGTGCCTGGAAGCATGTATGAGTTTTTACCTTTGAGCTGTCTGGTAGGCTGTTTGATAGGCTTGGGAATGCTGGCCAGTCACAGTGAGTTAACAGTAATGCGGGCCGCGGGTATCTCTACTTCTAGAATTATCATGTCGGTGATCAAACCGGCTCTGCTGCTTGCTTTTATCTCAATGGCCGCAGGGGAATATGTGATTCCTGTCTGCGAGCAGTTGGCACAATCAATAAAGGCGAGTGCCAAAGGTGGCGGTAAAGCGCTGCAATCAAGATACGGGGTGTGGCATCGTGAAGCTGATACCTTTATTCACATTAACGCGGTCATTCCCGGTGGTAAAATTCAGGGGATTACTCAGTTCGAATTCGATGAGGAGGGAAAGTTGGCTGCATCCAGTTTTGCCAAGCATGGCTCCTATCAGCAAGGCTATTGGCAGCTGTTTGATATTAGCCGTACTGAAATAGGAGAGGAGGGCACTAAAGTATCAACCCAAGCCGAGCAAAAGTGGCAAATGGGGTTGTCGCCGGATTTACTCTCTGCATTGGTGGTGCAGCCTAAAGACTTATCAATAGTTAAGCTTTGGTCTTTCTCCGGCTATCTCTCTGCACAACAGTTACAGGCCGATTCATACTTCTTTGCGTTTTGGAGCAAACTTTTTCAGCCTTTGACTATTATCGCTTTAGTGTTAATTGGAATCTTGTTTATATTTGGACCGTTGCGCAGTGTGACGGTAGGACAGCGGATTATAGCCGGTGTCATAGCCGGGTTGCTGTTCAAATTTGTGCAAGACTTGCTGGGGCAAATGAGTACGGTTGCTGGAATATCACCACTGCTGGCGGTACTGGCACCTATCTTAGTGTGTTTGTTGATTGGGGTGGTGTTGTTAAAGCGGGCGAAGTTGTAATAGAAAAGTCAGAAGTTTAAAGTCGTTAGTCGTTAGAGAAAAGACAAAAGATTTTTTCACCACAGAAGTCTCAGTGGCGCTACGCAGAGAAGACCAAAGGCCTTATCGTCTTCTCTGAGGTAAATAAAAAGGTGCGACATCGCTAGATTCATGACAAAAATCACTTTTATAGCCGGTTAACTTGGAGTGAACTGACTAACGACCGCTTTTCTATTTCTTCGGTAAGTAAACAACTTCTGTATTGGATAATTTGTCTTGTAGGGTTAGCTGTTCATCGTTAAATAACATCCATAAATAGCCTATGCCTAAAATAGCCACTGCGGCAATAGCACCCATGAAACGTATTAATGCCTGTGTCCAGCTAATAGAGCTGCCAGCTTTGGTTTGGATTCTAATGCGCCATGCCATCATGCCAATAGTCTGACCTGATCGGGTCCAAAAAAAGCCGAAGAAGCTGAAGATGCTGACAAAAATCGTGGATTGGAAAGCGGGGCCGGTCGCTGAAGGTGTGTTCATCAGCCATAACCATATAGCGGTGACGGCGAAGCTTAAGGCAATAATGACTAACGTGTCGTAGCCTATTGCGCCTAGGCGTCTGGCTAGAGATGCTCGTGCGGTATTTGCTTGATCGAAAGGTCTGCTCATGAGTTTTTTACTTTATTAGATATAATCACTCACTCTCATAGAGTGTCGTTGAAAGTGAGTAATGATTAATTATTGGAAGGGAGTGACGTAAGTTTTTTTGTATTCTTTGGCTAGTAGTTTGGCTTCACTGATTTGGCCCTTTTTAAGCTTCATCAATAATCTGTTTTCAATCGCCACAGCTGTGTTGTCGCCCAGAGCTGCTGCGTTACTCATCCAAGCATAGGCAATGATATCTTGGTGACTAGTTTGGTCTTTACCGTGGTTGGTTGCATATAAAGTACCCAGATAAAACATGGACTTGTTGTAGCCTTTATTAGCGGCAATACGATACCAGTTTTCAGCGACGGCAAAATCTTGTATTACCCCAGTGCCAAAATTGTAGCTGCGACCTATGTTGTGTTGCGCTGCGACATAACCTTGATCGGCGGCTAGCTTGTATTGAGCAAAAGCTGCTTGGGCATCGCGCTTAACGCCAAATCCGTACTCTAGCATTTCCCCAAAGCGATTTTGTGCAGTAGCATTACCCGATAGGGCCTTTTGCTTAATTTTATTAAGCTCTTTTAAGTACTCGATATCATCGAGGGCACGTAAACTATTAACGCTATCGATATGCCCAGTGCGGGCGCCTTTTTTATAAAGTTTCTTGGCGCGATCGATACTGGCGGGAACGCCCCAACCATTTTGATACATTTTACCTAAAAGATTGGTCGCAGAAGGTTTTCCTGCACTGACTAAAGGGGCAAGCTCTTTTAGGGCTACTTTGTAATCTTCTGCTGCAATAGCGGCTTTAGCCTTTGAAATACTCGCGGCAAAAACAGGGTTAACAATAAGACAAGCCATTAAACTAATAACTGGAAAAACACTTTTTCTGTTCATGAAATTTTATCCCGCCTGCTCTGTCTACGATAATGGGTCAGAGTCTTGGTTATTCAACTTTAGTGCATAGTTGCTTAAAAATATAGCGTATATTACGCGAGCATTTTATGTGAATAAATCTGAAACTGCGCGTAACTGCAGAAAAAAGATCATAAATTAGGGTTAATTGACGCTCTTTATCTGTTATTTAGACCAAATGGAAAAAATCATGTGAAAATTGTACACAATTCATTATTATGTTGTTTACATTTCAGGCCGTCATTTTAAATTATACATTAGTATATGTACTTTGAACGGTGAATTTGTTTAACTGATTTGCTAATTTATATAATAGAGCTGTTCTACTAAGCTCTATCAATATTAATAACAATAAACGAAACCAGATCTCGGAGAAATCAATGAAACGTCAACTTCTAGTATTATCTGCAGCTGTAGCGCTTGCCTCATCGGCAGTAGCTGCAGACTTTAAACCAGCTGTAGTGTTTGATATGGGTGGTAAGTTCGATAAATCTTTCAACCAGAGTGTTTTCGACGGTGTCGAACAGTTCAGAAGAGAAACAGGCGTCAAGTATCGTGAATTTGAAGTCACTAACCCGTCACAGCGTGAGCAGGCATTGCGCAAGATGGCTCAGCGTAAAGCTAACCCAGTCTTGGCGATAGGTTTTGCTCAGGCAACAGCACTTGAAAAAGTGGCTAAAGACTTCCCAGATACAAAATTCAGCATCATTGATGCGGTTGTCGATTTGCCTAACGTACAATCTATCGTTTTTAAAGAGCAAGAAGGTTCTTTCTTGGTAGGTTTGTTAGCGGCAATGAAGTCTGAATCAAAAGTGGTTAGCTTTGTTGGTGGAATGGATATTCCATTGATTCGCCGTTTTAACTGTGGTTATGCACAAGGTGCTAAATACGCGGTTAAAGATGTAAAGGTTATCAGCAACATGACAGGTTCAACGCCTTCTGCGTGGAATGACCCGGTAAAAGGTGGCGAATTAGCTCGTAGTCAATTTGACCGTGGATCAGATGTTGTTTTCGCTGCAGCAGGCGGAACAGGTGCCGGTGTATACCAGGCAGCTAAAGATGCTGGCAAGTTTGCAATCGGTGTTGACTCTAACCAAAACCACATCCATCCAGGTACTATGTTGACCTCGATGATCAAGCGTGTGAACGTTGCCGCTTACAATACCTTCAAAGGTGTTCAAAATGATACTTGGAAGCCGGGCTTTAACGTTTTAGGTCTTGCTGAAGGTGGTGTTGATTGGGCACTTGATGATAACAATAAGTCTCTAATTACAGCGGAGATGAAAGCGGCAGTTGATCAGGCAAAAGCAGACATCATTGCCGGTAAGATTGTTGTACACGACTACATGTCAGACAATAAGTGTCCTTCACTATAATTGTCTAAAGTTTAGTGCCGGCCCACCTGTATTTCCGGCACAAACTCTATACCTTGGATAGCTAGATGTTTAATCGCAACAGATTAAAAGGCTATTCAAGGTCATTTCCACAAAAATGCGAATACTGAATGTTAACTACCCAAAATACGCAGCAGCAGGATAGTCTTTCTCCTGCCATTGATTTACGAAAAATCAATAAAAGTTTCGGTCCGGTTCACGCCAATAAAGATGTCGATTTGATTGTTGCCAAAGGCAGCATCCACGGCATAATTGGTGAAAACGGCGCTGGCAAATCCACCTTGATGAGTATCCTTTATGGCTTTTATGAAGCAGATAGCGGTGAGATATTAGTCAACGGAAAACTCGCTTCTATTACCTCCTCTAAAGATGCCATCCGTGCAGGTATCGGCATGGTACATCAGCATTTTATGTTGATTGAAAACTTTACGGTTTTAGAGAATGTGATGCTGGGTGCCGAGCTAAGTAGCTCTTTAAAAGAGAGCAAAATAAGTGCCAGAGCTGAGCTGGCAAGACTCTCTGAAGAGTTTGGTCTAGCGGTTGATCCCGATGCGATTACCGGTGATCTTGCAGTGGGATTACAACAGCGAGTCGAGATACTTAAAGCACTCTATCGCGGCGCTGAAATCTTGATTCTGGATGAGCCAACCGGGGTATTAACGCCTCAAGAAGTTAAGCAGTTATTTGATATATTAAACGCATTGCGCGCGCGCGGTGTCAGTGTGATGTTGATTACTCACAAGTTACAGGAAATATTAGCAATTACCGATGAAGTAACGGTAATGCGCGGTGGCACTATGGTTGCGTCTCGTGAGACGTCGAAAACAACCAAGCAAGAGCTGGCTGAATTAATGGTTGGCCGCAAAGTATTGCTCGAAGTTGATAAGAGTGTTGCCCAACCTAAAGAAGTATTGTTAGAAGCTGATAATTTAACGATTAAAGACAGTGCTGGAATTACCCGCTTAGATGCCGTCAGTTTAAAAGTGCATGCCGGAGAAATCTTAGGTATTGCCGGTGTCTCTGGTAACGGCCAAGCTGAGTTACTTGATGTGCTCAGTGGTATTATCCCAGTGCAAGAGGGTAATATTCATCTCAATGGCACTACCATCAATGCCAAGAATGTTCTCAATGCTAAAGATTTTAGGCATTTGAGCTTGGGGCATGTGGCAGAAGATAGGCATAAGCAGGGCATGGTGACGGATTTTAGTGCGCGTGAGTGCGCTATTATGGGCTTTCAAGATGAGCCAGAATTTAATGGCAGAATCTTAATGGACAACAAAGCTGTCACCGATCATTGCGTCAGCTTGATGGAAGAGTTTGATGTACGTCCCGCTAATCCACACCTTAAAGCGGCTAATTTTTCCGGTGGTAATCAGCAAAAGCTTTGTATGGCTCGTGAAATAGAACGTCAACCTAAGGTCTTGTTAGTGGGGCAACCTACGCGAGGTGTCGATATTGGTGCGATTGAATTTATACATCAGCAAATTGTAGCGCTGCGCGATGCAGGAAATGCAGTGTTGGTGGTATCAGTAGAATTAGAAGAGGTTATGTCTTTGTGTGATCGAATTATCGTGATGTTTGAAGGTCGTATTGTCGGTGAAATGGCTGCTAGCGATGCCGATGCACAAAAACTAGGTTTGTTGATGGGCAATGCAGGATCGGATGATCAAGCTTCGACACAGGGAGCATCATCATGAGTAATAAAACGCTACCGACTTGGGTCGATGTCGGAGTCCTGCCGTTAATTAATGTTTGCCTGGCGTTTATCGTATCAGGCTTTGTTATTTTGCTGATTGGAGAGAGCCCTCTTGAAGCGGTAAAGTATATAGTCACAGGTGCTTTTGGTTACGATGAAGGCATAGGTTATACCTTGTTTTACACCACTAATTTTATCTTTACTGGACTGGCGGTCTCGATCGCTTTCCACGCTGGATTGTTTAATATCGGTGGTGAGGGACAGGCCTACATTGGTGGCTTAGGTGTCGGTTTAATGTGCTTGAGTTTAGATAGCTTTATGCCTTGGTGGGCACTGCTTCCCTTCGCTATTGCAGCCGGTGGCGCTTTCGGAGCTGCATGGGCGTTTATCCCTGCATATCTGCAAGCTTATCGCGGTTCGCACGTGGTTATCACCACCATCATGTTTAACTTTATTGCCTCGGCGTTAATGGTTTATCTATTGGTCAATGTACTGATAGAGCCTGGCAGTATGGCACCGCAATCGCGCAGTATTATGGAAGCGGCTACACTGCCCTCAATGCAAAATTTATTTGCAGCCATAGGCATTGATATTGCCAATAGTCCGTTAAATGTTTCAATATTCTTAGCGATGATCTGCTGTGTGCTCGTTTGGTTATTGCTTTGGCATACACGTCTAGGTTATGCGATTCGCATGATTGGCTTTAATGAAAATGCCGCTGTTTACTCGGGGATTAATACGCGCCGAATTATTGTGATTACCATGTGCATCTCAGGTGCTATATCAGCCTTGGTAGGCATCAATGAAGTGATGGGTGCACAAGAGCGAATATTGCTAGACTTTGTGGCGGGTGCTGGTTTTACCGGTATCGCTGTGGCTCTGATGGGGCGTAATCATCCGGTAGGCATCGTTATTGCAAGTTTGTTGTTTGGTGCTTTAAAGCAAGGCGGCGCTGAGCTCTCTTTTGAAAACCCTGACATCCCTAACAACATCGTAGTGGTGATTGAAGGATTGGTTATCTTATTCTGTGGTGCTTTAACTTTAATGACCAAGCCGAGTATGGAAAAGCTATTCTTAAAGTTTTACGCTAAGAAGGAGAATGCAAATGTCTGAATTTATCCTGATATTACTCTCCACTCTTGACTCCACTATTAGAGTTTCCACACCGCTGATTCTCTGTGCCATGGCCGGTCTTTTCTCCGAGCGCTCCGGTATTGTTGATATTGGCTTGGAAGGCAAGATGTTAGGGGGCGCATTTGCAGCTGCGGCGGTAGCTTCTATTACAGGCTCAGCTTGGATAGGTTTATCTGCTGCGATTGGTGTCTCAGTTTGTATGGCGTTGCTGCATGGCTTTGCCTGTATTACCCACAAAGGTAATCAGGTGGTCAGTGGTTTGGCTATTAATATATTGGCGTCGGGATTAACTGTGACGTTGGGGATCGCCTGGTTCCATCAAGGTGGTCAGACACCTTTGCTCTCAGGTGATGCTCGATTTTACTCGATCGATTTACCCGGTGCACTTGCTGTAGCGGATGTGCCCGTTATCGGGGCAATTTACTCCCAATTAATCAGTGGTCACAATGCACTAGTATATCTGGCATTTTTCACTGTGCCAGTGACTTGGTGGATAGTGTATCAAACGCGCTTTGGCTTGCGTTTAAGAGCAGTTGGCGAAAACCCTCAGGCAGTTGATACTGCGGGTATCTCTGTTTTTTGGTTAAGATATCGCGCGGTGATTTGCGCGGGAATCCTCTGTGGTATCGCTGGTGCTTATTTGTCGACTGGGCAAAATGCAGCATTCATCCGTGAAATGTCAGCGGGTAAAGGTTATATCGCACTAGCAGCATTGATTTTTGGTAAGTGGCGACCTAAAGCAGCCTTGCTGGCTTGTTTGTTATTTGGCTTCTTGGAAGCGTTAACCGTGCGTCTAGAAGGTGTAGATCTACCGCTAATTGGTCAGGTGCCCACACAGTTAATGCAGGCATTACCTTATATATTGACGGTTGTGTTACTTGCTGGATTTATCGGCAAGGCAGTAGCGCCAAAAGCGATCGGTGTACCTTACATAAAAGAGCGCTAAATAAAGCGTTTTTATCAAGAGAATAGCTGCCTTTTAGAGCTAGGCAGCTAATTCATTCATACTGAGCACATTGACGTTTTGAGGTCGCTGCAGTGAAAATATTCAATTATGGATCAATTAACATTGATCATATTTATCAAGTCCCACATCTCGTTGCAGCAGGTGAGACCCTATCAAGTACTTCGTACCAGCAAGTGTTAGGGGGTAAAGGTGCGAATCAATCTATCGCGTTGGCTAAAGCAGGCGCCAACGTGTTGCATATTGGTCGCTGTAACAAAGGCGACGCATGGGCAGTAACCTTACTTAAGGATGCTGGTGTTAATTGTGAGCTCGTTGAGTTGGTAGATAGTCCTAGTGGGCATGCAATTATCCAAGTAGATGAGCAAGCTGAAAATTCTATAGTGCTGTTTGGTGGAGCTAACCAAAGCTTTACTGAGCAAGATATCCACAGTGCATTACAAACAGCTGTTGCTGGGGATTGGTTAGTGCTGCAAAATGAGTGTAGCAATATTAAAGCGGCACTGGATTACGCAGTGGCACATGACGTCAAAGTAGTGCTCAATCCCTCGCCAATGCTGAGTGATGTGCAAAGTTTTGGAATCGAAAAAGTCTCCATTTTGATTGTTAACGAAGTAGAGTTAGCTCAGTTAATTAATCCACAAGAGACCACTGAAACAGCGCTTGTGGATAAAGTGAGACAGATGTATCCAGAGATGGAAGTGGTGATTACTTTGGGGGCAAAGGGTGCTATGTGGGTGAATGCCACGCAGTGCATTAAAGTGGCTGCCTTAAAGGTAGATGTCGTTGATACCACGGCAGCAGGTGATACCTTTTTGGGTTACTTGCTAGCCGCTATTGATCGCGGTGAAAGTAAAGAGAATGCGTTGCGAATAGGCTGTAAAGCATCTTCCCTCGCAGTGCAGGCGCTTGGTGCGTCTGTCAGTATTCCAACAGCGGCGCAAGTTGACGCCGTTTAAAAAAGCGTGAAAATTATGAATAAAATTATTTTAGATACAGATCCGGGCATCGATGATGCTATGGCCATTTTTACTGCAATGGCGCACCCTAAAATTGACTTGTTGGGTTTAACAACAACCTTTGGCAATGTCAGTGTTGAGCAGGCAACGCAAAATGCGCTGACCTTAGTTGAAATGGCAGGTTTAGATATACCTGTTGCTAAAGGTGTCGAAACACCTTGGGTTAAAGACTTAAATCCGTTCCCTGATTTTGTACACGGAGCCGATGGTTTTGGCAATTTGAATTTAGCAGCCCCAAAAACGCAGCCTATTACAGCGAGTGCAGCGCAGTTTATTGTAGATCAAGTGAATGCAAACCCAGGTGAGATTAGCCTTGTAGCAGTGGGTCCACTCGGAAATTTGGCAGCTGCATTGCAAATTGATCCAAGTATCAGTGCTAAAGTGAAGCAAGTGGTATTAATGGGCGGCGTGATAGCGGCAGATGGTAATGTATCACCAGTCGCTGAAGCTAATATACTCTCAGATCCTCATGCAGCAGACAGAGTCATGGCAGCGCCTTGGCCTGTGGTTATTGTGGGGCTTGATGTCACACATCAAGTGGTATTAAACAATGCATTGTTTGCCAAAATAGCCAAAGAGAATGCTAAGGTTGGCCAGTTTATGGCAGATGCCTCGAAATTCTATATTAAATTTTACTCAAGTATTAGGGATATTGATGGCTGTTATGCCCACGATGTTTCAGCGGTAGCCTATGTGGTAGAGCCTGATATTTTTGGCACTATTGAAGGCGAAGTATGTGTAGCGACTGAGGGTGTGGCAATCGGTCAAACTATCATGAGTCGCTTTGATATTCCCTACCCACTGACTTTTTGGTCAGGGCGTCCTAAGCAAAAAGCTTGTATGCAAGTGGACAGTAAAAGATTGATTGAGCTTTTCGAAACCTCGATGACAAGTGACTACTGGAAGTAATAGGTAAATATTATGGCTAGATTAGAAGCAATTGATTACCAAGATCCCAAGGCAAGTGAAAAATTTGTCGCATCACTGCGTGAGACAGGTTTTGGGGTGATAAAAAACCACCCGATAAATAGAGATCTAGTACAGTCAATTTATGACGATTGGCAGGTGTTTTTTGACAGCACTGAAAAAAATGACTATGTGTATAATAAAGGGCCACAAGACGGTTTTTTTCCTGCGAGTCTCGCTGAATCAGCAAAAGGACAAACGGTAAAAGATATCAAAGAGTACTACCATTATTACCCATGGGGAAAGTGCCCTAGTGAGTTAAAGCCTAAGCTTAGTCAGTACTATCAAGAGGCCCGCTCATTTGCGGCGATATTGTTAGATTGGGTAGAGAAGCACAGCCCTGCGAATGTATCAGATGGCTATAGTCAGTCATTAAGCAGCATGATTGAGCAGAGCGAGCAATCGTTATTGCGAGTATTGCACTATCCTCCGCTAGCCGGTGATGAAGAGCCTAATGCTATACGTGCAGCGGCCCATGAGGATATCAACTTGTTGACTGTGTTACCCGCAGCGAGTGAGCCGGGTTTGCAAGTATTGAGTAAATCAGGAGACTGGTTAGATGTTCCCTGTGAATTTGGTTACCTGATCATAAATATTGGAGACATGTTGCAGGAGGCGTCAGGACAGTATTTTCCATCGACAACTCATCGGGTTATTAATCCAGATGGTGCGGATATGAAGAAATCACGCATATCACTACCGTTGTTTTTGCATCCTAACCCAGAGGTTGTGTTATCTGATAAATACACAGCAGGAAGTTATTTGCACGAGCGCTTGACGGAATTGGGTGTTATTTAAAGAGTCTTCTTAGTATGAAGTCAACAGGTCGCATTAGCGGCCTTTTTTGTGTTTGCTCGGCGAAGCCAGCAAACCCGTCTGCTTGAAAGAAAGCAGAATCGCCCCGTCTGAGGGGAAG
>JABSRB010000051.1 GCA_013215375.1 Oceanospirillaceae bacterium | reverse complement strand
CTGTGAGCTGTGAGCTGTGAGCTGTGAGCTGTGAGCTGTGAGCTGTGAGCTGTGAGCTGTGAGCAAGAAAGTTTCGCCGTCACATCAAAGTTCATCAACACATTTATTTTAGCTGTTAGCTCTCGATTGTCTTTTCTTAATCTTTCCTCCGTGTTCTCTGTGCCCTCTGTGGTGAAAAAAATCTTTTAAAGACTATCTACCACCGAGAGCACAGAGGCGCTTCGCTACACAGAGAAAAACTGAGATATTTTAGCTTTTAGCTCGTAGCTCGTAGCTCAAAGCTCAAAGCTTCCTATCATTAACATAATACAAACTGCAGGGGCTGCTCATATTCTTTTGCAGGCGGCGTTTCTCGCAGCTTGCCAACACCGCTTTGGTTGCGCTGCGAACACTGCTGTGGTTGAAGACATAGCTGGACGTCCAGCTGCCGTTTTTGTTGACGGCATAGGCAAGTGCTTTGTTATTTTTTAACGGTTTAAGTTTTAATACGTATTTGTCTAATGGCGTTTGTTTGTTTTTGATCGCTGCAGTAATCGCTTTAATTTGTGGACCCGATTTTCCATAGACATATTCATCGCCAACCATATATAACTGGCAAGCGCCGCGATTGCCCTTGGATTTCCAACGTTGATTACACTGCGAGAGCGCTTGGTTATTAGCGTCCGCCTGTGACAGATAACCCACTTTTTGACTCGCGGTCCACTTTTGACGTTTACCAAGCGCTACCGCCAATGCTTTGTAATTTTTTTCATTATTGAGGTACTTGGTCAAAAAGGCTTGATATTGATCTGAAATAACCACCGCACTAAAACTGCCATTCGCTAGTTTATTACCGTACATCGGTAGATGCCCCGAGGTAATTATGTTGCGTGCCGCCTTTAAATAACCTGGCATTTTTTGATAGTTAGCACCGACTAGCTTTCGCAAAACCTTAGTGTTGTGAAAAATAAGTGAAACGGGCTTAGTATTGCTTAACCTAAAAAACAGCACGCTCTCCAACTCTTTTGCACGCCATGGCTGAGTATTAACAAACGCGAAGTTAATATCTTTATGCTGCTTAGCTAATGCGTAGAAATTTCGGTTGGCATTCGCGCATGTTTTGCAGGACTTATCAAAGGTTGAAAACAACACCACCAACAGCTTTACGTTGGGTTGACGAATATAGGACATGGCATTCGTCGAGGTGAGCACAGCGATATTGCGACTGGCTTTAAAGGCTTTTAAATTTGCTGATGATGTCGCACTTTGCACGCTAGGTACGGCAAAAATGAGCGTCAGTAGGAGAACAATAGATAAGGTTAAAAAGACCTTTGGTCTAAAATAGTATTGCGGTATCAAAGTATTTATTTGCTATCATCTATAATGGAAGCCGCTAGTTTACGAATTGTCATTGGATAAATCTAGTGCTATTTACAGGGTGCCTATCAGTTGTGATTTCAAAACGCAGAGCATAAAAATTAGTATTTACTTATCAACAAATTACATAAAACAATCGAACAAAATATTTATCAATCAAAGTATAAATTTCATAATATATAGGTACTGCGGGCTTTTAATCACGGCTAAAAACGCCTGTATTTTTTCACTGCGATGTTGATCACCATGTGTCACCAACCAATTTTTTACCTGCCAGCTCAACGCTGGCACAACAGCCACTAAATCGCTGTTTTGTCGCCCCTCGTATGTGGGTAGCAAAGCGATGCCCAACCCCGCGAGCAAAGCCTGTTTTTGTACGGTGCGACTGGTACTACGCAACACCACATTAGACTCATCAATGTGCTCTCTCATCCATTGGTGCATCACCGGTTTAGCGCTTAAATCGTCTATCGCAATAAACGCGTGCTCTGCAAAATCTTCGATATCAAAAGGGGTTCCGTGCTGTGCCAAATAGCTTTTTGAGGCAAAAAAACCTATTTCGAAGTCAAAGAAAGGCAGGCACACATAGTCCATTTCGCTAGGTTTTACCCCGGTGCGTACGGCAATATGTGCCTGTCCATACTCCAGTTTAAAAATCTCTTCACTGGATAAATAGCGCAGCACTATCTTGGGATGTTGCTGTTGGAATATTTTGATCGCCGGCATTAACAAAGCTGAAGTTATATCAATTGAGCTGATAACAAAATCACCGCTCAACTCACCATCGTGCATTTTGCTCCGCTTGGCGAATTGGCTAAACTGCTCCTCGGTGACTTTGGCCACTCTAAGCAGAGCATTGCCAGCCTCAGTGGGTATGTAGCCCTGAGCATGACGTATGAACAGTTTTGTGGTCAATTCTCGTTCCAGTACATCGACATGCCGTAACACAGTTGCGCGATGCACCTCTAACGCTTGTGCGGCCGCGCTAACACTGCCTAATTCAGCCACTTTGTAGGCCGTTCTCATCTCATTCCAATGTTTCATGTTAACCCTCGACATTTACCTTGTTGCAAAAACGCACAGCTATAGATTATTTTAGCGCATTGTTACTTTTATGTAACAACCATATAATTACAACAACATTTACTTGAGGATTTAATCAATGAAAGTACTAGCCTTTGCCGCTACCAGTAGCCGCCATTCAATCAACAAAGCTATTGTTACCCATGCCACCCAAGTATTAGCCCAAGAAATAGTGCCAGGTGCTGATATAGATCTTATCGACCTCAATGATTTCGAAATGCCTATTTATAGTATTGATCGCGAAAACGATACGGGAATTCCCGCTTTGGCACAGCAATTTTTTGACAAGATTGGCGCGGCGGATGCCGTGATTATTTCCTATGCTGAGCACAACGGTTCTTACACCGCTGCCTACAAAAATATTTTTGACTGGGCGTCGCGTATTAATGCAAAAGTCTTTCAGGGTAAGCCAATGTTAATCATGTCTGCATCCCCGGGCCCAGGTGGTGCAAGCAATGTGCTTAAAGCAGCCACTGACTCAGCCCCGCATTTTGGCGCAGATCTAAAAGCGAATTTTAGTGTAGGTCCTTTTGCACAACGCTTTGATGCCGAGCAAGGAAAATTTAGCGATGTGTTACTCGCCGATACTCTACGCGATGCACTTCGCGCTCTGCAAAGCAGTGCAGCGGATAAAGCTGAGGGATAAGTCATAAGGCTAATTTCTTTTCTCTGTGTAGCGCAGCACCTCTGTGACCTCGGTGGTGAATTATTTTAAAAGATTTTTTTTACCACAGAGGGGCACCGAGAACACGGAGGTAAGATTAGAAGACTAAACCTTAAGATCTTTGTTTTTCTCTACGTAGCCCCCCAATGTGACCCATAATTCATCTAAGGCTTATACCCCTGACAATACCGCGATGCTCTATCAAGCTCTGTTATCAGCTGCCATTTTTTAGCACTATCACTTTACCTATCTTTACTTAAGACCTACGCTTCTTTGCATAACGTTGCTGCACAATAGCGCTTGTCCATTTTAAAAATCAGTCCGATAGATCTTAGGCTGTAAATCATAAAGGTAAAAATAATGCTTCATAATAATACGACGTTACTGGTCACCTTTTTCCTCAGTACTACTGCTTTTCAGCTAAGCGCCAATGAAAACCGTGTGTCAATGAGTGTCGATAAAGAGCAGCGTTGCATCAGCTCTAACGGCCTGCCCGACCACAACACCGGTACCTTCCCTAATAGCGGTAACCCAAACAGTATTTCCAAGCAAACCATTAACCTCTGTATGCCGATAAATCCTAGTAAAGGTAATACTGCACAACAAGTGCGCGGCTCGATCGGGGTCGCTCTCAATGGTGTGCAAATACGCCCAGGCACTGCTGATTATTACGATGCATCGAGCCGCAGGGGCTTTAGCCGCGATAGAAGTTCAGGCTGGAATTTAGAAGGCCTCGGGGCGAGAGAGTTGCTCGGTATGGATAACAACAATGCCCATGTCGATAACCGCGGTCTCTACCATTACCACGGCGTAGCACCTGTCATCATTAAAAAACTTAAAGACAGTTTACTAGGCTACGCCGCCGACGGCTTTCCAATTCATTACCTAGCAGAGCAATATACCTCCAGTTACCAGTTGAAATCGGGGATTCGTGCCACAGATCCGGGAGGAAAACACGACGGAACTTACAACCAAGACTGGCAGTTTGTTAAAGGTACTGGCGATCTAGATCAATGTAATGGAGCCTTCATCGAGGGTAAGTATCGATATTTTGCCACCGATAATTATCCATTCTTTCCCCGTTGCCTCTGGGGGGAGATCAGTGCTGATTTCATTCAAAAAAGGGAGGCCGGACAAAGGCCTAACAGAACTAATGGCAAGCAAGACAACAACCGTAATCGCCAATCACTTGGAAGAACCCCTCCCAAACAGGCAATTAGTGCCTGCCAATCCAAACAAGACGGTGATAGTTGCTCTTTCAAAGTGCCGCATAGAAACTCAACCCTGCAAGGCCGCTGTCACCAAGTTTCAAAGACCACCATGGCTTGTAGGCCGATGCGTTAGTATGATTTCAGGTAAGGCTGCTAACCTTAGTTTGGAGCTATGTCTTCACCCATCAAGTGCCACAATTGCCTCTACCTCGATTTTTAGATCATCAGAAAAAAGTGAGCTCACTGCAATAAGAGAGCTAGCGGGTATATGCTCGCCATAGATATCGAATAAGGCAGCTCTCAATGGTGCTATTTCCCCCATATCAGGGACAAAGAGCGTCACTTTCACCAGCATTGCTAACGAGGTATTATTTGCAGCACAAATCGACGCTAACTGCTGAAAAACACTACGCACTTGCAGATCAATACTGCTGTTTTGATCTGCGCTTCCAAATGCGCTTAACCCTGAGGTATACAAGGTATTCGCATGAACTACCGAGTGCGAATATGGCCCGGCGACGGGCCCTAGCGCCGCATAATTTTCTCTTTGTAATTGCATCGCTAATCCTCTAACTTATCGGCTAAAAATTTGGACAGTTTTTGTATTTCAGGGCCGCAAAGGAACGAAATCAGTGCCGCGGCAGGCCAAGCTAATGCAAACGCATGCAACCAATAGCTAGCGAAACCCTCCACTAAACCCAAATTGACATAACTCACCCAGCCGCTCATCAACGATGAGAGCAACAGTGACATTAATAGTGAAAAAACCAATCTATATTTCATCTCCATTCCTTTTTAAGCACCATTGATGCGCACTAATTTTTCGACATACAATACTTCTGTCTGCTCCAATGCCAAATATTCTAAGGTGTGAGCCGCCTTAAAGTGTGCCTGTAAATCTTGCTCACTGTGCCACTCTTCCCACAAGGTAAAAAGTGTCGGGTTATCGCGATGCTGTAATAAGTCAAAACGCATACAGCCGGGCTCTTTTATCGTTTGAGCTTGTAGCTTGGCCAATTTAGCTAACGTATCTGAACTTGATTTTCCCGCGCAAGTTTTTAAACCGGCACTCACCAAAAATGTATCCATGACATATTCCTCTCATTGTTCTGAATGAATTAGAAAATGCAGCATATACAACTTCATTTTTGAAATATATAATCAAAATATCATTCTTAAATACCATAAATGAAATCATGATAGACGATATTTTTTTGTTCGTGAACATTGTTCAACAGCAGAGCTTAGCTAAAGCGGCGGCAAAACTAGGCGTGCCTGCTGCTACCGTTTCAAGAAGGCTTAAATATTTAGAGGAACAAGTTGGCAACAAATTGATTCATCGCTCAGCAAGGGCATTTACCTTAACTAGCCAAGGGGATATTTTCTATAATGCCTATGTGGATATCGTCGAACAGTTTGAAGCCAGACAACAGCAGTTAGAAAAGCAGATGGGCTCACTTGAGGGCCCGCTTAAAGTGCTGGCACCGAGCAACATATCAACCAGTTTGCTGCGCCCTATGTGGTCGTCATTTATAGATAAGTATCCGCAGATAAAGCTCGATCTAAATTTAAACAATGACACCCAAGATTTACCTGCATCCCAGGCGGACATTGCCCTGCGCATCGGCCCGCAAGCATCCTCTGCACTCTATCAAAAAAGAGTGGGATCTATCCAAACGCTGTTAGTGGCATCAGCTGCGTATCTCGCTAACAATCCAGTACCAGAGCAGTTAAGCGATTTAACTAACCACCGGCTGATTGGTACTCACCACATTTCCCACTGGCAAATGACCCACCGCAAAACAGGTAAACAACAAGCGCTACGGCCGAAATTTTCCTGCTTAATTAATGACGTAAAGCTCATTACACAATTAGCCTCAGATGGGTTAGGAATTGCACTACTCCCTTACTCTGAGATTCAACACTCTCTTGAAGCAGGAAAATTGATCAAGGTACTGCCGCAATGGCAGGGGCCCGTTAGAGATATTTACATGCTGTGGCCAAGTGGCAAGCTGTTAAGCCATCGCGCTATCTGTCTCAGAGACTTCATCGAACATTTTTTGCAAAATGAACTGATTATTCAGCAACACGTTTGCTAAAAATTTGGGATTTTAAGGGTCCACTGAAAAAAACCACCGCGTTTTTTTCGCACACAGAGCCTGCTAGTTTTCGATAAGATTTACTGCCTTTATTAATACTAAATGCATGTATTGCTGGGTATAATTTGACCTGCTTAATATTGGTATTAATACAGGAAAGGGACAATAGTCATGAGAATAGCAATCATTGGTTTGGGAATGGCGAGCTTGCCACACCTAGCGGCACTGAAAAATCTCAGCGATAAGGTGACTGTCACGGGTGTTTATTGCCGCGATGATGTGCTGCGTGAGAAAGTCGCCAATGAACATGGCTATCACGCTTTCTCCTCCCTTGACGAAATAGCGCTATGCCAACAAACCCAGGCAGTACTACTGATTACTCCCCCGAGCGCACGCTACGAAATCATTAATAAGATGTCGGCGTCAGGCAAACATATTCTCTCTGAAAAACCACTGGAGCGCTCCTATTCATCCGCACTGGCGCTAGTGGAAATGTGTGAGGCGCGTGGGGTTAAATTAGGCGTGGTTTTTCAGCATCGTTTTCGCGTAGCCGCCATGCGACTCGCTGATATTATGAAGGATGGTAAACTGGGAGATCTCGCCTTAGTGCGTGCAGAAATCCCCTGGTGGCGCGAGCAGGCCTACTACGATGCAGGCGCGCGCGGTACCTACGCCCAAGATGGCGGAGGAGTATTGATAACCCAAGCCATTCACGTTTTAGAGTTAATGCTGTCGATAACAGGCCCGGTTAAAAAAGTGCAAGCGCTGTGCGCCACCACCAAATTGCACAACATGGAAACCGAAGATTTTGCCAGCTGTGGGCTGGTTTTTGAAGGCGGTTTCCCAGGCTCTATTGTCGCCACCACCGCGAGTTACCCAGGTGGCGCTGAGAAATTAATCATTGATGGCACCTTGGGCTCCGCGACGTTGGAAGCAGGTAAACTTGTCATCAACTTTCGCGATGGCCGAACAGTAGAGGTGGGCGAGGAGACCCGCACGGGTTGCGGGGCTAATCCGATGGACTTCCCCTGTGATTGGCATCAAAGTGTGATCGAAGATTTTGCAAGTTCAGTGTCAGACAATCGCGATCCTAAAATAACAGGACGGACTGCTCTGGGTGTTCACAAACTGTTGGAAGCGATTAGACGCTCATCAGATAGCGCAGCCATGGTATCGCTGGCAGATATTGTCTAAAAAAGTCTTTCCCCTTTGAGGGTTATCATCGGGGAAGAGTAAGTGGGCCTCAAATTTTAAGCTAAATCCAGCAGGAGAATTTAGTTTAAACAGCGGTTTTACCCCGATCTACCATGGTTTTCAGTACTTCATCTGCATCTTTGGTCCACCAATTATCCGCGGAAAATATTTCCACTTCGTTTAGACCGGTGAATCCCTCGCGTTCGACCCAAGAGCGGATTAGCGGGATATCAATCACTCCGTCGCCCATCATGCCGCGATCTAAGAGGAAATCATTGGTATTTTTCAACCAATCGCAAACGTGAAAGGCCAACAGCCGGTCTTTACCGGCACGTTTAATCTGCGCCTCTAGTTGGGTGTCCCACCAGAGATGATAGACATCCACGGCAACCCCGACACCTGCGCCAATACGATCGCAAATATCCAGCGCATGTCCCAAGCTATTAACACAAGCTCTGTCTGCAGCATACATTGGGTGCAGAGGCTCAATGGCAATCGGCATATTAACCGTACGCGCATATTCCACGGTTTTTGCCAACCCCTCTTCCACCATGGCATGGGCGCTGGCAAGGTCTTTTGACCCCTCGATCAACCCTCCAACGACCATCACCAGGCACTGCGCACCAATAGTGACGGCCTCATCGACGGCAAGCTTGTTATCATCTAACACGGCACTGGTTAAACTGCCCTGCGCGGTGAACATGCCGCCGCGACACAGGCCCGACACTTTAAGACCATTATCGTCGATCATTTTACGCGCTTCACTTGCCCCGCACTCTTGCAGTATGTCGCGCCAGGGCGAGATACCACCGATGTTGTGCCGCGCACAACCTTCAATCGCTTGGCGTAAATTCCACTGTTTTTTTACCGTGGCGGTATTGAGTGATAGCTGTTGTGATGTTGGCATTTAAACCTCGATGCCACGTGTGGCAAAAACTGATTTTATTCGCCCGGCCGCTAAATCTGGATTGATCAAAGCCCCCGCTGCATCGGCCAAGCGCACTAGCTCTGCCAAATGTAAAGTAGAGCGGGTACTCTCCTGCCCCCCTATCATGGTGAAGTGGTCCTGAAAACCATTCAGATAAGCGAGGAACACGATGCCAGTTTTGTAAAAGCGCGTCGGCGCTTTAAAGATGTGCCGTGATAGAGGCACGGTAGGGCGAAAGATATTGTGGTAATCATCGATTCGTCCCTCGCCTAGAGCGGTCAGTGCTGCAGCCGCTGAAGGTGCTATTGCATCAAAAATTCCCAGCAGCGCATGGGAGTGCCCCTGCTCATCGCCTTCAATCAGATCTGGATAGTTAAAATCATCACCGGTGTACATCAATACATCATCAGGCAACATTCGGCGCATTTTGATTTCTTTCTCAGCGCTCAGTAATGAAATTTTAATGCCGTCGATCTTAGCCGCATTTTCAGAAACGATTTTAACCGCAGTGTCCATGGCCACATCGTGATCCTTGCTACCCCAGTAACCTTCAAGGGCTGGATCAAACATCTCTCCCAACCAATGCAATATGGCGGGTTGTTGCAGCCCAGATAACACCCGGCTATAAACTTTGGCATAGTCATCAGGGCCTTTCGCACAGGCCACCAGCGCGCGCGACGCCATTAATATCACTTGACCACCCGCAGCTTCAATCGCCTCACACTGCATCTCGTAAGCAGCGATAACCTCATCGAGCGTGGTATCGGGCCCAGGGATTAAATGATCGGTACCGGCCCCACAGGCAATCAGCCCGGAGCCACGCGCATTACGCGCCGCCAGTGAGCGCTTGATCAGCTCCAGAGACATGTCCCAATTGAGACCCATACCGCGCTGGGCGGTGTCCATCGCCTCAGCGACACCCAAGCCTCGACTCCATAATTCCTCGCGAAAAGCGATGGTTTTGTCCCAGTCAATCGCCGGCGTTATCCAGGGATCAACATCGGCAAAGGGATCAACCACCACGTGAGCGGCGGCGTAAACCTTGCGGTTGAAGCTAGATGGGTTGATCAAATGCGTGCTGGGAGCGCGCAGTGTCAACGGCTGTAAGGTGCGATCGGCACAAGGTAAATTTAAAGTCACCATGTTTATAACTCCAGATCGGGGATATCAATCCAGCGGCGCTCTTTAGAACTCTGCAAGCCTAGCTCGACTAACTGCACGCCCTTAGCGCCTTCGAGTAAGTCGTAGTGCCAAGGGGTATCCTCTTCAATGTGACGCAAGAACTGCTCCCACTGCACTTTAAAACCGTTATCAAATACTTGGTTATCGGGCACTTCTTCCCAATTTTTGTAGAAATCTAACGTTTGTGGCTGATCGGGGTTCCACACTGGCTTAGGCGTATTCACCCGCGCTTGTGAGTAACATGTGTGCAGGCCTGCAACCGCGGAACCATGTGTGCCATCTATCTGGAAAGTCACTAAATCATCACGGCGTACTCGCACACACCAAGAAGAGTTAATGTGCGCAATAATGCCGCCCTCCAGCTCAAAAGTGGCGTAAGCAGCATCATCGGCATCTGCCACGTATTCTTTACCCGCTTCGTCCCAGCGTTTATCGATGTGTGTCACACCCAAACAAGAGACGGACTTAACCGGTGCAACAATGTTGTCTAATACATAGCGCCAATGACAGAGCATATCGGAGATAATGCCGCCACCATCCGCTTTGCGGTAATTCCAACTGGGGCGCTGCGCAGGCATCCAATCGCCCTCAAATACCCAGTAGCCGAACTCACCTCGTACTGAAAGTATTTCGCCAAAAAAACCAGAATCTCTCAAGCGCTTGAGTTTAGCCAACCCGGGGAGATCTAACTTGTCGTGTACTATGCCATTTTTAACACCTTTCTCTTTGGCAAAGCGTGCGATATCAAGTGCTTCTTCGAGAGATTCTGAAACTGGTTTTTCACTGTATACGTGTTTGCCTGCCGCTATCGCCTTCTTTAAGAGGCCTGGTCTAAGCTGGGTAGTGGCCGCATCAAAAAATAAAATATCATCTGGATTTTGCAATGCTTTTTCAATATCGGTACCAAAACGTTTGATACCTAGCTCATTCGCTAGCGCCTCCATTTTCGCGGCATTTCGACCAATTAGAATAGGATCGGGCATTAACCGTGAGCCGTCAGATAACAACACTCCGCCCTGCTTCATAATGGCCAATACTGATCTGATTAAATGTTGGTTCTTACCCATGCGACCCGTCACACCGTGCATGATTATCCCGATTCTCTTGGTACTCATCTTACTTCTCCAAATATTAATCAAACTCAAAAAACGTAGCCTTTGCGCTTAAAACTTAAATAATCGCGAAGGATTATAAATATTATTCAGTACATCGAAACCATGTAACTAATCTGTTAGTTACATGTATAATCAATAAAAAACAACAAGTTAATTAATTGTTGTTTTTTTGTCAGCCTATTTTTTTAGATACGCTAATATCATCGTTTCTGAAGCCGCTAAATGCTGCTCTAACCACTGCGGATCCCCAACCTCTACACCAAACACCACCGGCAGTGTGTAGGTATTAGAAATGGGAAAAAAGAAAAATGAAGCGATCAATATATACAAGTTGGTCGGGTCTACCCCCTCCCTAAATAACCCCGCCTCCTCGCCGCGCTTTAACACACTGCGTAACTGCGCGATTAAAGGCGATTGTAAACTCGCTATATTTTCCATTTTTTCAATGGTTTGACCTCTGCGCAAATTCTCTGTGGCCACTAGCCTTAAGAACCAAGGAGCTTTCAAATAATGGTCCATGGTAAAGCGCATCAGCGCCCGAATCGCATCAAAGGGCTCTAACTGATCCAGCTCGAGCACTTCCTCACCGAGACGAATCTGTTTGTAGGCCTCTCTTAACGCGTTCTCATACAACACTTCTTTATTGGTGAAATATCGAAAGATAAGCGATTTATTGGCATTTGCTCGCTTGGCAATTCTGTCTATCCTGGCACCGCTATCACCATATTCCGCAAATTCATGCATCGCTGCAATCAGAATGTTTTTCTTGGTGATTTCAGAGTTGCCAACAGGTTTTTGCAGCACTTGGTCTGCGTCCATCACCCGTGTCTCTCGACTAAATCTCACTGTATGCTTTCTTTCTTCTTTCATATCAATAAATTACATTCATTTACTGGGTTGCCAGCCAGCGTATAGTGGATGAGTAGAGTCAAGTGGCAGCGATTGCGTCATTTTGCTTCTATCAGCTTGATAGATAGCCGTTATCAATTCCATTGAATGACGCGCATCTGCAGTGCTTGGTGGTGACGCATCTGGAGAATCAATCAATGCCTTATAGATATCGGCCATTAGCCCATCAAAACGAACCTTCGTTTCCTGAATCTTGTCGAGCTCTCGATCTAATAATTGTTGAGAAGCACTGTCCCTGGCAGTAAAGGTCCAGTCGCCGTTGCCTATTGTATAAGGCTGTAGCCCGCTTTCAACTGTTACATGTTCAAAACATGCACGAATTCTCGACATATCCCCTGAGTTACCCAAAGTTATAGAGGAAGTAACCAGCGCACCAGAAGCTGTTTTCATGGCTATAGCAGCGCAATCCTCTGTTTCAACCGGATTAACCCGTACATCTAAAAAGGCCGATACTTGCTCGACGCGGCCAAAAATTTCTGTGACTAGATCGTGGATATGAGTGGCATGGCTGACGATAGTGCCGCCATTTTCACCCGCCCAAGTGCCGCGCCAATCCACCGCATAATAGGGCGCATCACGGCGCCAGTGCGTTTCCATGGAGCCCGCGTATGCCTTACCTAACAAACCATTATTTCTAAGGTGCAAGAAGCGCTGAAAACCAACGCCATAACGATATTGGAATACTGGGAATACTTTTTTACCCACTTCCTCACTCTTTTTGATAAAGGCGTCGGTTTCTTTGAGAGAGCTGACAAAGGGTTTTTCACAAACCACGTGTTTACCTGCATCCAGTGCCTGCATCATAATGGGATAGTGTAAATGTGGCGGCAGACATATATCGACAATATCAATTTCTGGATTCGATAATACTTTCGCAATATCAGTGACAACTTCGCAGTTAGGTGCCATTTTTGCTATTTCTTGGGCGCGAACAGGATCTAAGTCGCAGGCCATGATGACCTCAAAACCTTCAGGAGTATTACAGTAACCACCGGCATGAGAAGTACCAATACCGCCGACACCCGAGCCTAATATTCCCACTTTAAACTTTTTTTGCACGCTCATTTTCCCACCTTTTCAGCTGTTAGCTGTGCCTGTATGGCTAATTCCATGACTTTAAATGCGTATTGTTGATCCATCGCGGTCGCCGTTCGATTTTTGATATCACTGACAAAATTATCAAAGTAAGGCAGCCCTGCACCGCTCGCATCAATGTGCTCGCAGGTATAACCATTAACCAGAAACAAGTGGTTTTTCCCGGCGCGTCCATCAATGTCTACATATTTACGTAGCTCTATATAACCTTGTGTGCCTAATATCGTTAGACGTCCATCGCCCCAAGTGGGCAATCCATCAGGGGTAAACCAATCCACCCGGATATACCCTTGAGCGCGATCACTGCGCAGTAATATATCGCCAAAATCTTGCAGGCCTGGTGTTTTTTGATTGGCGTAGTTACCGACAGAAGAGGCAACGACTGTTGCATCACTGGAGCCGGTAAAATAGAGAAATTGTGCCACTTGATGTGAGGCGATATCACAGAGTATGCCGCCATATTGTGCTTCGTCATAAAACCAATCGGGTCTGCTTGGCAAGTTGAGACGATGCGGTCCCAGGCCTATGGTTTGAATTACCGTGCCTATTTTACCGCTTTGCACTAGCTCAGCAGCTTTGGTTACGGCTTCTACTTCAAACAGCTCAGAAAAATTCACTGACCATATACGCCCAGTTTCAGCCACGGTTTTTTTAATCCGCGCTAATTGCTCTAAGGTAGTACAAGCGGGTTTATCAACCATCACGTCTTTGCCGCTGAGCATTGCCTCTATGGCAAGATCTGCACGCTCGCAGGGAATGGCTGCAATCAACACCACATCGATACTGGCATCGTTGAGGATTTCATTTTTGTCACTCACATGCACAATATCAGGATAGCTTTCGGCAAAGTCTTTAGTGGTGCCAAAAGCTGCACCGTTAGTCCACCATTTAGTGGCGATCGCACCAGTGTTAAGCATGTTATTGAGCTGGCCGAAGATATGCCGATGATCGATGCCTAAAACGCCCATTGTTAACGGCTTGTCGCTCATAATGTTTGTGTCTCCATAATAGATACAGGTCGCGGTAGATCGATACCATTGCGCTGCAGCATCTGATCGATATCGACCATGTTACCGCTGGCGATGGATTGGTTGGCGGCAATACCGGTTAATATTGACCAGCCACCCATCACATGATTGGCCGCTCTTGAGTATTTATCTTGCTTGTCGCCTTTTTCGTTAAAAAGGATATCTAACATCACCGGGTCTGCACCACCGTGGTTGCCCTCTCCACTCCAAACGTCTAGCTCTTGAACAGCTTCACCTGCCAACTGCAAAGTGGTGACGGTATTGTCTACCGCGTGTTCGCGCTTGCCACCAAAGACACCGTGGACTTCAATATGACGATGTCTGATCTCGCCTTTGGTCCCCTGAAAGACCACTTCTAACCCTTCCCAAGGTGAATAAGCCACCAGCGTATAGTTAGCGCTGGCGCCACTGGCGTAGCGAATGTGCGCCTGCATGGTGTCTTCAATGCCTATCTCTTCAGCAAACACACACTGATCACGCATGTAACCATCTGCGTACTCTGCATCTTGATAGAGACTTTTCAGCTCTGGTTGATCGCGCATGTTGAGCGTCATATCACATTTATTAGAGAGCTTGCATTCGCTGCAGCGTTCACCACGCCCTTGTAAACCCATGGCATCAGCGGTTTCTGGGCGGTAAAAAGCTCGACTGCCAGTAGCGAACACCTGCGTGGGGGTAGAATCCATCCACCAGTTGAGTAAATCAAAGTGATGGGTAGATTTGTGTACTAATAAACCTCCGGAGAATTTGTGTTGGCGATGCCAGCGGCGAAAGTAATCGGCGCCGTGCACGCGATCTAGATGCCAGCGAAAATCCACTGCAGTGATATCGCCAATCGTGTCATTCATAATCAATTCTTTGATTTGCGTACGCGCCGGTGAATAGCGGTAGTTAAAAGTCACTGTCACCGCTTGATCACTGCGTTTTTGCGCATCTAAAATAATTTTTAGCTTTTCCAGATTGATGGTCATCGGCTTTTCGCAGATCACGTTACAACCCGCATCAAAGGCTTTTTTAATGTACACATCGTGCAGAAAATCAGGAGTCGTCACTATAATCAATTCAGGCTTTTGCTCGGCGAGTAATTGATCAAATTCAGTCACTTTATAAGTCGCGACCTGCTGCTCATTGACCAACGGTATCTCTTTCGCCGAGAGCATTAGTCGATGTTCATTGATATCGCAAAGTGCCACAATTTGGTGCTGATCTGCATAGTCTTCAACGATTGAGTCACGATACATTTTATGCCTGGAACCCACACCGACAATAGCAATTCTCATTTAAGCGGCCTCTGTCATTTTAGCCGGTTCAATACGCAAACCCGCTTCATCAAAATAATGGCAATTGTCTATGTCGATAGTGATGGACATTTCATCTCCGACCAAATGCTCCGCCTTACTCGGTGCTTTGATCATCAAACGTTTACCAGAAGATAGCTCTAAGTGTAGATATAGCTCGCTGCCGAGATACTCAATCAACACTATTTTTCCCTTAGCGCTGAGTACTCCACTGCCATTGATCTCAAAGTTTTCAGGCCGAACACAAACCGTTATCGCGGTGCTGTCACTGCCTAAACGAGCGATTTCAGCACTGCCAAAATCTTCAATTTCTATCTGCGATGCACCATTGCCTGACTGGCACTTAGTCTCCAGCATGTTGATTTTTGGTGAACCGATAAACCCTGCCACAAATAAATTTTGTGGTCGGTTATAAAGCTCGTAGGGAGTTCCTACCTGCTCAACCTTGCCTTCACGCAACACTACTATGCGGGTTGCCATGGTCATCGCTTCCACCTGATCGTGAGTAACGTAAATCATGGTAGTCCCTAGACGGTTATACAGCCCCGCTAGCTCTACACGCATTTGCACGCGTAATTCAGCATCTAAGTTAGACAGCGGCTCGTCAAACAAAAACAGCTCAGGCTCACGCACGATAGCGCGGCCAATAGCGACGCGTTGCTTTTGCCCACCAGAGAGCTGGCGAGGCTTACGGTCCATTAAATTGCCAATTTGTAATATCTCTGAGGCCTCATCGACGCGGCGCTTAATTTCATCTTTGGACATTTTTAAATTGGTTAAACCAAAGGCCAAATTTTTGCGCACACTCATATGCGGATAAAGCGCATAGGACTGAAACACCATCGATAGATTTCGCTGGGACGCGGGTAAATCGTTAACAATTCTATCGCCGATAGAAATGGTGCCGTCGGTGATTTCTTCCAAGCCGGCGATCATGCGCAATAGGGTGGATTTGCCGCACCCTGAAGGTCCAACTAATACTAAAAACTCACCGGATATTACTTCAAGATCTAAATTCTTAATTACATTCACCGGGCCGTATGACTTACAAACGCCATTTAGAGACAGTCCTGACATATTATTCTCCAACTTATTATTTTTTATATTGAGCTCTCATATTGAGGCTCATTTATTTTAGGCCGCTCATGCCGATGCCTTTAATGATCAGTTTCTGAAAGATCACAAACACTAAGATGACAGGTACCAGTGATAAAACTGACATGGCAAACATTTGTCCAAATGCCGATTGGCTGTCTTGGTCGACAAACAATCTCAGCGCCAGCGGTACCGTGTAATTATTCATGTCGTTGAGATAGATAAGCGGTGCTAAGAAATCTTCCCATACCCAGATAAAGGAGAATATTCCCGCGGTTGCCATCGCCGGCAACGACAGCGGCATAATAATCGCCCAGTAAATTTTATAGGGTGAGCAGCCATCTATCATCGCCGCCTCATCTAACTCGCGTGGTAACTGCCTAAAGAACTGCACCATCAAAAAGATAAAGAAGGCATCAGCCGCTAAAAATCTCGGCACGACTAACGGTAAATAGGTATCGACCCAACCGAGTTCTAAAAACAGCACATACTGTGGAATTAGCACCACGTGATAGGGGATCATTAAGGTCATCATCATCAACGCGAACCAAAATTTCTTCAGATCGAAGGTTAATCGCGCAAACGCATAGGCGGCAAAAGAGCAGGAGATCAAATTACCGATCACCGACAAAATGGTCACTAGAAAGCTGTTGGCGTAAAACGTGGTAAAACTCACCTGCATACGATTCCAGCCGTGGGCGTAGTTATCCCAGTGAAACGCTGATGGCCAAATAGACAAATTACCAAATATTTCGTTTTCAGGTTTTACCGATGCCGCCATCATCCACAACAGTGGATAGAGCATCAATATCGCGAAAAACCCCAAAAACAAATGCTTTAACAACGCCTGACGGCTTTCTCTTTTGTGCCTGTTTGCCCGCAGCTGCTTTGAAATCTCAGCGGCATTGGTATTTTTAGCCTCGACACTTTGAGAGGCGAGATTTAACTCATGATTTGCAATAGTAGTATCAGGCATAATTAATCCCTCTCATTTTCGTAATACACCCAGTACTTGGAGGTATAGAAAGATACGGCGGTAAACAAACCTATTATTATCAATAGTGTCCAGGCCAATGCGGATGCGTAGCCCATACGGAAATAGGTGAAGGCTTCATTAAACAGATATATGGTAAAGAACAGTAGTGAATCCGCCGGGGATCCATCGCCATTTGAGATGATAAATGCACTGGAAAAGGTCTTAAATGCTTCTATCGTCTGTAAAATAATATTAAAGAACAACACTGGTGCTAATAGCGGCAAAGTGATCGAGAAAAACTGCTTCGCTTTAGAAGCGGCATCTATTTCAGCGGCTTCATACAACTCTGTGGGTATATTGCGCAAGCCTGCCAAAAAGATCAGCATCGGCGAGCCAAACTGCCACATTGCCAGCACGACTAAGGTGTACAAAGAGGTATCTGGATTGCCTATCCAGTTCGGTCCCTGGATGCCAAAGTTAATTAACACCGCGTTGACCACACCATCTATATTAAAGATCTCACGCCACAATATGGCAATCGCAATCGATGCGCCCAAAATTGAGGGGAGGTAATACAGCGCGCGATATATACCTATTTTCCGGATACCTTTATCCAGCACTATCGCTATCATCAACGCAAAAGCTAAACGCGCCGGTACTGCAAGTATTACATAGGTAAAAGTGACGTCTAAAGACTGCCAAAAACGCTTGTCTTTAAGAAACATGTATTCATATTGAGCGAGGCCGACCCATTGTGGATCGCCGACCATATCCCATTTGGTAAAGGACAAATATAATGAAATTAACATTGGCCCGAGAGCCAGCAAAAAGAAACCGAGTAACCAAGGCGTTAAAAATGCATAGCCTGGCAGGTTTCTCACAAAAAATTTACGCATAGGAATCCTCAATGCAAAGAGCATACAAAATAACCTTTGCGGTTATTTTGCAGCTCTCGTCTTCACTTAAGCTCTGTAGCCAAAGATACAGAAAAACCTGCTTATATTAAGAGGCGCGCTCTACGATTGAACTAGCTTCATCGATAAATTCAGCAGCACCGTCTTTAATCGATATCCTGCCCAAGATCACATTAGTACCCATGCGGATAAAGGCAGCATTTACCTCGCCAGCACCTTTTGGTGGTGGTGGTGGCAGTGGCCCAACACTACTTTGAATCGCATTGAAGTAATCAACAGAAACTTTTTCAGAAACCGTCAAATTAGGCTCTAACGCCGCACGTACTTTAGAGGAAGCAGGTACTCCGCGCTCCAATCCTAAAATAGCCGTTTGCGCAGGATCATTAACCCAGGCATTCATGTACTTTGTCGCCAATTCAGGGTTTTTAGTATCACGAGTCAACGCCATAAACATGGAAGGCTTAATGAACTGACCAGGCATACCGCCTTTCTTATGGGCCAACATTGCGGCACCAATCTCATCTTTCATTAGTGATTGCACACCCACTATCTGGTTAGACCAGAATTGTGACATAGCAGTCGCACCTGTAACTATTCCTGACTCCGTCATTTTGAAGCCCAAGTTGGCCACAGATACATCGGCAGAAGGTGCAGCACCTGATTCACGCATTTCTTTCCAGTATTCCCAAAAGGATTCAAGATCGGCAGCGACAGCTTGCACTTTACCATCCGCATAGAAAGTCTTGCCTCTTTGCTGGGTCCAAGCTTCCCACACTATTGGATTCATGGTCGCATCATCGATTCCGTGTACACCTTTAGGTGTAGAAGCCGACAATTTTTTAGCGATATCCATCTGTTCGGCTTGATTCCACTTAATGGGATCAAACTCAATGCCCGCTTCTGCAAATAAACGTTTGTTGTAAATCATCACTTGTGAGTTTGAACCGATGTTTAGCGCGTATAACTTGCCATCTACCATGCCACCAGCAATCGCACTTTTATCAAAATCTTCTAAGTGCAAAGTCTTTCCGAAATACTCATCTAATGGCAGTAATGCTCCACGATGCACGTATTCGAAAAGAAACCGGTAATCCATCTGCACTAAATCAGCCATATTTTTACCGGCTGTTTGAGTAGCCATTTTAGTCCAGTAGTCACCCCAGCCGATAGTTTCACCAGCGACATCGAAACCTGGATTGGCATTTTTAAACAGATCAATTACTTTGTAAGTTCGCTCATCACGTGACGGGTTACCCCACCAAAAGTGACGAATACGTGTATCTGCTGCAAAGGCTGCGCTACCAAACATAGACGCTGCTGCAACACAGCCTGCGCCTGTAACCATTCCTTGCAAGAGTTGTCTTCTATTTATTTTTTTCATCTAACTTCTCCCTTTGTTCAGGTTAATACCTTGACGAATTGTCAATATGTATAATTTATACACAATATGAATCGGTGTCAACCAACTAGTTACATACATGGTTTTATCGATATTCAGATTAAAACCCGTTAATAAAAAATTTACTAACCAATTGATTTAAAATAACAAACATCTACACAACTATTATTGATTAATAGCCTGAACTCAATATGCTCAAGATTAAAAGCAAGAAAAAACAATAGGAAAACGTAAAAGAGTAATTTATTAAATTTCCTTTAAACGTGGAATAAAAATAATTATATGCAGATATTATTGGTAGAAAAATGGCTAAATTAATCTGTTTTATACGATAAACATCTAATTTTTCTAAGAATAAAAAGAAAACACCATTAAACATCCGCTATGTGTTTTTTTCGAACAATTACCTATGTTAGGCTTAAGTTTCAACTAAGCATCAGATTTATAATGGAATATATATATGCTAAGAATTGTTGCAGCAGACGACCACAGGATATTCCTTGAAGGTGTGAACAGCCTTTTTTCTGCGATTAATGATTGCCAGCTAGTGGCTATGTGCGAACATAGAGACGAGTTATTAGGCCTTATACAAACTCATAACCCAGACGTAGTGTTAATCGACATATCAATGCCTGGTACCAGTATAGAGTCAATCATTGAAGCGATTGATAAGGACTACCCGCAAGTTCGTGTACTAGCGCTAACAATGCACTCTGAGCCTAATTTAGTAAATCAATTACTCAGCTTAGGTTTAGCAGGTTATATACTAAAAGAAGATGCCTTTGACGAGTTGGAGATAGCAGTACGCAGTGTCGCTTGCGATGAGCAATATATTTCAAACTCGCTGGTTGAAGTAATGCGAAATTTCCACGATAACATCAATACATTAAGTCGCAGAGAGTCAGAAATTTTACGTTATATCAGTAATGGGCATAGCAACAAAAGCGTGGCTAAAGAACTTGATATTACAGAAAGAACAGTACGTTTTCACTTATCCAATTGCTGCATAAAGCTCGATGCCAACGGCAGAACAAACGCTGTCGCTAAAGCGCTTTCACTGTCTATTTTTGAAATTTAAATCTTAGTCTACATCCACTATAAACGTCTGATTTATCAGCACAACACAACCTGACTAGCGATCCAATCAGGCTCTGTTTTGTTTTAAGGATGATCGTCATCCTTTGTTGGACTTGAAGGCCCTCCAATACCGATGCCAATGCTTATATTGGGAACACACATCCCAAGCATTTCACTGTAGCGGGTTATAATGGGGATACATCTAGGTTTTTTAACTTTGATGCATTGGTTTCCTTCGCGCTTTTCACCTTTTTGACACTTCACTTCTGCGACAGGAAATTCGCAAGCTTTGTCCTCTTGATTCCAAAGACTGCCCTCTTCACAAGTCACACACTGCTTGCCTGTCCAATTGGACCCAGCAGGGCAACCTTGTACTTTAATGCTAACGCAAACCCCTCCCTGGTACTCTGTGCCCGATTTGCACTGACGTTTAGGCCTATCAATTCGCACAGTAGTACAGGCGGTATTGGACAAGAGTTCAGGGACATCTTGTTGTAAATGCTGCAGTAGCGTTTTAGCGTCCTGACTTTTCAGGCCATTGGCCTTTGCATAAGCAGCCATCGCTTTGCGCGTACCCGGCCCTAATTGGCCATCCACGCCTCTAGGATCGTGGCCTGCTTTTAGCAACAGTGTCTGTAGTAACATGATGCTGTCGCTCCGATCACTAGCCCCCTGTCCACGTACACAGTTAGTGACTTTACCGCTCATGTTTTTGGGCACAGACAAACTCAAGGCAAACTTTGTACTCGCGTTGGCCGCAAGCTCTAAGGTCGGATTGACACACTGATAACTCCTCGAGCCACGCTGACACTTCCAGCCATTAGAGGCCCCCTGCACCCTACCAAACATTTTATTGGGTTTATCGACAATAGTGATAGGCTGCTCAATGGCCTTATCTGATGCGTTCTTCATCTCAATGGTGAAGTGGCAAACCCCTCCTGCTGTACATCGCTTAGGGCCATATTTAGAAAGCAATAGCTGCTGTTTCGGTTCTTTGGCACTGCTTTTATTCCCTGATGAATTAGCGACACATACTTTTCTGCTATTCACCGTAAAACAATTTTTAGTGGCATCGGTCGCCCAAGTAGTAGTGACAACATACTTCCACCTAGTATAAGCTGGAATGTCGGTACTTTGGGTGCAGCTAAAAGGAATGCTAGTCGGTTGCGTATCACAGATATTGGCAGGGGCTCCGCCAGATGCCTGTATAGAATCTATGGGAGCACTACCAGAAGGAGTGTAATTATCCCCTATCAAAAAACCGCCTGCGTAAGGTACGCTGCTGTTATTATTTATCCATAATGTATATTCACAAGCTTGCCCTGACTCACAATTACCCTCTCCCGGAGTAAGCACTTTATTAATTCCTAAGCAGCCTTCCGGTCTCTCTACAGTGGCCATGCAAGGAGAAGACTTAACGACATAGACATAATCCCTAGCTTCGTCTCTATCATTAGGATTAAGTGGGCCCACAGTCGGGTTAGCTAACAGTACATTAGAGGCGATTGTCTGATCTACTGCTACTACTTGCGTATAGTTATAAACCTGCTCCCCAACGTCTACGCCGCTAATATTGGTTTTAAATCTTAAATACTCGGTGGTATTAGCGGCCATCGGGGGCAATACCCAAGTCAGCACATTAGCCAGCTGCGTAGCAGTCCCCGCACTTGTGCTTACAATGCTGTTAAAAGTAAGTTGGGGGGTAGGCAGCGCATCTTCAACAACAATGCCAGTCAAAGTTCCCGGTGTATTATTAGTGATAGCAATATCAAACGTGGGCTTGGCGTCACTCAATTCTTTATAGGTTAAATCTATCCTTTTATCAGCAACCGTGTATTTTTGTAAATGAATATCTGCGCATGATTTTGCCGTATAATCAGCGACAATACCCGCTAAATCATTCATGGAACCTGTTATCGCATCCCCACTTGAGGCGATGGCCTGAAGGTTAGCGGCGGCGGTTGAGGAGTTTGCGATATTGCCGACGCCGATAGAAAAGATCCTAGCACCCGCTGCTTTTATTTGGTTGGCAATAACGACTGCTTCATTCACCGAAGTAGCTTCCGAGCCCGTCTGCACTGCTCCATTATTGTCCAAGTATCGATTAGGTTGCCCATCGGTAATAAAAAATACCAGTTCAGGCCCAGGGTTACTGTTTATTTCTGCCAGCGCCAAGCTCAACCCCGCCTCCCAGTTAGTCTGTCCCGTAGAGGGAGTATAACCTCCAGAAAAGCCTATTTCTTGACCGGGTGCAGTGGCTATTTCAAGCATTGAATTGATTAAACGAGCGTTGGTATCAAAATGGATAACCGACGCTTTTGAACCGTGACCTTTAAAACCTTTTAGAAGATTTCTTACTTCTAGCCTAACGCGATTAGGATCCCCTGGATTATCCGCAATAGACCCTGATTCATCGACCACAATAACGATATTACTGTTACAGGAAGGCGATATATCTGGCTCTTCGATCACTTGACACACACCGTTAACCAACTCTTCCCCTGAGTCGCAAGTTATTGGGCATGCTTGATTGGGAATATCGACATGGATTCTGCTCTCTTCACAGCATCGGTCCGTCCCTAACAAATTACCCTTACCTTTTTGGGTGCCAAAAACCAGAAGATCAACAGCTGTATTAGGTAGAGCACCGTTTAGAATATAATTTGGCGAGCTACCACTTATGGTAACCCCGGAAGTAATGGGTGATAAATTATAGTGATCCGGCTGCAGTAATGATGAAGGATCGTGTGTTAAAGAAACACTCCATCCCTTTGAAGTACAGCTAACCTCATGTTTTATTTCTAAACATACAGACTCTGGCGGTGGCGGTGGATCAATAACTGTATCATCCTGACAAGGTCCAGATAAAAAATTAACATAGCCTTCATCAAAATTTATGTAATTATCCATCACTATCACGAATGAGTATGTGGTGGACGCTGTTAAAAATGCAGTATAGTTCGCCCTAACCCACGGATCTGTTTCTGAGTTCCCCACTGGTAAGCTCAAATTAGTAGTAGTACCTACCAACGCACCGGTGTTTCCCACTCCTTCCCTTATTTCTATATGCGCTTTTCCCACTTCGTTATGACGTGTTGAAAAGCTTCCGCCAAATCTAACCTCTCCAGAGCAGTCATTTGGCGTAGTAAAAGATTGGTATATCTCCCCATCACCTTGCATATCCAAGTAATGCCTCACGCCAAGTATGCCGGATGCATCCGATTCAGGTCCTCTATTGCCATATGTTGTTTGCCCGCCCACTCCGTCAACTTGAACAACATTATCTAAACTCAAAGAAACCCAGGGGGCTACGTTAAGTTGCGGAGCAATATTATCCCCATAGCTTCCACTAGTATCATTTTCAAAACCTGGATTACCTAGTTCGTTCGCCTGCAAAACAGACGGCAAAAGCATTGTTAAGGTAATGGCAGCAAATAGATTTTTCAGTGTTAATAGCTTTTTCATTGCACTACCTCCAAGGTTTGATGATCCTCAGCTGATTGCGACTCTCGTACTTTAAATTTAACTTTCATTGAGCAGCAATCATAAGGTTTTCCTGTTTGCGCATCCGCACTGTTATATCCACACAAATCAAAGACAGCGTCTTGGTTTGCTGTCGCTGTAAAGGTGGGAGTAGGAAACCCAACTGAGAAAATATTACCGTTGGTTATATTGACGCCAGAGGTATTTGAAAATATACGCAAGGTGTCTATCGTATTGTTATTGAGTGAAGTCACGCCCATAGGCATAGACCAAGTACTACCGTTTAAGAAAGGCCCAGCGGGGGACATAGCCATCTCCATACAAGCGGGTAATTCATCTTCTTCACTGCCACACCAGGGCCAAAAATCTAATGGAGGGATACAAACCACTGTGATTACACATAAGCCATAGGGACACCATTCGGGAAATTCTGGAAAATCGGGTAACTCCGGAAACTCTGGGGGCTCTGGTAAATTTATTTCAGGAGGTGATGAATTAGCGGGTAACTTAACTATCACTGGCTTTTGATCTGATGCAGCAGAAATAGCGCAAATATTCTGACAAACACACCCTTGTGTGTATATTTCCACATCACCTAACCAACCTTGAACAGCTTCTATCTCAGATTCAGGATAAACATCGAAAAAATAGCTGGTTGTAGGTGGAGTATTGAAATTTCTAACCGGTCTAGATGGACTTCCCTGTAACCCTGATACGCTTTTAGAGCCTTCCTTGGTCAACGAGTGTCCCGTTGTCCAAAGAGCATCCTTACAGCTTTGTGTATCTAATACTCCCTGTTCATTGTAGCCGTATCCTAAGGCGACACCACCACTAGAGTTACGATGGTCATCCGCCATGCCCACTGCATATTCTTCAGCTTGCGAAACCCACATACTATTAGTCTGCGGATCATTAGGCTGTTCCAACCAATAACGTAATACTCTAGCGTCACTACTTTCTATCGCGATTTT
This sequence comes from Oceanospirillaceae bacterium, assembly GCA_013215375.1. Lineage (GTDB taxonomy): Bacteria > Pseudomonadota > Gammaproteobacteria > Pseudomonadales > Balneatricaceae > Rs1. Next base: position 10,904 of record JABSRB010000051.1, on the reverse strand, counting down.
ATAGTCATAGCTGGTCGCAATAGCGCCACGTTGCGCTAAGATCATCGCACCTTGTTTACTGAAGGTAATATCTGTAATTTTTAAATGGCCTTGGTATTTAGCCACTGAAATCTCTAATCGAATATCTTCTGAAAAGCGGCCATCTATATCAAGAGCGACAGACCAAATCTCAGAACCTAGCTCTTCTCCATTCCAGACTGAGTAGTAAAGCCTATTTTTATAGACCTTTAATGCCCAGACTTGCCTTCCCAGCTGGCTAAACCCCCAGGTTTTCTGATCCAGTGGTTTAAATTTCTCACTGGTAATATCTATGCGATCATCATTATTATGTTTGATGACAGGAAAGCTCAGAACAGTTCTTGCGGTTATCCCGTGATCAAAGAAGTCTAGCTCTTCACCTCGGTGTTTCGCTGTATTAGAAATTCGATGCACCATGCCGGTATCCATGTCGGATACGAAGAACTGGTTGTGTGCTTCATCAAAGCTAATATCTCCCAGAGCTGCCCCAGAGTTAGCTACGCCTGCTAAGGTAATATTAGTAAACAAACTAATTTTTCCACTGTGCCCATCGACCTTCCATACAGAGCCTGGAGAACCCGTTTTACCAAACTGCCCCACCATCCATCTAGCCGATGGGTGACCTGTTGTAATTCTTTCCGGTAATCTGTCTATGTCTGTTTTATCAATAGTTTCACAAAGAGAGTTTCCCTTTTTATCGAGCCTATCGCGCTCACAAATATCAGGCTTAATAAGGTTCAAGCCGTAACTTGACGTTGCGGCTAAATATGCATTTCCTGCACTGTCATAAGTTGCGGAAAAAACCTGCCCTACCGCGAGAGCCGGTATCGGAAAAGACTGCTTTTTTTCGACCTTTAATAATTGACCACGCCATATATTATCAGGGGTATGCGTATTCAAAATAATCGCTGCCGCCCCCGTTGGATCAATGAAAGTTTCATTTATCAAATGATTGGTAGGATTCAAATCTTTCTCATCAACCCCCAAAACAGTGCCACTAAATTTAGTAACCAGTGTATTACCAAAGGTAAAAGGTTTACTTGGGGGATCTGCTAAAAGGGGAGCTGAAAAAAAGCATAAAGCGCTGAAAAAAATCGGGTAGAAATACATAACAATGCCTATGAAGGTGATGACGATAGTCCTTCTAGATTATTATAATGCGCTAGTCTTTATAACTGTCGTAAGCGACAGTTATAAAGACAAATAAAGCCCCCCGAGGGGCGGGAAATTAAACCCTTGATGATTTAGGCTCCGCCTAATTCATCTCTATTAAAGTGATTAATGCTTACTAGTGATAGGTAAAGTAATGGTCAATTGAACGCCGCAATGAATCCCTGGTACTATTTTTATCGCACCATTTAATAACGCTACCCGCTCGTTAAGGCTGATATAACCGAACCCACCATTCGCTTTTTGTACTTGTTCAACTTCTGTATCAAACCCCGACCCGTTATCTTCTATTGTTAAAGTTAGTTGCTGATTCTTTAATGACATAATGACGATTATTTGAGTCGGTTTTCCGTGCTTGATTGCATTAGCCACACACTCTTGAAATATTCTAAAGATATGCTGTTCAATCTCTTTATCTAACTTGTAAGTCCCACTTTGAAACAAGATCTCAATGCCATATTGATGAGACAAACTAAGGCACTTCTTTTCGATGGCTTTTGAAATACAGCATTCATCTATTTCGATCGGGTGCAGCCCATTAATCAATCTTCTAAGGTTAAGCAATGCATTTTTTAATTCAATTTCAACATAATCAGTATGCGAAGAGACTCTTTTATTATTCTGCAATTGTATGTGCATTTTCATCGAGGCTAAGTGTTGCCCTAAGCCATCATGAAGCTCCCTGGCGAGCGAATGACGAGTTTTCTCTGTGATATTAACAATACGCTCAGATAGTTTTTTATAATCTAGACGCAAATGAGCTATTTGCTGGAAGTAGGCGAATAGAATCCCGTAACGGTATAATAAGCTGCCAATTTGGATATTTCGGTGACCAAAATTTTCATGGAGCATCCACTGGGTTCGTATTGAATATAAATAGGCAGCTAGCGCAATCAACTGAGCAATGGAGCCTACATCACCCTGATAAACACGTTTAATAGCAATATACAGCGCGTAGAAAAAACACAAAAAAGATATAATACAATATAAATACCAACTAGCTACTTTGAAATACGCGGGCACTGATGGGGTTAATATAATAATGGCGCAAAGTAAGCAGCAAAGAGCTGCTCCTTGTAAATACTCCGCTTTTATATCTCTGTTTTGAGACCAAAAATAGCTGGCTACGCCGACAGGCGTGAATAACAAAGTCAGTATCAGAAATAAATTACTATCGACGAAGCTTAAGCGATGTATGTAAAAAAAATCATGGGACATAGTCCCCATCAACATGAGCAGACTACTAACAATCAACCATTTGAATTCAGGGAAGTTTCCAAGAGCATTTTTTAATAAAAAAATGATGATGAGTACATCCACCAGCGCTAAAGTGATAAATAACACATCTAATGAGCTTGTGATGATTAGCTGATTTTGCTGGCTCTTTTGTAACGTATTACTACTGCCAAGAATGACATCACCATAAATACCAGCCCCACCGGGGTAAAGCGCTCCCCAGGCTTCTCCAAAGCCCACTGCAACCTTGATAGCCAGTACGTTATCGCGCTCTATCAGTAACCCCTCGGGGATTCCATATAGCCTGATCATGCTTTGCGGGTTGGTATTGTTAAAAGTCCAGCGCTCTTCAAAACTCCCCTGCGCACCAATTTTCACACCATTTAACCAAGTTTCATCACTGTGACGAATAGACTCGATAAGAATCGACTGGCTGATTTTGGATAATTGTGTATCAAAATGAATACGATACCAGCCGTTGCGAGACCGGCCATGTATCTGGTTTAAAATACCAGGCACGCTAACGACAGGCCAATGACTATCATCAAAAAGATTAGTTGACCACTGCGCTTCATCACCGTATTGAAAGCGCCAATTATCCTCTAGTGACTGATATTTATTAGCAAAAATCTCTGTGCTACAGCCCAATAAAAGGAGAACTATTATTAATTTATACCTAACTACAAAGGAGAACATGCGCTAAGTGTCTAAAAAATCAGCAGAACACGCAAGCCTTTTTTAGCTACCTGTCGCTCACGACAGTGTGCCAAAAACTACACTGATATCTTTGTACAACATCACTTTGGAGGTATTAATTGCCCAGGGCTAATAATATATTGCTTATAAGAATCAACTACACCCTCTAAAAAAGGGTTCTCAATTTTAAATATTTTAGCCGTTTTAAAATCTACAAATCCAACACTTTCAGCATAATATTCTCTCCAAAGCTTATGCACCGAACCGTCTTTGTAAGCAATTTCTAACCCCGTTTGGATGCGCTCGATAGCAGCAACATTTTGTTTGTTTGTAAAAAAGAAGCGGGGTAGTGGATAGTAGAGAACAATACTAGTATTGACGATTAACGGCATGTTTTTGGAAAGCCTTCGATACTCATAGAACAGTTCATTAACTCCCCTTGGCAACAAATCTACCCGATTTCTAGAAACCATTTTAAACAGTCCTTCATAACTCGTTCCCTCAATCACGTTAAAGCCATTGTGACGTAGTATCTGCGTATCTAACCAACCTAATCCTTGTGTGATTGAGAATTTTTTTAATTGCTCTAAGTCTGTAACCTGACTAAATGCAGCCGCCGCCTTGGGTGATACAAAAAAAACTCGATAACCGACCACTCCCAGATCTACTGGAAAATTGACGTAACCCATTTTTTCAGAGGCACCTTTGGAAATTGAATGTTTGACGAAGAAATTCTCGAGGCTGTTAGTTTCTAATGAGGCTAAAGCACGTTTTTTATTCATTTTAGGACTTAATTTAATGCGGTACGGACCGTGACTCTCAATAGTTTTTTCCAGCGCTAAAATAAGTAGCGCCTCACCGTATCTGGCTCTGGGGCCTTTATCTTTTTCTTTGGGGGCCATATAAGTAAAAGTAGTTATTTCTTTAGCCCATAAATTAGCTGGCATACCGACAGACATCATCAAAAGCAAACAGAGCAATTTCATATAACATCCCTTTATAACTCTAGCAGCAAACTACTATAATAAATTAGTGTATAAACATTACGACACAGGATTTATTTCCTTTCTTTTAGATTAACTCTTTTTAGATTAACGATTGATGAAAATGTCTGTGGATTCAATCTTGATATGGCCAGCGCTAACAATACTAATAGAAGCGCAATATAAGCATTCATGCTCAGCTGTTCATCTAACAATAAAGCACCAAATATCACCGCAAAAACAGGCACTAGAAATCCAGTGTAAGAGACAAAAGTATAGCCAACTTGCAAAATTAAACTGTAGCGAATCAATAGCGCTAAGGCTGTCGAGAATACACCGAGATACAACAAGCTAAATAAGGAGGGGTTGGAATACGTATCTAGCGCTGAAAAACCTTGGAGAAACGCCGCTGGCGCTAACAACAAAACACTTAACACCAAGACAATGCTAGTGATAGAGCGCGCACCAATTTTTTCATCCAGTTTTCGGGTTAACAAACCGGCGATTACATAGCTCATCGCCGCCATTAAAGTGGCAAATTTAGCCAGCAGGTTACTACTATCTAAAAGATTTCCAGAGGGTAGAGCTAACACCATGACGGCGCTAAAACCTAGTGCAACACTGATACATTTGAATAGTGTAAACCTATCATCCTCGGTAAATATATGCGCAAAAACTAACGCGAATATTGGCGAAGTTGCCATCAAAATAGACACTGTTGAGCTATCGCTAATAGTACTAGCCCAACCGATAAGAGAGAACGGCACCACATTACTAAATATTGCGATAAGTAATAAAACAGCCCAGCTTTTAGCCATTTTAGGTAGCTTAAGATGCCCGAATATTGAAACCGCCGTGATGATCACAGCCCCAATCAACACCCTAACAAAGGCAACTTGCATCGGTGTAAATTCATCAATAGCAACTTTAACGGCGGTAAATGAACTGCCCCAAACCACCGCCAAGATCAATATGTAAATATAGTGTATGGCTCTAACTTGCATGGGGGTTCCAGTCGTTAGTCGTTAGTCGTTAGTCGTTAGTCGTTAGTCGTTAGTCGTTAGTCGTTAGTCGTTAGTCGTTAGTCAGTTCAAACCAAAAATATTGGCTGTACAAGATATTCGTAACAAATGAGATATTTTATTTACCACAGGAAGCATTGAGAAATCTAAAAAGGTCTATGATTTTCTCCGTGTAGCGCAGCGCCTCTTTGTTCTCTGTGGTGAAAAAATCTTTGATCCTGAGTGTTTTGCTCGTAGCTAGTCGCTTTCTAACTCGAAACTCCTAACTAATCCTTATATACCCCATCAACCCCGTTTTCATGTGCTCAATCACATGACAGTGATACATCCAGCGTCCCGGGTTATCTGCAACGAATGCGATCTGTACCCGCTCGTTTTTCTCCATCAATACGGTATCGGTAAAAAAAGGCTCAATCTTTTTCTGGTTGGAGCGCAGCACTTTAAACATGATTCCGTGAATATGGATAGGGTGACGATGGGGGGTGTTGTTTTTCAGGTCAAAGATATAGCTCTTACCTAAGCTGAGCTCTGCGAGTGGCTCAGGAATTTGTCCCGCGCTCATGCCCGCCCATGGAATACGATTAATCGCCCAAAATTTTGGAGTGGTATTCCCCTCACCATCTGCCGGTGTGATTGCTCCCTCCCATTCAAAGACGAACCGCTTAACCTCTGCACTACTCAAATCCGGTTCAGATAAAGGATTTTTAGACGGTAGGGGCGGCCCTGCGCTGACTGCTGCAGTCGATGGCATATCCAAGGTTTTTAAGCGTAATAGCTCTTGGTGTTTACGCTTACCTATTAAGGTTTCTATAACTATTTCAGAGCCGGCCTGTGGCGTTTTAATCGCGATATCAACGCGCATTCCCACCCCAATAGAATAACTGTCTAAAGGTCTTGGCTGGTCCAGGGGATTAGCATCTATGCTGATGATGTATGCCGGATGATCTTTGATCTTTAATCTATACACCAAGGTATTATCAACATTGGCGAATCTCAACCGCACCCAACCATTAGCTGGCACCTCAATCACCGGTTTAGCGATGCCGTTAACAGTCTGATGTCTTCCCGAAGTCCCCATTCGAGCCGCATTTCGCAGCTTCATTAGTGGCTTGAAAGAGCCATCTTTGTTAAGGTGCCAATTTTTTAGCATCAACGGAATATCGGCTGCATATTGCGCCGGTGAAAAGCTATCGCTATCCGCTTCTTCAACAATTAACAGCCCTACTAGACCTCTACCAAGCTGCTCAACACTATTGACGTGCGGATGAAACCAGAAGGTACCGGCATCGGGTGGGGTGAATTGGTAGACAAACGTTTCGCCAGGCATGATAGGTTTCTGGCTGAGAAATGGCACCCCATCCATCGCGATAGGTAGGCGAATACCGTGCCAGTGCACTGTGGTTGGCTGATTGAGCTTGTTGATCACACGAATGGTCAGCTGCTGTCCTTGCTTGGCCTTAATCGGGGTTACTGGATATTGTCCATTAAAACCCAAGCCCGGTGTGGTTGTACCGGGGATTAATGGGAAATCAGCAGGCTCTAACGTTAAAGTGTAGTGGTAGGGCTTATTTTTATCTGCGCGGGCAACGTTTAAGCTGACCGACAGGGAGGAGCCTATCAATAATCCTGTATACAAGGTTTTCTGCAAAAAATGGCGGCGTGATACTATCAATGTATTAACCTATAAAATAAAAGAGAATATTTCGAGTATTAAATAGTCGCTGTCATTCATTGTCAAACGCCATGGATATACACAGGGAAATATTTACTAAGGTACTGAGGCATCTGCTAATACTTGTGTCCAAAGTTAATAATCAATCCGTGCAAGTTTATCGCCCACGCCTTGGCAATGACATCTTAATATCAACCTGTTATTTAGATAGAGCCTCTCTAAGATCTCGAGCGAAAAGCAGTGCTTGTTCTGCATCTAATTTAGTCACTGTGACACGGATCGCTTGAACTTTACTATCAATACTAAATGCCCCCCCCATTCTCACTAACCAACCTTTTTTAGCGAGCGCATAACACAAGGACTTTTCCTCCATATTTGTCAGGATCCAAACATTGAGTCCATCACAATGCTCTGCTACAGAGATGCCTCTTGCCTGCAGAGCCTCTATTAACTGGTTTTGACGGATTTGATAAAATGCTTTGGCTTGTCCAAGCTTGTCTCTGGTACTTTTAGCATGCCAACAGGCCGTGACTATTCGCTGTAGTATCAGGCTCACCCAATTCATCCCTGGCGCCAATCTTGTACCTAATAATTTGGCTGTTGTCTGGTCACTTGCGACAAAAGCCAAGCGTAAATCAGGCCCTAATCCTTTAGAAACCGAACGAATCAGTGCCCATCGATTAGAGTTTGTCTCTAATATAGAATGATAAGGTTGATGACTTAACAGGGAAAAATGATCGTCAATAACGATCAATACATTGGCATAATCTTTTAATAGCAGCCGCAGTTGCGCAGCACGTGTTTTAGATAAACTAAACCCTGTTGGATTGTGTGCCCTGGGGGTAATAATTAACGCCCTCACGCCAGCCTTTAAAGCTCTCTCAAGCGACTCAACAATGATTCCCTGCTCATCGATTTCCACACCGACACTTTTCATCCCCGCCAAGCGCAGAATATTGATAGTGCCCAAAAAACACGGATCTTCCACCGCAACTTTGTCCCCTGCTACTAGATGCGCCGCCAGTAATCGCTCTATGGCATCAATCGCACCGTTAGTCAGCGTTAATGTAAAGCCATTTGGGCAATCTTCAGATAAGTAATCACTACCAATTTTAACGAGTTCGGGCAGTATCACCGCATCACCATATAGATGCGGCTTGAATGATAGCTTGCTCATTTCACTACTGGGATCTACCAAATATTGCGCATTGGGATTACCATCGGCAAGATCAATCAGCACGCTACTGTCACTGGCGCCTTCCTGTTCTCCTGCACTGGGTTCTAAACTAATGCTGGTGCCTAAACGACCATTGGAAACCGTAATACCCGCTTTGGTTAAACGCATATAGACCGCGGACACGGTGTTGCGATTAACACCCAGCTCTAATGCTAAATCTCGTACTGAAGGTAATAGATCTCCCCCAGTCAAATCACCGCTTAATACTGCGTTGCGAATATGATCGAATATTTGCTGGCCATTTTTTCCAATATATAACACTTGTATAATTATCCTTGATGGTATATTTTTGTCCTATGACAAAACAATTAATAGCTAGGACAAAGGATATTTTAAATCTATCTTTGCCTTTGAGCTACTATAAAAGTGAGATATAGCGATGAATTTTACCGGATTGAGTGCATTTCCGTTAACGCCCTTCTATCAAGATAAGGTTGATGAACAAAGTCTGCAAGAGTTAATAGCACGACTGGTCAACGCAAGAGTCGATTCTATCGGGGCTTTAGGTTCAACCGGCTGTTATACCTATCTCAATCGTACTGAGCGCAAGCGCATTATAGAGCTGAGCCTGCAACACTGCGGTAATATTCCCGTTATAGCCGGTATTAGCGCCCAGCGCACCAGAGATGTCCTAGAATTGGCTGAAGATGTGCAAAAGTTAGGGGTACAAGCGGTTTTGCTATCTCCCACTTCCTACCAAGCACTTTCTAGCGAAGAAGTATTTAGTCTCTATCAGAGTGTGACTGCTAATATTTCAGTACCATTGTGTATCTATGACAATCCTGGCACCACTCACTTCAGATTCACAGATGAGCTCTACGTCAGACTGGCACAATTACCCAATGTAACATCAATTAAAATCCCGGGAGTCCCCGCTGATTTATCAATCGCAAAACGTCGTATTGAACATTTAAAGGCAATACTACCCGCTAGCGTATCACTAGGGGTCAGTGGTGATGGCTTTGGCGCTACCGGACTAAATGCAGGTTGCAATTTATGGTATTCGGCCATTGCCGGTCTCTACCCGAAGACCATGCTTGCTATTACCCGAGCAGCTCAGGCGAACGATGCTGCCCAAGCAGATAAACTAAATGCAGCTCTACAACCGTTGTGGATGTTATTTGGTAAGTATGGGAGCTTGCGGGTAATAGCTGCTTGTGCTGAGTTGGAAGGGTTGGTTAAAGGGACTTGTTTACCGCAGCCGTTGATGGCTATTCAAGGGGAAGATCGGGATAAACTGGGGCTTTTTTTAAATCATTTTTCGCTTCAATAGGCACCACATTACAATATTCTTTTGTAATAATTTAGACGTCTTCGTCGAGGCGGTGCATCGCTATACGACTAATTAGCATATTATCGTGATCAAGGTGTTGCTATGATAACTGTTATTCAGAGCTTATACCGACACTTGATCATTATGCTAAAATATCAAAGCTACTTTCATCTACACACAAAAGTCGCTCTAATTAGTACTTTTGCCGTTTTTGTATTTTCTTTTTCTTGCTTTTCTCTTAATGCCCAAACATTAAACCAACCATTGCCCAAGATTCTATGGGTCATCAATGATGCTCCCCCTTTCTATATTTTAAACGGTAAGCTGAAAAAGCAGGGTTTTGGTGATCTAGTCCAAAAAGCTATTATTAATCAGCTCCCGCAATATAACCACAGTCATAAAATCATCCCGTTAAAACGTGTCCTTTTATTACTAAAAGCTAAAAAACCACTGTGTTTTTCAACTTGGATACACGATACCAGAGCAGATTTAGTCACAACATCAATACCATATTTAGTTTATGAGCCTCATGGCATTATTATTGATAAAGAACAGCTAAAAAAAACACAACAATCTCTCAGTTTAAAAGCACTTCTCAAAAACAAAACACTAACTTTTGGTATCCCAGCCGGCAGGGGGTTTGGTGAGCGATTAGATGGATTAATCAACGACGCAAAAGGGTACGCAAATATTTATCGAAGAGCGGGGCAAGATTCTACAGAAGGCATCTTTAAAATGCTCGCATCAAAGCGCATTGATTTCATTCTAGAATATAGTTACACCTTTAAATATTTCAAAAACTCGTTAAATTTACATGATAATTTATCTTTTGTCCCCTTATCTGAGCAGGTACAAGATCCGCCATTAGGGGCTATAGCTTGCACTAACACCCCTTGGGGAGAGCAGCGAATTAACGATATTAATATGGCCATAAAAAGCATAAGAAAGACAGAACAATTTAGAAAAATACTAACCAAATGGTTTGTATTTGATAACAACAAATCCAGCTACTGGCAAATATTTAATAGTCTGGTTGTTAAGCCCTTCCCGTAATAGTGCATTGAATAAAAGCAGGGTGGTTGTCGTTTAGGGAGGAGACTAAAGTAAAGTGGTAATCTTAAAGGATGGCGCAAGGCGGCTACGGAAGAGCCTTCAGCGAAGATAGAGTGATACGAAGCTTGCTTCTACAGCATTAAAGAAATCCCCTACTTGTAGTTCTTACCTTCCTTCCCTTGTGCGAGTAGTGATCGCATTTAAATTTTTGACGAAAAAAACCAAGTGGAATTAAAGAGCTGCGTAAAGTGGAAACGTGGTACTTCGCAGCTAAAGCTTGGCGTGGTAAACCTTAAGGGAGTGCGCAAGCGCAGCTACGGGATTTTCGATTAAAGCTACGCTTTAAAGGACTCGAAAATGCCCCCTACTATCACATGGTACTCGCAGCAACAAGTTGCGCTCTTTATCTCTCATGTGAGAGTTGGTCATCGCCATTAAGTTTTAAACGAAAAAAACCCCAAGCACGCAGTGCTTGAGGTTTCTTTACGTATTAAAGCTTGGCGATGACCTACTCTCACATGGGGAGACCCCACACTACCATCGG
>JABSRB010000050.1 GCA_013215375.1 Oceanospirillaceae bacterium | reverse complement strand
AGCTTTTCTACCACAGAGGGCACAGAGGCGCTTCGCTACACCGAGAAATGACTAAACAAAATATTGTAATCCCTTCTTTGTGCCTCCGAGGTGAAATATGTCTTTAGTCTTTTAGCTTACGACTAACGACTTCTAACTTCTGTCTTCTAACTTCGCATCCCTCTCATAAAAGACTACGCCAACTCTGTTAATGTGCTCTATTAGCTGAGGATTATCTAGCTGATCAAAAATTGATATGTCAAAGGAATATGGTGTCATTAAATCATCTAACTCAGCTTCTAAATTTAAAATATCATTGAAACCAAGCCCATTACCAATAAAGGTTAAATCTATGTCGGAGCCCATTTTATAAGTTCCAAGCGCTCTTGAACCATACAGAATAACGGTATCCAATTTTTGATAACTATCAAAAATCCTGTGCAGTTTACCGATAATACCATTGGTCAAACCAGATGGAGCAAGCTCAGTTTTCATCAAGTAGTTTCAACATAATAGCTTCGAAAGTATTAAATTCTGCGACATAGCTATCAAGGGTCAAAGAAATCACTTAATCCACAATTTTTGCACTATAAGTATGTACTGCCTTATTTCGAGTTATTATCATCTGCATCCAAGCTTCACCGTTTTCAAGCAACCCTTTCTTAAATGCATCACGGGTAGCATCTCGTGAGCCCATAATCTGAGTATTTCCTTGATAAACTGAAAAATCTTTCATCACATTCCAAGCCAGTTCATGGGTAAATTCAAACGCTTTAATAAAACCCTGCTTTTCAATATTTGATAGTTCTCGCTTTTCAAGTAAAGCTACAGCTTCATTCAATTGAAGCAACGCCCTAGAAAAATTTTCCAGTCGCTGTCGCCATCTTAAATCCATTTCCATCTTATAAACCACAATCAAGATTAATTCAGATAATTATATGCTAGGTATAAGTCTTTAGCCTTTAGCCTTTAGTCGAAATTATTGCTCGCGCCAAGCTCCCTAAAAGCTTTTCTACCACAGAGGGCACAGAGGCGCTTCGCTACACCGAGAAATGACTAAACAAAATATTGTAATCCCTTCTCCGTGCCTCCGTGGTGAAATATGTCTTTAGTCTTTTAGCTTACGACTAACGACTTCTAACTAACGACTAACAATCTCTTATAACGTCTAACCATTCCTAACCTTCCTTCCCACCCCACACACAAGCAAAGCCAACAACACCCCTGTCACATTAGCCATTGCGTCCTCGACACTAGAATACCGCGATATTTGAAATATCCCTTGGGCATATTCCATCGCCATGGCAATAACAGCCATAGCAGGCCAGTATAGATAACCATTGATATTTACCAAGGCCAATCTGCCAGTAAAAGCTAAACCTGCGAAAGCTAATAAATGTGCGACTTTATCGGATTGTTGAAAAAGCTCTTGGGGCGGTGTGGCGCGAAATATCCCCCATGAAACTACAGCGATGCAGCAAAAAAACAATCCAGTAAAAAACGCCTGACTAGTTCGCATCTTTGTATCCGTTTGGATTCTTTTGCTGCCAGTGCCAGTGGTCTTTTATCATTTGGCTTAGATCTGCTTTTGCAGACCAGTTAAGTGCTTTGGCACTATAGCCAACATCTGCATAACAAGTGGCTATATCTCCTGCACGCCTTGGGGCTATTTTATAAGGTATGTGCTGTTTTGAAATAGCGGCGAAAGCTTTAATTACTTCTAAAACAGAATTACCTTTGCCGGTACCCAAATTATAAACTGAGCAGCCTTGTTGATCTTTGATTTTATCAAGTGCAGCCAAGTGCCCTACCGCTAGATCTACCACATGTATATAATCTCGCACGCCAGTGCCATCAGGCGTATCGTAATCATCACCAAAGACGCTTACTTCAGACAACTCACCGATCGCTACCTTAGCTACAAAGGGCATTAAGTTGTTGGGGATACCATTAGGGTCTTCACCTATTAAACCGCTCTCATGCGCTCCTACGGGGTTAAAATAACGCAATACTGCAATAGACAGGCTTGGATCAGCGATGGCCATATCTTTTAAAATGTATTCAATCATTAATTTAGTTTGGCCGTAAGGATTGGTCGCTGATAGCGGTGATTGCTCGGTAATGGGTACGCTCTCTGGATCACCATAGACCGTCGCCGAGGAGCTAAAGACTAATTCTTTGCATTGGTGCTCTTGCATGCAAGCAAGCAGGTTTAAAGTAGTATTAATATTATTCTGGTAATACATCAATGGTTTTGCGACAGATTCACCCACCGCTTTAAAACCTGCAAAATGTATCACACTTTTTATTGGGTAATTACTAAAAACTTTATTCAACAATGTTCTATCACTAACATCACCTTGAACAAAGATTAACTCTTGGCCCGTTATTGCCTTGATCCGATTAAATACTTCAGCATGACTATTACTAAGATCATCAACAACAACGACTTGCTCGCCTTTTTCTAACAGTTGTACGACAGTATGACTGCCGATATAACCCGCACCGCCTGTGACTAAAATCGCCATTTCTCTTCCTTGCCTGATAAAATTAATAGCGCTGATTATAAAGGGAAGGAAAAGAGAAGTCTTTAGTCTTTAGTCGGTAGCCGGCAACTTCTAACAGAGATCCTCTTAAAAGATTTTCTACCACTTAGCCGCTGCACAGAGAATAAAATCAACCAAGTTTTATAGTCTTTCCTCAATGGTAGCACTTGTCTTTTAACCAACGACCAAAGACTTTCAACTAACGACCTCCCTTCCCCTACTTATAATTTGCCGCAAGTTTTTTCAAAGCCACATTACTTGCCTCTGATAGCTGATTAATCTCAGTGACAGTTTCTGATGACCTTGATGCGAGTTGCCTTACTTCATCTGCGACTACCGCAAAGCCTCGGCCATGCTCTCCTGCTCTTGCGGCTTCTATCGCGGCGTTTAAGGCTAACAAGTTGGTTTGGTTGGCGATGCCATCTATAACTTTGGCCATTTTTGCAATTTCTGTACTTGATGCTGATATAGAGTCCATGATTTGCTGCATCGAGCCACGCTTTTCAACGTCAGCGGTGACATCTCGTAAAAATGCGGTGTACATGATTTTTTCACCTACATGCACTTTAGACAGTGATAACATCCCCCATTTTTTACTGCCATCTTTACAAAATATTGGCACTTCTCTGTGAGTACCCACTATTTTATTTTCACTGGTGTCTCTGTTCCGGTTTACCAGATCATCATGCCCTGCCTGAAGATCCATTGGCACTAACATTTTTACATTTTCGCCGATGACTTCTTCAGGGCTGTAACCCCAAAGTTGTTCAGCCGCTTCATTGTAGACGGTTACTATATTATGCTCATCAATCGTTACCACTGCGTCAAGTGCCTGAGATAAGGTTTGGGTAATAATCTCACTGGCCTCCTTCTCTTGAGTAATATCTCTAACAAAAGCCGTATAACCTATTTCTCCATCAATATCTACTTTGGACAAAGAGAGACTTGCCGCTACTGTGCTACCGCTTTTAGTGGTAAGTTCAACTTCCCGGTGGGTTCCCACTATTTTATTGACGCCTGTTTTCCGGTTACTATTTACAAGCTGGTCATGCTGACTCTGAATAACCTGAGGAACCAACATTTTAACATTCTCACCAATTACTTCACTTGGCTCATATCCCCATAATCGTTTAGCGGCATTATTATAAAAAGTGACAATATTATCTTTGTTGATAGTCACTACAGCATCCAATGCCTGAGAGAGTATCTGTTCGTTTTCAAGGCTAGCGCGTCTTTGTGCAGAGATGTCCCGCACAAAAGCTGCGTAACCTATGCCCTTAGACAATTGAATTTTGGATAGGGACAAACTACACCAAACTGTTGAGCCGTCCTTACGGGGTAACTCTACATCTCGGCTAGTGCCAACTATTTTATTTTCCCCTGTTGTTCTATTAGCATTTACTTTTTCATCATGACTGCCCTGAATTTCTTTTGGGACTAACATTTTTACATTTTTACCTAGTACTTCTTTTTCAGAATATCCCCATAGTTCCTCAGCGGCAGGGTTAAACAAGGTCACCAGGTTTTCATCATCAATGATAATCACTGAATCAACCAAGCCTGTTAACATATTGGTATACATTGCAGATGACGAGCTTATTTGATCTTGCAAGTTTTGCTTTTCGGTTGCATGCTGCTGCTGTATTTTTAGTAATTGCTCTGCTTTTTCGCCTTGACCAAATAGTTTATTCCAAAGTTTCATTTTTCTGCTCCCAGCTTCATGATTTTGTCATGTACAGCACTGTCATTGCCTACAATTTTTTCCTATTTTTAGTTTAAGCATAGATTAAAATTGAATTTCTGCACTTTTAAATAATTAATTTCTTAAAATTAATTATTAGTTGTTAATTACTATAATCATAGATAATGTGAGCTTTTAAGAATAATCCACTGGTAGCCTAGGTTTATAAGCACTATGTCTAAAAATATTATCGCCTATCAAGGCTATCCAGGTGCGTACTCGCACCTATCATGCACAAAAGTATTTCCCGAAATGGCAGCACATGCCTGTGCTAGCTTTGCTAAAGCTATGTATATGGTGGAACGCGAAGAAGCTTCACTTGCGATGATCCCTATAGAAAACTCTACTGCCGGACGAGTAGAAGAAATTTATAGATTGATGCCAAAAACCCATCTACATATCGTCGGTGAACATTTCGAACCTGTTAATCACTGCTTGCTGGTTAAGCCTGGTACTTCAATCGAAACCCTACAAACCATTGCCTCGCACCCACAGGCATTAGCGCAATGCAACAATGCTATTGCGGCTTTAAATTTGCAACAAATTGCACATTTAGACACAGCGGGTGCTGCACAAGAACTAGCCGACAGCCCAAGTAATACACAGGCCGCTATCGCCTCTGAACTCGCCGCTAAACTATATGGGCTGGATATTTTACAGCAGAACTTTCAAGATATTTCAGGCAACACTACACGCTTTATTATCCTCTCTAAAAAGAGTCAATGCCCAAAATACTCAGATGATGAGGCATTCATTACCACTATTATGTTCACCGTTCGAAATATCCCCTCTGCGCTTTATAAATCCATGGGGGGGTTTGCCACTAATGGTGTGAACATGCTGAAGCTGGAAAGTTATATGGCTTCAAACTCTATGTCTGTGACTAGTTTTCATTTGGATGTTGCAGGACATCCTGAAGAAGAAAAAATGCAATTAGCATTGCAAGAGTTAGAGTTTTTCTCTTCTGAAATGCGTGTCATTGGCACATATTTGGCACATAAATTTCGAGAAGATAGGTATTGAAGTTAAGAAGCTATGAGCTAGAAAGCTATAAGCAAAAAACAACTCGTAGCTCATAGCCGTATCAAATATTTTTTACTGTTAATCCCATCTAAGGTGCAACCGGCTCTAATGACTACCGTTGTCACACCTTTTGGGATTTTAATATTATTAATCGATCTGGTGAACGGTTGTTCATTGATGTGGGGGTGCAACAAAACTCGTTTGCCAAGGAGAGTTCCTGATAGGGTTTCTATTTGCCAGACATTTGCATAATGATCCCAACTTTTATCAGCATGTAGCAAAGTTACGTTAAAGCTATAGAGGCCTTTGGCGTTTTTCGCAATCTTCACGTCTTTTATATAAACTTCGCTAGCCATTGCGACATGGCTCACAGCTAAACTACACAATAACACTACTAAGAAAACTACCTTCATGACAAGCCTCGTAATATACTGTCTATATAGCAATAGTATAGCTGATCAATAATTAAAAGGTATGTTATGGAATACGGTGTGAAGGATGGCTCTTTTCAAGCAGCAGGCGGTGAATTGGGGATATTTTCATTGGTAGAGGAATTTTATTGTCAAATGAACTCGCTTGAACAAGCACAAAAGATAAGAGCGATGCACCCTGAAGATTTAACAGAATCTATTGATAAATTAGCGAGTTTTTTATGTGGATGGCTAGGAGGGCCTAAACGTTATAAAGAGAAATATGGATCGATTAGCATTCCCAGAGCGCATCAACACCTCAAGATAACTCCAACCGAGCAACACGCATGGATGCTGTGTATGGATAAGGCCTTACAGAAAACACGGTACCCGAAAGATTTTCAAGAGTATCTGCTAATACAGTTAAATATACCCGCTAGCCGCTGTGTCAACGCTCAATGAAGTACCGACAGATATGAATTCTAAACCAAAAGACTTATCATTTGTCATCGGTAAATGGATGATGCGCTTAAGCTGGCTGATAGCACTACTACTGACCACTTATTTTTTTCAACAATGGATTGATTATAAAAGAAACCCTAACCAATACATCAACCTGCAATACAATCAACCCGTCGTTTTAAAACAAAATTCAAGAGGCCATTATATTGCCAATGGTCGTATCAACAATCAGCCGGTACTGTTTTTATTAGATACCGGTGCCACAGATGTTGTCATACCCGAAGCTTTGGCGGCTGGCTTAAGTTTAAGCCGTTTAGGTAAAACTCAAGTTTCGACCGCCAATGGGGTTATTACTGTTTACCCAACACTATTAAATAGCATTAGCCTTGGAGGGATCTCTGCTGCCAATATAGAAGCAGTCATCAACCCCTATATGGACCACTCCACCATTCTATTAGGTATGAGCTTTTTAAAACATCTATCTTTAGTACAGCACAATGGGGTTTTAACGATCAATCCAACCAATAACAAGTAAGCACTCAGAAACAGATATTTACTGCGCAGAGCCCAAATATCACTAACTAGGCTGTTGCTTTGGCGTAACACTTTGACTCAAGATCGCCGATATCAACAGTAATTGATAAATCGGTCATATTTAGGTCTTGTAAATATAGCAGCACACTCTGCGACAAAACGTTTTTTTGCTCAAAGTTTCGCCCAGACATAATCTTAATTGTCACATGCACAAAATTACTCTGGTCAGCGACACTCAGATAAGATTGATAACATTGTGTTCTACATTTTATCGATTTTTCATCAAACAGATTGGCAGCTAATGCTCCGTCAAAAACAGCTTTCATTAAATCGTTTTCAGAAACTTGCTGTGAAATAGGTGCAGAGTATTCGATAGTACAATGTGGCATTGTAGACCCTATAGTATTAACATCGATATATTTAGGCAGAGTAATGCAGGTTTTATGCTGAATAATGAGCAAAAAATTACTATTAAAAAACAATATTGCTCTTTCAGTATTTAAGTCATAACGCCTGGTCTGAAGGGCTTATTAGCCTGATGGCGGCCATGCCCATGCCCATTTTTATTTTGTGCTATTAATTTAACTTTTTTGGCAATCAAACCACGTTTATCAACATGACACTCAAACTCAACGGTCACGCCAACTTTCAAAAACTGGCAGTTCAATAAATCAGCTTTATTGACGATGATATCTTTAGCACTGCCGTTTTCAAGAAATCCAGATTCCTTATCACGAAACCACTTTTTCACAACTGTTTGCAACTTTAGCTCCTTAAGAACAAGCGGCCGAATTCAACTTTAATCCGCTGAAGGCCTATAGATGTATGGGTATATAATAGAAAGTTTTTAGTATCTAAAGATGAAGATACTGTCATTAGTTTTTTCTAGGTGCCTGTAGCCTTTTATCGATGGTAACGAGATCGCCTTGCTCACTGGCGGAGTAAGTTAGCGCGGTTTTTGCGTCTTTTTTTGCAAAAACCGCGATAGCTTACGGAGTCCGCGTGCAGCAATTTGTTATGTTTTTGTTCCTTGAATGGCGGAAGAACGTAACCTTGCTCCAACTGTATATTCAACAATTTTTCGACGTAAAGTATCGATTTTGTCTGTACGCTGAATTGCAATATCAAGAGCGCGAGCCACCTGCTCTAAAGATGTCTTGTTTATTGAACTTAGTAAATCTAAGGCAGTATCTCTATCCTTAGCTTCATTTAGACTACCAAGAATTTTTTCAACATCAATTTCAACTGGTGTTATTTTGTTACTATTAGCGGATTTCTTCTCAGCAACGCTAAGTATTAACTCGTTTTCACCAAGCAATACACGCCTAATATCTTCTTCGCTTAATGCTCTAACTTTCTTTGTTAAAATATTCAAAAAATCAGCATAGTCATTTGATTTCATATTACTCACCTAAACCTCCAGAACGAGATATAAATTCAGTTACAAACGCCTCTAATTCATCGACAATTCCACTATAAGTTGGATTTGAATAACCATTTAAAACTACAGGCACACAATCTTGCGGAGCCTCAGCAAATATAGTCTTATTCTCTCTAAAATTATTTTCAAAAACTGGAATGTCAAGCCTGCGAGTTTGAGCTATGTACTGTTTCTGAGCAGCTATAGGTTCCTGATTTCTAATTTGGATCATTGTAAATACAACGCCCAAAACCTCAGGATCTACAGTTTCGAAATTATCGTCTAGTGAACCAAACTCATTAAATTCAGAAATAAGTTCATTCATGCTTCGCTGTAAATACTCAATACCTAAGGTTGAAAGATAATCAGGCTTTGCTGGGATGAGAATCTGATCCGACGCTATAATTGCATTTTTAGTTACAATATTGAAATTTGGAGGGCAATCAATAAGCACTATATCGTAGTTATTGCGTTCCCCTAACTCGACCAATGCACTTTTTAATTTACCATGCACTTTAATATAATTAACTTTTGATTGCTTAAGGTTTGCACCACCTAGTAAAGTCGCCAATTCTAAGTCAACATTAATTAGCCCTAAATGTGATGATATTAAATCTAAACAACCATTTCCCCCTCTTGGTAATTTAGAATTAACTTTGGGAGGTGTGTATACAAGATCGGATAGTGGTAATGTCGTCTCACCTTCACTTATACAATCAAACCAACTTTTTATTGTTTTATCTTCACGTAAAGTGTTATCCCAAAAATCAGGCGTAACTAAAGAAAACGTTAAGCTTGCTTGAGCATCCATATCTAACACAAGAACTCTATAACCAATGTAAGCTAATTGAGCCGCAACATTTGATGTCACTGTGGTTTTTCCAACACCACCTTTATAATTTATCACGGAAACAATCTTCATTATTCTGATTCCTTTTTGAAATTTATCGAAACATAACAAACAGATTTAAGACAGAAATTTTGGTCTTTAGAGGCAATAGCGCGCTATTTATCGAGAATGAGCGAGTAATATGGCCAAATTCTGATGTTTCGTAGTAGATTACGGTAAGTCTAACAGAACCCCATATGGTAGATTTTAAATATAGCATAGTTGAGCAGTGTTGAGTACATCATATTCGTGCCTTATCAGCAATGAAGAGCACTGCACTGTTATATTATTTGAAGAAGTTAAATAAAAATTATATTAAGTCGCCATTAACAAGCTAATCAATGGTAAAATTAGTTTATTCAACTCATTGAGTTGAGTAACCCTCTCTCAGAAAACAGCTCTACTTACCTAGATATATTGGATACAGATGAAAAAAACCATTGCATTGACTCACCCTAAACTCACACTAGATAGATTAGTAGATTCTATCAAACACGACGTAAAAAAGTACATCAAACGTGAGCGTAACAAACAGCTTCCAAGTGACCAGGATTACTGGGATTTTGATTGTAAATACGGAACTAGTGAGTCAGAAGCCGCATCTATCCACTTATCCGAAATTAATAAAAGTATCGATACAGCGGCGAAACAGGAACTTGAATCGTTCTATTTAGAAATATTAGTAAAACCTGCCAAGCGACTTATCAAAGATGATCCTTGGTCAAGCTAACACTAAGAACTAGCTTTAGATTTGGCACTGCCCCCAAACTCAGTGCCTTATCAAATACCCCTTCCATTTTTAATATTAACAGTTAACTTCTTTCTGCCTTTCTTGCAGTGTTATCCCCCAACCAAAACATTTACTCTATAAAGCCTTCCCTTGCATTACTCCCACCCATTTGTAAAATTTTATGTATATAGAATTAATCTTAATTACAAACTGATCTTTTATGCTATATTCTTAATCAAGACATTCATTGTAAAGTAATTAATTTTTATAATTGATCACTTACAAGAAAGAATCACCCTCGATTCTCTATTAATAATAAAATATCTGATTGAATGTCAGCAGTAGGTGAAGATACTTTAATAGAGTAGTCATAAACTCTGAGGCAATTTAAATGAAATCAATCCGAGCGAAAATTTTTGCCCTAGTACTACTGCCACTTATTTTGGTAGTACTAATCCTTACTGCAATTTCCGTAAACGGCTTAACGACGATGGGCCAAAAAGAAGTACAGCTATTTAAAGATCACTTATTGGTCCTAAAAAAAGAAGAACTCAATAGCTTCATTCAAATAGCACAGAAATCAGTTCAACACTTAAGTCCCGCTAATGAAGGTGACCTCGAGCGGATGCGAGATACGATTCGCGGGCTTAAATTTGGTAAAAACAGCTATTTTTTTGTATTTGATAAAGATTCAAACACCATTGTTCATGCAGGCAAACCTTCACTTGAAGGCAAGAATCTCAGTACACTAAAAGACACTCGAGGCTTACTCGTCATAAACGAACTGGTTAAAGTCGCATTTGGTGGCGGTGGTTTTGTTGAATACTATTGGGACAATCCAGCGACAAAATCCGAAGCACTCAAGCTCTCTTATGCCGACATGCTACATGAATGGGATTATATGATTGGCATAGGTATATACCTTGACGACATCGATCAAAAGGTTGCGCTTATGCAGCTAGAAACCGATGAGCAAGTGGCTGAATTCTTTACCCAAGTACTTATCATCTCGCTAATTATTATTTTTGGCTGTATTGCCACTGTCTTTATCGTGGCACCACGCATCACTAAACCTTTACTTTTTGTTGCAGAATCTCTTGAACAGATCGCGGAGGGTGATGGGGACTTAACCCAGCGCATTGATATTAAAAGCAAAGACGAAGCAGGACGTGTCGCAGCAGCCTTCAACCAATTTGTTGGCATGATCCAAGGATTGGTATTGGAGATCCGCGAATCCACCACCGCGTTAAACGTCACCATGGAAGAGCTAGAAATACTCAGGAAAAAAAATACTCAGCGCTTAAATGAACAAGTAACACATAGAATAAGCGTGGTAGATGGTATCGAGGAATTAATGACTTCGGCTACCGATATTTCTAACAATAGCACTCTCGCTGCTGAGCAGGCCAAAACCGCAACACTTGAAGCAGAGCAAGGTATCAATGGCCTACATGAAAACAACTCACAGATAAAGCAGCTTGCGGAAGATATCAACAAAGCCTCCTCTGTTATTTCTGAATTAGAAGAGGAAGTAGCAAGCATTGGCACGGTGCTAAATGTAATCCAGGATATTGCAGAACAGACCAATTTATTGGCACTAAACGCTGCTATCGAGGCTGCACGTGCAGGAGATCAAGGTCGGGGATTTGCTGTAGTAGCAGATGAAGTAAGAGCCCTCGCCGCTAGGACACGTAATAGCACCGAAGAAATTCATAATATGATTCAGCGCTTAGAGAGCAAGTCTCAAAACGCAGTTAGCGTGATGAACGATAGCCAAACTAGAAGTATTGATACCGCTGCACATGCTTCTACTGTTATAGAAAGGCTCTCTCATCTAAATTCAATCATTGAAAACATTAATGTGATCAATGACAAAATTGAAACCACCTCTAACGATCAAACGACGATGACATCACAAATGAGTGATGATATCAATTTGATCACTAAACTCGGAGAAGAGTCTATGGTTGATGATAAAGACTCTATCATCCATACCCAATCTGTCGCTTCCCAGACCAACCATTTATTCACGTTGGTTAGCAAGTTTAAGGTTTAAGGACGTTAGTCGTTAGTCGTTAGTCGTTAGTCGTTAGTCGTTAGTCGTTAGTCGTTAGAACTTCGATTAATGGCTTACGACTAAAGATATCCATCTATTTCTTTAGGTTAAAGGCACTACTAAAACCGGTAAATTAGAGCCTCTCATCACTTTATTGGCACTCGAACCCATAAAAAACTGCTTAGTAGCACTGTGTGTGCGTGTCCCCATGACAATCATATCAGCTTTAAGAACTTCGCTTGTCTCAATAATCTTCTGATAAATAACACCTTCTACTAGCAGCGGCTCAATTTTAGGCTGCCAATCTAACGCTCCTAACTCTGTCTCACAAAAAGCTGATATGCGTTTTTCTATGATCCCCTTTAGGTTCTCCACACCCTCTTTTTGTAATTTTTGATAAGCCTCAGATGAAAGAGTGCTTTCCATGGTTATTTTCACAGAATCTGGGATTGGCTCTATGACATGTAAAAAGGTGATATGTGCGCCATATTGTTTAGCCAAACTGACTGCCATTCTAAACGCAGGGCGAGAGCCTTCCTCTATATCAGAAACATATAAAATTTTACTAATTTTAGGGATCATGTTATTTCCTCAAGTTTGCAATTTGAGAAAAGTATAGGTCATAATCAAAAAACCAATTATGATCTAAATCAATGGAACGGGAATAAGTGGGTTGTGGGTTGTGAGCTGTGAGCTGTGAGCTGTGAGCAACAAAGTACAGCCCACACACATAGCTCCGTCAATACATATATTTTCGCTTCTAGCTTTCTAGCTTATTGCTCTTCCTACAAACCAAAAAAAGCGGCCTAGGCCGCTTTTTTATTACTCAAAGAGTTATTACCAGCCGGTAACTTCTTTTAGTGCAGTTCCGATCTCAGCAAGAGAGCGAACTGTTTTAACGCCAGCATCTTCAAGTGCTGCAAACTTCTCATCAGCAGTACCTTTACCGCCAGAGATGATTGCACCAGCATGGCCCATGCGCTTACCAGCAGGTGCAGTAACACCAGCAATGTAAGATACAACAGGCTTAGTGACATTTGCTTTAATGTAAGCTGCCGCTTCTTCTTCTGCAGATCCACCGATTTCACCAATCATTACGATTGCTTCAGTCTTAGGGTCTGCTTCGAAAAGCTTTAGGATATCAATGAAGCTAGATCCTGGGATCGGGTCGCCGCCAATACCTACACAAGTAGATTGACCGAAACCTGCATCCGTAGTTTGCTTAACCGCTTCATAGGTAAGAGTACCAGAGCGAGAAACAATACCTACTTTACCTGGCAAGTGAATGTGACCAGGCATGATGCCGATCTTACATTCACCCGGTGTGATAACACCTGGGCAGTTAGGACCGATTAAGATAACACCTAAATCGTCACACTTAACTTTACACTCAAGCATGTCCAGAGTAGGAATACCTTCTGTAATACAGATGATCAGTTCAAGACCTGCGTTAGCAGCTTCAAGAATTGAATCTTTACAGAACGGTGCAGGTACGTAGATAACAGACGCAGTCGCGCCAGTTTCTTTAACCGCTTCAGCCACTGTATTAAATACAGGTAGACCTAGGTGTACAGTACCGCCTTTACCAGGAGTAACACCACCGACCATCTTTGTTCCGTAGTCTAGTGCTTGCTCAGAGTGAAAAGTACCTTGACCGCCGGTAAAACCCTGACAGATTACTTTAGTATCTTTATTGATTAAAATTGACATTTTTAGTTGCCCCCTGCCGCTTTAACAGCCTGCTGAGCAGCATCTGAAAGACTCTTCGCTGCGATGATGTCTAAACCACTGTCTGCGAGTACTTTAGAGCCTAATTCAGCGTTGTTACCTTCAAGGCGAACAACAACTGGTACTTTAACGCCTACTTCTTTAACTGCGCTAATGATACCTTCAGCGATTAAATCACAACGTACGATACCACCAAAGATGTTAACTAATACCGCTTTTACTTTAGTATCAGACAAGATGATCTTGAATGCTTCAGTAACGCGCTCTTTAGTTGCCCCGCCCCCAACGTCAAGGAAGTTAGCTGGGAAGCCACCGTTGATCGCAACGATGTCCATTGTGCCCATCGCAAGACCAGCACCGTTAACCATGCAACCGATAGTACCGGTAAGTGCAACGTAGTTAAGTTCCCAAGATGCCGCGTGCGCTTCGCGCTCGTCTTCCTGTGAAGGATCATGCATTTCTTGAAGATCTTTGTGACGGTACATTGCATTGCTATCGATAGAAAGCTTAGCATCTAGGCAATGTAAATCACCATCTGTAGTGATAACCAAAGGGTTGATCTCTAGAAGATCTAAATCTTTCTCGACGAACATTTTAGCTAGACCGAGGAAAATTTTAGTAAACTGCTTAACTTGTTTTGGGTTAAGACCCAACTGGAAAGCAAGCTCACGTGCTTGGTATGGCTGTGCGCCAGTTAGCGGATCGATAGTTGCCTTGATGATTTTCTCAGGCGTTGCCTCTGCAACTGTCTCGATCTCAACACCACCTTCAGTGGACGCCATGAAAACTACGCGGCGGCTTGAACGGTCGATAACTGCGCCCAAATATAGCTCTTGAGCGATATCTGTGCATGTTTCTACAAGAATTTTGGTTACTGGCTGACCATTTTCGTCAGTTTGATAGGTCACTAAGTTTTTGCCCAACCACTTGGCGGCAAATTCTTTAGCTTCTTCTGCAGACTTAATTAACTTAACGCCACCCGCTTTTCCGCGACCACCAGCGTGAACTTGAGCTTTAACAACCCAGGCATCACCGCCAATTTTCTGTACAGCTTCTGCAGCTGCTTCCGGAGTGTCTACTGCATATCCTTTAGATACCGGTAGACCATACTGTGCAAACAGTTGTTTGCCCTGATACTCGTGAAGATTCATGCGTATTATCCGTGTATTTTCACTAATTTAAAGACTTCGAAGGTAGCATTATAGCTGCCGCCCTTTACCACCTGCTACAAAGCAGTTAATAACAAAGTCTGCGAACAGGTTTTGACACCCTGTTAAACTCCCGTGCAAAGGCAAATAACACCACTAAGATGGAATTTGGCATTACCGTTGGGGGAGCCTTTCAATAAGCTGGAGACTTATTGAATTTATTATCACTTGGTTAAATCACCTGTTAATAACAAGGAAGATCTAACCTAAGCAAAATTTGATATATTTGCCGTTTAAATGATCACATTTAAACGGCAAATAGTATAACAAAAAAAACGGGGTATTTAACCTAGACAAAGGTCAAATATTAACGTTTTTTGCGATTGGCCATATGAATAGCCATACCATCAACAGCCAGCGCAGCTTCATGTACAGCCTCACTAGTAGTTGGGTGCGCAAAACACATCAATTGTAGATCTTCTGTGGTTGAACAGAATTCCATCGCTATCGCACCTTGTGTGATTAGCTCAGAAACATTGGCACCTACCATATGAACACCTAGTACACGGTCTGTAGTTTCATCTGAAATGATCTTAACAAAACCGTCAGTTTCATTAGCAGCCATAGAGCGACCAGCAGCGGCAAACGGGAATTTACCGACTTTGATCTTAACGCCATCAGCTTTAAGCTCTTGCTCCGTTTTACCAACCCAAGCTAGCTCAGGGTGTGTATAGATGATACTAGGAATAACATCGTAGTTCATTTGCGCATGATGGCCAGCAATTAGCTCAGCAGCCATTACACCTTCTTCAGAAGCTTTGTGAGCCAACATTGGACCGCGAACAGAATCACCAACAGCATAGACGCCAGCGGCACTTGTTTTACATTGAATATCAACTTCAATGAAACCACGCTCATCCAGTTTAACGCCACTATCATCAGCCAAAAGGCCTTGAGTTTGTGGACGGCGCCCCACTGCAACGATTAGCTTGTCAACAGTAATGCTCTGCTCGCCATCGGCATCTTTATAAGTCACTTTAACTTTACCGTCAACGATTTGCGTGCCTGTCACCATTGAATTAAGCTTGATGTCCAAGCCCTGCTTCTTCAGCAACTTAGCACCTTCTTTAGCAACATCTTTATCAGCGGCCGCTAAAAATGAATCCATCGCCTCTAATACGGTAACTTTAGTGCCTAGACGAGACCATACAGACCCCATTTCAAGACCGATAACACCGGCACCGATAACACCTAATGTCTGTGGAGTTTCATCGATGTTTAATGCGCCTTCATTATCTAGTATCAGGCCTTCAGTCAATGGTGCTGGCGGGATATTAACCGGCAGCGAACCCGATGCTAAAATGACATTCTCAGCACTGTAAACAGAGACAGTACCATCGGCAGCTGTTACTTCAACCTGCTTACCTGCTAGCAATTTACCCATCCCCTGTAATGTAGTAACGCCATTGGCCTTAAACAGACCAGCTACACCTTGGGTTAGGTTATTAACGATTTTGTCTTTACGCGCAACCATGGCCTTAACATCCATAGTCACGTTATCAGCGCTGATGCCATGAACCTTGTTGTTGTGCAGAGCATCATGAAATTTATGCGTAGAATCCAACAGTGCTTTTGACGGGATACAACCAACATTCAAGCAAGTCCCACCGAGTACCGCTGCACCTTTACCATCAACCCATTTTTCAACACAAGCTGTTTTAAGACCTAATTGAGCAGCCTTGATTGCAGCTACATAACCGCCTGGGCCGGCACCGATGACGATGACATCAAATTTATCTGACATTGTGATTACCTTGTCTTATTGCGCAAGCAGATGGCTTGCAGGTGTTCAAAAATAAGGGAGCTTTAGCGCTCCCTATTTATTACTTATATATCTAACAGTATACGTGTTGGATCTTCGAGCAGATCTTTAATCGCAACGAGGAACTGTACCGCTTCCTTGCCATCACACATACGGTGATCGTAAGAGAGTGCTAAGTACATCATCGGCTGGATAACCACTTGACCATTGACAGCCATCGGGCGATCTTGGATTTTGTGCATTCCCAAGATAGCAGTTTGAGGCGGGTTCAAAATAGGCGTAGATAATAGCGAGCCAAAGACACCACCGTTAGTGATAGTAAATGTACCACCGACTAAGTCGTCTAGCCCCAACTTACCGTCTCTGCCACGCATACCAAAATCACGGATGGTTGATTCAATTTTAGCAATACCCATTGAATCAGTATCACGCAGTACCGGTACCATCAGGCCACGATCTGTCGATACTGCAACACCGATATCTTGGTAGCCATGGAAAACCATATCGCTACCATCGATAGATGCGTTTACAGCAGGGAAGCGCTTAAGCGCTTCTGTCGCTGCTTTAACAAAGAAGCCCATGAAACCTAAACGTGTATCATGAGTCTTTTCAAACAGATCTTTATACTGCTTGCGAAGCTCCATGATAGGACCCATGTTAACTTCGTTATAAGTCGTTAACATGGCGGCTGTTTGTTGTGCTTCCACTAGACGTCTGGCAATAGTGGCACGCAGTCTGGTCATAGGCACACGTTTCTCAACGCGCTCACCCGGTGCTGCAATAGGTGCTGGCGCAGCAACAGGAGCTGCAGCAGGTTTCTTAGCAGTGCTGGCACTCATAAAGTTCTGCACATCTTCTTTGGTGATGCCGCCATTTTTACCGGTGCCTTTAATAGCAGCAGCATTCAGGTTATTGGCTTCAATCAACTTGCGCGCAGCGGGGCCCACTTTGTCATCGCCAGCAGCTGCAGGTGCAGCATCAGCTGATGATTCTGCAGGAGCACTTGCGCCTGTGGCGCCCGCTTCAAACATCGCAATCACTTGGTCAGATAAAATAGTATCGCCTTCACCGGCAATAATATTAACAATCACGCCATCTGCAGGCGCTACTACTTCTAATACTACTTTATCAGTTTCAATATCGACGATTAGGTCGTCAGCTTCACAAGCCTCACCTGGTTGTTTGTGCCAAGTTGCTACTGTGCCATCGGCTACAGATTCTGGAAAAGTAGGTGCTTTAATTTCGATGGACATATGTGTTCCTTATTAAGCTCAAAAGTTGCCATTTAGAGTGTCAATTTAATCTGCACGCTAAATGGCTGTTCGATTAACCGTTGATCGCTTCTTCAACGAGGTTCTTTTGCTGTTCTAAATGTACTGACATGTAACCTACTGCAGGTGCAGCTGCGTGCGGACGCCCTACCCCATGCAATTTAAGGCTAGGATGACTTCTTTCCAACACGTGACGTATTCTGTGTTGAGTGCTGTACCAAGCACCTTGGTTCATCGGCTCTTCCTGACACCAGACGATAGACTCTAAGTTTGTATAGTCTTTAATCGCTTCGAACAATGCCTCATCCGGGAAAGGATATAATTGTTCAATACGCACGATAGCAACGCCTTCAATCTCAGAATCCTGACGATAGTTGTATAGATCGTAATAAACCTTACCACCACAAAGCACAACACGTTTAACCTTCTCAGGCTCTAAGTTTTCAACCTCAGCCAATACCGGCTCAAAGGTACCGGTTGATAACTGCTCAATTGGCGAAGTCGCTTGACGATGCCCTAAAAGGCTCTTAGGCGACATAACGATCAACGGCTTACGCAACGGTCTTACTATTTGACGGCGTAACAGATGGAAGATCTGCGCGGGAGTAGTCGGAGTACAAACCTGAATATTATGCTCTGCACACATTTGCAAGAATCGTTCTAGACGAGCAGATGAATGCTCTGGCCCCTGACCTTCAAAACCATGCGGTAGCAGTAAGGTAAGACCGCACAAACGCTCCCACTTTTGCTCACCGGAGGTAATAAATTGATCGATAACCACTTGCGCACCGTTGGCAAAATCACCAAACTGTGCTTCCCATATCACCTGTACATTGGGCATTGTCGTTGCATAACCGTATTCAAATGCCAATACCGCTTCCTCTGAAAGAAACGAATCGTACAATTCAAAAGTTGGCTGATCGGGTCCAATATTCTGTAGTGGTGTATAGTCGCCACCTTTTTCCTGATCATGCAGTACAGCATGGCGATGCGAGAAAGTACCACGCCCGACATCTTGACCGGTAAATCGAATCGGAAAACCTTCAGCTAATGTTGTCGCGTAAGCCATGGTTTCAGCAAAACCCCAGTTACACTCCATTTCTCCAGCAGCCATTTTCTCACGGTTTTCATAAATCTTTTTCACTTGGCGCTGTACCACAAATCCTTCAGGTACTTCGCTAAGTTTTTTATTCAATTCCTGAATGACTTTAAGATCTACTGCGGTATCACAATCAAAAGACCACTCGAGACCCAAGTAGGGCTTCCAATCGACAAACAACTCAGAATTCGGTTTCATTACCAATGCTTTGGCAACATGCTCTCCGTTTTCAAGTGCAGTACGATACTCTTTCTCCATCGCCTTACTCTCAATAGCACTTATGACGCCATCGTTAATAAGCGCTTCTGAGTATAAAGTGCGAGTGGTTTTCTGTTTCTTTATTGCCTTGTACATTGTCGGCTGAGTACCAAATGGCTCATCAGCTTCATTGTGCCCACGGCGTCTGTAGCAAACTAGGTCTATCACCACATCACGCTTGAACTCTGTACGATAATCAATGGCAACCTGAGTAACAAATCGAACCGCCTCAGGATCATCTGCATTGACATGGAAGATGGGTGCCTGAATCATTTTGGCAACATCAGTACAGTATTCAGTAGAGCGTGCATCTTCCTTACGAGAAGTGGTAAAACCTACTTGGTTGTTGATCACTATATGAATGGTGCCGCCCGTTTTATAGGCGCGAGTTTGCGACATTTGGAATGTTTCAGTCACCACTCCCTGTCCAGCAAACGCTGCGTCACCGTGAATACTCACGGGTATAACAGTGGTGCCATCTTTATCATTACGGCGATCTTGACGGGCGCGTACCGAACCTTCAACTACTGGCGCAGCAATTTCTAAGTGAGATGGATTAAACGCCATCGCCAAATGCACTTCGCCACCTGGGGTGTTTACGTTTGAAGAGAATCCCTGATGATATTTAACATCACCGGATTTATTCAAAACTAACTTTTTGCCTTCAAACTCACCAAACAAATCAGCGGGGTTTTTTCCAAAGATATTGACTAAAGTATTTAATCGACCGCGATGCGCCATACCGATAATAATTTCTTTAGCACCATTTTCTCCGCCACGCTGGATAGTTTCATCGAGGGAGATAATGAGTGCTTCAGCCCCTTCAAGGCCAAATCTCTTAGCACCTGCAAAACGCGAACCAAGATATTTCTCGAGTCCTTCAGCAGCGGTAAGACGTTCCAAGATATGTACTTTGTCTTCAGTGGCTAATTTAGGTTTACTGCGACCAGGCTCTAGTCGATGCTGAATCCAACGCTTTTCTACCGTATCAACTATATGCATATATTCTGAGCCAATTGAGGCACAGTAAGTTTGCTTTAAATCAATAAGTATTTGTCTAAGGGTCGCTTGTTCAGGACCAAATTGAAGCGTTCCCAAAGAGAACACTGTATCTAAATCTGCATCGTTAAGTGTGTGAAATGCGGGATCCAAATCGGGGATTACTTCTCGCTCGAGCAAGTTAAGCGGATCAATATCTGCCGCTTGATGTCCTCGTACGCGATAACCATTAATTAAACGTAAGACCAATACTTGCTTAGCTTCGTGCTCAGATGAAACGCTACTTGCAACAGCTGGCTGCAATCTAGCACTTTTAGCATGTTCACGAAATTGCTGCACAATAGGTGCCAGCTCAACGTCAACAACATCTTTATAGGTCACGTCCGGCAATTTATCGAACTCTTTACGCCACTCGTCGCTTACTGCATGTGGATCTCTTAAATATGTCTCATAAAGTTGCTCAACATAGGATAGATTCCCGCCATATAAATGCGCATTTTTCCACAACAACTCCATCATGCCTTCTTGCATTAGCTGACCACCTTAAATTAGCAGCCCAATATTTAAACCAAGTATGTAGCAACACAACCAGAAATCATTGTTCTGGAGGTAAGTTTGCTACATCAACTTCAAACATCAGGATCTACTGTCGTTTTTCTTTAAATTACTAGCAAAGTGTCACAAAACGGACAATACGTTCAGTATTGTACGCGTTTTAATTCAACCTTTACACCGCTCAAGCTTTGTATCTTATCTATTTTTAAAGATTTTTTATAACTATTGAACTTTATGTCTATTACTTAACAGAGCACTTCAAACTTAACTCTCCATGACCTACAGCAATTTACACTAGAACAATATTGTTTTTCAAAAGCAAACAACACCGCATTAACTAACGGCAGGAAATACAACTAACAAAACATAAAATGATGAGAGAATGACTTGCAACACCTTACAAATTACCAATCTATACCAAAGCCAACTTCTCAGTTGCGTTAACTATAGCTCATTTTTGAAAAAGACCAGCAAGCGCTATAACAGACTCAACCGTCGGCGATGATAACTATAAGTTTTTTTGACAAAAAAAAGGCGCTCAAGGCGCCTTTCTGTTTTAAGTTGCCCTTTGCAGCAACATGTTTCTAATTTTACCAATAGCCTTAGTGGGGTTTAAGCCTTTAGGGCAGACACTGACACAGTTCATGATACCGTGGCAGCGAAAAACACTAAACGGATCATCAAGGTCAGCCAATCTCTCAGCCTGAGCCGTATCACGCGAATCTGCTAAAAAGCGATATGCCTGCAACAACCCTGATGGACCGATAAACTTATCCGGATTCCACCAGAATGATGGGCAAGCCGTTGAACAACATGCACAGAGTATACACTCGTACAAACCGTCCAATTCGGCACGCTCTGCCGGGCTCTGTAATCGCTCGATAGCAGGCGCTGGCGTATCATTGATCAGGTAAGGCTTGATCTTTTCATACTGAGCGTAGAACTGTGACATATCTATCACAAGGTCTCTTATTACTGGCAAACCAGGCAAAGGCCTCAACACCAGTTTGTCTTTTTTCACCACAGCTGATAGCGGCGTGATACAAGCCAAGCCATTCTTGCCATTCATATTCATACCATCAGAGCCACAGACTCCTTCGCGGCACGAACGACGATAACCTAATGACGGATCTTTGTTCTTCAACAATTGCAGAAGATCAAGCACCATGATGTCTTTACCACCAGGGATATCTATATGGATATCCTGCATGTATGGCGCATCATCTAGATCGGGATTATAACGATAAACACTAACTAACATCGCAGCAGCCTCTTAGTAAACACGTTTTTTAGGTGGGAAAGGTTTCATGGTTTTAGGTGCAAAATTAACCGCACGTTTACCAATTGACTTATCATCGGGGAAGAACACAGAGTGACACAACCAATTTACATCGTCGCGATCTTCATAATCGTTACGAGCATGAGCACCGCGTGATTCCTTTCGAATTTCAGCAGCAATGGCTGTCGCTTCAGCAACTTCCATCAAGTTTTCAAGTTCAAGGGCTTCAATACGTGCCGTGTTAAAAGACTGACTCTTGTCATCAAGCGCCAAGTTTTCTACGCGCTTACGCAAATCCCTTAACAGCGCCAAACCTTTCTGCATACTCTCGCCATCGCGGAATACGCCAAAATATAGCTGCATAGTGTTTTGTAGATCAGTACGCACTTGCGCAACGTTTTCACCACCTTCACTATTATTGAGACGATTCAAACGCACCATCGCTAGCTCAATTTCGGCATCGGTCGCATTAGTTACTTCGTAACCATCACGCATTTGACGCTCTATTTCAATACCTGCTGCACGACCAAACACCACCAAATCCAGTAGCGAGTTGCCACCTAAACGATTCGCTCCGTGTACAGATACACAGGCAACCTCGCCACAGGCAAACAGACCGCGTATAACGGCATCTTCACCGCCCTCTTCCTTGCTTGGCGACAGTGCTTGGCCTGCAATATTTGTTACTACACCACCCATCATATAGTGACAGGTAGGAATAACAGGGATCGGCTCTTTAATAGGATCCACCTGAGCAAAGGTACGCGACAACTCTAAGATGCCCGGTAGACGCTCTTCAAGAACATCGGCGCCTAAGTGGTCAAGTTTTAGCATTACGTGATCGCCATTTTCACCACAGCCTCGCCCCTCTAAAATCTCCAAGATCATCGAGCGCGCTACAACGTCACGGCCCGCTAAATCTTTAGCGTTTGGCGCATAACGCTCCATGAAACGCTCGCCATCTTTATTGATTAGATAGCCGCCTTCACCGCGACAACCTTCTGTCACTAGAACACCAGCACCTGCAATGCCCGTTGGGTGGAACTGCCACATTTCCATGTCTTGGCAAGGTACATTGGCACGCAGTGCCATACCAATACCATCACCCGTATTGATCAGTGCGTTAGTTGTCGAAGAATAAATACGACCGGCACCACCTGTTGCAAGCACCGTCGCTTTGGCTTTAATGTAAACGGTTTCGCCATTTTCAATATTAATAGCGATACAGCCGACCACATCGCCGTCTGCATTCTTCACTAAATCAACGGCATACCATTCATTAAGAAAGGTAGTGCCCGCTTTTAAGTTGGCTTGGTATAAAGTATGCAGCAACGCATGACCTGTTCTATCTGCTGCCGCACAAGTACGAGCAGCCTGACCACCCTCACCAAAATTCTTAGACTGACCACCAAAAGGTCGCTGATAAATACGCCCCTCTTCAGTACGCGAGAAAGGCATACCCATGTGATCTAATTCAAAAACAGCCTGAGGACCAATTTGACACATGTATTCGATCGCATCTTGATCGCCAATGTAATCAGAACCTTTAACGGTATCGTACATGTGCCAGCGCCAATCATCATTTGGATCAGAACTCGCTATCGCACAAGTAATACCACCTTGCGCAGAAACCGTATGGGATCTTGTTGGAAAAACTTTGGTGATACAGGCAGTATTCAAACCACCTTGGGCTAGCTGTAACGCCGCGCGCATACCAGCACCACCACCGCCTATGACGATACCGTCAAAGGTTAATGTACGTAAATTACTCATTGTTTATATACCCCAAATAACCTGAATTGCCCAGGCGACGTATATAAACGTCATTAAACCTGTTATGGATTGAACTAAGAAACGCAAACCTGTCATAGGTATGTAATCGGTAGTAACACACCACAGACCTATCCAAGCATGTGCTGCAAAAGACAACACAAGCAACAGCGTAAAGATTCGCATCGCTAAGTTTTCAAATAGAGATTTCCACTGGTTGAAATCCAAATCTGGAGTTAACAATAAAAAGCCAACTATAAATAATGTATAAGTTAGCAACACAACAGCAGTTACCCGCTGAATCATCCAATCGTATAGCCCGCTTCTTCCAAAGCTTGTAACATTAGTTACCATACCCATATCCCCGCTAGTAGAATTAGAAACCCGGAGACACCCAAAGCGGCTTTAGCGGCTAAAATCCCGCTTTCAAGCTCCTCGAAGTGGCCCGCATCCATGATAAGATGCTTTACACCTACTACACTGTGATAAGCAAGCGCAGACAAGAGTAACCATGCGATTAATTTCGCAAAGAAGCTCTCTTCAAACATGGTGACTGTTTCTTGAAAACCGGCTGCGGATTCTAGTGATAGCCCCAATGCATACATCATAAAGACCGCGCCAAAAAATAACGCAATTCCTGAGATACGATGTAAGATTGAAGTTACCGACACAAGCGGCATATGAATGGTACTAAAGTCTAGATTTACTGGTCTTTTTTTATTCACGGCTCATTTCACACTTATTATAGTTTGAACGAATAAGGCTTAGGGACAGGTCTTATAATTATTATATATTTTAGCCAATCCTTCTTCGCAGCAGCAAAAAACTGCCAATGCAGTATAGCTAGTTCATCGTCATTTCTCAACGCACTGCACACAACTAGCTGCATTTTCTAACTATTTTAGGTCTTTTAGCATTAGTTACAATTAGACAAAGGAATGATTGATTCGACATTAACATACGGGCACAATGCCTTTTCTATCGGTTGTTTTGTTGACAATCTGACTTTATACCCTATATTTGGGGCGCTAAAAGCAAAATCCGCACAATAATTACATTCATTACACTATAATAAGTGATGTGCACATTTTTAATTTATTAAGGAGCATTCTATGACTGATAAGATCGCAACACTTCGCGTTGACGGTTTCGATGGCGAAATTGAATTACCGGTATACTCAGGTACTGAAGGCCCTGATGTCGTCGACGTTCGCCCTCTCACTGGCCATGGGTTATTTACTTACGATCCCGGTTTTGTCTCCACTGCAGCTTGCGAATCTAAAATCACTTACATAGATGGCGGCAAAGGTATCTTGCTTCACGCAGGCTACCCTATTGAACAGCTCGCTGATAACTCTAACTATTTAGAGACCTGCTATTTATTATTAAATGGCGAACTTCCAACGGAAGAAGAATTAAACAAATTTGTTAGCATTGTTAAAGGCCACACTATGGTGCATGAACAAATGCATCATTTTTTCCAAGGCTTTAGACGTGATGCTCACCCAATGGCAATCATGGTTGCCGTAGTAGGTGCGCTTTCTGCTTTCTATCACGATTCATTAGACATCAACAATGCAAAGCACCGTGAAGTCTGTGCATATCGTTTAATTGCAAAGATGCCTACGATTGCCGCAATGTGCTACAAATACAGCATTGGCATGCCGTTCCAGTACCCTCGCAACGACTTAAACTATGCAGAAAACTTTTTGCATATGATGTTCGGTAACCCTTGTGAAGAGTATGTTCCAAACCCTATTTTATCTAAAGCAATGGATAAAATATTCTTATTACATGCTGATCACGAACAAAACGCTTCTACTTCCACTGTACGTCTAGCCGGCTCCTCTGGCGCCAATCCTTTTGCTTGTATTGCAGCAGGCGTAGCAACTCTTTGGGGCCCTGCGCACGGCGGCGCCAATGAAGCAGTACTGAATATGCTTGAAGAAATTGGCGATGCTAAGAACATTCCTGATTTCATCGCTCGTGCTAAAGACCCTAGTGACAGCTTCCGCTTAATGGGCTTCGGTCATCGGGTCTACCGCAACTTCGACCCGCGCGCTAACGTGATGAAAAAGACTTGTGATGAAGTACTTGCAGAACTGGGCATTACTGACGATCCAATGCTAGAAATCGCCAAGCAATTAGAGCAAATTGCGCTACAAGACGAATACTTCGTAAAACGTAAGCTGTATCCTAATGTTGATTTCTACTCAGGCATTATCTTGAAAGCCATTGGCATTCCAAGCAGCATGTTCACTGTTATATTCGCCTTGTCTCGCACTATTGGCTGGATCTCTCACTGGAATGAATTCCACTCTGAGCCCAACAAAATTGGTCGCCCACGCCAGCTATATACAGGCCCAAGCGCTAGAGATTACCCAAAAAAATAATTTAACACGCAAAAAAAACCAGCTTAAGGCTGGTTTTTTTTGCTCTATTAATCGCCTCTTAGACCTTTAAAACTAATAATTTATTCCCCACAAATTTTCTCCCTAAAAGTCATTCAACGATAGTGATTTTCTATGTGCTTGCCTATATCCGTCAGCGGTAACACTTTATCCGCACAACCCAACGCATAAGCACTACCAGGCATTCCCCAGACGACACTGGTTTGCTGATCTTGTATTATACAAAACGCTCCCTTATCCGCCTGATTACGCATAGCTACTGCACCATCTTTACCCATACCGGTCAGTAACACTAGCAATAGGTTCTCAGGCGCTATACTTGAAAGGGAATCAAACATTACATCAACAGAAGGGCGATGAAAATTAACTTTAGGCCCGTTATCTAAAGCACAAAAGTACTTCCCTCTTTTGCTTATTATCTGTAGGTGCTGTGTGGATTTTGCGATATAGACACAACCCGGCAACAATTCCTCTCCCTGAGCCGCCTCTTTGACATTAATAGTTACATAGCCATTTAGTCGGTCAGCAAATTTTTTACTGAAGCTTTTTGGTAAGTGCTGAGTAATGACAATGGGAGGCAATTGCGTTGATAAGTTGGTCAGTAATAACTTAATAGCTTCGACTCCCCCTGTAGAAGCGCCAATACCAATAACTTTTCCTTTGATCTTCTCCGGTGGTATCGATATTTTTGTTGGCTTTTCCCGAAACAGCGACCTTAATCTATTATTTTTAATAATTTGATAACTTGCAGCGGCCACTTTAACTTTTTGCGTCAAACTTTCAGCAAACTCTTCCAGCCCCTGATTCGAAGAATCCGCTTTAGGCTTTCCTATAAAATCAATCGCCCCCATTTCCATTGCAATTAACGTTGCCTCCGCTCCTTTTTGGGTTAACGTAGACAGCATAACAACAGGCAGAGGATTTAATTTCATTAAATTACGCAAAAATGTAACGCCATCCATCCTCGGCATTTCAATGTCTAAGGTAATCACATCTGGCTCAAACTGCTTTATTACCTGGCGAGCCTCATAAGGATCCGCAGCACACTGCACACTAAACAATGATGTCGCAGCAAAAATTTTACTGAGTATTTTGCGCATAATAAGAGAGTCTTCAACTACTAATACTTTTATCACGGTAATATTCTCTATGCTGATCTTACATTTAGTGAACACCAATTAGATTGGATTGGACTATAGGCACTAAAAAAACACCTTATCTTTATTCAAAATAACTCCACCTGGTGTTCTACAATCTTTTTAACATTCACATCCGCTTGTAACGATTCTTTGGTAATAAATGACTCTGAATCTATCCGTGGTATAAGCGTGACCAAAAGACGCCCTGTTGCCGGAAAAAAGGCTAATTTCCGAGCTTGCCCCCCACCTAAATCAAAGTTTTCTATCTTCAACTGCTCCTCTGCCAAATAATTTTTTATAAACGCTATATTTAACTGACCAATATCAGTAAGGCAATTGAGCATACGGCCACCGCCAACGATTTTAAAACGTAAATCCTCCTTAAAAGACCCCCGCTTTAACAAAGAATTTATTAACTGCTCCATTGAAAACAACCCGTACCTCAGTGACCTCGAACTATCATGGTTATTTTGCGAGTTGGGTAACATAAAATGATTCATCCCTCCCAAACCATTTTTACAATCGTAAACACAAGCTGAAATACAAGAACCTAACACAGCAGTCATCACGATATTCTGATCACTGACACAGTACTCGCCCTGCAGAATTTTCACGCCATAGAGCCGCCATTTTTCAAACCATAACAAATCCAAGTATTCAAACTCTGGAAACAGGCTTTTCACCGCCCCTTGACTCATGGTGTACTTTGAAATTGATAGATAGTCTTTCCTATTAACTTAAATTTTCTCTGCTGGAACCCCAATGCTTCAGAATGCCCGACAAAAAGGTAACCTCCCGGTTTTAAATACTGCGCAAATTTTTCTACTAAATACTGCTGAGTTTCTTTATTAAAATAGATCATGACATTGCGACAAAAAATAAAATCAAAACGCCCCTGCATAGGCCATTCATTCATCAAATTTAGAAATTTAAAATCTACGATTTCTTTTAATTCTTGGCGAATCTGCACTTTTCCCTCTCGCACTCCAACTCCTTTCAGGAAGTATTTCTGTACACTTTGAGCGAACAACCCCTCCATACTGGCTATATCATATACTCCTAATTGCGCCGTTGATAAAACCGTAGAATCAATGTCCGTTGCCAATATTTTCACATCTACTTGATTAATATTGAGTAGTGCATCGTGTAGAGTCATCGCGATAGAATAAGCTTCCTCACCATGTGAGCAACCAGCAGACCAGACTCTAATCTTATCCTGACCACTGGCTCTCATATCTGGCAAAATATTAGATTTTATGTAGCTGAAATGATGATTTTCTCGAAAGAAAGAGGATAGGTTAGTGGTCAATGCGTTGATAAATTGCTCGAACTCACTTTGATTTGAAGAGATATAAGTAAAATAACTATCAAAGCTCAACAAACCCAAAGCCCTAACACGCCGTACTAAGCGATTATAAGCCATGTCTTTTTTATGATCTGCCAACACGATGCCAGCATAGCCATACAGATCTTCTTTTACTTTTGAAAAATGCTGATCTGTAAATTCGAACTCTCTTTTCAGACCGAGGTTAAAGTCCATTTATAATTTCCACCAATCTGCGCGGCTAGCAGTACAAGAGCCTATCGAATTTAACGTTAAACTACGCCAAACAAATATAATTTGACCTATTCCCTGATTCTTCTCGCGACCATCAACCCGCTGATAGAGCTGGCAGCAGCCCATAGAACAGACAGATTTACTTCGATCGCAGTTTTCGGACAGCTTCCTAACTTTCATTTAACAGCCCTTTCTTATTAAAACTCCTTCCACTCCTCCTTGCTCTCTGCTAATTGATAAACCTTATCTCCATTGGGTACTGCTGCGCGCTGTCGCGACTTCCCCTTAAACAGTTCTTCACGCGTAGCATGCTCAGGCTGGTCTAGCCTATCCCTTCTCTCAATTTCAGTTGAATTACTGACGGAGAATTCGCGTACTAGCGCTTTTAACTGCACCGCCTCTCCATCCAGAGAAATTGAGGCTGCCGAAACTTCTTCAACTAAAGCCGCATTTTGCTGCACAGCTTCATCCATTTTATTAACCGCTATATTTACCTGCTCAATACCACTGGCCTGCTCTCTTGAGGAAGCGGCGATTTCTCCCGCTAAATTAGTGACATTTTTAATTGATTTAATAATGTCTGTTAGCGCCTCACCTGACTCAATCACAAACGCATTACCCTCTGCTACTTTTTCTGAACTTTCATGAATCAGTAACTTTATCTCTTTTGCGGCCTTTGCGCTTCGTTGCGCTAAAATGCGTACCTCAGAGGCAACTACTGCAAAACCTCTGCCTTGTTCTCCTGCTCTGGCCGCTTCCACCGCTGCATTTAAAGCCAATAAATTGGTTTGGAAGGCGATCTCATCGATGACCGTAATTATCTCGGCAATTTCACTGGAGCTTTTACTGATATCGACCATGGAAGCGATGACTTTCTCAGATATAGCGCCCCCTTTCTCGGCCAACTTTTGCGAATTTTCTGACAATTTTCTAGCCTCTTCGGCGTTATCTGCATTACTTTTAACTGTCCCTGTCATCTGTTCCATAGATGAGGCAGTTTCCTCCAATGTCGCAGCTTGAGACTCTGTACGACCACTAAGTGTCGAGTTTCCGGCAGCTATTTCAGAGGCACCGCTTTTAATATTATCCCCAGCATTGCGAATTTTTCCGACCATCACAGATAAATTATTTATTGAAGTATTTACTGCAATATTGAGCTGCTCGAATTCCCCTTCATACTCACCTTCCATTTGCTGGGTCAAATCCCCTTGCGCAACACTTTCTAAGACACGTTTTGCCTCTTTGATGGGACGAGTCACTGAGTCCATCATGGTATTAATTCCGCCGGCAATAACTTGCATAAAGCCAGTGTACTTCTCTTCGTTTAAGCGCTGCTCAAATTCTCCTCTTGAAGCATTTTCTATCAATTCACGCACTTCATTCTCAGCGGTCAACTGCTCCGTCAAATTCATCCATTCGACCACAGTTCCCAATCTTTTTTGATCCGCATCTACCACTGGACTTGCAGTTAACTGCATGGTGCAGCTCCCCAGTACAATTTTAACCTCGTAGGGTTTTGTGATCTTTTGCAGTATATTTCGCTGCTTGCTGGGTGTTTCATGAAAGCTGTCAAAATTAGAGCCTAAGATATCATCACTATCAAACTCTTCAATATGCTCTCTTATTTGATCTTGCGCATCCCCTAATAATTTTTGTACCGACGCATTGGTGTAGATAATTTTCCCGTCATTATCTGCCAACATCACACTGGAAGTCACACTATCCAGCGCTACTTTAATCCGCAAATTATCCTGTGCCTGCTGCCGTGCATTATTAACTTCAAAACC
Source organism: Oceanospirillaceae bacterium (assembly GCA_013215375.1). Classification (GTDB taxonomy): domain Bacteria; phylum Pseudomonadota; class Gammaproteobacteria; order Pseudomonadales; family Balneatricaceae; genus Rs1. The sequence continues at coordinate 7,174 of JABSRB010000050.1, read as the reverse complement.
TAATTTCACCCCCAGCATGTTAACGGCTCTTTTTAAGTCGCCTAACTCTCCTGGCTCATCCAGTGAGAATTCACTTAAATATTCACCCTGAGAAATCTTCACCATTGCCTCTCTCACATCTGCCAAAGGTTTTAACACCAATCTCTTTAACAAATAATGATGACCTATATATAAAATAAGTGATGAGAAAATTGGACCCAACATTAAAAAACCAACAGATAGGCCTGACAGATATACTAGACCACTGATAATGAACAAACTAACCAAGGCAAACAAACCAAATTGATTAAATTTTCTTTTCAGGTTGGTATTACTAATAGATTTAGGATCTATCAGTGTTAAATTTTTAGCTTTAATTTGATCATACAAAGCTTCAGCTTCATCAATTTCCGCTGACTTAACCTTAGTTCGCACAGACATAAAACCATCAACTTTGCCGTTTTTAAACACCGGCGTAATGTTGGCTTTCACCCAATAATAATCACCATTTTTGCACCTGTTTTTAACGCACTTGGCCCATGGTCGACCTAGCTTCAGGGTATCCCACAAATCTTTAAATGCTTCTTCAGGCATATCGGGATGGCGCACAACGTTATGGTTTTTACCGATTAACTCATCTATAGAGTAACCGCTGATACTTACAAACGCTGGGTTTGCATACACTATTTTTCCTTTCAGATCAGTTTGAGTAACAAGATCTTGACCATCGATAAGTAGTACTTCTCGATCGGTAATTGGCATATTTATTTTCATTTTTCCCCCTTGCACTGAATTTTTTATTTTATTAAGGCTTTTAAAAATTTGTAGCTGACTCTACTCTCCAGAACAAACTTGGTCTAAGTAGATTCTTGTAACGTTTTCTCGACATTTTTCCCACTAATTTCAACAGACATTTCATCGGAGTTCATCAGCATGTCGATATCCATTAATACAATCATGCGATCATCTTGCGCCACTAGACCTGTTATAAAATCAGAATTAATTGAACCTCCTACCTGTGGCGAAGGCTGTATTTCTGCTTGGTTAAAAATGTATGTTTCAGCGACAGCGTCTACAATAATCCCCATCACCCGCTCAACATCATTACTCACCACCTTAATGACGATCACCACAGTGGTTGGCCCGTATTCCACCTCAGCTAATGAAAATCTCTTTCTTAAATCCACCACAGGGATAATAGCCCCACGTAAATTCAACACCCCTTTAAGGTAATCTGGCATATCAGGTACCCGTGTTACTGGCACCCAACCGCGTAACTCTTGCACTCTCAATATATCAATAGCGTATTCTTCATCGTCGAGAAAAAAGCTCAAAAACTGCTGCCCCTCAACATCACCAACGATAATATTCCCTTGTATTTGGGCCTGCCCAGTATTCATTTATCACTCTCCGTGTCTAAGAAGAAAGATAGCCTTCAATTAGTTAAGAAGGGCTATATCACTATTGTTTGGTAAATCGCTATTGCGATATTCATCTTTGGCTATCAAACCTGCTACATCCAAAATTAGTGCCACATTGCCATCCCCTAAAATAGTCCCTCCTACCAATCCTTGTACTTTTCTAAAGTTCGTCTCCAATGGCTTAACTACAAATTGTTGTTGACCCGCTAAATGATCAATCACCAGCCCGACTTTTTTACCACCAGATTCAGCGACAATTACCAATAATGAGGTAGTGTTATCTGCTAGCAAATTTTTCTTCTGGGTTGTTTTTGCATACTCGGTACTCGACTTACATAATTCTTTTAAATCAAGCAAATGAATATACTCTTCCCGATACTTCATGAAGTGCGAATAATTGCCTAAACTTTTTATTTCAGTCGCTTTAATAAAGACAGTTTCAGTGATTGAAATGAGTGGTAGTACATAGATATCACTGCCAACATAAATCATTTGCCCTTCAATAATAGCCAAGGTTAAGGGAACCTTGACCCTAAAAGACGCACCCTCACCCTCCACTGAATGCACACTCACTTGACCGCCTAATGACTCTACATTTCGCAACACAACATCCATGCCAACACCGCGACCTGATAACTCAGAAACTTCATCTACTGTAGAAAATCCCGCTTTAAAGATCAGTGCTTTTGTTTCTTCATCGTTGAGCATTTGATCCTGATTTATCAAGCCATTACTGATCGCTTTTTGCTGTATCTTTTTTAAATTCAAGCCTCTACCATCATCAATGATATCTATCACCACAAAACCATTTTGATGATAAGCGTTTAACGCAATAGTTCCAATTTCAGACTTGCCACACTTAATGCGTTCTTGCGGGGATTCCAAGCCATGATCTAGGGCGTTTCGGATTAAATGAGTTAGCGGATCGCCTATTTTTTCCATGACGGTTTTATCAATTTCAGTTTGAGCCCCAGTGATTGCCAACTGGGCCTTTTTTCCTAAATTGCTACAAATATCGTGAACCAACCGAGGGAATCGGTTAAAGACAAAACTGATCGGGAGCATCCTCATGCGCATCACTCCCTCTTGTAAATCGCGAGTATTACTCTCTAATTGTAGAATACCTTGCTCCAGCCTCTGATCTTGATGCCCCTCTTGCACTAACCCATCGAGCACTTGAGCCAACATGGAGTGCGTCACTACTAACTCTCCGACCCTGTTCATAAGTTCATCCAGTTTTTCCGTATCTACTCTGACTGAACTTATATCTGTCGTTTGAGTTTGATTGTTTTTTATTATTTTTTTCTGGTCAACCTGATAATCATTAAGCACTAAAGAGTGGTCTTTTTCTAATTCGCCCTGCTGAATAGAACTCTCACTTGCAATGTCTTCCGTTGGGCTTGATATCAACTCCTCGGTGATTTTGGCAGGCGTTATAGTTAATTCACACAAGTCCTCCACCCATTCAAAGACCTCTTGAATATCTTGGCTTATTTTTTCTCTATCACTGCTTTTTACCCACAGTTTTAAACACCAATAGATATAGATGCACTCACCATCAAACTCTTCAAGTGCAGGCAAGTTATCAACAAAAGGCTCTACTGATAGCTGACCTATATCTGTTAGCGCTTGGAAAAGATGCACCGGTTCGTTGCCACTTTTGAGCATATCAACACTAGGTTTAAACGTTATTAACCAATACTCTTCATCATGGCTATTGGTTAGACAACCGGGGATACCTTCAATTTTATCTGTAGCGTCCTCGTATAGGCCTGTCATAGAAATAGCGTTATTATCAATAACATCGGCAATTCGAGCACTTAACTGCCCAACAACTAACTGATCCACAATGGCATTTTCTTGGGTAGCAGCCAGCATTAAACGAATCATGTCTACCGATTCAAGCAGTAAATTGATGACGTCAGTACTGGCAAATTGACAGTCCTCGCGCATTTCATCAAGAATAGTTTCTATGCCATGGGTGAATTTCGCAATTTCAGAGAAACCAAAGGTGCCCGCCCCACCTTTAATCGAGTGGGCAGCCCTAAATATACTGTCAACTATTTCACTCTCATCACTGAAGTTGAGTAGATTTGTCTCCATGAGATCCAAACCTTCTTTGCTTTCTTCTAAGAATTCGCCAACAAACTGAGAAAGATCAATACTCATGATGCTCTACCACAAAGTAAACTGACTGAATGGAGTAGTTTCTGCGGATCAAAAGGCTTAACCAACCAACCTGTGGCACCTGCCGCCTTACCTTGTTGCTTCATTTCATCAGAGCTCTCTGTGGTAATAATAAGTACTGGGGTAAATCGGTAGTCCGCTCTTTGCCTTAGCTCCCGACAAAGCGCAATTCCATCAACAATTGGCATGTTTACATCCGTCATAACCAAATCAAATGTTTTCTCATTGATTTTATCCAACGCTTCTTCTCCATTGATGGCTTCAAACACCTGATGGCCAACGTCCGTTAATAAAACGCTGAGCATGTTTCTAACTAATGCAGAGTCATCTACTACTAATATCGATGCCATTTAGTGCCTCTTAAATTGACTTCAAGAACAAAGTTCACTTAAATGAAAGCACCTCCTCAAGCCCCAACTTCATAACCATTTGTTCTAACATTTCGTGACTGTTTAACCATGAAACCTTTAAATCTAATTTTTTTGCCTCTAAAACAAATAACAAAAGCAACTGAATACCACTTGTGTCAATTTGTTGAAGATTAGTAACATCCACAAAAACCTCTTCAGAACTACCCAATAAACTCAGCAGCTTGGCCTGGCAGTTTCTGATATTGCCTATGGTCATATCGCTTTGTAACATAATAGTGTTATTTGTCATTCGCTTACTCTTAGGCATCTATAAGACACCAATAGCTTAAAAATTCTGTAAACATAGAACTACCTACTTAAAGATAGCTTTTAATTTTATAAATTCCAGATATCAAATTTAATTTATGACAGAAGATTCAAAAGCAGTTACATAAATTGATGCCCCTGACAATAAACGGGTTATAACAAAGAGCTAGCAACAGAAAAGGCACTAGATAAAGATACTGATCAAATATTGGTGGTGAAGACACTGGCGACTAGAGAGAACACAGAAAAAGTAAGGTATTAATAGAATTATAAATACCAAAGCTGAGGACTAGCGATAAAGATAGGGAGAATATGTAGCGTAACGAACCTTTAATCAAACGCGTAACTGAGAGAGTGAGTGAAAACTCCACATAGCTTACCCGAGGGCTTTATAATTTCGCTACGCAGAGCTTTTAGAATATCGTTAATTATAAGGCGTTCCAATACTCATCGGCATCGACGATGTAACCAGCAATATCTTTGGACCAACGTTTTTTAACCGCTAATGAATAGTTCAAATATAATTTATCGTTAACAATAGTAAATGCCATAGGATCAGCAGATACCAAATTGTCGTTTGCCATGGCAAATGCGCAATGCCCACCATACTGTGGTGCATACTTGACTGGATCTGCAACAAACAATGCTCTGTTCGCCTCACTCGAAAACAACCACTTAACACCTAAGTATTTAAACTCTATTGATTTCTGGCCTTTGACAGGTTTTCCCTCAGTGAAATACGCAACAGTGTCATAACCTGACACTGCCGCATTATTGCTGGTATAAATAGGTTTTTCTGCAGCCATAAGATTTAAGCTCATGAGCGCAACGGTCATAATAAATATAGATTTCCTTAGGAACATCGACATAGTTTTCTCCTGATAGTTGAATAAAACAATAGGTACTTAATTAAAATACGCACCGTTCAATAGTTTAGATTCAACTCTCCTTTAAAAATACTTTTTGCCGCTGTTAATTAGCATAGATGCTACAAATCAAAGATGAGCACAGGTATAATCGCCTTTTATTATATTGATTTAATGATAGGACAATCATGACTGTTCGTACTCGTATTGCACCATCACCGACCGGTGACCCTCATGTTGGCACCGCTTATATAGCGCTTTTTAATTTAGCTTTTGCTCGCCAGGTTGGCGGTAAATTCATCTTGCGCATTGAAGACACCGATCAATCCCGCAGCACTAAAGAGTCAGAGAAAACCATCTTAGACTCACTGCGCTGGCTGGGGCTAGATTGGGACGAAGGACCTGATGTTGGTGGAGATTACGGTCCTTACCGCCAAAGTGAGCGACGTGACATCTATGCAAAGTATGCACAGCAGTTACTGGATGATGGACATGCTTTTCGCTGTTATTTAACCAGCGAAGAGTTAGATGCAATACGCAGCCAAAGACGCGAACAAGGCCTACCTGCGGCAATGCATCAAAGTGCACTCGCGCTTGATCAAGCAGAGCAAGAGAAACGTGAGTTAGCAGGAGCCCCTTTTGTAGTACGCATGAAGATTCCCAGCGAAGGCACTTGTGTCTTTGAAGATATGCTTAGAGGAAAAATTGAGATTGACTGGTCAATGGTCGATGCCCAAATCCTACTAAAGTCCGACGGCATGCCCACTTATCACTTAGCCAACGTCGTCGATGATCATTTGATGAAAATCAGCCACGTCTTACGTGGTGAAGAGTGGATCAACTCGGCACCAAAACATCAGTTACTGTACAAATACTTTAACTGGGAAATGCCCATTCTCTGCCATATGCCTCTATTGCGTAATCCCGACAAATCTAAATTGTCTAAGCGAAAAAACCCCACGAGCATTTTGTATTACAAACGTATGGGCTACCTACCAGAAGGTTTATTAAACTATTTGGCACGTATGGGCTGGTCTATGCCCGATGAGCGCGAGAAATTTAGCCGCGAGGAAATGTTTGCCAACTTTGACATAAAACGTGTCTCACTCGGTGGCCCTATTTTCGACCAAACCAAACTGAGCTGGCTAAACGGCTTATGGATCCGCGAAAACTTAACCACTGTTGAGTTTGCTAATGAATATCAAAAATGGGCACTAAACCCTGAATATTTGATGCAGATAATTCCGCTCATTCAGCAGCGTGTTGAAAAGTTTTCAGACGTCGCACCTCTGACTAATTTTTTCCTTTCGGGAATGTTAGATATAGATGAAGAAAACTTCAGCCATAAGTCTCTCACTATAGAAGACATTAGAAAGACCCTGCAATTTGCAGTATGGCGTCTAGACACGCACAACCAGTGGGATAAAGAGTCACTGTACAATCTATTAAAATCTCTCGCTGATGCTATGGATTTAAAGATCAGAGATTTCTTATTCCCACTCTTTATTGCAGTAGCAGGCACTAATCAGACGGTCTCTATTATGGATTCAATGTCAATTCTAGGACCAGACATGACCCGTGCACGTCTAAGACATGCCTTAAACATTCTCGGCAGCGCCTCGAAGAAGGAAGCGAAACGTTGGGAGAAAGAGTTCAAATCACTCTGAACTCCCTGGGAATGATTAACGATCGATCAGCAATAGCTAATTTTGTTATTTATTTACTTTTAAGCGGTAAAAACAAAACTTAGCTATTGATTTAAATCTCTAATATGGCAAAATACGCGCCACTTCAAAGAGTAATCTTAGAAGTTATAGACTAAGTCTATGGGGCCATAGCTCAGCTGGTAGAGCGCAACGCTGGCAGCGTTGAGGTCAGGAGTTCGACCCTCCTTGGCTCCACCAATTATATCTTTACATTAAGCTTAACCAATCACCATATTGGCACTAAACTTAATCACCATTGCGATGGGGCCATAGCTCAGCTGGTAGAGCGCAACGCTGGCAGCGTTGAGGTCAGGAGTTCGACCCTCCTTGGCTCCACC
>JABSRB010000005.1:786-68618 GCA_013215375.1 Oceanospirillaceae bacterium | reverse complement strand
ATTAAGTAGCGCACCGCCACTTAAAAATTCACCCGCCTCGATGCTTTCTACCAGACCGGCCAAATGTTCTTCGCGGTGAGCCATACGTATTGCCAAAGTATCTTCACTAGTATAATCGTAAATAGTTACTGCAAACTGCATTATTTATCCTCTGTTTAACAAATGTAAAAGGTATTACTGTTAGAGACCTCTGTTAATGATTGTCTCTTGGTATCCCCTTATCCGTGGCAATACGCTGATATTTAATAGCAGGTTTTAAGGTCATGCCCAGATCAAATTGATCGGTCATCGAACGCTGAATTTCCTGCCAAGGAGTTTGGTGATCAGGATAGGGGAAACCGCCTTTAGCTTCAAGGTCTGCTCTGCGCTGTGCAAGCTCTTCATCGCTTATCAGAATGTTGGCTGAGCCCTTGGTGAGATCAACTCTTATAGTATCTCCAGTGGCCACTAGTGCTAATCCACCCATCGCGGCAGCTTCAGGGGATGCGTTGAGAATAGAGGGAGAACCGGAGGTGCCAGATTGGCGACCATCACCGATGCAAGGCAGTGCGCGAATGCCTCTTTTAAGTAATGCTGCCGGTGGTTGCATGTTAACCACTTCGGCGCCGCCTGGATAGCCAATGGGGCCGGTGCCGCGAATCACTAAGATGCAGTTTTCATCGATGGCTAGGGCCGGATCATCGAGGCGGTCGTGATAGTCCTCGGGGCCTTCAAAAACAATGGCACGGCCTTCAAAAGCGTTGAGGTCATTGGGATTAGATAGATAGCGACGCTGAAACTCATCGGAGATAACCGAGGTTTTCATAATGGCACTATCAAACAAATTACCGCTTAAGTTGATAAAGCCAGCAGCAGCTTTTAATGGCTCTGCAACGGTTTTGATCACCTTAGGGTTGTAGTTTTCGGCCTTGCTATTCTCTTCTGCAATGGTTTTACCCGTCACGCAAATAGCATCGGGATGCGGCAGTAGTTTTTCTCGCAGCAATTCGGCGATAACAGCAGGTACGCCACCGGCGCGGTGGAAGTCTTCACCTAGATATTTACCGGCGGGTTGCATGTTGACCAGCAGTGGTATTTTGTGGCCAAAAGTTTGCCAGTCATCATTGGTAAGCTCTACCCCGATGTGCCTAGCAATGGCAATTAAGTGAATAGGCGCGTTGGTGGAGCCGCCAAAGGCGGAGTTGGCGACGATGGCATTTTCAAAAGCATCGCGGGTCATGATGTTAGAAGGTTTTAAATCTTCCCATACCATGTCGACGATGCGCAGGCCGGTTTTGTAAGAGTACTGACCGCGCTCACGATACGGTGCCGGTACTGCAGAGGAGCCTGGTAGTTGCATACCGAGCGCTTCTGAAAGGGTGTTCATGGTGGACGCCGTGCCCATAGTGTTGCAAAAACCGACTGAAGGGGCTGAGCTGGTAGTTATTTCCATAAACTCTTCGTAGTCGATCTCTTTAGTGGCGAGCTTTTCACGCGCCTCCCAAATGATGGTGCCTGATCCCGTGCGATTGCCTTTGTGCCAACCATTGAGCATTGGACCCACAGAAAGCGCTATGGCGGGGATGTCAACGGTTGCTGCCGCCATTAAACAGGCGGGAGTGGTTTTGTCACAACCTATCATTAATACAACACCATCAATGGGATAGCCGTATAACAATTCAACTAACCCTAGGTAGGCGAGGTTGCGATCTAAGGTTGCCGTAGGGCGCTTGCCCGTTTCTTGAATGGGATGCACTGGGAACTCCATCGGGATGCCCCCCGCGGCAATGATACCGTCCCTAACACGCTTGGCCAGTTCAATATGATGGCGGTTACAAGGCGATAAATCAGATCCTGTTTGCGCGATGCCTATAATAGGTTTGCCAGATTGCAGCTCTTCACGGGTTAAACCATAATTTAAATAACGCTCTATATACAAAGCGGTCATGCCAGGGTTTTCAGGGTTGTTGAACCAAGCCTGAGAGCGCAGTTTTCTATTCTTGTCCATGATTAATCCTAAGTACTTCTTATAATTACATTGTTGCGCTTGCTCGTTTTAGCGCAGCGAAGGGAGTTCTGTTGTATTGATTTCAACAGCTTTTGCCAACAAAATCTAATCTATCTGCAATAGTATTAGAAATAGTAATGAGCAAATAAAATTACGTAACTAAGGACGGTGTTTAACAAGGTTAATATCGAAAAATTGGTGGGTAATCACCATAAGATAGTTAATGTTAACCGTTTACTTTGGCGTAGGCCTGATTGTTTTTTAACAGATTCAGCACTGAAAGTGTGAGTTTTGCAAATTAGACAAGGCATTTAGTGTAATAGTATGATGAATAGAATCTATATAAGCATCTGTTTTTAAACATTAAAAAATATAAATCCAGTTTATTTGTGACAAATCGTTGAAAATATATGCAAAAGGCAATAATATTAATTCATATTGTATGAGGAATAAGAAGTTCCTTTGTATCTGATGTGGATGAGAAAACATTGCTATGAAAAAAACTAGAACACTACGCTCGCAAGCTTGGTTTGGCGGCGAAAGTCGCGATGCTATATATCATCGCAGTTGGATGAAGAACCAAGGGTTACCTGATGATACCTTCGACGGTCGTCCTATTATTGGTATCTGTAACACTTGGTCGGAGCTAACGCCCTGTAATGCACACTTTCGGGCCATCGCGGATAAGGTAAAAATAGGTATTTATCAGGCGGGGGGGATTCCCGTAGAGTTTCCAGTGTCATCGCCTGGGGAGTCCAGCTTACGACCTACAGCTATGTTATTTCGCAACTTAGTCAGTATCGATGTTGAGGAGGCCATCAGAGGTAATCCTATTGATGGCGTGGTGTTATTAGTCGGCTGTGATAAATCTACCCCGGCATTAATGATGGGGGCGGCGAGTTGTGATTTGCCGGCGATCGTGGTCTCTGGCGGGCCTATGCTCAATGGCAAATATGGTGATCAGGACGTTGGTTCTGGTACCGCGCTATGGAAATACGCAGAGGCGATTAAAGCGGGCGAGATGAGTTCCAATGAATTTCTAGAAGCAGAGGCGGGTATGTCTCGCAGTGCAGGCAGCTGTAATACTATGGGCACTGCATCGACAATGGCAAGTATGGTCGAGGCGCTGGGCATGTCGCTGCCACAAAATGCGGCGATTCCGGCGGTGGATTCTAGGCGTTATGTACTGGCGCAAATGTCAGGCCGCAAAATTGTCGATTTGGTGAATGATGATGTTCGTCCCTCGCACATAATGACCAAAGATGCCTTTGAAAATGCCATACGCACTAACGCTGCAGTCGGCGGCTCCACCAATGCAGTATTGCATTTACTGGCATTAGCGGGTCGGGTCGGGGTTGATTTAACCTTAGATGACTGGGATAGAGTCGGACGAGATGTGCCAACGATTGTGAATTTACAGCCATCAGGTCAATACTTGATGGAAGAGTTTTATTACGCCGGTGGTTTGCCAGTGGTACTAAAAACTTTGGGAGACAATAATTTATTGCACAAAGATGCCATGACCGTTAATGGCAATACTATTTGGCAAAACAATAAGGATGTGGTCAATCACAATCCAAAGGTTATTTTGCCGGTCGATAAGCCGCTAGTAAAAAGCGGCGGCATTGCTGTATTACGTGGTAACTTGGCCTTAAAAGGCGCGGTGATAAAACCTTCAGCAGCCACGCCTGCATTAATGGTTCACACCGGGCGTGCGGTGGTTTTTGAAAGTATCGAACACTACAAAGAGCGCATCGAAGATCCCGATTTAGACGTTGATGAAAACTGCATCTTAGTACTGAAAAACTGTGGCCCCTGTGGTTATCCTGGTATGGCAGAGGTCGGTAATATGGGCTTGCCACCGAAGATACTAAAGCGCGGTATCACCGATATGATTCGCATTTCTGATGCGCGCATGAGTGGCACCGCTTACGGTACGGTGATTTTACACACGGCACCAGAGGCAGCTATTGGCGGTAATTTAGCGCTGGTTGAAGATGGCGATATTATTGCCTTGAATGTTCCCGAGCGCACTTTGCATCTTGAAGTCAGCGATGAAGAATTAGCCCGCAGGCGCGAGCGATGGAGTGCTCCATTACCACTCATCGTTGGCGGCTACCAAAAGCTCTATCGCGATACGGTATTGCAGGCAGATAAAGGCGTCGATTTAGATTTCTTGGTGGGCTGTCGCGGCCACGATGTGCCTAGGGAGTCTCATTAATGTCTAACTTGGCAATCTACCCGTCCCTGGTGGGGAAATCAGTATTTATCACCGGCGGTGCCACCGGTATTGGTGCCGCGTTAGTGAGTGCTTTTGCCGCCCAAGGCGCTAAAGTTTGCTTTGTAGATATACAGCAACAAGCGGGCGAGCTACTGAGCGAGTCACTGCAAGATAGTGCGCATAAACCTTTATTTATCACTTGTGATTTAACGGATATAACACAGCTAAGACAAGCGGTAGCAACAGCGGAACAGGTCTTTGGGGCCGTTGATGTATTACTCAATAATGCCGCCAACGATACCCGTCACGCGGTTGAAGATGTCACCCCTGAATTTTGGGATAACTGCCAAGCGGTTAATTTGAAACCGGCTTTTTTTGCCGCTCAAGCGGTGCTAGCTAAAATGAAAATGGCTGGCGGCTCTATTATCAATTTCGGGTCAATTAGCTGGATGACCAAGCAGGGTGGTATGCCGGGCTACACCACCGCAAAAGCAGCCATTCACGGTTTGACTCGTTCTCTGGCCAGTGATTTTGGTCCTTTCAATATTCGAGTGAATACTTTAGTGCCTGGCTGGGTAATGACACAGCGCCAGCTGGATAATTGGGTTGATGAAGATGCGAAAAAATTAATAGCCTACAACCAGTGTCTTGATGCGGCATTAATGCCACAAGACATCGCCAATTTGGCACTGTTTTTAGCGGCCGATGACAGTTCTATGATCACTGCACAGAGCTTCAATGTGGATGCAGGTTGGGTGTGATTTAACGCCAGTCAGCGCGCTGTTGTAGATTAAAACGAAAACAAAGGTAAGGATAAGTAATGCGTTTAATTCAATATATTAATGAAAGTAAAACACGATCAGTCGGTGCGGTTACCACTGACGGTATCACGCCTCTGATCGCTATCAACACTACCGCCCAATTAGCGCAAAAAGCCATCGATGAGCGCATCAGTATAGAAGTGCTGGCTGTCTCGCTGTTAAGTGATGAGTGTTTGAATTATGCAGAGATTGTTGATCAAGGACGTTTGTTAGCACCGATTGACCATCCTGATGATGCGCATATGTTGGTAACAGGTACTGGTTTAACCCATTTAGGCAGCGCTAATGCCAGAAACCAAATGCATGCGCAAAATGATGATCTCACTGACTCGATGAAAATGTTTCAAATGGGCTTGGAAAATGGCAAGCCTGCAGCGGGTGAGCTAGGAGTGCAGCCTGAGTGGTTTTATAAAGGCGACGGCTCCATCGTAGCCGCTTCAGATACGGATTTAGTCTCGCCAAACTTTGCTTTAGAGGGCTCTGAAGAGCCGGAGATTGCCGGTGTCTATTTAATTGGCAGTAACGGTGTTCCCTACCGTTTGGGATATGTACTTGGCAATGAATTCTCCGATCATTTGACCGAGCGTGAAAATTACCTATTCCTTGCGCATTCTAAATTACGGCCTTGCGCGATAGGTGCAGAGTTGTTATTGGGCGAGCTGCCTAAGCATGTGGAGGGCGTTTCTAGATTGATCAGAGAGGGAGAAATTGTCTGGCAGCAATCGTTTTTGAGTGGCGAGGACAATATGTCCCACTCACTGGAAAACTTGGAACATCACCATTTTAAATACTCGCTGTTTAGAAGGCCTGGCGACTTGCACTTGCACTTTTTTGGCACGGCGACACTCAGTTTCTGCGAGGGAATAAAAACCCGCGAAGGTGATGTCTTTGAAATTGAGTCTAAGGTGTTTGGCCGACCTTTACGTAATAGATTGTGTGTCGAAAAGCCGTCAAAGCCGATTAAAGTACGTACTTTATGATGGCTGGATTGACCGTTTTTGACCAAGACTTCGGAAGCTTGCTTCCAAAGGCCAGCACTGTTTGATTTAAATAGTGGTGGTAGAAGTTAAATTAAAATATGGCTTCATTAGATTGAATTTAAACAATAAATAAAAATAATGTTAGGAGCAGTAACATGAAATTCAAAAAATTAGTACTTTCAGCATTTGCACTCGCACTGAGTGCCGCCCCTGCGGTATATGCCGATAAAGGAAATATCGGTATCTCTATGCCGACTAAGTCATCATCGCGTTGGATTGCCGATGGTAACTCTATGGTGAAGCAGTTTGAAGCAGCGGGTTATACCACTGATTTACAGTATGCTGAAGACGATATCCCGAACCAGTTAGCGCAGATAGAAAACATGATCACCAAAGGTGTGACCGTGTTGGTCATTGCTGCTATTGATGGCACCACGCTATCCAATGTTCTAGAGCAAGCGGCGCATTCTGATATTAAGGTCATCGCTTATGATCGCCTGATTAAAGGGTCAGAGCACGTTGATTACTATGCCACGTTCAACAACTTTAAAGTCGGAGTGTTGCAGGCAAGTTACATCGAAAGCGCATTAGACCTTAAAAATGCCAGCGGCCCGTTTAATATTGAGCTGTTCGGTGGATCGCCAGATGATAATAACGCGTATTTCTTCTATGACGGCGCTATGTCAATCCTACAGCCTCACATTGATAGCGGTAAGCTAGTAGTTCAATCAGGGCAGTTGGGTATGAAGAAAGTATCGACACTGCGTTGGGACGGTGCTGTCGCACAAGCGCGTATGGATAACTTGATCAGTGCTAATTACACTGAGAAGACCATTGATGCGGTGTTATCTCCTTATGATGGATTGAGTATTGGCATTATTTCTGCACTTAAAGGTGTGGGTTATGGTTCTGCTGATCTACCGATGCCGATAGTGACAGGCCAAGATGCTGAAGTGCCTTCTGTTAAGTCTATTATTGCCGGCGAGCAGCGCTCAACAGTATTTAAAGATACCCGTGAACTTGCCAAAGTGACGGTGCAAATGGTTGATGCCGCTCTTTCAGGCGGTGAAGTACCGATTAATGATACTAAGACCTATGACAACGGTGTAAAAGTGGTTCCCGCTTATTTGTTAGCACCTGTTAGTGTTGATAAAAGTAACTGGGAAGAAGTATTGCTAGGTAGTGGTTACTATAAGAAAAGCCAGTTTAAGTAATCTAAGTAGCTAGCAGATCGGATTGTTTATTGGTCCGATCTTAACAAGCTAAGCCCCTGTGTTGTTAGAAACTCTCCAGTGTTCAGCATAGGGCTTAGTTGTTAAATCTAAGTGACAAGAGATCGACAATGGATACAACAATATTAGAAATGCGTGAGATCACCAAGCGCTTTCCTGGTGTTAAGGCACTAGATAAAGTGAGCTTGAGCGTCAAGCGTGGAGAAATTCACACCTTAGTAGGTGAGAATGGCGCGGGAAAATCGACCTTGATGAAGGTGCTCAGTGGTGTCTATGGGCATACTACTTATGAGGGCGATGTACTCTACCAAGGCAAGTTGCAGCAGATTGATAATATCAGAGACTCAGAAGCGCTGGGCATTATCATTATTCACCAAGAGTTGGCACTGGTACCGCAAATGTCTATTGCGGAAAATATATTTTTAGGTAACGAGCGCGCCAATTACGGAGTCATGGATTGGGACGAAGTGCGTTCTAAAGCGCAACAGCTACTGAAAAAAGTGGGTTTAGATGAATCCGTCGATACTTTAATTACCAATTGTGGTGTGGGTAAACAGCAGTTGGTAGAGATAGCCAAAGCGCTATCTAAAGATGTTAAATTATTGATTTTGGATGAGCCCACTGCGAGCTTAAACGAAAAGGACAGTGATGCCTTAATGAACTTGTTGTTGGAGTTTAAAAGCCAAGGTATTACCTCTATATTGATTTCGCATAAATTAAACGAAATCGCCAAAGTTGCAGATTCGGTGACCATTATCCGTGATGGTGCCACCATTGAAACCATCGATTGTTCTACCCACCAAGTCAGTGAAGAGCGCATCATCAAAGGCATGGTTGGGCGGGAGTTAACTGAGCGCTATCCTAAACGTGATTGTGAAATTGGCCAGGAGGCTTTTTCGCTTAAAGATTGGACAGTACATCATTCGCAGCACAAAGATTTAAAAGTGGTCAATAACATTAGCCTTAATGTTAACAAAGGTGAAGTGGTTGGCATCGCCGGGTTAATGGGTGCAGGGCGCACCGAACTGGCGATGAGCGCCTTCGGTCGCAGCTATGGCCAGAATATATCTGGAACTGCTTATATTGATGGTGAAGAAGTCGATTTGTCGACGATTGAGAAAGCCATGAATCATGGTCTCGCCTATGTCACAGAAGATCGCAAAGAATGCGGCTTGTTATTAGAGCAAAGCATCGAGAAAAATATTTCACTGGCAAATCTTGCCGGTATATCACAGCGCGGTGTGATCGATCAGATGCAGGAAATGACCATTGCAAAAAGTTATCAGAGAAAAATCAATATCAAGTGTGCGAATACTCAACAAGATGTTGGCAATCTCTCAGGCGGTAATCAACAGAAAGTAGTGCTCAGTAAATGGCTGTTTACCGAGCCTAAAATTTTGATGCTTGATGAGCCAACACGCGGCATTGATGTTGGGGCAAAATATGAAATTTATGGAATTATTAACGAGCTGGCTGAACAGGGCAAAGCAGTGATCGTGATCTCTTCAGAAATGCCAGAGTTACTGGGAATCTGTGACAGAATTTATGTCATCAATGAAGGCCGGTTGGTTGGAGAAATGCCGGCAGCAGAAGCTAGCCAAGAAAAAATTATGCGCGCGATTATGAATTCGGGAGACAAGCAATGAGCAGTGAGCAAATGGGCACAGTAAGTGCCAAAGGGGCGGGTGAGAGCGCGACCAGTCAAAATTATTGGGGTTATTTCAGCCGCCACTTACGTGATTACGGTATATTATTGGCTTTTGTGGCCATTTTGATCTTCTTCCAGATAGTCACCGATGGCATTTTATTAAAGCCTTTGAACGTCACTAATTTGATCTTGCAAAACAGCTATATCGTGATTATGGCGCTGGGCATGTTGATGGTGATAGTACTAGGGCACATCGATTTGTCGGTGGGCTCAGTGGCCGGTTTTATTGGTGCTTTGGCCGCCGTACTGATGGTTAACTTCGAAATGCACTATGTGCCTGCTACCGCTATTTGTTTAGCAGCTGGTGGTTTAATTGGTGCAGCCCAAGGTTTTTGGGTGGCTTATTACAAGATACCGGCGTTTATCGTGACTTTAGCGGGGATGTTGATCTTTCGCGGCTTAAGTTTGGCGATACTTGAAGGTCAGTCTGTGGGGCCGTTTCCTGTTGAATTTCAAAAGCTGAGTTCCGGTTTTATTGGTGATTTTTTCAGTATTAAGAAGTTTCATATGACATCGATGTTATTCGGTGCGGTGGTTGCTTTAGTACTCGCCTATATGCAGTTTAAAACTCGGGCGAATCAAGAAAAACACGATTTTGTCGAAGAGCCGTATCTGGTCTTTGTGGCACGCATGATCTTTATGAGTGGCGCTATCTTGTACTTTAGTTACTTAGTGTCTTCTTATCGCGGTTTACCTAATGTCGCGCTTATATTGTTTGCACTGATAGCGCTGTTTACCTTTGGTACTCAGCAAACGACCTTAGGTCGAAGAGTATACGCAGTGGGCGGTAATCTAAAAGCGGCACACTTGTCGGGAATCAAGACAGAGCGCATTACTTTTTATGTGTTTGTAGTGGTGGGCATGCTGGCGGCATTGGCGGGGCTGGTTTTTGCAGCGCGCTTAAATACAGCGACGCCTAAGGCCGGTTTAGGCATGGAGCTCGATGTGATTGCAGCCTGCTTTATTGGCGGTGCTGCAGTTAAAGGCGGTGTTGGTAAAATTATCGGTGCGGTTATTGGTGCACTAGTGATGGGTGTGATGAACAACGGTATGTCGATTATGGGTGTCGGTATCGATTGGCAGCAAGTGATTAAAGGTTCAGTACTTCTGCTAGCCGTTTGGTTTGATGTCTACTCTAAGAGCAAACAGTAGCTATAGAGTGAATGTCGCTGTATCTCCTTAAATAAAGAGGGGATACAGCAATAAATTGTTCATCAATCCCTAACAATAAAAGATCTCATGTTACAATTGCGCTCCTCCATTAACAGCCGCTTATATTTTGTTTTATAGCGATTAATCCGCAGGGCTTATGAAAAGTATTAGACGATTTTCTACTCGTAGTTTACATGGACGTATCGCGCACATCATTGGTCGACGTATTATTGGCGGTGACTATGAGGAGGGCGAAACACTGCCTAACGAAGATGCTTTTGGTATTGAGTTGTCGGTATCTCGCACTGCACTGCGTGAGGCATTTAAAGTGCTGGCGGCAAAGGGGCTGTTGGAGTCTAAACCTAAAGTGGGCACCAAGGTAAAACACAAGACACAGTGGAACATGTTGGATCCCGATGTTCTGGCTTGGCATTTTGAAACATCACCCTCGGTTGATTTTCTAAAATCACTGTTCGAAATGCGTCAAATATTTGAGCCCAATGCGGCGGCGATGGCCGCCAAACGCCGTACAGATGAGCAGTTACAAGTAATTAGCGATGCCTATTACGCGATGGAAAATACCGAGCAAGATACCCAGGCGGTATTGGACAGCGATTTGGCTTTCCATTTAGGCATAGTGGATGCCAGTGGCAATCCCTTTATGCATTCTATGGGGATGATGATAGAGACAGCGCTGATGGGATCGTTTCATTTATCCAGCGCTAAACCTCGGGCACAAGTTTCTTCCCTGCCTGCGCACAAAGCGGTCTTTATTGGTATTCGGGATAAAGATCCCGAGCGGGCACGTTTTGAAATGCAGCAATTGCTGGATAAAGCGGTGGAAGATGCCAGGTATACTCTATTGAGTAATCATGAGTTGTCTACCGAGAACTTTACCCTTTAATAGAAATGAATTAGGGGAAACCTAAATCACCAAGGGTTTAATTTCCCACCCCTTGGGCGTGAACTTGTACGAACCAAAAGTCACTAGGAATACCCCGCATCCGTAATTGAAGGCTCGCGACGCGAGAGGGTTTGCCCAGGGATCTTTATTAGAGATGAATTAGGCGGAGCCTAAATCATCGCGGCTTATTTCTATAGCCGCTGATTGAAGCTCACAGTTGGCGCTAAACCTTTATAACATCACCTAAATACTCTAATGCCTAAGCTAGCTTCAACACATCCTCTTACATATTCATTATTTATGCAGGACTGCAGTCGGGGCCAGTAGTTGGTGCAAATCGCGTCGACTATTCTCTAACAAGCTTTGCTGTAAGTCCTTATCTGCCAGTGTTCTCGCAATAGAGACAGTACCTACTAGACGCGTGAGAATTTGCTGCGCCAGTGAATAGCTGTGGGTTAGTCCCAATGCTGTCAATTGTTCTGACATGCTGGTTAACATTGCCTGAAACGTTTGCTGATAGCTTTCGCGGACCGCGTCATTACAGTGCGCTACGTCTGTGACTAAAAACGCCAGAGGGCAAGGCGCACCTAATTGATTGACATGAGCTAAGCTCAAATAGGCGTCGATCAATGTCGTGAAGTGTCCAATATTACTGATGTTGTGTTGCTCTTTTACCCAGAGGGATTGCATAGCAGCATGCCTTATTGCCAGTGCATAGAGTTCGCTTTTGGATTTGAAGTGGGCATAAAATGCACCGTGGGTCATATTGGCCTGCTTCATTACTCGCGTGATACTGATCTGGTCAAAGCCAAAGCGACAGAATAAATCCACCGCCGCCGTTAATATGCGGTCTCTACTTTGGCTTTTGTGCTCTAAGGTATAGGGCATTGATCATTTCCTGTGTTGGCTAACAAATCTTATATATTATCTTGATCATATATAGAAGGAGTTTAGCATAGACATCTCTAGTAGCCTTAAAAGATTAAAAATATGACTGATGAGCAACGCATTGTAATTACTGGCATGGGTTTGGTGACACCACTAGGTGTGGGTGTTGATCTGGTGTGGCAACGTTTGATTGCTGGTGAATCGGGTATTCGCGCCATTGACAAACCTTGGGCAGAGGGATTAAAAACCCAAATCGCCGGGCTAGTGCCCACTCATTTAGAGCGCAGTGGCGGTTTTAATGCCAGCGATTATCTAAGTGAAAAAGAGCAAAAACGAGTCGACCTTTTTACGCTTTATGCGTTGGCAGCAGCAGAGCAAGCATTAAAGCAAGCTAATTGGCAGGCGGCCACTGAAGAAGCGCAAATCGCCAGCGCTACTCTCATAGGAACCGGTATTGGTGGTCTACCGACTATTACCCATGCGCAAAGAGTATTAGCAGAGCGTGGTGCGCGGCGAGTATCGCCTTTTACTGTGCCGGCTTTTTTGGCTAACTTAGCGGCGGGCAATGTCTCGATCAAACATGGTTTTAAAGGTCCGATAGGCACGCCTGTTACGGCATGCGCCGCGGGCATACAGGCGATAGGCGATGCCATGCGTTTGATCCGTACTAATGAAGCGACTATCGCATTAGCGGGAGGTACTGAAGCTTGTATAGATCCACTGGCGCTGGCGGGCTTTGGTGCGCTCAAGGCGTTATCTACTGACAATGATGCACCAGAGCGTGCCTCTAGCCCTTTTGATCAAAACCGTGCGGGCTTTGTGATGGGTGAGGGAGCGGGTTTGCTGGTGATTGAAAGCTTAGCGCATGCTAAAGCGCGTGATGCAACACCGCTAGTAGAAATTGTCGGCTACGGCACTAGTGCTGATGCCTATCATTTAACCTCTGGACCTGAAAATGGAGAGGGAGCTGCAAGAGCAATTCAGTCGGCATTGGCAATGGCCGAGATAAGACCTGAGAAAATTGGCTATATTAATGCTCATGCTACTTCGACACCTGTGGGAGACTTAGGTGAGATCAATGCACTGCGCAGAGTGTTTGGCGATTACTTGCCTAATATCCCGATATCATCGACAAAATCTGCAACAGGGCATCTGTTAGGTGCAGCGGGAGGGGTGGCGGCTATTTTTAGTGCCAAAGTATTGCTTGAAGATGTATTGCCTGCCACGTTAAATTTGCACAATGTAGATGATCAGATGCAAGATCTTGATTTGATACCCCTGCAGGCGAGGCGTAAAAAAGTTGAATATGTACTCTGTAATGGTTTTGGTTTTGGCGGGGTAAATGCAGCGTTGATATTGCGCCGCATTGGTTAGAGGGACAGTTATAAGTGATGAGTGATGAGCTATAAGTGATGAGCTACGAGCTACAAGAACAAAATGTAGGGTCTGCTCTAGCGAAAAATCGAAGCTTAAGGTAAAGCAAGTGTCCAGTTTTGCCACTGTGAATCAAGTTGTGCTGACTGTTTAGCATAAAAAGCTTGAGCAGGATGGTTGTCCTTTAATACTAACCATTCGATAGCACAGGCATTTAGCGCGATAGCTTCCGCTCGTAAACGTGTAAATAGGGCTTTTCCCAAGCCAGATTCGCGGGCATTCTCTGAGAAATACAATTCTTTGAGTACGATTTTAGGTCTAGCTTTGAAGGTAAAAGGCACGGTATAAAAAGCGCCGTAACCTACGATTTTTTGATCGAGCTCTGCGATTAATACCTGAAACAAAGGAGCGCTCCCAAAACCTTGTTCAGCCAGGTATTGCTCGGTAATTGCGAAGTCTGCTAAATAGCCTTCAAACAAAGCCAGCTCCTTCATTAGCAGCAGTACTTGGGGGATGTCTGGTGATTCAAAAAAACGTATTTGACTGTTTGTGGTGATATTCAATTTATACTTTCCTCTAAGAGGCTGTTCGAGTACGGATAGGCTAACTGTAATCGAAGTTCTCGGACAACCTCTTGGTTTGCTACCTTTGGTTTATATCAACTACACGCCTTCAGTAAGATTAAAACCTTCATCTACCCAGCCGGTGATGCCGCCAATCATGATTTTGCAGGGACGACCTAGCTCGGCTAGTTTTATTGCGCCTTTCGTCGCGCCATTGCAGTGTGGTCCTGCACAATAAGTGACAATTAACCTGTCTACTGGCCATTGGGCTAGCTTGCTTTTAATCAGTTTGCCTACCGGTAAATTAATCGCTCCCTCCACGTGACCCAAGGCGAAGGCCGCGGGGCTTCTAACATCTAATAGTACAAAACCCTCTCCACCTGCATTGAGTGCATCATTGACATCCCAGCAATCAGTTTCAAAGGTCAAGGTTGATTTAAAGTAGGCAGCGGCTTGTGTGCAAGGTGCTGCTTGTACGGTGGTTACGGCATTACTCATATTGTTTATCCTTAAGTTTGTAGTCTGAATTTATGTGGCCATTTTACCGATACAAAAGTGTGTGTGTATTGGCGTTTTTGACAATATGCGTTAAAATAACGCCAAAGTGAATAAGCATAGGAATTCAATGAATGTCAGTGAATAACGCCAGCTCCCCATTAGTAACCATCGTCGCCTATGACGGCCTGTGCATGTTTGAATTCGGTATTGCCATGGAAATTTTTGCTCTGCCCAGACCTGAGTTTGATAACTGGTATAGATATCAGGTGATCGCGATTGAACAGGGGCCATTAAATGTTATGGGTCAAATACGCTTTGAAGCACCTTTCGATTTAGCGGCGTTAGAGCAATCTGACTTAATTATATTACCGGGATGGCGCGGTATTGATCAGCAAGTTCCGCAGGCATTTAAAGAATCTTTGATAAGAGCGCATGCCAATGGCGCTAGGATTGCCACTATCTGCTCAGCGGTGGGAATTCTAGCGCAATGTGATCTGCTGGCGGGTAAAACGGTGACGACTCACTGGCGTTACGTAGATCAGCTACAGCAAAAACACCCAGAACTAGATATCGATCCCAATGTGCTCTACATAGATGAGGGTAATATTTTGACCTCGGCGGGCTCTGCCGCCGGTTTAGATTTATGCCTCTATATTGTCGCTCAAGATTTTGGCCAGAAATATGCCAACAATGTAGCACGCCGTTTAGTGTTGCCTGCACACCGAGATGGCGGGCAGATTCAGTTTATCCCCAGGCCGATGAACTTCAATACTCAAGCGGGCGATATAGCACCACTTTTAGATACCATGAAAAGTAATTTAGAACAGCAGTGGAGTATTGAGCGCATGGCAAAACAGAGTCATTTATCACAGCGTTCCCTGTTGCGAAAATTTAAGCACAGTACTGGCGAGACCCCTAAAAATTGGCTGACGCTAGAGCGGATTTCGTTGGTGAAGGAACTGTTAGAGTTGGGTTCGTTATCAGTGCAGGAAATAGCTTATCGCAGTGGCTTTATGACTGCAGAAACACTTAGGCACCACTTTCGGCGTCATTTGGGAGTGAGCCCTTTAAGTTACCGGGCTAATTTTCAAAAAGCAGGTGCTGCTTAAAGATAAATGCTCTTATGCACAAATTTATTAATACGTCTTTTAAGAATTAACCTGCTGCCATTGTAACAATTCATCAGTTATTATTTGCTTTGAGTGTCGGTTTCTTTACTTGTTTATATTTCATTAATATTAAGGGTTTAATAAGTAAAGAGGTTTGTATCAACAGTTGCTGCGCGTTATAGAAATGATGCGCAGTTCTGCAATAAGGGGCTACTGTGAAGAATTTAGTTGTTGTTTCATTGTTACTTTTATCTAGTGTCAGTTATGGGGAATGTTTGCTATCGGTAAGAGTCTCAGATTTCAAGCCTCAGTACTATCAAGATGAAAAAGGGCGCTGGCGTGGTGTAGCAGTAGAGCTAACACAAGCGCTGTTTAAAGAGGCAAATTGTCGTATTAAGTTCGTAAAAACACCCTGGAAACGTGGTCTTCATTTGTTGGAGTACGGGGGGATAGATGTGGTTTTAAATATGTCTTTTACTAAAGAACGTGAGGTATTTACTCATTTCATTGGTCCTATGCTGGATGAAACGCAAGTGATGACGGTGAAAAAAAATTCCGATTATATAATTACTAGCTTAGACGATATTAAGAATCTACCTAAACGAATTGGCATCCAAAGAGGGGTGTTTTACGGCGAAGCGGTGATGAGTAAATTAAAAACAGACCAGTTGTTTTACGATCGATTTGAATATGGCAGCAATCAAACCAATATTTTAAAATTGAATAAAGATCGGATACTGGGGGTTCTTAGTAATCAATATACGACGGTTTATAAAATTAAGGAGGTCTTTCCCAAGGGTGTCTATAAGCAGCATCCCTTTATTTTCTTTAAAAATAATGTCTATTTTGGTTTCAGTAAAAAAGGCGTTAGCGAAGAAGTCAGAGAGAAGTTCGTACAAGCTTTGTCTCGATTACAAGCTAGAGGGGCACTAGAGGACATATCAGCTAAATATCGCTAATACTCGTAACAACATATCAATAAGGCTTCCTGATCTAAGATATCTAACTGGCCTAATAAAAGGGATACAGGATGATTGGATAAAAAAATAGCGCCTGTATCGGCGCTATTTGATCATGGTTATCATATTTAAAAATATATTAACCGATCGCTTTGTCAGACCACTTATCGTTAACCAAACGCATGATGCCGTTCGGGTTAGCGTTTTGAAGCTCAACTGGTAATAGTGCATCAGGGGTGTTCTGGTAGCAAAGTGGGCGGGTGAAACGCTCGATTGCACGGGTGCCGACAGATGTTGTTTGTGATGCTGAGCTACTAGGGTAAGGACCGCCATGAGACATTGCAGAGCTTAGCTCAACACCTGTTCCGTAACCGTCAAACAATACACGTCCAATGCGTTGCTGCAAGATTGGCAGTAATTTAGCAGCGCTACTATGATCTTGCTCTTGCGCAAAGATAGCACCGGTTAGATGGCCTTTCATGCTGGTGGCAACTTCTAACATCTGTGCTTCACTGTCACAGCCAATCACTAAGGTAGAAGGACCAAATACTTCTTCTTCTAAATCTAGGTTTGCTAAATAGTCAGTGGCATCAATGCTAAACAGTGCAACTTGTGCTTGGCTCGCGCTGCTGTCAGCGGCTGCGCCTTTGGCGATGCTCTTTAGGCTTGATATAGCGTCACGTTTTGCGCAAAGCTTGTTGTAGCTGTCGCAAATACCGGCAGTTAACATGCTTCCCGCACCCAGTGTTGGGGTTTTTTCAGCAAGGGTGGCAAGTAGGCGATCAAAGGCAGGGCCTTTAACAGCAATTAACATGCCTGGGCTGGTACAGAATTGGCCAACACCCATCATTAACGATGCTAAAAATGACTCGGCGATTTGCTCTGCTTTTTGCTCTAAAGATGCCGCTAATAGGAAAACAGGGTTAGTTGATCCCAGCTCACCAAAGAACGGAATAGGCTCAGGGCGCGATACTGCAGCATTATAAAGTGCACGACCACCTGCAATAGAGCCGGTAAAGCCAACCGCTTTTACTTTTGCATGTTTAACTAATGCAGTACCAATAATACGGCCACTGCCGTGAATCATGGCAAAAACGGCTTTAGGTACATCACACTTAACAATCGCTTTTAAAATGGCACCAGCGACTAGCTCAGAGGTAGCGGGGTGGGCGCTGTGTGTTTTTACAATAACCGGGCAGCCCGCAGCCAGAGCAGAGGCGGTATCACCACCGGCGACAGAGAATGCCAATGGGAAGTTGCTCGCTGAGAAAACCACCACTGGGCCTAAAGGTACTTGGGTTAGGCGTAGATCAGGTTTTGGTAGTGGAGCGCGATCAGGTTGTGCTTGATCAATAACGGGACGCTTCCAATCGCCTTTTTCAAGTAGTTGAGCAAACATGCCGAGCTGGCCGATTGTTCTGCCTAGCTCGCCGTTAATGCGCATTTCTGGTAGTGCAGTCTCCCAAGTGCCACGCTCGACAATATCTGGGCGAATGTTTTCTAGTTCTTCAGCGATAGTGCGTAAAAAAGTTGCCTTTTTGACATCGCTGTATTGAGAATAGGTTTCAAATGCAGTAGCTGCAGCTTCAACGGCTGAATCTACTTGTGCAAGGTCAGCGTTACTAAATGATTCAGCAGACTTTGCACCTGTGGCTGGGTTGGCTGCATTAAAGGTTGAATCTGCACCTGCTAACCACTGACCGTTGATTAAAATGTTTCCTGAAATATTCATGGGTATCTCCTCTACTGGATGTTTGATGGCTACATAATAGATTCAAAGTGTTAATTGAACAAAAGACTTCTATTCAGTCTACAGATGAGTAAATACTCATGTATAGTAGAAGGCTTGTTATCTCAACTCTTTGGAAGCTTGTATGTCACTACCTTCGCTAAATAGCCTGCGTACTTTTGAAAGTGCCGCTAGGCTGAAAAGCTTCTCACTTGCCGCTGAGGAATTATTTGTATCGCCCTCTGCTGTCAGTCATCAGATTCGACAATTAGAGGAGCGTTTAGGAGTCTCGCTGTTTTTGCGTTTAGATCGTAAAGTTGCTCTTTCAGAGGCGGGTGAAAAGTATTATCCGCAAGTGAAAATTGGCATAGAGACCTTGCTCAATGCCACCCGCCAATTATTGGAATTTAGCAGTGAAAGCCAATCAGTGATCAAAATGTCTGTGGTGCCTTTTTTTGCTACTCGCTGGCTGTTACCTAAACTTGAAAAATTTCGCCAAGCTTACCCCGAATGGCAGTTAAAAATGCAGACCAGTACCGTGGCTTCAGAGTTTACTCAGCAAGGGTTTGATTTGGTGATACGTCGTGGCACTGGTCCCTGGCCAGGAATGGTCGATAAGCTGCTCTGTCGGGAGCGGCTGGCAGCGGTCTGTCATCCCAATATGAGTGCAGAGGTTAGCTGTATTGAAGATTTAATAAAGCAGCCACTACTGATTAATGCCAAGGTTGATAGCGAATGGCAAGAGTGGTTTGAAAGTCAGCAGCGAGTATTTAGTACACCGGCCATGTCGTTTGATTTCCAAAACACCGCGCAAATCTTAGATGCCTGTCTATCGGGTGCTGGTGTGGCGTTAATTGATCCAGTAATGATTCGACAAGAGTTGGCGCAGGGCAAGTTGATTAATTTGTTTGAGCTTAGTGTGCCCAGTTTAAGGCATTATTACTTAGTTTATCCTAAGGCCTATCAAGAGCAGAGTAATATCCAGCTGTTTGAACGTTGGATCTGTGCTGAGCTAGCGGCAGATCCATTAATGATCGATCGATTGTGATCGCTTTACAGTTGTTGCATTAGCGCGGGAAGTTCGGCTTCTATTGAAATATAGTGGGTGAAACGCAAAATCTTGAACGTTGGATATGTACTGAGCTAGCGGTAGATCCGTTAATGATTGTTTGTGATGGTGTTACAGCTGTTGCATTAGCGCGGGAAGTTCGGCTTCTACTGAAATATCGGGAGTAAAGCGCAAAATAAAGGTGTCTTGATAGCTAAGGACAATTTTGTCTTTTTGCATATCTATACGCCACCCCTCAGGGTAGCTAATCAATTGAATTAAGACGGCTTTAACACTGGTTAATTGCGGGTCTTTAGACAGCCACTTCACTTCGCTGTATTGCTGTGTACTCAATAATCTTTTAACGTCGTTTAAAAACCAGGATTTTGGGGTGTTTTGTACCGGCGTTAGTTGGGCGAGTAGCAGTGGCGATATGATGCACTTATCTTTAGAGAAGAAGTGACGTAAAGTTAAATCGCCATGCACGTTTAAAGCGCTATTATCGCGAACATTTGAACTAAAATCTAAGCTAGAAAGCTTTTGTAGCAACGTTTTGAGGCTCCATTGACAGCTCTCGACTAACGCCCAAGCTGCATCGTTACTTAATCGGGCGCCCATACTGTATTTTTTCGCACGCCTACCATCTCTAAGATTCTTTTTGATATCGGTGATTAATAGATAAGTGCTCTGAAAATCGACCAGTGCTAGAGGGGTACTAGTATAAGCGTAAGGGATGTCTTGAGCGCAAAAAGAGAGCCATTGCTCGCGGCTTTCTAAGGATTTTAAAATGGGTATTTTCATGGTGTTTTTATGCGCGTCAATCGGCTTGAGGGCTACGTGTTGCAAGGGCTAACAATGTAGCATTTCGCCTACTACAAATCATTAACTATTTAATATTGTGTAGAAAACAGCATAATAGACGCTTACTTATTAATAGAGATATCGATGAAACTAATAAACAGGTCAAGTTTTACACTATTGGCAAAAGCCCCTTTTGCAAACTGGGTGGCAACGTTAGAAGGTAAAATCAGCGTTGATGACGGTTACGAGCTTCTCTCTCTCGCGCAATTACGCGAATCGGGATCCGTCTATCTCATTGATGAGGTTGCTCAAGAACAAGATTTCGACACTTTATTCACCAGCTCTTGGCAGCAGATGTTTGAAAATGAGTTAAGTGCGTGGGATGAGTTTGGTGATTACTGGCCGGAAATCAACATTGAATTGTTCCGCCAGTGGTTTGACTGTCAGGAAAATCTAATGAGTTTCGATCTTTGTAAAGACCCGATGATGTCGGCAAAAATTAGTGGTTAAAAGGTAATAGTGTGATGGATGCTAAGCGAGACCTCTCTGTAAAAATATCAGGTATTCAATATCACCCGCTGTTAGAGTCGCTCTATGAGGAGATGCATTCGCGGCCCTATCAAGTGATCCCCTGTCCGGCGCATATTACCCATTTTGTATTGCTCAGTGACGAAACACAAAAAGCACAACAATTTAAACATTTGCAGCAGCTTTTTGAGTTTTTTGGACAGCCAGCGCCTACAGCAGATAAAGTAAATTTACAGTTAGAAACCAAAAACTTTAGAGTGCGTCGTGAGGTGCATTTAGAATTTACCGCCTTTACTTTCGTCAGCTTACAAGCAACCACCGCACCTTTTGAAAGTACGGGCTTAACGCCATTACCCCAAGGGTGGTTAGAAGCTTTGCCAGGTATGGTGGTGGCGAACTTCCATTTGGCACTGCAGTGTATTGATGAGCAGGATGAGCAACTTATAAGCAAAGCTAAAGAGTCATTTGAAGGGTTGAGGTTAGTAGGCAGTAGTCCGCAAAATGGCGCTGCACGAGTCTGGACCTCGTTTAAGCAGCACTCAGATGGCTTTGGCAGATTTTTAATCGGCAATGCGCAAATGAGTGATTCGCAGATAGGGCGTTTAACCCAGCGTTTGATTGAGATAGAAACCTATCGTATGTTGACGTTAATGGCACTACCGCTAGCGCGTGAAAATTCCAGTAGCTTAACTAACATGGATAATCAATTAGCAGTCTTGACTCACCAATTAGCTTGTGGGGATGATTTTTCTGAGCATGGTATTTTAGCGCAATTGACCAGCATGGCTGCACAAGTTGAGGCGCAGCGTACACGTACCGCATTTCGCTACTCTGCCACGTTTGCCTATTACGATTTGGTGATTAAAAGGCTCACTGAATTACGTGAAGATGAAGTGTCCGGGCATTTGAGCTTGACTGAATTCATTACGCGGCGCTTAACACCCGCGGTAAATACTTGCCGCTCAGTGAGTGAGCGCTTGGAAAGCCTCTCTAAACGTATTGATAGAGTGTCTGACATGATGCGTACTAAGGTCGAGCTGTCGATCCAGGAGCAAAACCAGCTGTTGTTGACATCAATGGATAGGCGTTCGCACATTCAATTGAAGATGCAGCACGCAGTCGAGGGGCTATCGGTAGCAGCGATTAGCTATTACAGCATAGGTTTAGTGAAATATATTATCAGTTCGTTTGACCTAGAACATTTTTTGCTTAGCCGCGAAGAGCTAGTAGGGTTGTCAGTGCCTTTAGTGATAGGGGCTGTATGGTTGATGACACGTCGAGTGCACAGCCGCTTTAAAAAAATGGACAATGAACCAAAGAAAGCTTAATTACTTAGTATTAAGAGGATTATATGAGCATAGCAACAACAATTGAAGCATTGGTAAAAGAAGGAATAAACACTGAGGAATTTTATTTGGAAAATGAGAGCCAGATGCATTCTGGTCCTGCCACAGAGAGTCACTACAAGCTTATTTTAATTTCCGATGACTTTTTAAATAAGCGAGCTGTACAGCGTCACCAAAGTATTTATGCGCTGCTGGCAAGTTTAATGAATAACCCTATTCATGCACTTGCATTGCATCTTTTTACCATCGAAGAGTGGGCGGGCAAGGAAGACAAACAACTATTGTCTCCAAAGTGCTTGGGCGGTTCTAAATAAAGAACATTGTGCTTCAGCATCGTAAAAACCTAGCCGGTAAATCATTATCTTAGCGCACCAAAATGTTGCTATCAGTGCTTTTGATATAAAGATAGTGGAAAAAGTTATTTGACTCGAGATGATACATAATTAGAATAATGGAATAGATATAAAGTTTTTTATTCCCTTTTGTTATAAAGACATGCTTTCTTTGTGTGTTTAATAAGCAACTATTTTAAAATTAACTCACTTGTGGAAGGTGGATGTAAGATGTCGAATATTGTCACAGAAGAAGTTCTCAGTGTGCATCATTGGAATGATACTCTATTTAGTTTCAAAACCAGTCGTGATCCAGGTTTTAGATTTAAAAATGGTCATTTTACGATGATAGGTTTAGAGGGCGAAGATAAGCCGATTATGCGCGCTTACAGTATCGCTAGTGCCAATTACGAGGACTCACTTGAATTTTTCAGCATTAAAGTGCCTGATGGCCCGCTGACCTCTAAGCTGCAAAAAATTAAAGTGGGTGACAAAGTGCTGGTGGGTAAAAAATCCACTGGGACTTTAATTGATGACTATCTGTTGCCTGGCAAGCGTCTATTTTTATTGAGTACTGGTACTGGCCTGGCGCCTTTTATGAGTATTATTAAAGATCCTGAAATATACGAGCAATTCGATCAGGTGATTTTAACTCACGGGGTGCGTTATAAGTCTGAGTTAGCCTATGCTGATTACATTGAAAATGAATTGCCAAAAAACGAATACTTCGGCGATATCATTAGTGAAAAATTACGTTATTATCCCACGGTAACCCGCGAGGAGTTTCGTAATCAAGGGCGTTTAACACAGTTGATGACCAGTGGTAAGTTGACTCGTGATCTAGGAATTCCAGATTTAAATATTGAGCATGATCGCTTTATGATTTGTGGATCGCCCGCAATGTTAAATGAATTTTGTGACATCTTAGATGAGATGGGTTTTATCGGTGCTAATAAAGGCAACCAAGGCCACTATGTGATTGAACGGGCTTTTGTTGAGCGTTAAAACTGCTAACTAGGCAGGTAGTTATCCAATATAGGTAACATTTGAGCTTGGTTAACCACTATGGATGTAAATTTATGTTTACATCCATAGGTTTGTTGTTAGATTACTGGCTACCGTTAAAATTCGAAGTTTAAGGCCTAGGGAAAATGTCTATGAATAAAATTAAGATGTTGGTTGCAAGTGCAGCAATGTTTAGTGCGCTAAGTAGTTTTGCAGTGGCAGATGTCAGTGGTGTTGCTGTTGCTAATATTGATAGCTTTATCAGTGCCCAAAAAGTTGATAAAAGTAAAGCAAACTGGAAGGGCTCGTTAACAATTCCGCCAATGCAGCAATTTTCCGAGGGGAAAAGCTATTTTTGGAATCTGCAAACGACGGGCGGTGACATTGAAATAGAGCTGTTGTCTAGTGTTGCGCCAATGCACGTTACTAGTACCATCTATTTAACTCGCTTAGGTTTTTACGATAATATTGTTTTTCATCGTGTCATCACTAATTTTATGGCACAAGGTGGTGATCCAACGGGTACTGGACGTGGGGGGCCTGGTTATCATTATAAAGGAGAGTTTAGTCCTGCGGCTAAGCACAATAAACCTGGAATGCTCAGTATGGCTAATGCGGGGCCAGGTACTGATGGCAGTCAGTTTTTTCTTACCTTTAAAGCGACGCCGCACTTAGATGGAAGACATACCGTCTTTGGTCGTGTTTCCCAAGGCATGGATTCAGTAAAAGCATTGGAAAAGTTTGGCAGTAGATCTGGAAGTACCTCGAAAGAGCTTAAAATCATAAAAGCGACTATAGAAGTTAGATAAAACAACTATTTATTGCACAGTACTCGCCTTTAAGTGGGTGCTGTGTGCTCTAAAACAACATCTCGTTAGAACCACCTCATTAAGCCCTCCTGTATCTGTTCTTTTAGGCATGCTTTTTGTCTAATAATATTAATAAAGCTAATAATCTAAATGCTCGCATACCTGAACTTGTCTTAAAATCCCCGATAACTGGCGTTAAAGAGGCTTATCCGCGGTGATAGATTCGCCTACCATTATTAATGAACTTACGAGGGAAGTGGCGATGAAAATCATTAGAGGTCAGCAATACAAGGGTGAACAGGCATGGGATGCACTATTAATAGCTAATATGAACGGTGTCACTTGTCGTTTGCATTGGACCGATAAGCCCTATCAATGGCATATAAACGATGGAAAAGAAGTGTTTGTGGTGCTCGATGGGACTGTCATAATGCATTATAAACGGGCAGGCAAAGGGGTAAAAGATACTTTAGAAGTTGGAGATATATTTTATGCCTGTGTTGGTACTGAGCATTACGCAGAACCTATCGGTGAGGCGAGGGTGTTAGTAGTGGAAAAGCAAGGCAGTATATAGTGCTATGAAACGTTGATAAGAGCAGGCAAGAAGCCTGCTAAATGGGTTGCAGCAGAGGATGTAATTGATTCTGTGTAACTGCTCTTTTAGTTATAGTTATTTATATACGGAGTTAATTCTTCCTCGAACTCAATCATAAATCTATTTAGTGCAGGCTTCCAGCTCCTAATTGGCATAGTCCACTTTTTTGAAGCAGACTCTACGGCCAAATAAATCACCTTCAATGCTGCATCATCACTTGGAAATACTTTACGGTTTTTAACCGATTTTCGAATGACACTGTTGAGTGATTCAATCGCGTTAGTTGTATAGATTACTTTTCTTATATCTCGTGGATACGAGAATATTGTGGTCAGGTTATGCCAATGCGAATTCCATGATTTACTGATTTGTGGATATTTTCCATCCCATTTTTCGGCGAACCTTTCTAGCTCAAGCTTGGCTTCGTCTTCCGTATTTGATTGGTAAATCAACTTAAGGTCGCTGGTGACTGCTTTATAGTCTTTCCAAGGAACAAATTTTAGCGAATGCCTTATCATATGTACGATACAGAGCTGTATCTTGGCTTCAGGAAAGGTAGCACTAATTGCTTCTGGAAAGCCTTTTAGTCCGTCCACGCAGGTAATGAGGAGGTGCTCCACGCCACGGTTCTTTAGCTCTGTGAGTACTGAAAGCCAGAATTTAGCGCCTTCATTCTGTGATATCCACATGCCTAGTAGCTCTTTTTTTCCTTCTAAATTAATACCTAGAACGAGGTAAATAGCCTTATTTATTACCTGCTTGTCTTGGCGGATTTTGAGCACAATACAATCCATAAAAACGATGGGATAAACAGGATCAAGCGGCCGATTCTGCCATTCAATGACTTTTTCAATCACTGAGTTAGTGACTTGAGAGACTAAACCTGCTGAAATTTCAGCACCATACATCTCTTCAAATGTCGCCACAATATCTCTTGTGCTCATGCCCTTAGCATATAGACAGAGTATTTGGTCATCCATTCCAGTGATGCGCGTTTGGCCTTTTTTAACAAGCTGAGGCTCAAAGGTACCGTTGCGATCACGAGGAGTATNTAGNTCTATCTCTCCGTGATTACCTTTTAGNGTTTTTGAAGAGGANCCGTTACGACTATTGCCACTGTGGCGCCCTATAGAAGCACTTTTCTCATAGCCAAGGTGATGATTCATCTCGCCTTTCAAAGCTGCTTCTACAGTGAGTTTAGTTAAGAATGCGCTNAATTTATTTAAGTCTTCAGGAGTTTTAAGGCCTTTGGCTAATTCTTCGGCCATAGCCTGGAGTTTTTCTTGATCCATTAGAATGCTCATAATTTACCCTTTTTAATAGGTTATAGATTATGAGCAGTTACACAATTACTTTTACAGCCTCTTGCAGCATTAGTGGTTATTTGGTGCGTCGTTCTGTGCTGCGTCTATTAGCCACTCGACGGTCGGTTGCTCTGCGATTAGATTCAGCGCGCTTCTCCTTAAGGTTGCTTTCGTTATGCTCTTTCATATTCAATTCCTTTTATTAAGCCGTAGAATGCATATTTTAATTCATTTAGCGTTAAGCTTCAATTGCCTGTAGTCGGTAGTTAATTAAGTATAGTAGCTACTGGTTGCCGGTTAATTTGTTCGATGGATTTTAAATGATTACTGCTAAATTGGTAATTACTACCCATTCCGTTAAGGCATGAAATCCAGATGAATGGTTTAGCTTATATATTGATCAAACAGTCATTAGTGGAAACTTTCACAGGTTTTTAGATAAAGTGGATGAAATATATGCGATTAAGGTGATTGCAGAAAACGGCTACGCATTTGTTTGCCATCAATAATATTGTAGATACTGGCACAGTAGTTGCCCATTCGATAAATACTTAAATATGTAAGCTCATTGGTTGACTCTTAATGAGGGTTGCGTTAAATTGCGTTCCAGCAACAAACAATGTCTATTTATTTACATGCTCCAAATCGCAGATTTATTCGTAATTCCACGTCCTTGTAGTTTCTAAGTTTCAGTCTATTTTTTGCTATTTCGCCACATTGGCACACACTAAATTACAGGAGACTATTATGTCTACAACTACTGGTACGGTTAAATGGTTCAACGAAACTAAAGGCTTCGGTTTCATCGAGCAAGAGTCTGGTCCAGACGTTTTCGCTCACTTCTCTGCAATCGCAGGCGACGGTTTCAAAACTCTTGCTGAAGGTCAGCGTGTTGAGTTCAGCGTTACAGAAGGTCAGAAAGGACCACAAGCTGAAAACATCGTTGCTATCTAAGCAGCTGTTTAATAGCTAGACTAAAAAACGGCTAATTTGGTCGTTATTTTAGTTCAATCAAGGGCGAATCTTATGGATTTGCCCTTTTTTTTGGCTGTTGATTGAGGATTGTCTGTTATTATTCCCTTTTTACCAGCCGTTGTGTCGAAAAGGAGTGTCGGTGGTTAACCAAAATAGTCAACGTTTAGCGAATGGGTTGTCGGTGCTGGCATTCACCATTGCTTTTTTTACGACAACAACACTCATGATCGGTGACCAGCTAGGGCGGGTTAACCTTTTGTATATATTGCTTCTTTTTGTGTTCCTTCCTTTGTTTACGCTGTTAGCGACGCTATTGTGTACTTTGTTTAAAGCGCCGTTAAATATCACCAGTATGTTATTAAGTTTTCCGTTTTGGCCGCGAGCATGGCTGGCTTCTTTAACCGATTTAAAAAGACTGAAATTACATCCATCCTGGCTTTTTCTGCAGAGCCAGAAGTTGGCATTGGTGTTGAGTTGCGGCTCTTTGCTGGCTTTTTTTGTATTGCTGCTGTTTAGCGATGTGGTTTTTGTCTGGCGCAGCACCCTATTAAGTGTCGACCATGTTTATCCTGTATTGAATGCAATAGCGCAACCTTGGTTTTTTGTAGAGTCAGCGCAGCCTGTTAAAGAGCAAGTAGCATTGGCGCAAGACTCAAGGTTATTGTTAAATCCCAATTTACTCGCCGCTGATATATGGTGGCGTTATATCTTTATGGCGCAGTGTTGTTATGTGCTGCTACCCCGTTTATGTATGTATGCCTGGGGCTATTCTTGTTTCAAAAGAGCCAGTACCGCACCAGCAAAATTTTCACTAGAGTGTGAGCAGCATTCAATAGTGCAGCCAAGGAATAATGCATCAGCACAGCTGCAAGCAATTGCTAGCCATAACATAGATCTGTCACAGACCATTTTACTGCAGCGGATGGCGTTGCCTGATGTACTGCAAAAAAAATTGTTTGATAAAGTAGGTATACCGCACAGTGTTTTTAACATAGAAAATGTGGCGGACAGCAAAGAAATTTCTGCAGCACTGAAAGATAGTCGAGACAAGGTGATACTCGTGCCTGCTTGGGAGCCGCCGCTTGGAGAGTTAGAGGACTTTATGCGAGAAACCAGCGGGACGTTACTGGTACTTGATTGGGTGAATGATCAATTTCAAAAGGTAGAGCCTCAGCACTTAGACGAATGGCGGCGCTTTTGTTTTACTTTGCCTAATTGGCAGTTAGTCGTTTGTGAGGGATTAACGTGATACCTACTTTTGTTGTTGTCGGTCACCCAAATAAAGGCAAATCATCGATCGTTTCAACCCTGGCAAGGGACGATAGTGTGGCTATTTCTATGCGCAGTGGCACTACTACTGCAGCGCAAGTTTTTGATATAAAGTTGCAAAAGCATGGTTATAGACTAGTGGATACTCCGGGCTTTCAGCGTCCTGCAAAAGTACTCGCATGGCTAAAAAGTGAGACGGTTACTGCTGATAAACGCGCGCAGCGTATCCAGCAGTTTTTGGCAGATGAAAGCTGTCAGCAATTATATCCTGATGAGCAAGCCTTATTGAGCCCAATTATGCAAGGTGCTGCGATTTTATATGTGGTGGATGCTTCAAGGCCGTATTCGCCAGGTTATGAAGCAGAAATGGAAATTCTCCGATGGACGGGCCAGCCGAGCATGGCGCTTATTAACCCCATTAGTAATACAGAGCATGTACAGAGCTGGCAGCAGGCGCTGGTGCAATATTTTAGTTTGGTGAGAGTGTTCAATGCCGTAACGGCAGACCTGGAGCAGCACATTAGCTTGCTGCAGGCGTTTACCCAGTTGTATTTGCCATGGGCTGAGCAATTGAAGCTCATCATCAACGAATTTCAAGATCAACGACAGCTGCAAAAAGAACACAGCTGTCTAATCGCCGTGCAATTAATAGAAGATTTATGTGGTTATCAACTGCAGCAAAAAGCATTAAACGAGAAGCAGGCCAAGCAGTTGCAGCCAATACTCACGCAGCAGTATTACCATTGGATGCGAAAACGTGAAAAACAAGCACATGATGAATTGCAGGTGCTTTTTAAGCATCAACATTTAAAACGTGAACAGAGCGCCTTGCAACTTAGTGATGATTTATTTGATACGAAAAAGTGGTTTGCCTGGGGGTTAAATAAATCACAGTTGACCAAAGTGTCAGCCCTAGCTGGCGCTAGTGCGGGTGGTGCTATTGATCTGGCGTTAGCGGGGCAGTCTTTTCTACTAGGCGCTGTTACTGGTGGTATATTAGGTTCTGCCACTGCTTGGCTAAGTGGTGACAAACTCTCTAAGGTTAAAATTAAAGGGCTGTCTCTGGGTGGGTATGAGGCAACACAAGGGCCGATAGCTAACAAAAATTTCCCCTATGTAGTGCTGGCTAGGTTTTTGTATGTGTATCGTTCAATACAAGGGCGCAATCATGCACTGCGCGATAATCTAGAGATTGAAGATCATCAGGTATCAAAGTTACTTGAGCAATTGCAAAGTAAGCAACGTCAGCAGTTGTATAAAGCACTAGATAAGCTCAGCCGGCAAAAGCCTCCCGCTAATTTAGTAGAGATATTGATGCCGTTGTTTGAGCTGGATGCGCATAAAGAGGTGGTTGATGCTTGACGGCATTAACCATGTGACTATAGCTGTCAGTGACTTGAAGCGGTCTGTTGATTTTTATCAGCATAAATTATTGATGAAGCTCGAAGTGGTTTGGGCGAATGGGGCTTATTTAAGCGTAGCAGGGCAGTGGGTTTGCCTATCTGTTGATGAGGTTTGCGTCAATCAGGATTACAGTCATTTGGCTTTTGGCATTGCTAAAGATGATTTTTCAGTATTTTCCAAGCGTCTGCTGGCTGCAGGTGTTATACAGTGGAAGAAGAATAAGAGTGAAGGTGATTCGCTCTATATTTTAGATCCCGATGGTTATAAGTTGGAAATACATGTCGGTGATTTGAGTTCAAGATTGTCCAAAATGCTGGCTAATCCCAGTGCAGATATGATTTTCTATTAAAGCTCTTACTATAGGTTGTGGTATCGATTTACTGATTTAAAGCGTAATAAGAAAGGGCCTTGAAAGGCCCTTGAATCATTAGTTTACATATTGGGATAGTTCGGTCCGCCACCACCTTCAGGTGCAACCCAAGTGATGTTTTGCGCAGGATCTTTTATATCACAGGTTTTGCAGTGTACGCAGTTTTGCGAATTGATTTGGAATAACTGTTCTCCCTCCTGTTCTACAATTTCATAAACACCAGCGGGACAGTACCTTTGCGCGGGTTCTAGGTATTTTGCTAGGTTGCTTCCCAGTGGGATGCTTGAGTCTTTGAGTTTAAGATGACAAGGTTGGTTTTCCTCGTGATTAGTATTTGATAAAAATACTGAGGAGGGCTTGTCAAAACTTAATATGCCATCGGGTTTAGGGTAGTTAATGACCGGTGATGATTGGACATCTGTGAGCTGCTCATGATCGGGATTGTTATCGTGTAATGTAACAGGGATAGCAAAAAGGTTCTGATCAATAAAGTTAAAAGCGCCACCAATATAAGTGCCAAATTTATGTAATGCAGGTCCAAAGTTACGGCTCTTGTACAGCTCTTCATGTACCCAAGATGCTTTGAAATTCTCTGTGTAGGCAATTAGATCGCTACCGCCTTCATCTTGCTTTGACAGCGCGTTGGCAATCGTTTCAGCGGCAATCATGCCGGATTTCATGGCGGTGTGGGTGCCTTTTATTTTTGAAAAATTCAAAGTGCCAGCGTCACAACCTAATAACAACGCCCCGGGCATGCTCATTTTCGGTAGCGAGTTAAAGCCGCCTTTAGTAATCGCTCTGGCACCATAGGAGACACGCTTGCCCCCTGTTAAGTATTGCGCCAATAGCGGGTGATGTTTGAGGCGTTGGAACTCATCAAAAGGGCTCAAATGTGGGTTGCTGTAACTAAGGTCAGTAATGAGACCAACTACCGCTTGGTTGTTTTCCAAATGGTAGAGGAAAAAACCGCCACTTTCTTTGTTTAGTGGCCAGCCTGTGCCGTGCACGACCAGACCTGCTTGATGTTTCTCTGGATCTATATCCCAGAGTTCTTTGATGCCGATACCGTAATGCTGTACATCACTGTCTTTATCAAGAGAGTACTTTTCAAGTAATTCTTTGCCTAAGTGGCCACGACAGCCCTCGCTAAATACCGTGTATTTAGCGAGTAAGTCCATCCCTGGCATATAGCCATCTTTGTGCTCGCCTGCTTCGTCAAGGCCCATATCCCCGGTGCCGATACCGGCGACAGCGCCGTCGTCATTATAAATAATGTGAGCAGCGGCAAAGCCTGGAAAAACTTCAACACCTAGTTGTTCAGCCTGTTCTGCTAACCAGCGACAAAGATTGCCGACGCTGGCGATATAGTTACCCTCGTTGTGCATTGTTTTTGGCACAAAGACATTGGGTATTTTGATCGATTTCTGATCATCTCTAAGCAGAAAAATTTGGTCTTCAGTAACGGCAGTGGTGAGCGGTGCTCCGAGCTCTTTCCAATTGGGAAATAACTCGTCTAAAGCACGTGGTTCTATCACGGCACCAGACATTATATGAGCGCCAACCTCTGAACCTTTTTCAACGACACAGACGCTGATCTCTTGGTTGTTTTCCTGAGCTTGTTGCATTAATCTGCATGCAGTTGATAGTCCCGCAGGGCCCGCACCTACGATGACAACGTCAAATTCCATTGATTCACGTTCTGTCATTTTCACCTCTAATTATTATATGCTTCTTGTCATTTTTGCGATATTGAGATTAACACATCAAGGTGCTTTTTAAGAACTATTTTAAGCATATAATATGTTTCAAGTTTAAACTATGCGTTGGGTTTGCGGCAGCTTTGGCATCCGTAAGTCATTTATAGATGATGGTTGACAACAAATTTACGTTATTGCATTAATGTTAATTGAGGAGATTACTAGTATAGCTTGGTGAATGGCTTTCGTTATATCAAAACTAAGCTAAAATGAACAGGGTGTTTGGTGGTTTGTTAAGTGATTTTTAGCCATTCTCTGTTGTCATTGTAGGTTAAGCAATAATAAATTGATAAGATCAAAAATGTTTTTGTTGTTACTTGAATTGACATGTAAACGTATGTTTTAACTAATAAAAAAATATAAAATATCTGAAGGGCGTTATGTGGCATAATATATTTTTGCCATATTAGGGTTAGATTAAGTAAAGTCTTATTGCTCGTGACACAGATTGAGCAGTATTGCCGCTAACTTGTTTCTATGTGCTGTTGTTACTTACAATAAAAGTGTTATTTAGGAAGTCGAATGCAAGAGCTTATCCCATCTGAATTAAGTATTCTGTTAATTGAACCGTCAAAAATGCAACAGAACATTATGGTTAAAAAGCTTAACCAAGAAGCAGTCACTAATATTGAGATAGTGCACGGTAAGTTGGAAGCATTAACTAAAATAATTAAATACCCTCCCGATTTGATTATTTCAAATCTGCATTATGAAGACGGTTCGGCCATTGAGTTGCTACATACTTTACGCGCAAAGGAAAAGTTTTCTTCACTGCCATTTATCTTAGTTTCAAGCGAGAGTCGTCGTGATCATTTAGAAGTTTTTAAGCAGTCGGGGATCTTGGCGATTCTTGCCAAACCCTTTGAACAGAGCGCATTAAAACGAGCTTTACGCTCCGCGATAGGGTTTTTAAATAGTGAAGATTTATATTTAGAAAATTACGATGTAAACACCTTAAGGGTGGCGCTGGTTGATGACAGTAAATTAGCACGCAGAGCCATTTCTAAGGTATTACAGAATTTAGGCCTGAATAACGTCACAGAATTTGAAGATGGTTGCTATGCGATTGACTATTTAAAGTCAAATGAAATAGATCTGTTGGTAACTGACTACAATATGCCGCAGGTAAATGGCGTGGAATTAACCCAGCATCTTCGTTCGTCTGCTAAACATGCCCATGTACCAGTGTTGATGATTACTTCAGAGGCAAAAGATAGTCATTTAGAAAAAGTGCGCGATGCAGGTGTCGACGCTATTCTAGACAAACCATTTGATACGACAAAAATAAAATCTATCCTGATTAAAATGTTTCAAGACGAAGCTTAGTATCACCACTGTCCAGTGTTGTTCTAGCTTAGAGGTAGGGGGCTGGCGGCTGATCCTAGGGTGTTAAGCTACTAAGTTAATAGCTTTCTTTGAATATTAACTCGTCAATGTTCTTTCGTTTTTCCCACTGCTTGCGTTCCAGCTCCGGTTTGTCATAAAAAGTATCGACGAAACCTAAGCATAAATACGCTACAAGCTGGTTTTCAGCCGGTGCATTCAATATGGATTTCACCTTTTCTGGGTCTATAATACTCACCCATCCAAGTCCTATGTTTAGAGCGCGAGACATCAGCCACATGTTTTGTATCGCGCATACAACACTGTAAGTCCCGGCCTCCTTCATGCTGTTTTGGCCTAATACCGGATGGTCACTCGGCTTATAAAAAACAGCAATATTCGTGGGAGCCTCGTGAATACCTTCTAGTTTAAGTTGTTGATACATCTCTTGGCGCTTGGGAGAGAATGTTTTGCAGGCCTTGGCCGTCTCAGTGCGAAATGTCGCTTTTATCAATTCTTTGCGTTTAGTGTCTTCAATGATGACAAATTGCCAAGGTTGGGAAAAACCAACAGAGGGAGCGTTAATGGCTGCAAACAATATCTTATCTAACGCTTTTTTAGGGATTTTTTTATCTAGAAACCTGTTGCCCCGGACATCGCGTCGATGCAAAATAATGTCTTCTAATATATTGCTTTCAGTGTCGCTGAATTTTTTCATAGATAAATGATATCTGAGTTAAATAGTTGCACCTAATCTTTTGCCAAAGAACAGGCGGTTATTGTTTTAATTATGGTTTAAGCTTGTCTGTTAACTTGATCGCTTTTTTTGATTGTGCCGTTATCGGTGAAGCTAAGATGCCCAGCGGGAAGCTGAGCATCTTCTGCTATAGCTATTTATTGGCATTAATAAAGATGAATTAGGAGGAGCTTAAATCATCAGGGAGTTAATTTCCCTCAGCTTGTTGCTTTCTCTGGGTGTTTCTTCAGACCCGCTCCATGGAGGGCTGACTGGATTACTTAACCCGCATACCCGGTTTTGCGCCTTGGTGCGGCTCCAGTATCCATATATCTTCGCCGCCTGGACCCGCTGCAAGCACCATGCCCTCAGAGTCACCAAACTTCATGGTGCGAGTAGCTAAGTTTGCTACCATTACCGTGTGCTTGCCGATCAGTTCTTCAGGCTTGTAAGCTGACTTGATGCCGGCAAATACATTTCTGGTTTCGCCATCTAGATCAAGCGTTAACTGTAATAGTTTGTTAGCGCCTTTGACGTGTTCTGCGTTGATTATTTTAACAATTCTTAAGTCTACTTTGGCGAAGTCCGAAAATTCAATGGTATCCGCTATAGGCTCTTGTTGCAGAGGCGTTTTTACTACGGTTGGTGTTGTAGCGGCTTGTAAGGCAAGGTTCTTTTTTGTTTCATCGAGAATTGCCGCGATTTTGCTCTCTTCAACTCGCTGCATAAGCGGCTTGAATTTGTTGATTTTGTGATCGAGTAACGGCGTTTTAATGTTGTCCCAGGCATAGTTTTCTAAGTTTAAGAAGTCAAGGGCGTCTTGGGAGACCTGTGGTAATACCGGCGACAAATACGAGCAGATGATATTGAATAAGTTGATGCCCATAGTGCAGCAGTCTTGTACTGCTTGTTCGCTGCCTTCTTGCTTGGCTAATACCCAAGGTTCAGCGGCGTCGATGTACTGGTTTGCAGAATCGGCAATGGCCATGATTTCGCGCATTGCCTTGGCGTATTCGCGGTTTTCATAATGGTTGGCAATGATTTCGCTTTTATCAATAGCGGCTTGAAATAGTGCCGGCTCTGATAAGGTAGGAGAGAGCATTCCATCAAATTTCTTGTGGATGAATCCGGCACAACGCGAGGCAATATTAATCACTTTATTGACGAGGTCCGCATTGACCCGCAAGCGGAAATCTTCAAGGTTTAAATCGATATCATCTAATCCTGAGCCTAGCTTAGCTGCGAAGTAGTAGCGAAGATATTCAGGGCGAAGGTGGTTTAAGTAAGTCTCTGCCATGATGAATGTGCCGCGAGACTTAGACATTTTTTTGCCGTCAACAGTGACAAATCCATGGCAAAAGACCCCGCTAGGTTTGCGTAATCCAGCGCCTTCAAGCATAGCGGGCCAAAATAGTGAGTGAAAATAAGCAATATCTTTGCCGATGAAGTGATAGAGCTCTGTCGTAGAATCTTTATTCCAGTACTCATCGAAATCGGTATCATTTTTATCGCACCAATTTTTAAAGCTGGCCATGTAGCCAACAGGTGCATCTAACCAAACGTAGAAGTATTTTCCGGGAGCGTCGGGTATTTCAAAGCCCCAGTAAGGTGCATCTCTGGATATATCCCAGTTCTGTAAACCCGCTTCAAACCACTCGTTGAGCTTGTTTCTCATCTGCACTTGCACGTGATTGTCGACCCAATTGCGCAAAAAATCTTCGAAGTCGCCTAATTTAAAAAAGTAGTGTTCAGATTCTTTTTCAATCGGCTTTGCTCCAGAAATAGCAGAATAAGCATTCTTTAACTCGATAGGGCTATAAGTAGCCCCACAGCTTTCGCAGTTGTCGCCGTATTGATCTTTAGCGTCACATTTTGGGCAATCGCCTTTTACGAAGCGATCGGGAAGAAACATTTGTTTCTCTGGATCGTAGGCTTGGGTAATGGTTTTTTTTGCAATATGTCCAGCATCGCGTAATTTGCAGTAAATATCAGCGGCAAAGTCACGGTTCTCATCAGAGTGCGTTGAATAGTAATTGTCAAAATTGATCATGAAGGCTTTAAAGTCGCGTTGGTGCTCTTCGCTAGACTGATCAATGAGTTGCTGTTCAGTAATGCCCAGTTGAGTTGCCTTTAACATAATAGGCGTGCCGTGCGTGTCGTCGGCACAAACGTAAGTGCATGTATTGCCTCGTTGCTTTTGAAAGCGCACCCAAATATCTGTTTGGATGTACTCTAACATGTGGCCTAAATGGATGGCGCCGTTGGCATAGGGAAGGGCGCTGGTAACTAATATTTTACGACTATTATTTGACATAGGACTCGACTGTGATTGCAGACCAAAAAAGCGTAGTTTACGGTTATATTTGCAGATAATGAACTAAATTAGTCGAAAATCTAAAAAATTATGTATAAATACTCAAGGACACATGGTTTTTTATTTTATATATTCGTGTAAGATGTCCCTCGCTGTATCTTTCAGCAGACATAAATATTAAGTTTTGAGAAAAAATGATGTCAATAAGCGTAATACAATATCTAAATGCCTTAAAGGAAGGAAAGGTAGATTTTGAAGACACAATGGCTGTGATAAGTGAACATTATGCATATACACCTTGCTCGTTTAGAAACGGTATAGGGGATTATATGTTGTACAATGCCGTTGGGCAAAATGAAGGGTCATTAAAAATTCTCAGTTTTGCTTATTTGAATCGCTTGGATGAAGAGCATACATTGAGGTGCTTTGGTAAATTTTATCAAGATGTCAAAAGCGCACCTGACGGGAAAAATCATAAGAATATACGTAATTTTATACGCTCTGGCTGGGATGGGGTTAAATTTGCATCACAGGCTTTGGCTTTAAAATAATTTTATTGTAAATTCCAATAATGCTGCATCTAGTGCTTAATCATTAAGTACTGGGTGTTGGCTTTTCCTTGATCTGCTGGTTAGTAGGGATTAATTAGGCGCAGCCTAAATCATCAAGGCTTAATTCCCCGCAGCTTACTGTGGTTTACTATTTTACGCCTTAGCATACCCCGCATT
Organism: Oceanospirillaceae bacterium; assembly: GCA_013215375.1. GTDB lineage: Bacteria > Pseudomonadota > Gammaproteobacteria > Pseudomonadales > Balneatricaceae > Rs1. The sequence goes on along the minus strand of JABSRB010000005.1, from coordinate 31,849 downwards.
ACGCAGTGAAGGTTCGCGGCGCTTGATTATATTAACACTCGTTAATGTTTTTTTGGGTAAATATACCTGTATCTAAAAATAGACCACGCTTCTATTGATCGCACCTATTGAAATTCACCTTTATACTACCCATTAATCAATATTATATTCTCGCTCTCTGAGGCCTTTATGTCCCAACCAATAATAGATCCAAGTAAATATTCTTTTTTACTACAGCAAAAGAATGTAGCTATAAGGGATCAGTTTGCATCCTTCTCGCCACCTGAAATAGAAGTTTTCTCCTCCCCAGATACCGCTTATCGAATGCGGGTTGAGTTTCGAGTATGGCACGAGAAAGATGCGCTTAATTATGTGATGTTTACGCCTGGGAGTAATCACGAACATACCAATGTTACACAGTGCCCTATGGCGAGTAAAATTATCCAGCAGCATATGTTTGTATTGCTTGAGTTGATCAAGCCTGTTGAAATTTTGCGTAAAAAATTATTCCAGATTGATTTCTTGAGCACTTCAAGCGGCGAGTTGTTAATTAGTCTGCTCTATCACAAGGCGATAGGGGAGCAGTGGCTGCAAAGTGCGCAGCAATTACAAGCTGATTTGAGAGCAGTGTCCAGTGATGGACAAATTGTTGAATTAATTGGTCGCGCTAGAAAAACAAAAATAGCACTGGGCAGAGATTTTGTCATCGAAACGATGAATGTAGATGGCGCACCGATGTACTATCAGCAGGTGGAAAATAGTTTCACCCAGCCCAACGCCAAAGTCTGCGAGCATATGTTGCACTGGGCATTAGATGTTACGCGTGATCGCGGAGGGGATTTAGTTGAGCTGTATTGTGGTAACGGTAATTTTAGCCTGCCACTGGCGCGTAACTTCGATAATGTAATTGCGACCGAAATATCGAAAAGTTCCGTTAATTCAGCTCAGTACAATATTAAATTAAACCAAATAGAAAATGTTAAAATATTACGCATGTCCAGTGAAGAGTTTTCGCAGGCGCTTCAAGGAGTTCGTGAATTTAGACGGTTAAAGCTGAATGATGTTGATTTAAATAGCTATCAGTTTAGTACGGTGTTGGTTGATCCGCCGCGTTCTGGTCTTGATGATGAAACCGTTAAACAAGTAGCGCAATACGATGGGATTGTTTATATATCTTGTAGTCCCGCTACATTGCAGCTTAATTTGCTGTCTCTGTGCGAGACTCATGAGATTAAGAGGTTTGCGATCTTCGATCAATTTCCCTATACCGATCATCTTGAGATAGGGGTTTTCTTAGAGCGTAAGAAAGTAGTTTAACATCGGTAATTCTGAGGGTGTGCGATGAGTAGTTTAGAGCGTTATCGTCAAGTATTAGCTCAATATATAGATCCTTATTTAACGGGAGACTTGTTTAGTAATGGTATCGTTGATTGTTTAGAAGAGCAGGATTCAAGCGTCACTCTTGGGCTAGTTTACCCTTATGCTAACAATGGCTCAGTAGCCACTTTGAAGCTAGAGTTGGGTGAGTTGCTGCGTAGTGCGGGTGCTAGTGAGGTAAATATAGATATTGATTTTGTGGTACAGCCTGCAGTGCAAAAAAGCCAAGTGGATAGCTTGTCTGGGGTGAAAAATATTTTGGCGATCTCCTCAGGTAAAGGTGGGGTTGGAAAATCAACCACCACTGTCAACTTGGCGCTAGCGTTAGTGGCAGAAGGTGCACGCGTTGGTATCTTAGATGCGGATATCTATGGCCCAAGTCAAGGGATGATGTTGGGGATTAAACCCGGCACCCGGCCTGAGCCATTAGGGGGCGACAAAATGCTGCCTATAGAAGCGCTGGGGCTGGTTTCTATGTCTATTGCTTATATGGTTGATGAGACCACGCCAATGGTGTGGAGAGGACCTATGGCCAGCGGTGCTATTATTCAGATGGTCAATCAAACTCAGTGGGGCGAATTAGATTATTTATTAATAGATATGCCGCCAGGAACGGGTGATATACATTTGACATTATCGCAAAAAGTGCCAATTAGTGCCGCTGTGGTGGTCACTACCCCTCAAGATATTGCGTTGTTAGATGCAAAAAGGGGAATTGAGATGTTTGCGAAAGTTGATATTCCAGTGCTGGGTATCATCGAAAATATGAGCGTTCATATCTGTTCTAATTGCGGTCATCACGAACATATATTTGGCTCAGGTGGGGCGCAGCAACTCTCCAGTCAATATGGTTGTGAAGTGTTGGGGTCGCTACCATTGGATATTAATATTCGCACCATGACAGACTCTGGGCGTCCTTGTGTGGTTGCTGATGAAAACGGTGATATTGCGTTAAGTTATAGAGAGATAGCTAGAACAGTAGGGGCAAAGCTGCACTTACTTAATGGCCAAGCAAATGCGGGGCCCTCTCTTTCTATCGTAGAAGATTGATAGTAAAGCATTGCTTTATAGTCGTATAAAACAATCATTTTATAATGGATATCGTTATAATATATACATATATTTACTTTTGGATTGGATTTGATAATGGGAATTAAAGCAGATAGCTGGATTCGCCGCATGGCGCAAGAAAAAGAAATGATATCGCCCTTCGAGCCTGGGCAGGTTAGAAATGTAGATGGTGCACCGATTATTTCCTACGGTACTTCTAGTTACGGGTACGATGTAAGATGTGCCAACGAGTTTAAGATATTCACCAATATCAATTCTTCTATTGTCGACCCTAAAAACTTCGATCCAGATAGTTTTGTCGATGTGCAGTCAGATGTTTGTATCATCCCTCCCAACTCCTTTGCGTTAGCGCGTACTGTTGAATACTTTAAAATACCGCGCGATGTGCTGACTATTTGTCTGGGGAAAAGCACTTATGCACGCTGTGGTATTATTGTTAATGTCACTCCGTTGGAGCCTGAGTGGGAGGGGCATGTAACGCTGGAGTTTTCTAATACTACGCCGTTGCCTGCCAAAATTTATGCCAATGAAGGTGTCGCGCAAATGCTGTTTTTTGGTGCCGATGAAATATGCGAAACATCGTACGCTGATAGAGCGGGAAAATATCAGGGGCAAACAGGGGTAGTTGTGCCTAGGACCTGATCAAACAACGGGTCGTGAACTTGATCTTGCAGGGTCAGAGTTGAAGGCTAAAAATGATTAAGTACTGGAGGCCAGCCTCTGAAATTCAACGGAGCTCTACGAGATCTAGTGGATTGAATTAACTTTCTTAATTGAAAGTAAGAGTGGACAGAATGCAGCAGAACACAAAAGAAATTGCGGAATTTTGGCAAAAATTACAATCGACTATAGAGCAAGTGCTTGATAGTAAGAGTGAACAGCAGTTTGATGCTGAGTTATTGCTCGGTGATTACCGTGATATTTTACAGCGAATAGATGAAAATTTAACGTTCCATTTTGAGGCGGATGAAGAGGGGCCGATAGAAATGATATTTGGCTGTGACGGTTATCCGGAATCTATAAACTCAGTGCTCAATGTGGTTGATGCAGCACCGCAAGTCAGTGGTCTTACTTTTAAAGCATTTAACCATCGCTATGATCCTGTGCCCAACAGTATTAATGTGGCTGGTGAAATGTGTGAGATGTCTGATTATTGGTTTGCGCTGCAAAAAAATGAAAGAAAGCTGCATTTAACCATCTACATGCCATTTGTACCTGAGGTTTTAGAAACTGATCCAAGGGTTGAAGGGGTAATGATTTTTCTCGATGCGCTCATTGGCGAATATGAACTGATGACTAAAATTTGGGCGCTGGATTGGGCAGAGTTGCCAGCAGACCCGATTGATTATGCGCTTAAGCCGATGGCGGAGTTGCGAGTGTTTTTTGATGAGTTAAAAATTGGTGTTGATCCAATTGGCATCACGTTCCACTAACCTGTATTACCTTTTATTAACAAGCTTTGGATAGATTCATGAGTCAGATATTGACCGACATTTTAGATAAAATTCGTACGCAATATGTACACGATTTAGAGCTTAACAACGGGCTGCAGCCACTGTTATGCGCAAAGACGTTATGTTCGACAATGCTGAATTTGAATACTGATTTGCTGGCACAAATAGTCACCCAGGACCCTACGTTATTAGCGGCTAGGGCTGGGGGGTTGCTTAAAAATGGTGTTCAGGGCGAAAACCCAAGCGCGGCGCTGGTGATTGTGATGAATATCCACAGTGCAGCGCTTGAAGTGCTGCTAGATACCGCTGTTCACTATGGGTGGTTAGCGCTTAATGAAGAAGGTGAGATGCAGCTCCCTGATAGTGAAATTGAAGCGGTCGATGATATAGACATGCAAGAGGTGGATTATACCCGCTCTCAAACGGCATTGGACAATATTTCTCAAGGCGGCATTAGTGAGCTAAATCAGCTGTTGCATAAGGCGGAAACTGAGTATTTAACGCTGTTGGATACACAAGTGTTAGATGCTTACTCGCTGGCTATCCAAGTGGCGGGAAGTCATAGTGTTTTTACTCCTCAAGAAATAGCGCCGCTGATTAATGAAAACCCGTTACTACTTGCTTTAAGAGCGGATGATTTGGTGGTAGATGAGGTGTTCGAAAATGATCCGCCGGCCGGTATCATTATTGGCAGCCATATTACTCAGATGGTCATTGACCACTTGTTGGATCAGGCTACGGAGAAAGGTGCGCTTGCTTTAGATTCTCAGGGTCAGCTTATCTTACCCAGTGACAGTGAAGCCCCTGTTGTTCATTAATAGCTAAATGATTATAAAAAAGACGCACTAAGCGTCTTTTTTTATGTTCAGGATAAAGGATGAGGTTTTTGAGCCAGATAAAGCGCCGCTACCTGCCATTCAAAAAGCCTGAAGGCAATGTCATAGCGCTAAACTTTTTTATTTAGCGGGAATCAGTAAGTTATTAAGCTCGGTAATGTCTTTACCTGAGAGCGTACCCAATTGATACTTTAAATTAAGATGTAGTTTAATGTGGTTTAGTCTGGCGCTAGCGTACTCATTTTTAGCGCTAAATAAGGCTTGTTCCGCCTGCAATAAATCGACAATATTACGAGTGCCTGCATCAAAGCCGGCACTGATAGCATCCAGAGCTGCCGCGCTGGAGGTGATGCTTTGTTTTCTTGCGCTGATCGCGAGTACGTTGGTTTGGATGTCGCGAACTGAGCTGCGGGTAAGTTGAGTAACAGCGCGAATATTGTCTTGTTGCTGTGCTTTAGCGATATTCTGATTGGAGATAGCCTGGCGTACTTGAGAGCTTAGAGATCCGCCATTAAATAAAGGCACGCTTAACGCCAAGGTGATTTTATTGTTGCTATAAGTCCCGTTCAAGCTGTGTTTGGTGCGCGAGTGAGAGGCGGCTAAGTTAACCGATGGCATGCGGCTGGCTGAGGCGATACGTGTGTCATAACCAGCAGATTCTATAGCGATTTTACCGAACAGAACTTCTAAATTGTTGGCTTTAGCTTGTGCTACCCAGTGATCGGCCTGGTTGGGCTCTAAAGTTTTAGCCTGATATTTATCACTCAGGGAGTTAATGTCTGTGATGATAGTCCCTGTTAAGCGCTGCAGGGCTTCAAGTGAATTTTGTAGTGCGCCTTCACTAATGATCAAATCGACCTTGGCATTATCGTAGCTGGCTTTTGCTTCGTGTACATCGGTTATTGCGATGATACCAACGTCATACTGTACGTTGATTGTGTCAAGCCGCTGCTTCAAGGCGCGCTCTTGTGCTTGGCTAGTGGTTAATTTGCTCTGAGCGAGCATGGCGTTTAAGTAACTTTGGCTAGTGCGCAGAATCAGGTTCTGTTCACTTTGGCGGTGTGATATTTCGGATTGCTGTTGTAGAGTTTTTACTTTTTTATAGGCAGAGGTCAGCGCAGGGGAGTAAACAGGCTGGCTCAAAGTAATTCCATACGCTTTGCTGTTGCTTTGTTCTGCATTGGATGCATCTTGCCAATCGGCTTGTAGGGTGCCGTTTACGGTCGGTAATAAGGCGGCCTTGGCCTGGTGAATGTTTTCCTGGCTGTTGAGTAATCTCGAGGCAGACTGCTGCAGTAACGGATCAGAATTGACCGCGAGTTGATAGGCTTCTTGTAGGCTTGTGGCTTGTACTTGAGTGATGCTGAAGGTTGCTAGCAGGCAGAGCCCAAGATAGGTATTATGCAATTTTAGCGGTGTTTGATTGTTCATTGTCGGTCCTGTCTTAATGCGAAAAAATACACAAAGGGAGATGGATTATTTAATAATAAGCATAGCAAAGCAAGTGCCCATACAATATCTTGTATCTGTAAGCAGTCTTGTTAATGCTCTTGGGTGAAAATGTATTGAACGTAAAAAAAGGAGCAGATGCTCCTTTTTTAATTTTAATGCCTGCTAATAAATGCTTGGTATCTAGGAGGTTGTCCAAGAGCATGATCATTTGAGCAAAATTAATGGTCATTTTAGGTAAATAGCGTGCTAGTTAAAGAAATGAACGTTGATTTAACCAAATAGGCTTGGTCTCAGTAGATTAGCCCGTTTCGGACCGACTCCTAGTTACTCACGAGAGAGAAAAATTCTGCGCGAGTGGCGGGATTGCCGCGAAAAGAGCCGAGCAGCATCGATGTCTTCATCGTGCTGTTTTGTTTTTCTACACCGCGCATTTTCATGCACATATGTTCAGCTTCAATAACAACGCCAACGCCCTTGGCGTCAGTTACCTGCAGGATGGCCTCGGCAATTTCCTTGGTCATGTTTTCTTGAATTTGCAAGCGCCTTGCATACATGTCGACGATGCGCGCTAGCTTTGATAAGCCAATGACTTTGCCTTGTGGGATGTACGCAACGTGTGCTTTGCCGATAAACGGCAGCATATGATGCTCGCACAAGGAGTAAAATTCGATATTTTGTACCACCACCATTTCACTGTTATCCGAGGGAAAAAGCGCGTTATTAACGACAGCATCAAGTGATTGAGAATAGCCTTGTGTAAGGTATTTCATCGCTTTAGCGGCGCGAGCGGGGGTATCGAGCAAGCCTTCACGGCTTAGATCTTCTCCGATACCTTCTATAATTGTAGCAAATGCTTTTTCCATTCTAACCAGTGACTCCAGGGATGTATAAAAAGGGTAACTTACTGCAACTTAATTGCAAGGTAAAGTAGATTGTGCCTTTATCTAGCAATTGGCGGCTAGAGAGCTTTATGTGACGTTATGATCGCGAGCTAAGCTTTATGGTATCAAGTTTATTGGCCGGCTAATGTTGTTGTTTTTTGCGCCTTAATAAAACATAGAGTGCGCCTGTTCCACCATCTTTTGCCTGTGCAGAACAAAAAGCCAGCACTTGCGGTAGCTGTCTGAGCCAGTCGTTGCAATAAGATTTTAGCATGGGCAGTGAACCGGTATGGCTATAAGCTTTGCCGTGTATAACCAGCGCTACATGGCAGTGTTTATGATAGCAGCTTTGAATGAACTCGCTGAGCTGGTCTCTTGCCTGGTCAATAGTGAAACCGTGCAAGTCTATGCCTTGCTCCCAGGGAATATGACCTTTTTGTAGGCGTTTAAGTAGCTTTGGCTGTATGCCTTGGGAGGCGAAGAGCAGCGCTTGGTCGGAGTCAACTATGTTGACAGATTCAGTGGATAATCCATCCGCTGTTGAAATTGAATCAAGTGTGGCCTGTTGTCTGTGGTAGCTTTTGTCGCTGCGTTTTTTGATCGATGACTTAGTGCGTATATTGGCTTTCTCTTGTGGAATAGGTCTGATGTCGCCCACAGCGCTAGCAAATGAATCATGTTCATCGTCAGAAGTGGTGGGCTTTGCATCAAATAGAATATCTAAATAGGCTGGGGTTTCAAAATCGGGCATGTTCATCAATTTATAAATAGCAGTAACAAATAATAACGTGAGCAGCGGCATTTAGCAAAATATTTATGGACATTATCAGGTACTCAATTTTTTACAAAAATGGGCATAGGATTCACCATTAATTCAGGGGATTAGATATATATAATCTATACTTAAGGTTACAATATTCGCTTTATATTTAATGATTAGATATTTATGATTAAGCAGCAAGATTATCTCGGTACTTTGTCGAGCATCAGAGATTTTACCCGTTTATGTTATTCGAAAATGATGCAGCACAAAGTGTATTTAGGTCATGGCCAGGTAAACCCTGCAGATGAGGCAAGGCAATTAGTTTTAGCAGCCTTGTATTTGCCTTGGGACACCGATGAAGCGATGTTAGATGCTAAGCTGTTAGACGTTGAAAAAAAGCGCATCGTTGAGTTTATGACAAGAAGGATAGAAGGCAGAGAGCCACTACCGTATATTATTAACGAAGCTTGGTTTATGCAGTTGCCGTTTTATGTCGATACCAGAGTGCTGGTACCACGTTCACCGGTGAGTCAATTGATTGAAAATCAGTTTAGTCCTTTTTTACGACCGGGCCCTGTGGAGCGAATTTTAGATTTGTGTACGGGCTCCGGTTGTATTGGCATCGCTTGCGCCTATGTTTTTGACAGTGCTTTTGTCGATATCGCAGATATTAGCTCCAGTGCGCTCGAAGTTGCGCACATTAATATCGAAAAGCATGAAATGCAAGATCAAATGGCTATTATTGAAAGCGATTTATTTGCCAATGTTTCCCATAAATATGATCTGATTATCAGTAACCCTCCCTATGTCGATCGATCTGATCTTGCCCAAATGCCTGCAGAGTACCAGCATGAGCCCGCTCTGGCGCTGGGGAGCGGCGCTGACGGCTTAGATATTTGTAAGCAAATTTTAGCGCAGGCGAACGACTACTTAACTGATGATGGCTTGTTGGTGGTAGAGGTGGGAAACAGCGAGATACATCTGATGCAGCAGTATCCTCAAGTACCTTTTACCTGGGTAGATTTGGCTGAGGGAGGCAATGGTATTTTTGCAATAAGTGCTCAAGATCTAAAGCCTCACAGAGCATTGTTTAAATAACCAAGTACAATTAATTTTAAATGAGACCTTGGTAAGGCTGTTTTAGCAAAGGTCGCTATATATTGAAAGGATGATAGTTAGGTATGTCCGGAAATAGTTTTGGTAAGTTATTTACTGTAAGTTCCTTTGGCGAGAGTCACGGCCCCGCACTAGGTTGTATTATTGATGGCTGCCCCCCTGGTATTGAGTTGTCTGTAGAAGACCTTCAATTCGATTTAGATCGCCGCAAGCCTGGCACCTCAAGGCATACAACGCAGCGCAGAGAGGCGGACGAAGTTGAAATACTCTCTGGTGTTTTTGAGGGAAAAACTACGGGTACATCTATTGGTTTGTTGATTCGCAATACAGATCAGCGCTCAAAAGACTACGGTAATATTAAAGATAGCTTTAGGCCCGCCCATGCGGATTATGTCTACACCCATAAATATGGATTTAGAGATTATCGTGGCGGTGGTCGTGCCTCAGCACGTGAAACAGCGATGCGAGTTGCTGCGGGTGCAGTGGCTAAAAAGTTTCTTGCGAGTAAAGGGGTTCAGATCAAAGGTTATCTGTCTCAATTGGGTCCTATTAAGATAGATCTGAAAAATTTTGATTGGGATACAGTGGCTAAAAATCCGTTCTTTTCGCCAGACGCAGTAGCGGCGCAAAAGATGGAAGTGTACATGGATAAATTGCGCAAAGAAGGTAATTCTATCGGTGCAAAAATCACCGTGCATGCAATCGGTGTTCCGGTGGGTCTAGGCGAGCCAATCTTCGATAGAATCGACGCTGAGCTTGCTCATGCGTTAATGAGCATCAATGCCGTTAAAGGTGTGGAAATAGGCGATGGTTTCGACTGTATCGAACAAAAAGGGACAGAGCATAGAGATGAAATAACCTCAGAGGGTTTTTTATCCAATCATTGTGGCGGCGTGTTGGGTGGTATTACCACCGGCCAAGATGTTATTGCGCACATAGCGCTTAAGCCAACCTCAAGTTTGCGGCTTCCAGGGCGCTCAGTCGATATTAACGGTGAAGAAGTGGAAGTGGTGACTAAAGGTCGTCATGATCCCTGTGTCGGTATTAGAGCGACACCCATTGCTGAGGCGATGATGGCTATCGTTATTATGGATCACTTGCTGAGAGATCGCGCACAAAATGCAGATGTTGTAGATGGGTTTACTATTCCGGTATAACTGATTTGAATTTTTTGCAGTGGTTGTGTAAGAGGAGAGAGAGGAGCGGTCAAAAACCTCTCTCTACTTTTGCTTGGATTACTAGGGCTTAGTGCTCGATTGGAATCGATCTAGCTTTCATTGCCTCAGGTATTTCTCTGACTAAATAGACGTGTAATAAGCCGTTTTCCATGTTCGCTTTGGTCACTTTCATGTGATCGGCGAGTTGGAAGCGTCGCTCAAAATTACGCGCTGCTATACCTTGGTATAAATAATGTGGTGAATCAGTTTCAGCTGCTTTTTCGCCGCTGATTGTGAGGCTGTTTTGCTCAGAGTTAATATTTAACTCTGCAAATGAAAATCCTGCCACAGCCATGCTGATGCGGTACTCGTTTTCGCTGAGTAACTCGACGTTGTAAGGTGGGAAGGCGGGTTGTTCGGTGCGAGCAGCATTATCAATAATGGTTGCAATTCGATCAAAACCTATCGCAGAGCGATACAGTGGTGTTAAGTCTAAATTTCTCATATTCATATCCTTTTCAGCAATATGTACGATAAAAACCATGTTTAAAATAAACATGTGCTTTTATCCGTTAACGTTTATCCGAAGACTAAACGCGTGAGGCGGTGTGCCTGCGTAGCGACCTCTGACGAGCATCGCTAATACATATATAAGGTATAAATAATAAACTTCAAGGGAGGTTCTAACTTTTATAGTAAAGGTTAGCTTATAAGACTTCTTGATTAAACCTATTTACGTCATTGGTGATTTCTACATCTACCTGCGCGGAGGGGATTTTAAAATCATAGACTCTCTGCCACTCCTCGACATCAGGTGTGCGCTCCCAAACAGTGCCAGCATTATAATTTACTAATTCAGTGAGGCTTTCATCCATTTCACACATTTTGTCAACGGGTACTGGCAGCAAGTTGGCTAGTTCGTTGGCTAAGTACTCGTCATCTTCGTAGCCGGTATACATACGCCAGCCAGTATCATTTAAGTGTTCAGGCACTGTTTTGTATAAGAAGCGAATAGGAAGTTCCTGATCAAAACATAGTTTGGATACTAGGGCTAAAAAACCACTTTTGGTTTGATTTGTCTCGCTCAATGTTGGCTCCAATTGACTGTATTTAAAAAGTGTCGAAAGCTTAGCAGATAATAAACGAGTGTAAATATTTATTAAGCGAAAGCTGAGAGTAAAGCGGCATTTATGCGCAAATATCGCTTCGAATTGCATTACTCAGTGTTACAATTGCGCGGTTATAAACATATAAAAATCAGGTAGAAAAAGATGGACTTATCGATATATTTTGCAGGCTTAGCATCTTTGATGGTGATTGTAGATCCCATCGGGACCGCGTTAGTATTTCATTCATTAGTACCCCCAGATGATAAAAAATTCCGGTTAAAGATGGCCTTTAAATCGGTGCTTATCGCCACTTCGTTGCTGTTGTTATTTGGTCTCTATGGCGAGCCTTTTTTGAACATGCTTGGTGTCAGTATCCATGCATTTAGAATCTCTGGAGGCATATTGTTATTTTTTACAGCCTTTAATTTGATTACCCAAGAAATTAGTATGGTATCGAGCAATGGTAACAGTGATATCTCTGTTTATCCGATGGCGATACCGATGATGGCGGGGCCGGGGTCCCTGACACTGGCTATCCTGTTGTTTTCACAATCAGAGAAGGCCGAGGCCGATATTGCAGTAGCGGCAGCCATTTTAACGATTACTTTAGCGACTTTGTGCTGCATGTTGCTTTCAAGGTATATCAAAAGGGTGATAGGGCGGACGGGTGATGATATTTTAAGGCGTTTTCTAGGGGTGATTTTGGCGGCGCTGGCTATTCAATTTATCTACGATGGTATCGTTAATATTACAGCGGGTTAAATTTTCTAGCGCTTTGCATGAGCATGACAAAGCGCTAGTTCTGCCGTTAAAGCGGCTTAATTATCTATTACATAAAACGTTTGAATAATCTGTCTATCTGCGTTAATTGTAACTTTCTTATCGGATCTTTTACCTGTTTAGGGTAATTGGCCATGCTGTCCAAATCTTTACTGTGATTGACTTTCTCGGTGTATTTTAAAACTTCTTGTAGCTCAATTTGCCATTTCTCTTTAAGGGTTTGTTGGCTGTCTTCTAGCAGTAATGCGTTCTCTAAATCCAAGCTCCAAGCTCTGGGGTTGAGGTTGTTGCCTGTGAGTAGGTGGTACTGATTATCAGCGACTATCCCCTTAAGATGAAAGCTGTGTTGTTTATTGCGCCAAAGGTGAATGTTGAGTAGGCCTTTGTCAATATACTGCTGATTACGTTTGATAAAGCGGCATAATAAAATTTCATAGATGTAGGGGATTATGCCTATCTTTGAGAACTCTTTATCACTGGGGATAAAAAAATCATTGGCGGTTTTGTCACCAATAACCATCGTTACTTTGACGCCACGTTTTAACGCTTTTTTTAGGTCTCGGGAGAGCACACCTGGCAGGTTGAAATAAGGAGTAAAAAGAATCAGGGTTTCACGGCTGTGTTTAAATAGATCCCGAATACAGTTATTTACTTTGTTACCTTTAGCGCCGAAACCTGCCATGGGGGTTATTTTTATTTTCCCATGTTTATCGGTGTGTACTTGGCTGCTGTAATTGGCTTTTTTAAGTAACAATTTCTGCTTTTTAGCGAAAGCTTTTTGGATTTTTTTGTCGAGCGTTAGCGGGGTATTGAGTAGGGGTGAAAAGCCGGGCTCAATAATAAATCGATGAATGAAATCAATCATAGAGTCCGCTAGGTCGGCACAATTTATTTTATGGTAGCGGTCAAATCGACATTTTTCTGCCTGATGCAAGTAGACATCATTGATGCTAGCGCCCGTATAGATGACTGTGTCATCAAAGATTAAACCTTTTAAATGCAATACACCAAAGAGCTCTTTAGTTTTTACTAGAACACCGTATAAATCGATTTTATGGAGGTATTGCTTGGCAACCTTACGATAAAAATCTTGATTACCGAGACAGTTAGGATCGCCAATTAAGCCTCGTTGGGCACGATGCGCGTCAACAAAAATTTTAACATCCAGGTTGGGGTTAAGTTGTTTAGCGTCGTATAGTGCCTCTAAAATTTCACGCCCGGCGTCATCTTCTTGTAAATACAGAGCGGTGATGTAAATCCGGCGCACAGCGCCCTTGATTTGCGCTAAAATTGCATGTTTGAATGCTTTGGCATTGGGGATGAATTCTATATCTTCAGCATTTAGAGATATATGATGTGCTTTGTTGGCAGTGGTTAGTGGCATGTCGTTCTTATAGTCAAATAAACATGCGGCGAATATATCATATTCCAAGCCGTTTTAGCAGTATTTGCTGCCGACATTTTTGGGTTTATGTCGATTGTAAATGGTAATTATGTGTCATCTAAAGAAGGTGACTGTGTAAAAGACAAATTACTTTTAAGTGTTTGTATTTTATTAAATTAATTGATCAATAACAGGCTTCTGCCCAGACTTGAGATGCGCACTCTAAATGTTGCACGCAGCGATTAAGGTCTTTACTATTGGCGTCTTTTAGTATTCGTTGGATTTTTTCAATTTTTCCCTGCATTTGTAGTTGGGTTTCATCATCAGGCGCATGTCGTGAAATCAATTGAATGACTGAGTCTAATGAGCACATTAAAAAATCAATTTGTGCGGTAGTGGCTTCTTTCAGGTATTGATCGGGGATGTCTTGCGTATTGCTGACGAGAATTAAGTACTGATCAAAAATATGACGAGACTCATGAAGTTTGTGATTGAGAGTTTGGTTTATCATAAAATATCCTTATTTTAGACACCGCTATAATAAGGATAGTAGGTTATTCAAATTCTGCTAGTTTTAAAGTTGCGAGGCCGCTAGTGCTTGGATCTTTGCAACAATAGCGCGTAGGCCGTTACCTCTAGTGGGACTGATATGTTGTTCTAAATCAAGAGCTTTGAAATATTGGTCAATATCAAATGCGTGTATTTGAGCGGCTGTTTTTTGGTCATAAGCGGCCATCACTAATGCGAGTAATCCTCTGACAATAATGGCATCAGACTCGACCTCAAAATAAAATACGCCCTCTGTTATCTTTGCATCAATCCAAACGTTGCTTTGGCATCCTTTAACCAGCCGCTCTTGGGTGTGCAGTGGTGCCGGTAGTTTAGGCATGTCTTCGCCTAGCTCTATTATGTACTTATAGCGTTCTTCCCAGTCATCAAAGAACTCAAGGTCTTCAATGATGTCATTGGTACTTGGCAGGGCCATATTGTGATCTCAGTTAGTTTGGGGCGGGATTAGAAAAACAAGCCAGTTTCTAGCTGTGCTTCTTCGCTCATCATGTCTTTGTGCCATGGGGGATCAAATACTAATTCAACATTGACGTTTTCAACATTGGGTGCCAGCGCCACGCGATATTCAACGTCGCTGACTAGGATGGGGCCCATGCCGCAGCCAGGTGCCGTGAGTGTCATTTGAATGTTGGCTGACTTGCTTTGTTGGTCAACTTCTACATTGTAGATTAAGCCAAGGTCTACCAAGTTGACGGGTATTTCTGGGTCAAAAACGCTTTTTATAGCCTGCCAAACATGTGCTTCTGAAATTGCATCGCTGTTGTTTTTACTGAAGATAAGTTGTTCAGGTTCACGGCCAATGGCGCCCGCATCAGTACCGTCTATGCGCAGCATATTGCCTTGCCAAGTGACAGTATAATTACCACCTAGATCTTGCTTGATGCTAATAAATTGACCGACAGGAATTGAGGTAAGTTGGCCGGAAGGAACGCGCCGAGCGGGACACTCACGCTGGGTGACCACCATGTTTTGTTGCATAAAAGTCTTCTTTGCAGGGCTATAATTGAGCGCAAGTTTAAGCTTTTTCAAAGCAAAATCAAGCGCCTTGTTGTTAAATCTTAAACGGTAAAGCTCTCACCACAACCGCATTCTGCCTTCACATTGGGATTGTTAAATTTTATCACGCGATTAACGCCTTCCAGCACATAATCAATCTCAGTGCCTTTGGCTATTTCGCGGGCTTTTACGGAGACGGCGAGCTGCACATCTGCAGAGAGTGAAAGAATTTTGTCTTGTTCTTCTGCTTGCTCTACATAATCCAGAACATAAGCATAACCTGTGCAGCCGCTTTTTTTAATACTCAATCTGATCAAGTGATCAGGTCGTTGCGCCAAGCTTTTAGTGAAATGCTTTAGGGCTTTGTCAGTGACCTGTATATTGGGCTGAGTTGGATCGTAACTTTCAATTGACATGGGTGTCTCCAATAAAATCAAGCAAGCATTTGTTTGACTTTTTTCAGTGCGTTGAACAGAGCATCGACTTCTTCACAAGTGTTGTAAAGGGCGAAGGAGGCTCTTGCAGTGCCTGGTATATTTAAGCGATTCATTAAAGGTTCTGCACAGTGATGGCCGGTTCTGATAGCGACGCCTTGCCTATCTAGTATAAAACCAATATCCGCCGGATGACCACGATCCATGACAAAACTTAGCACCGGGACTTTTTTTGCTGCGGAGCCTATGACGGTTAAGCCAGTAAAGTCTGCCGCCAGCTGCGTTGCATAGCTAAGTACTTTTTCTTCATGGGCAAGCACGGCCTTTAAATCCAGTTTAGCATACCAGCTAACTGCTGCGCCAAAGCCAATAACACCTGCTATGTTGGGGGTGCCTGCCTCTAACCGATAAGGTAATGTGTTCCACTTTGCATCGGTATAAGTGACTTCAGCGATCATTTCGCCGCCAGTTTGCCATACCGGCCAGCTTTCTAGTAATTGCTCTTTGCCCCAAAGTACACCAATACCGGTTGGGCCGTAGAGTTTGTGGCTAGAAAAAGCATAAAAGTCACAGCCTATTTCCTGAACATTGACCAAGCTATGAGCAATGCCCTGAGCGCCGTCAATCAATACCAAAGCACTATTGTCACTGCGTTTTTTTATTTCGGTAGTCAGTTCTTTGATTGGGTTTAGGCTGCCAAGTGCGTTGGATGCATGGGGTAGCGCCGCGAGGCGAGTATTGTTGTTAATTAAAGCCAGATATTGATCGATGATTAATTCTCCGTCATCGTCAATGGGGGCTATCACTAAGCTCGCACCACTCGCTTTGCATGCCTGTTGCCATGTCACTAGATTGGCATGATGTTCCATTTCTGTGACTAGCACTTGGTCATCACAGGTGAGCATTTGTGCAAGACCATGGGCTACAATGTTTATCGATTCAGTCGTGCCGGTTGTCCAAATGACCTCGCGGCGATTATTGGCCTGAATAAACTCTGCAATGGTATCTCTTGCACCCTCGTACTTACGAGTAGCTTCATCGGCTAATGAATGTGCACCGCGGTGTACATTTGAATTGTAGTTACTGTAGTAATCGACGAGCGCATCGATAACCACTTGCGGCTTTTGGGTAGTCGCGGCGTTGTCTAAGTACACCAATGGTTTGTTGTGTACAGTACGCGATAGAATAGGGAACTGCTGGCGAATTTCATAAACATCGAAGGACATGGTTAGCGAATCTCCATGTCTGCAAAGCGCTGTCTCAATATAGGGCGAAGCCATTGTGCAATTGCCTGATTGTTCATCATATCGACCAACTCATTGATAAAGCCAAAGCTGAGCATTACTTGAGCTTCTGAGCGGCTGATGCCTCTAGACTGGAGGTAATACATGGCCTTTTCATCTATCTCAGCGATGGTGGCGCCGTGAGCACAGCGTACATCGTCTGCGTATATTTCTAGCTCAGGTTTAGTGTTTATCTGAGCATCGTCTGACATTAGCAAGTTGCGGTTATTCATCTCGGCTAATATTTTTTGCGCATTGCGGTGGATGTGAATCCGGCCATTGAAGATGGCATTGGCGTGATCCGCGACAATACAGCGCACATTTTGCTCGCTAGTGCCGTGAGGTTTGGTGTGCTCAATAGCGCTATGCAAGTCGAACAGTTCTTTGCCATCAAGTAGATAGATAACATTGAGCTGTGAGTGGGCCGACTCACCTGCGTGGATGATATCGATATCAACGCGGGATAGCTGGCTGCCAAATCCAACCAAGTTACTGTCTAAATCTGCTTTTTCACCTAAGCTAAAATGGCTTCCACCAATGCTAATCGCTTCGCTGCACTGTAGTGCGAGTCTGTAGTGTTCCAGTTTAGCTTGATCGGCAATTTGGTATTCAGCAAAACTAGTATTCAAACTGAGGGAGTCACCTTGCAGTTGTTCTATGACACAGGCGCTAGAGCGTTTCCCTAAACGCATTAAAATGCGAGTGTGTGATTGAGAGCCCTGCTGAAAGCTTTGTAATATTCTAATTGGTTGCTCAATCGCTGTATCATTAGCCACATCAATAATACAGCCCTGGGTCGCCAAGGTATCATTGATTAAACCAAAGAAATGGCGATCTGGTTTAGTGTTTTTAAAGCTCTCTAGTGCCCAATCGTGATCTTTGCCATCTGCTAACTGGTTAATGGTGAGGCCGGCTGGAAATGTTTTACTAGAAGCGGCTGCATCAAAAATTCCGTCGACAAATACCAAATCGATGGCGTCCAAATTAGGTATATGCGTGGCAATGTCTTGAAGGGTTGATGTTTGCTTGAAAGTAGCACGTTCAATTTTATTGACCGGGGTATATCTCCAAGCTTCTGTTTTTCTGTTCGGCCAATTGGTTGCTTCTAATAGGGCGAGAGACTGCGCTCGCTTTGGCGAGAGCCAATCATCTATTGTTTGCGCCTGGGTGATTGTATCGGCTAACCAGCTACTCATTCGCTTTCGTCCTCTGCGTTGCGGTCGTAGGACTCAAGCCAGCTATAACCGTGAGCTTCAAGTTCTAATGCGAGTTCAGGGCCACCGCTTTTGACAATTTTTCCATCGGCTAAAACATGCACAAAGTCAGGCTTGATATAATCAAGTAGTCTTTGGTAGTGGGTGATGACTAGGAAAGAGCGTTTTCCATCTCGCTGGCTGTTGATGCCATCGGCAACGACTTTAAGCGCATCGATATCTAAACCAGAATCAGACTCATCTAAAATGGCTAATTTTGGCTGAAGTAAAATCATCTGCATGATTTCATTGCGTTTTTTCTCACCACCGGAGAAACCTTCATTCACCCCGCGCTTTAAAAAGCTCAAAGGTAAATTAACTTGTTTGCAGGCAGCTTTAGCCACTTTTAAAAATTCTGATGAGCTGTACTTTTCCAGTGAGCGCGCAGCGCGCTGTGCATCTACTGAAGCTTTTAAAAACTCCATGTTGCTGACGCCGGGAATCTCTACCGGGTATTGAAAAGCTAAGAAAAGACCAGCAGTGGCGCGCTCTTCAACCTCCATTTCTAATAAGTCTTCACCGTCTAAAGTGGCACTTCCCTGGGATATTTCGTAGCCATCTCTGCCGGTTAAGGCGTAGCTTAAGGTGCTTTTTCCGGCGCCATTTGGCCCCATGATAGCGTGTACTTCTCCGGGGTTTATTTTGAGATCTAGGTTGTTGATGATTTGCTTGTCTGCGACGCTTGCCTGTAAATTTTTAATTTCTAACATGATGCTTTGTTCCCGAAATCTTTATCTAATATTGTAGTAATCGATGAGTCTGATTATCCGACGGAGCCTTCTAAGCTGATCTCTAATAGTTTTCCAGCCTCAACCGCAAATTCCATCGGCAGTTCTTTAAAGACTTCTTTACAAAAACCATTCACAATCATTGATACTGCTTTTTCAGGATCTAAACCGCGTTGTCGGCATAAAAACATCTGATCATCACTTACTTTTGAAGTAGTCGCTTCGTGCTCAACAATGGCGGTTGGATTGCGGCTTTCAACATAGGGGAAGGTGTGGGCGCCACATTGGTCGCCTATCAGCAGTGAATCACATTGCGTGAAATTACGAGCGCCTTTAGCGCCTTTGCCCATGTGTACTAAGCCGCGATAGGTGTTGTTACTTTTTCCCGCTGAAATTCCCTTAGATATAATGGTTGAGCGGGTGCCTTTGCCTAAATGAATCATTTTAGTGCCGGTATCTGCCTGCTGAGCGCCACGGGTAAGGGCGACAGAATAAAACTCGCCAATACTATTGTCGCCTTTCAAAATGCAGCTTGGGTATTTCCAAGTGACCGCAGAGCCGGTTTCAACTTGTGTCCAAGAAATTTTGGCGTTGGTATGACAAATACCGCGCTTAGTAACAAAATTGTAAATGCCGCCTTTGCCGTTTTCATCACCCGGATACCAGTTTTGCACCGTGGAGTATTTGATTTCAGCATCGTCCAGACAAACTAGTTCTACTACCGCAGCATGTAATTGATTTTCATCACGTTGTGGAGCAGTACAGCCTTCTAGATAGCTAACATGGCTGCCTTCGTCGGCAATAATTAAGGTGCGTTCGAATTGCCCGGTGTTTAGCTCGTTGATTCTAAAGTAGGTTGATAACTCCATTGGGCATCTAGTGCCTTTGGGGATATAGACAAATGAGCCATCTGTGAATACAGCACAGTTAAGTGCGGCAAAGAAATTATCTTTTTGGCTGACCACTGAGCCCAAGTATTTTTTAACCAACTCCGGGTGCTCTTTGATCGCATCGGAGATAGGGCAGAAGATAACACCTTGTTCCAAGAGTTTTTCTCTAAAGGTGGTTACCACAGAGACAGAGTCAAAAACGACGTCAACGGCAATGCCCGCAAGTTGTTGCTGTTCGATTAAAGGAATGCCGAGTTTTTCGTAGGTGCGTAAAAGTTCAGGGTCAACCTCGTCAAGTGACTTTGGTCTCTCATCCATGCTTTTAGGAGCGCTGTAATAAGAAATAGATTGGAAATCCATCTTATCGTACTGGATGTGGGCCCAGTCTGGCTCTGGCATTTCTTTCCAAAGTGCAAAAGCCTTCAGGCGCCAGTCAAGCATCCATTGTGGCTCGTCTTTCATTGCAGATATACGGCGAACGATATTTTCGTCCAGTCCCGGCTCAAAAGTCCGTGATTCTATATCTGAGACAAAACCAGCTTCATATTCTCTGGCTAGCGCCTCATCTAATTGCTCTGTCATTTAATGTTGCTCATTTAAATACTTGGTTCGTTACAAAGTAACAACTTCCAGTGCAGCTCTAGCGACTGTATTGTTGGAAAATTCGGTTACAGTGTTGTTAGTTTAGTTTTGGCTAAAGTTAAGATTCTGTACTTCAATTTTCTGTTGCATGACGACTTCTTTTCTCATCATTAACTTTGCTAAGCTAATATCGCTTAAGAATTGATGGATCTGATTGCTTAAATCAGTCCACAAGTGATGTGTTAGGCATATATCACCAGCGTGACAGTCGCCTTTTCCACCACAGTTGGTGGCGTCAATTGATTCGTTAACGGCATCGATAATCTGAGCGACATTAATGTCGCAGGATTCATGGCTTAGTTGATATCCGCCGCCTGGGCCACGAATGCTGCTAACTAAGTTGCCTTTTCGCAATTTAGAAAACAGTTGTTCTAAATAGGAGAGTGATATTCCCTGTCTTTCAGAAATGCAGGCTAAGCTGATTGGTCCCGCAGAACTATGCAATGCTAAATCTAGCATGGCAGTGACCGCGTATCTTCCCTTGGTGGTTAAACGCATTAAATAAACCCAATGAATTGATCTAGGTGTCAATTATGGAGAAACCTAGTGTTTTAGTCAACTATTAATAGAGCTTATAGATTGTTAAAAGAATTGAGTGTTTACGCAAGAGTGGAAGCTATAGAGCTTGGTGGATTGTTGCGAATGTTGGCTTGATGTAGGTCGTTTTATGTTGAGTTGTGCTAGTTATATTTGAGCTGATTTTTTTGTACTTTGTTTGGGTACTTAGTGCTTCCTTTGGATCCGTTGTATCTAGCAAGCGCTTTGCTCATATTGCCATTTTCAATCTTTAAATAATGCTTCAGTATCGTGCAGCCGTAGTGAATATTGGTTTCAATGTCGATTAAATTATCCTGTGGATTGCCTATTTCAAGTTTCCAAAAAGGCATTATTTGCATTAGGCCTTGGGCGCCAGCAGGGGAGAGTGCAAATCGATTGAAATGGCTTTCGGTTTCGATGAGTCCCAGCACGATAGATATAGGGAGTTGGTGTCTGCTTGCTTGCGAGTGTGCAGCCTTTAATATTTGCAGTCTCTCTAGTTTGTCGTCAACTAGGTTTTCGATGCGTCCAGACATGTCAACTAGCCATACTTCTGCCTCAAAACGATCGCTGAAGCTTGAGGCTTTGGCTATTTCTTGCTTAAGTGCAATACGCAGCGAGGGGCTGATGTCGGATATTTGTTGCGCAAATAAAGCGTGACTGAATAAAAACAAAGCGGGCGCTATGGCCCGCAGTGAAATGCTCAAAACTTAGTCATTAATTTTGTTAATGAGGTATTCGCAAGTTCCCTCGGTGCTAATGTCCTGCTTTTCGCTATCGGTACGGCCTTTGTATTCAAAGGTGCCCGCCTTGATGCCTCTGTCAGAAATAACTAAGCGGTGAGGCATGCCCATGAGCTCCATGTCGGCGAATTTAACCCCTGGGCGCTCTTTTCTGTCGTCTAGAAATACTTCAATACCAGCGGCTAATAGCTCGTTGTATAAAGTGTCAGTGGTGATTTTTACCTCTTCAGACTTGTCGTAATTTAGAGGAACAAGTGCGATTTGAAAAGGCGCGAGACTTTTTGGCCAGATGATTCCGTTCTCATCGTTATTTTGCTCAATTGAGGCAGCCACAGCGCGGGTAACACCTATGCCATAACAGCCCATGTGCATATGTTGGGACTTGCCGTTAGAGTCCAGTACCATGGCATTCATTGCCTGTGAATATTTTTTTCCGAGCTGGAATATGTGACCGACTTCTATACCGCGCTTGATAGATAGCAGGCCTTTGCCGCATGGGCTAGGATCGCCTGCTTGCACGTTGCGTATATCAGCAATTTCAGGGGTGGCAACATCTCTATCCCAGTTGATGCCAAAGTAGTGCTTGTCATCAATGTTAGCGCCTGCACCAAAATCGGACATAACCGCGACACTTCTGTCGATAATGATTGGCATTTTCAAATCAATGGGGCCAATTGACCCAGCGCTAGCGCCGATGTTTTTGATAAGTTGTTCTTCGCTGGCAAAGGTCAGTGGGGTTTTAACGCCGGCACAATGTTCGGCTTTTATTTCATTTAGTTCGTGATCGCCGCGAACGATAAGAGCGATGAGTTCAGAATCGCAGTCTTCATCGGCTTGAACAATCAACGTTTTTATGGTTTTTTCGATGGCAATATCAAACTGCTCAACTAGCGTTGCTATTGTTTTTGCGTCAGGTGTATCAACTAAGTTAAGCGTTTGAGTGGCTGCACCACGTGGCTCGCTAGGTGCTAAAGCTTCGGCAGATTCTACGTTTGCGGCGTAATCGCTATCACTGGAGAAGGCGATATCGTCTTCACCGGAAGAGGCGAGTACATGAAATTCATGGGACCCCGATCCGCCGATAGAGCCGTTGTCGGCAATAACAGGTCGGTAATCTAGCCCTAGGCGATTAAAGATATTAACGTAGGCGTCAAACATTACCTGGTAAGTATCTTTAAGTGATTCTTCGCTAATATGGAAAGAGTAAGCGTCTTTCATGATGAATTCACGCGAGCGCATCACGCCGAATCTAGGGCGGATCTCGTCGCGGAATTTAGTTTGGATTTGATAAAAATTAACCGGTAATTGCTTGTAGCTTCTCAATTCTTTTTTGACGATGTCTGTAATGACTTCTTCATGAGTTGGGCCCAAACAGAACTCTCTACCATGGCGATCACTTAAGCGCATTAGCTCTGGGCCGTATTCTTCCCAGCGACCTGATTCTTGCCATAGTTCAGATGGCTGAACGCTGGGCATCAGTACTTCTTGAGCGCCTGCATTGTCCATTTCTTGTCTGATGATAGCTTCAACCTTGCGTACTACTTTCAGGCCTAAAGGGAGCCAAGAATATAAGCCGGATGCAGATTTTCGAATCATTCCCGCTCTAAGCATGAGTTGATGACTGATGACTTCTGCGTCAGAAGGGGTTTCTTTAAGGGTGGCGATTAAAAATTTGCTGGCGCGCATAGTGGGTTTTGGCCTTTGTTTGGATAAGCAGTATAAATTGAAAGAAATTATTACTTAGTGTTATCAAAATGCGGGTGATCTTTGGAGTTAATAAGGATGCAAATTGAGTGCTGCTTTATCTGTATTGATAGGTATTTGTCTTACATTTTATGGGGAGTCGTATAATTGAACAAGAGATTCATCGCAATAAAGTTAATTAGCGTCAGCGGCACGTTGTTTTACGTTGTTTAAGGAGAAATTCGAGTCTTTGTGGTTATTTAAATAAGGTACTAGGTTTTGAGTTTGTTATAATATGTTGAAGATCTATAGACTAAAACAGAGGAACAGATGAGCGCAGATAAGTACAGTCCAAAATTTGTAGAAGCAATGCAGAAATTGTCAAAAATGTCAGAGGAAGAGCGTCTGTCTGAAGAGAATAAAGCACTTTTTGAGCAGGCGATGAATTATGCGCCTTTAGATATCCAGCCGCAGCTTATTGCCATTCGTAAAAAGTATGATCAGATGCATTGAGTGGTAGGGTGAGATAAACAAATAAAAGGCAGTGTAAGCTGCCTTTTATTGTTTTTTACTACAAAAAATAATAAGCGGGTTTAAAGCTAACTATCTTTTTGTAGATTTATGTTTAGTGCTTAAGTTTTAACGAGCACGATAAACAATGCGTCCTTTATTCAGATCGTAAGGTGTTAGTTCAACTTTAACCTTATCGCCTGTGAGAATGCGGATGTAGTTTTTACGCATTTTTCCCGAAATGTGAGCTGTTACAACGTGACCGTTCTCTAACTCTACGCGGAACATTGTATTTGGCAACGTATCAATCACGGTGCCTTCCATTTCGATGCTTTCTTCTTTAGCCATTAATTACCTACCTGTGGAAAGTGCTGAATGGGGCAAGAACCCACTCCAGAGCGGCCAGTATTCTGCCAAATAAAGCGCTAAATATCAAAGAATTTAATGAACTTATGCAAAATTAAAGCAAATATACAGTTTTAGAGCTGTTTTGAGCCAGTTTACTGCGATAAAACCCAAAAAGAAGGAGCTTTTAAATTTTATCTTTTAGGTAGCCTGAATCCATCGACCATTTATTAATAATTCCATGGGTCTGAAGTCCGTTTTGTATTTCATTTTCTGACAGTTCTCTACCCAGTAGCCTAAGTACAGGTATTGTAACTTGCGTCTTTGGCTCTCTTCAATTTGCCATAATATAGCAAAAGTGCCTAAACTTCTCTTAGATTCAGTAGGGTCAAAAAATGTATAAACTGCCGACAGCGAGTTAGCAATACTGTCCATGCAAGCGATGGCAATTAGCTTTCCTGATCCTAGGCGAAACTCGAAGAAGCTACTGCGTTGATTGGATTCTACCAAAAAACTTTTGAACTGCTCCTCCGATGGTGGAAACATATCGCCATCTACATGCCGAGTATTAATATATTCTCGGTAAAGGGAGTAGTACTCATCGGTAAAAGCGGTTTGCTTTTCGGTGATAAAAAGATCTTTGTTTTTATTGATGACACGTCGCTGGGAACTCGATGTTTTAAAGTATGCAACCGGAATTCTGATTGATATGCAAGCTTTGCAGTTTTCGCAATGTGGGCGGTAAATGTGAGTTCCGCTACGTCTGAAACCTAGCTCAGAGAGCTGAGAATAGACTAAACTACTCACTTCGTCCTTTGGATCAATAAATAAAGTTTTTGCCTGGCTGCCTTCAATATAACTACAGCTGTGTTCTCCAGTGGCGTAAAATTGAAGTTCGGTGAGCTGTTTCATGAAATGATTGCCTAAAATATTGAATTAACGCAGTGTGCTAAGTGCAGAACGCTATGCCATATTAACAATTAGTCGGGATAGGCGGCAAGTCAGAGTTTGTCGTTATATTAGATTTATCCATTATTTGACCAAAGGGCTTGGTGATTATTGGAGTGGGTAGGTAGTGCGTCAATGTCGGTTAAATATTGCTGGAATTCGCTGCGAGAGATATTACCGGCGCCTAAACTTTGTAAATGATTACTGTGTACCTGGCAATCAATCAGCTTAAAACCAAATGATTTCAGATGCTGTACTAAATGGCAAAATGCAATTTTTGAGCTGTTAGATTGTCGGCTAAACATAGACTCACCAAAGAAAACATTACCTATAGCGAGTCCGTATAATCCACCTACGAGTTCTTTTTCTTGCCAGACTTCGACGCTGTGAGCAATGCCCCTTTGATGTAGCTCTTGATAGGCTTGTTGCATCTCATCAGTAATCCAGCTTCCCTCCTCTTCGGCTCGTATCTTTGCACACTCATTAACCACTTGGCTAAAGGCTAAATCAAAGCTGACTGACATGGATGTTTTTCGTATGAGTTTTGCTAAGCTTCTTGAAATATGTAAATTGTCTGGCTTGAGCACACATCTAGGGGAGGGACTCCACCATAGAATAGGTTCATCAATACTAAACCAGGGGAATATGCCTTGTCTGTAAGCTGCTATCAGTCTTTGGGGGGATAAATCTCCCCCTGCGGCAAGTAGCCCATTAGGGTCTTCTAATGCAGTGTCTATAGCGGGAAAGTCATGGGATGTATCATTGAGCCAGGGAATCATGAAAAGGACCTAAAGGGTGAATAACGTCTAACAATATAGACGTTATTCACGAGAATTATAAATGTTGCAATATAGCTTCTGCACTCGTTGTATCAAGACCTAGTTCATCGATCGTAATATAGGAGAGGGTGGCGTTATCTATAATCATCGCATAACGTTTTGAGCGAGTTCCCATCTGATTTTTACTAGCGTCCTTATCAAGACCCATAGCGCTAGTTAATTCGGCGTTGCCGTCAGCCAGCATGCAAATATTCTCGGCATTGGCGCTTTTTCCCCAGGCGTTCATTACAAAAACATCGTTAACTGAGAGGCAGACAACTAAGTCGGCTCCTGCAGCTGTAAGTGCGTCGTATTGAGTAACGAAACCGGGTAAGTGCGATGCGCTACAGGTGGGAGTGAAAGCACCAGGCACGGCAAAAAGCACTACCTTTTTGTCTTTAAATGCTAATGAGGTATCAAATTCCATAGGTCCATCTTCGCCCATGACCTTTAAAATACATTGCGGGATTTTGTCTCCGACTTTGATCATAAATACTCCTGTTATCTGAGGTTGTCTAAATATTTCTCTGCATCTAATGCTGCCATACAGCCAAACCCCGCTGAAGTGACGGCTTGTCTATAGATGTGGTCACACACATCTCCAGCAGCAAATACACCGGCAATGCTAGTTTGTGTGGCGTTACCAGCAATCCCAGAATTAATCGTTAAATAACCATTTTTCATGGCTAGTTGCTGGTCAAATAATTCAGTATTGGGTTTGTGGCCAATTGCGATGAAGGCACCTTCGACTTCAAGCTGTTTAGTTGCGCCGCTAGTAGTATGTTCAATTTCGATACCTGTCACGCCTAGCTGTGTACCTAGGACTTCTTTCAACTGGTGATCCCAAAGTATCTCGATGTTGCCATTTTTAACGCGATCAAACAGTTTGTCTTGTAGCATTTTCTCTGCGCGAAGGCTGTCTCTACGGTGGACTAAAGTTACTTTTTTAGCGATGTTTGACAGATATAACGCTTCCTCAACTGCTGTGTTACCACCGCCAATCACGGCGACATTTTGGCCTTTATAGAAAAAACCATCACAAGTTGCGCATGCGCTAACCCCTTTCCCCATAAAGGTTTCCTCTGAGGGTAGGCCTAAATACTGGGCGCTAGCGCCGGTGCAAATAATAAGAGAGTCACAGCTGTAACGACCCATATCGCCGGTAAGTATAAAAGGTTTGTCGGTAAGTTCTACCTTATTGATGTGATCAAAAATAACTTGTGTATCAAAACGTAGTGCATGCTTTTCCATTCTCTGCATTAGCTCGGGGCCCTGCACTCCGTCTACATCACCAGGCCAATTATCAACGTCAGTAGTGGTCGTTAACTGACCGCCTGCTTGCATCCCAGTAATCACAACCGGATTTAAATTTGCTCTAGCGGCATATATTGCTGCGGTATATCCCGCAGGGCCAGAGCCTAAAATAATTAATTTGTGATGCGCGATATCGCTCATGCTGTGTTTCCTAATTTAAAGATATGATTTTTATATGCGGAGCACTTCGCTCATTTCAAGTATAGAAAGCAAATTTAATGTGAATTAGTGGCTGAGAAATGCCTGGAGAGATTTTACAGTCCTATAAAAGTATGCATAGCAACAATCGCAGAAATATTGAATAAGTCGCTTTTATTATTTATTGCTAACGTCAGTGAGGATTGAGCAAGCTGGAAACCTTTGTGTTTTGTGGCATAAATTTCTTATGAAGTCTCAGTATATTTGTTGAGTGAGAATTATTAGGAATTACCGGCAATACGCAATGGCTTTTATTGAAATCTTTTCTATTCTTTATTCTAAGAACTTCCCTTTGAAAATAATAATGAGTTATCCGTAGCGTTACTGGAAGTAAGCGGGAAATCCACATAGATAAGTTTTACAAGGATGTGTTTGTTATATAAACGCTAAAACTGTACTTAGGTACACTTTTCTATGTTGGGCGTAGTGTTTATATTGTGCAATAAGTGAATATTTATTTTCGGTTAACTTTATGTATAGTTTCAGTTAACCAGACCCTAAGTTGATAGTCTCTTTATTTTAAAGAGATCGAAGGAGTGATCTATGATAGTTGGCCGTATATCTTTATTAGTTGGTAAAGCAATCGCAATTAAGCCCGATGGTAGTTCCAGGGAGTTAAGCCTGGGTGATCAAATTGAATCGGATGAGTTAATCAGTGTTGCTCAAGGTGGCAAGGTAGAAATCACTGCCAACGGTCAAACTATTTCAATTGGTTCTAACGAAACTTGGGTGGCAGCAGGTAATGAAACATCTTCACAGGGTGACGCTGCAAATTCTACCGCAATACAGGACCCCAATAGTGTCGAAGCCATTCAAGCGGCATTATTAGCAGGTTTGGATCCAACTGCCGAGGCAGAGGCAACTGCTGCAGGGGCGAATGCAGCAGCAGGAGGTGGTGCTGGTAACGAGGGTAGTAGTTTTGTACGTATTGCCCGAGGTGGCGAAACTGCATCTGATGCGGGACTCGATTTTGATACCATCGCTCAAGAGGCGAGTAGTTTTACTATAACTGGCAATGAATCACAGATTTTTCAGACCAACTCACTTTCAATAGGGTCAATATTTGCATTTGATAACGTAGGGCCCGATGGCCAGCCTGCTGATAGAGAACAAATACTTAACAATGCTTTTACTAACGATAATACTCCGACATTTACTGGTACTGGAGCTGTACCAGACTCTGTCATTAAAATTTATGACAATGGGATTTTAATTGCTTCTGTCACGGTAAGTGCAGATGGTTCTTGGGAAATAGATACCCCTACCTTAGAGGAGGGATCGCATTCAATTACTATCACTCAACAAGAGCTAGGGCATACAGAAAGTGACCCTGCTGGTCCATTAGTGTTCACTGTGGACATAACCCCCCCAGAAAGCGTCGCAATTATTACTAGGCTCGAAGATAACGTAGATGGACAACAAAATCTGACTGACTCTAGTGTTATCGATAATGGTGGTATGACAAATGACAACTCGCCAAATCTTATCGGAAATATTGATAGTCCTTTAGAAGGTGGAAGTGTAAACATCTTTAGAGATGGAGTTTTAATTGGGCAGGCACAAGTAGTAGGTTTGAACTGGTCTTTCCAAGACAGTGGTTTAGTCGATGGCCAAACCTATACTTACACTGTGCGGGTGGCTGATGCGAGTAACAACTATGGTGACTTGTCTAATACATATACTATTTCAATTGATACTTCAGCTCCAGATCAACCGGTAATCAGCCAAGTTTTAGATGATGAAAGCGATCAAGTAGTGCCGAGAGGGCAAGTGACAGACGATGCTACACCTGTTGTTTCAGGGCAGGCACCAGGTGCTTCTACTATCACTCTTTACAATAAATTAGCTAATGGTGAGCTGCAAATAATAGCCGAAGATATTCCCGTGGAGGATGGTGAATGGTCGTATTCTCCCGATATCCCCCTACTGATTGGGGATTTTGAATTAGTCACAAAGTCCAAAGATTTGGCGGGTAATGAGTCGCCACTGAGCGAGTCGTATGCTTTTACAGTAGTAATCGACTCCGGCGATGATCCAGTGATAGTCAATGTTATCGATGATGTTGCCCAATATACCGGTAATGTAGAGAAAGACACTGGTATTACCAACGATGCACAACCAGAAATAGTGGGTACCGCGAAAGCAGGTGACCTTGTCACCGTTTACGATACCTTTAACGGCGAGCGAGTGGTGTTAGGCAGTGCCACTGCGGATGTCAATGGTATATGGCGTCTACAACTGGCAGACGATGCTGATGTCAACACAGACGACTCACTGGGTGATGGCACGCATAATCTCACCACTATCTCTAACTTGGGCACAGCGACACAAAGTAGCGAGTCGGGTGGGTATCGCTTCGAAGTAGATACAAAGGGTCCAGAGGCCATAGATGACTTATTATTAACTGATGATCAAGGTTCGGTAGTGGGACCAATCGATATCAATAACAACCCAACCGATGACAATAAGCCAGAAGTCAGTGGTACATCAGAGCCTGGTTCGACGGTTAATGTCTATATAGATGGAAATCCTGATCCGATAGTTGCGGTAGTTGGGCCCGATGGCAAGTGGAGTGTGGTGCTGCCCGAGCAAACAGAAGGTGAACATCAGATTGTTGTAGAGCCAGTTGATCAAGCGGGAAATAAGGGGCCTCAGACTGGGCCTGTGAAAATTGAAATTGACACTAGCGCGTTGTTGGTGAGTATCGATGGCGCAAAAGATAATGTGCCTGCCCATCTTGAGGACCTCAATAATAATGATTTAACCAATGATGCGACGCCAGAATTGTACGGTTCAGGTAGACCAGGAAGTTTGATCATATTAACAAGTGCCGATGGCAGTACAAATATTGAAATAAAGGTGGAGCTGAATGGTAAGTGGTCACAGTCTGTCTCATTAGGCGCTGATGGTACTTATGAATTTAAAGCGACAGTCAAAGGTAGCGATCCGCTAGTAGAATCTAGTACTTTTTCATTGACGTTAGATACACTAGATCCGAGTGTTCCAGTTATACAGAGTATTTTGGATGATGCAGGTGAAATACGTGGGGAACTTAAAAGTGGAGATAGTAGCGATGATCAAACTCCAACATTAAAGGGTACGGGAGATCCAGGTTCAATCATTGAAGTATTTGCCAATGATGTGAAAATTGGCGAGACAACAGTAGACGATAAAGGCCAATGGATATTCACGCCTGCTACGCCTTTAGCGATAACAGATCCTACCACTGTCATTGCTTTTACTGCTGTAGCCATAGACCCTGCGGGAAATGCCAGTGATCCAAGCCCTGATTTCACACTAAATTTTGATGTAACGGGCCCGGACACTAAGCCAGTGATTACCGATGTGCTTGATGATGAGGGCAATGCGTCGACGTCTATCGCTGACGGCACAGTGACGAACGATGCCACACCGACCATTAAAGGCGAAGCTGCGGATGCAGAAACGGTGACTTTATATCGCTTGGTCAATGGTGTGTTGGAAGTTATAGCAAATGATATACCTGTGGTTGGTGGGCAGTGGCAGTTCACTCCCACTAGCCCTTTGCTCTTAGGTAGCTACGAATTGGTAGTTATCTCCGCTGATGAAGCGGGTAATTTATCGCAACAGAGTGATTCACGTAGCTTTACCTTGGCGATAGAGTCCAGCGATCAACCGACCATTGTCAACGTGATTGATGATGTTGATCAATACACCGGTAACGTGGCCAATGACACTGGCGTCACTAACGATGCACAACCAGAGATCGTCGGTACGGCGAAAGCGGGT
The DNA here is from genome assembly GCA_013215375.1 of Oceanospirillaceae bacterium. Lineage (GTDB taxonomy): Bacteria > Pseudomonadota > Gammaproteobacteria > Pseudomonadales > Balneatricaceae > Rs1. The sequence continues at coordinate 830 of JABSRB010000005.1, read as the reverse complement.
GACCTGGTCACCGTTTACGATACCTTTAATGGCGAGCGCGTGGT
>JABSRB010000005.1:0-686 GCA_013215375.1 Oceanospirillaceae bacterium | reverse complement strand
ACGGCGAAAGCGGGTGACCTGGTCACCGTTTACGATACCTTTAATGGCGAGCGCGTGGTCTTAGGCAGCGCTACTGCAGATGCCAATGGTATTTGGCGTCTACAACTTGAGGATGACGGTGATGCAAATACCATTGATACTCTCGCCGATGGCACCCATAATCTCACCACTATTTCTAACCTGGGCACTGCGACCCAAAGTAGCGAGTCGGGTGCGTATCGCTTTGAAGTAGATACGGCTGCACCGAGCGCGATTGATGATGTATTGTTAACCGATGATCAGGGCAGCACTACCGGTGCCATTGATATCAATAACAATCCTACCGATGATAATAAACCGGAAGTTAGTGGTACTGGCGAGCCAGGATCAACGGTAAACGTGTACGTAGATGGTAGACCAGAGCCTATCGTGGCCACCGTTGACCCAGACGGCACTTGGTCAATTACCTTGCCAGAACAGACGGAAGGCACACACAGTATTGTGGTAGAGCCGGTTGATGAAGCGGGTAATGTCGGCGATAAAACCGGCCCCGTCAGCTTCACGGTTGATACCAGTGCTTTAGCCGTGAGCATTGACGGTGCTGAAGATAACGTACCGGCGCACACGGATGATCTCAACAACCAAGATTTAACCAACGATGCCACACCGGTACTGTTTGGTACGGGCAAAGCGGGCGAGACCATCTC
>JABSRB010000049.1 GCA_013215375.1 Oceanospirillaceae bacterium | reverse complement strand
AGCATGGCCACGGTGCAGGCATTTCGCGATATGGGTGTGGTGATCGAGGGGCCGCACAAGGGAGTGATTAAAGTTTTTGGGGTGGGCAAGCATGGTTTGTGCCCACCATCGAAGGCGCTTGATTTAGGAAACTCAGCGACTTCTATGCGTTTGTTGACCGGCCTGTTAGCAGCGCAGAGTTTTGATACTCTGTTAAGCGGAGATGCTTCATTAAACGCTAGGCCTATGGAGCGTGTTGCAGAGCCGCTAAGAGAGATGGGTGCAAATATAACCACCACCAATGGCTGTGCGCCCATTTATATTCAAGGTAATAAAACTTTGCAAGCGATAAGCTATGAGTTGCCAATGGCCAGTGCTCAGGTAAAATCGGCGATACTATTCGCAGCATTATATGCAAAAGGTATCACAGATATTAGACAGCCCGCTCAGACACGCGACCATACAGAGGTATTATTACGCGGCGCTGGTGTCGTATTAGATATTGGTGAAAATAACATTAGGATTGAGCCTGTAAATAATTTAAAGGCGTTTGAGCTAAGTATTCCTGGGGATTTCTCCTCCGCTGCTTATTATATTGTAGCGACGTTGCTCTGTCCGAATGCCAAACTCAGGCTGAAAAATATAGGTGTAAATCCCTCAAGAATTGGCCTGATACATATACTTAAACTGATGGGAGCTTCGATATCTTTAGAAAATGAGCGTGTCGTTCAAGGGGAGGCGGTGGCTGATATTTATGTGCAGCACAGTTTGCTTAAAGCGGTTGATATTCCATCAGAATATATATCGACTGCGATCGATGAGTTTCCGGTGATTTTTGTGGCTGCATGTTGTGCAGAAGGTTCGACAACAATAAATGGTTTACAAGAGCTTAGGCATAAAGAAAGCGATCGAATTTCGGTGATGGTTGATGGATTGCGTCTGTTAGGCATTAAAATAGAAGAAAATAATGAAGGTGTGGTCATTCACGGGGATCATATTCGCGGCGGCGATGTCGATAGCAAAGGGGATCATCGTACTGCGATGGCATTTGCTATAGCGGGCGTCAATGCAAGTGCAACAGTGAGTATCGACAATTGCACCGGTGTGATGACATCTTTTCCAGATTTTGTAGAAAACTCAGCGCGAGCTGGTCTTAGAATAAGAAAGGAGGAGACGAATGTCTCAGCATAAAAGCGAATTAGTTAGCCCAGTTATCACAGTAGACGGACCCAGCGGTTCAGGTAAGGGAACGATTTGCAAACTTTTAGCGGCGAAATTAGAGTGGAACCTGTTAGATAGTGGTGCTCTATATCGTCTGACGGCATTAGCGGCTAAGCATCACGGTGTAGCGGTTGATGATGAAGACGCTTTGCAAGTACTCGCGGCACACTTGGATGTTCAATTTATCGTCCAAGAGGGAGAAGATGAGCTGCAGGTAATTCTAGAGGGAGAGTCTGTCACTAAAGAGCTCAGGCTTGAAGAGACAGGTACCATTGCCTCTATTATTGCAGCAATTCCTGGGGTGCGAAGTGCGTTATTGGATCGTCAGAGAGAGTTTTCTCATCTGCCGGGTTTAATTGCGGATGGGCGAGATATGGGCACTGTGGTATTTCCAGAGGCGCAGTTAAAAGTATATTTGGATGCAAGTGTCGATGAGCGTGCCGAACGTAGATATAAGCAGTTGATAAATAAGGGGCTGGATGCTAGCCTTGAGGTAATATTAGCAGATTTGCAACAACGAGACCAAAGAGATATGCAGCGAGCTGTAGCACCATTAAAGCCTGCTGAGGATGCACTAGTACTGGATTCAACGAGTTTATCTATTGATCAAGTGCTTGAAATAGTTTTAGAAGAGGCGCGTCACAAGGGATTGCGTTAAGGGATAAAAAGACTATTTCCCCCTTTACTTGAAACTCAGAGTGAGTTTTATAATGATTTTATTAATAGTGACTTCATTTTAAGACAAACTCTTAGGGGATTTGAAATTCTAATACCTCTACGTCAACAAGGATGATTGAATATGAGTGAAAACTTCGCCGATCTTTTTGCTGAAAGCTTACAAGATCTCAATATGACTCCAGGCGCAATAGTGACAGCTACTGTTATTGCAATTGAAGCCGATTATATAATTGTTAACGCTAATTTAAAATCCGAAGGCGTTATACCGCGAAATCAATTTATCGATGGCGCCGGTGAACTTAGCGTAAAAATTGGCGATCAGGTCAAAGTTGCCCTCGAGGCGGTTGAAGATGGCTTTGGCGCGACGCAGCTATCCAGAGAAAAAGCTAAACGTGCTGAGGCTTGGTTAGTTCTGGAAACGGCTTTTGAAAAAGGCGACATTGTCGAAGGTGTTATTGTGGGTAAAGTCAGAGGTGGCTTTACCGTTAACGTCGGTTCACTGCAAGGTTTCTTACCTGGCTCTCTCCTCGATATGCATCCACTACGAGATACCTCACACTTAGAGGGCTGTCCTCTCGAATTTAAACTAGTCAAATTAGATATTAAGAAGAACAACGTTGTTCTCTCTCGTCGCGCAGTGCTCGAAGAGCAAAATTCTGTGGTTAGAGAAAAGTTGTTAGGCACCCTCGATCAAGGTCAAGTGGTTAAAGGCATCGTTAAAAATATCACAGATTACGGCGCTTTTGTCGATTTGGGTGGGTTAGACGGGTTATTGCATATTACGGATATAGCTTGGAAGCGGGTTAAACATCCCACAGTGGTTCTGTCTTTAGGCGATGAAATTGAAGTTAAGATATTAAAATTTGACCGTGAAAAATCCAGAGTTTCTCTGGGATTAAAACAACTCACTCCCGATCCATGGTCAACTCAAACACAAAAGCTCAAAGTGGGAGAGCAAACCACAGCGACTGTCACTAACCTAACTGATTACGGCTGCTTTGCGCAAATAGTTGAAGGAGTTGAAGGCTTAGTGCACGTCTCAGAAATGGACTGGACCAATCGTAATATACATCCCTCTAAAGTTGTCTCTCTAGGAGAGGAAATACAGGTAATGGTGTTAGATATTGATGCTAATAACCGCCGTATCTCTCTGGGTATGAAGCAGTGCAATCAAAATCCGTGGCAGGTGTTTTCAGGTAAATATAAAGCGGGAGATAAAATTAGTGGAAAAATACGTTCAATCACTGATTTTGGCCTATTCGTAAGTGTTGGTGAGGGTATTGATGGTTTGGTGCATTTGTCTGATATTTCCTGGGATAAAGCGGGCAATGAAGCGGTCAAAGCTTATAGCAAAGGTGACGAAGTTGAGACGATATTGCTCTCTGTCGATATAGAAAAAGAGCGCATTGCCTTGAGTATCAAGCAATTAAATGGTGATGATTTCAGCAAGTACACTGCAATGCATAGAAAAGGAGCTATAGTTACAGCAACGGTTTCTGAAATAGAGCAAAATCAAGCTGTTGTTAGTTTAGCGCAAGGAGTTACTGCACAGTTAAAACGCTCCGATGCATCGATAGAAAAAGTTGAAGATTTAAGTTTGCTGCTTCGTAAAGGGCAAGAGCTAGAGGTAATGCTCTATCAAATTGATAGTAAAAATCGCAAGATTCAAGTATCGATTAAACATATGGAACAAAAGCGTGAGCGCGAGGCTTTAGATTCGGTTAAAAATAAAGTATCTGAAGACTTAACGCCTACAACTATTGGCGATTTGATAAAAGCTCAATTGGATAAAAGAGAAAAATAAACTAATTTTAATAAGCTGTAAGGTAAAAAAGTGAAGAAAAACTAGATAAGTCATATTTTTGGCTGTTTTTTGCCACACTTTTGAAGTTATTTTTGTGTTTTTACCTTAGAATAGGTTTATGAATCAATGTGTAGAGGGACAGGACCTCTAGGAGAACATAAATGACAAAATCTGAATTGATAGAATTGTTAATAGACAAGCACCCTGAACTATCAGTGCGTGATGTTGAGTCTGCAGCTAAAACAATGTTGGATCACATGACTGAATCTCTTTCCAATGGCGGGCGTATAGAAGTGCGCGGTTTTGGTAGTTTTTCGCTACACTATCGAGCGCCAAGAATTGGCCGCAATCCTAAAACGGGAGAGTCCGTCGCTCTTTCAGAGAAGTATGTCCCACATTTTAAACCGGGAAAAGAGCTGCGTGAGCAAGTAAATGCGAGCATAGAAAAGAAGTAGCTTGATACAATGTTAATGGGAGATGAGTTGTGCGTTGGTTGAAAATGTTATTAGTTTTAACGGTTTGTATTTTGGTGGGATTGGCGGGCATTATGTTCACAATCCATAACACTACCAAAATCAGTATTGATTTGATTTTTCTACAGCTCCCTGAGGCGAGTTTGTCACTATGGCTCATTGCATTTTTTGTATTAGGCGGTTTGCTGGGGTCGCTGCTAAGTAGTCTTGCAGTACTGGGCCTTAAAACCAAATTAAACCTCTCAAGAAGAAAAGTACAAGCAGTCAGTAAGGAGCTCGATAGCTATCGCGCTAAGACAGTTTAAAGAGGCTTAAAAGAGAGTTTGAGTTAGCCGCCCTGGTTACTTCGTTCTTCATAAGCAACTTTCTTCCTTCTCTACATAGCTCTATTTAATCCCTTTAGATAGAGCTGTAAAATATCCCTCCAGTCAGCTTCATATATTCCCACTTCCCTGAATAGATCATGTAGAATTAGCGGCATCGATAACCTTGGGCTAAGTCTCGATTCGTTCACCTTTACTTCGTGAGCCGGGGTATGTTTTAACAAGTTTACGCCCTTATAAGGGCAGGGGAATTAACCCTTGATGTTTTAGGCTCCGCTTAATTCATCTATTAAAGTTGTCTGTTTTATAAAATTATAAGGGGATTAAATGCACAGCCAAGCTTCTTCAACGAAACAAAAACCAATCATTGTCGCTTTAGATTATCCAAGCATTGAGCAGGCGATGAAGATGGCTAATCAATTAGATCCAAGTAAGTGCCGTGTGAAAGTCGGTAAAGAACTCTTCACGCGTAGCGGTCCCGCTATCATTGAATCCCTCAGTGCTAAAGGTTTTGATGTTTTCCTCGATTTAAAGTTTCATGATATTCCCAACACTGTTGCAAAAGCGGTGCGCGCAGCTGCTGAACAGGGCGTGTGGATGGTCAATGTACACGCCAGTGGCGGTCGAAAAATGATGGAGTGTGCAGCTAACGAACTGGCTAAAGTGGTCGATAACCGCACTTTATTGATAGCAGTGACCGTTTTAACCAGTATGCAGCGCAGTGATTTGGTAGAAATTGGCTTAGATGTAGACCCTCAGGAACATGTGCGTAGGTTGGCTGAACTTACCCAGAAAAGTGGCCTAGATGGCGTGGTCTGCTCTGCACAAGAAGTGGCGATGTTAAGAAAAATAGTCAGTAGTGATTTTGCTTTGGTAACACCAGGTATTCGACTTGAAGGTGATAGTAGTGATGACCAGCAGCGCATCATGACACCTGGCAGTGCACTTGCTTTAGGCAGTAGCTACTTAGTCATAGGCAGGCCTATCACTAAGGCTGCGTCTCCTATGGCTGCTTTACTCGCCATAGAAAATGATATTGCTCAGGCATAACCTAGCTATTTATCAACTAACTCTAGATTGTGAATAAATAAATGAACATTGAGCGCACATTTCTCTGGCATGACTATGAAACCTCAGGCGCTGATCCTAAGCGGGATCGCCCGTATCAGTTTGCCGCCATTCGCACCGATGAAAATCTTAATATTATCGGTGAGCCTATAGAAATATATTGTAAGCCTAGTGATGATTTTCTACCGCATCCAGAAGCTTGCTTGATTACTGGAATAACCCCGCAAAAAGCGATACGCGAGGGGCTGTGCGAAGCGCAGTTTATCGCTCAGATCAATGCGTTAATGAGTGTTCCTGGTACTTGTACTGTGGGTTATAACAACTTGCGCTTTGATGACGAAATTACCCGTTACGCGTTGTATCGCAACTTCTTTGATCCCTATGCGCGGGAATGGCAAAATCAATGTTCTCGCTGGGATTTGATCGATATGTTGCGCTTGACTAGAGCGTTACGTCCCGAGGGAATTGAGTGGCCTAATTATGAAGACGGATCTGCAAGCTTTAGGCTTGAGGATCTCTCTAAGGCCAATGGCATTGAGCATGGTAACGCGCACGATGCTATGGCCGATGTTTATGCAACAATTGAAATGGCACGCATCGTGCGCTCTAAGCAACGCAAGTTATATGATTTTGTGCTGTTGAATAAAAGCAAACAGGCGGCGCAAAAGCAGTTGGATGTGGCGAGTATGAAGCCGGTTTTGCATATATCATCGCGCTATCCCAGTAGTATTGGGAATGCGGCGATCATTGCGCCGTTGTCTCTGCATCCGAGCAATAAAAATTCAGTGATTAGCTGGGATTTGCGTGACGATCCCATGCCATTAATTGAGCTTGATGCTGAAGAGATCATTCGCCTGATGTATCTGCCGCGTGACCAGCGTAGTGACAGCGATCCTAAAATCAGCTTAAAACAAGTTCACATTAATAAATGTCCTATTTTAGCGCCTGCCAATATGTTGAACTCCGAAGAGGCGCAGCGATTGCAGATAGAGGGTAGTACTTGTCGGACGCATTTGGCAATGTTGAGAAATTATTCTGGATTAAGTACTAAGTTGGCCGCTATATTCTCTAATGAGCAATTTGAGTCGGATGGTGATCCGGACCATATGCTTTATAGTGGTGGTTTTTTTGGCGATACCGATAAAAAAGCCATGGAGCAAATACGCGATTGTCCTCCTGATGAGCTAGGTTCTTTAGATTTGGCTTTCCAAGACCCTAGATTAGAAGAGATGTTGTTTCGCTATCGCGCTCGAAACTACCCAGACAGCTTAGATGGTGAAGAATTAGAGCGCTGGGAGCTATATCGCCATGAGCGATTGGTAAAAGCGGATAATCGTAAGCTCTTAACTATGCAGCCTTTTTACGATATTTTAAATAAAAAATATCAAGACCCAGAGCTTAGTAATAATCATAGAGAAATATTGGAAGAGTTGGCAATTTATGCAGAATCAATATTCCCAATCGATCAATAGATTTAAGCTTATCAATCAAGCAGTTTTTGCATGCAAATGTTAAAGCTGTTTGGCTTTATATTAACCGCGGTTGCGCTTAATATATCGGCGGCTGAACTGGCTGTTAAATATGAATTTGTGCCCTCCCATGAGCAAGTGTTTCAAACCTCCGTGGTTAAACCTGCCAGAACAGTAAAGCCCATAGAAACGGCGATAATAGCTCCGCCGGTAGTAAGAGTAAAAGCAAAATTACCAGAAATACAAATAGTGACTGCGACGAATTACCCGGAGCTGCAACCATTGTCGCCAACTATCAGTTACTCCTATACGCAATCAGCATCTACCATACCACCAGAGTCTGTGGTGATCCCTGCGAAAGATTATTCCCGAAAAATAGTGAACCTCACTTACTCTGATCTATATGCAGATCAAATTAATACATTTGTAGTGAGTTCTTCATCAGATATCTTAGGTTACAGCCAATTATCTAAAGGTGAATTGGTTAATATTGAACAGAAAATATCTCAAAACAGCCTTATAGGTTGTGCCCCCCTCAACATTAATTGCTCGCGAACAGCTACTGATAGTGTCAGTTTAGAGGTAGAACGCGGGCCTATCAAAGCTGTTGAGCCAACTGGCGATAAAAAACGTCAAGTTATTACCCCGTAATACTAATCACTTCAAAAATAACTCCAGTATTTCTGTAATTCCCTGTTTGCCTATGGTGATTATCAGCGCTTTTTAGGATAATAGCCGAAATTTTTCAAAGAGAGTGTTACCGGATGACAATTCTAGATACCTTATTAAAGCGCAGTGGCGAAAAGTGCGAGCTTTGTTCAAGTAATAATTCCTTAGCTGTCTACAACGTAGAGCCTAATGATGGTGCGAGTTCAGACACTAGTATCTTATGCTGCGACACTTGTCTGGAGCAAATAGCAGCACCAGACACTATGGATGCTAATCATTGGCGCTGCTTGAATGATAGTATGTGGAGTCAAGAAACCGTGGTACAAGTAATGGCTTGGCGTCAATTAAGCCAACTATCCTCTGAACTCTGGGCGCAAGATCTATTAGAAATGCTCTACTTGGATGAAGCCAATCAAAAGTGGGCGCAGGCGGGCTTGATGATTGCTGAAGCAGTAGCGGTTGATCCTACTCGCGACAGCAATGGCACTATTTTACAGGCCGGGGACAACGTGACCATCATTAAAGATCTAGTGGTGAAGGGCGCTGGCTTTACCGCCAAGCGCGGCACCACAGTACGGGGTATTTCAATGACGTCGAACCCGGAACATATTGAAGGGCGTGTCAACGGCACTCGCGTGGTTTTAGTTAGCGCTTATATGAAAAAATTATAAACCTTAACTACTGCGCTCTCCTTTCTCTATAGGCGAAGGAGAGCGTGTTAATTGATTTTTATGCAGCGCTTTTAAAACCATGATGCTTTTATCACTGGTTTTCATATCAACTATTTTCTGCTGTTTGTTAGAGTAGCTGCGCAATTCTATTTTTCTTTGTAATAACGCCTCAAAGCTAAGCTGTAAGTCCTTTAGTGTTAATTTTTTCACCGCCAAGATGAGTTGCTGTTGGTGATCAAAATTAGCCACTTGACTGTTTATTGCCTGCCAAAACCTATTACTGCGCTGATAAATGCTACGCTCTTTGTTTTTATAACGAGAGATTAAACTCGCTTTATACTGCTCAAAAGCTGCTATAGGCAGTGCCTGCAACTGTTGCTGTGCCTTTGATAAAAAGGCCTTGTTACTGGTGTGAATTTGCTCAGGACTGGCGCTCGGTGATTGTACAACTAGCGCTAGCCCCGGTGTCTTTTCCAACGTCATACTCGTGGCAAAAACCAAGTAACCTAACTGTTGTTCTGTTCTTAGAGCATTACTATAGTCGTTGGCTAATACTTCACTGAGTAAATCAACGGCGACACGTTGCTGATAGCTGTCATCTCTACCTTGCATATACAAAATTAGCGCGGAATCACTGCTGTCGATATTTTTGATTAACTGATGGTTAGATTTGTTGGGCAGTCTCAATAATCGCGATTGAAAAGGCACCTGTTGCAAAGTGCTGATGTTGAGCTGGTCAATGACTGCCTCAGCCTGTTTTAAGGCTTGTGGGAGCAGGATGTTACCGTGTGATAACAGTTTAACTTCTCCTTTTACAAAGAGCTGATCTCTAAGCTGTTCAATATCAGTCAGTGTTATTTCCTGCAGTAAACGCGTTCTGTTTTCCAGGTTAGATTTTCCCATTAGAACTTCGCCCAATAGTGAAAATAATTGTTGATAAGGTTTGTTTTCAGAACGGTTAGTGAGTGATCTTTGCAGGTTCCCTTTAATGATAAGAAATCTATTGTCTGCAAACTTTATTTTTGCAATATCCTTTAATTGCCTGATCAGTAAAGGTTGTTTTTCAGAGTAACCAGAGAGCTTTACGCTGATGCCCTGACGATGGGCATAAAGTTGTGTATATAACCCCGCTGAGCGAGTGTCATACAAGGTTTCATTTAAAGCGTCATTGACCAGTTGAGTGTATAGGGATAGTGTCAGCTGCTGCTTTTCCGAGAGCGATTTAGGCATGGTTATATTAAAAAAGAGGGTGGCTTTTGGTGTTAAAAATTGTGCATCTTGCATGTGCCATAATCGCACTCCCGTTGCGAGCGGGTACATGGTTGGCTTGATCTGCTGCTGTGTTTTTTTGGATGGATTTACCAAGCCTAAATCATCGGCGATAAACGGGTTTAAAGCGCGTGGATACAAGGCGTTGTTTGCCGCAGGGTCACTCCACAGCGCCAGTTGCTCAATACTGGGTGAATGCGTGGCATAGCGGGTGCCAAAATAGGGCTCTGTACTGCTAGTTGATAGATTTTTAGCCTGTAAGTTAACCAGCATGTTAGTGGGGTTTATAGCGGCCAAGAAACGCGTGATTTCCTGTGCATCAAAGTCCTGCATTATATACCCAGCATTGAGCCAGTGCTGTTGCGGGTATTGCGGCATAATCTGAGAAAGCCCCACCACATAGCTACTAGGATGTTGCTTTGGGAGAAATTTAAAGGCTTGGGCTAACAGTTGTTGCTGTTCAATAAATAGTGACTCTTTAATTCCTTTGGTCCGTAATTGCTCGATGAAACTAAAGAAGCTGGCTATGACAATATCCGTATTTTCCAGTCCTTTTTTTGTCAAGCTAATGCGGGTATTAAAAAATGACTCTAGAGATGAGTCATTACTAGACCCAGCACTGAGCGCATTGGCATAACCTTGGTCTTTTAGATAAGCCATTAAGCTGCCTTTTCCTTCATAGCCAATTAAATCACTCAGGTAAGTGAGCGGTTTAAGTTTGTATTGGTCTAAAGCTGAGGGAGTGGGAAAGCTTAAGGTCAGTAAACGTAAATCTTTTACCGAGGCGACTTTTATAATTGCTGGCAATTGCTGAGGAGTATATTTAGGGACTTCAATAGTCAGTTTCGATAGATTCTTATTGGTTATCGCAGAAAAATTGGCGACCACTAACGCTTCTAGCTCAGAGAGCGGCGCTTTTGATAGCACCACTAAAGTCATTCGATTAGCAGAGTATTGCTGTTGATAAAAATTGATTAAATCCTCGCGGATAGTGGACTGTTTAGTATCCGATAAACTGTTAAGTGAACCGATAAAAAAATTATGTTCAGGATGTAGCGGGTTGATGAATTGTTTAAGCGCATGGTAGTTGCGTTGGGCATCGTCTTTGAGCTTAGATTGATATTCAGAGTGCACGGCTTTGCGCTCTCTTTGAATGTACAGTGGATCGAATAATGGTGCGATAAAGAATTGTGCAAAGCGCTCGATAGCGCCTTCCAGTGCCTGCTCTTTTACATCAAAGAAATAGTTAGTGTTGTCCCTGGCAGTAAACGCATTTTGTGAGCCGCCATTGGATTCGATAAAGTCAGAATAATCAGTAGTACTCGGGAATTTTTTAGTCCCTAAAAATAACATATGCTCTAGAAAGTGTGCCAGACCTAGACGTGAAGTGGGATCGCTCGCAGAGCCCACGGCTAAGTTTAGCGAAACCGCTGCGCGCTGTGCCTGGGGGTCATGGATTAACAAAACTGGTAGGCTATTGGCCAATTCAATGGTTTTATACTGGCGAAGATCATTGGGGCTTTTAATAATGGGCTCAGCTACTGCTGTATGGTTAAACAATAACACTATCAACAAGATTGCGATCGGTGGCATAAATTACCTTAAATATACGGGTTATAATTATCTGAAATTGGGATATTTACTCAATCGAATATAATATCTGTTCTGATGTTTTACAGCGGTTGAGACAGTGTAGTAACACAAAAGTGCTTATTGTTTATAGAATAAATTACTTTTGTACGACTAGAGAGGCAGGAAAAAATACTGATCACTGATCACTGATGGCTATCTAAACAAAGTAGCCATCAGCGAGCGGGAGGGGTGTTAAGCTTGTGAGACGCGCCAATGGATTGCCATCTTAGGATCGAATACTTTAATAACACCGTCGTTGGTGACAACATCGTCAGGCAGAGCGTGGGGTGTCTCTGATCTGAGTAATGTCATAGTGCCAGTGTTGACGGGTAAGTTATAAAAGAGTGGACCGTTGAGTGATACAAATTTCTCTAGATTCTCCAGCGTGTTCTCTCTTTCGAATACTTGCGCGAGGATAGGTAAAGTATTAGCTACATTAAAAATTCCTGCACAGCCGCAACTTGACTCTTTATATTGCGCTAAGTGGGGCGCGGAGTCCGTCCCTAGGAAGAAGCGTTTGTCGCCACTGGTGACAGCCTGTACTAAGGCTAATCTGTGCAGCTCACGCTTTGCCACAGGCAGGCAGTAGTAATGAGGCTGGATACCACCGACTAACATCGCGTTGCGGTTAATCACTAAATGGTGGGTAGTGACAGTGGCGGCGGTGTTTTCATTACAGCTTTTAACGTAGTCCACGCCATCTTTGGTCGTAATATGCTCAAAAACAATTTTTAAATTGGGGAAGCGTTGACGTATAGGGATTAACTTTTGGTCGATAAACACCGCTTCACGATCAAAAATATCCACATCGGCATCGACTACTTCTCCGTGTACTAAGAAGGGCATGCCAATTTCTTGCATGACTTCCAATACCGGATAGATTTTCTCGATGTCTTTTACGCCGGCATCTGAATTAGTGGTCGCTCCGGCTGGGTATAATTTAACTGCGACTAACTCTCCTGCTAAAAAGCCTTTTCTTACATCTTCAGGATCTGTTTGCTCAGTGAGGTATAACACCATTAAAGGGGTGAAGTTATGTCCGTCGGGAATAGCCGCAACAATTTCATCGCGGTAGATGTTGGCATCAGCGGCACACAATACAGGCGGCTGCAAATTAGGCATGACAATAGCCCGTTGAAAATGACGGCTGGTAAAAGGTAACACTTTGCTTAAAACCTCACCATTACGTAAATGTAAATGCCAGTCGTCCGGCGAAATAATTGTCAATTTTGTTTGCATTAAACGGCCTATTTATAATATTTTAGAGAAGGGTAAATCCGGCGTAGAATAGCACAATATCGATTCACAAGTTGTGTCAGACTTAGAGAAAGCACAGCAAAATCTAACGATGAGGAGCGAGTAATGTCAGAGCATCATAAAATAAATTATCTAGAAATACCCACTACAGACCTGCCGCGGGTAAAGGAATTTTTCAGCGCTGTTTTTGCCTGGCGCTTTACTGACTATGGACCTGAGTATTGCAGTATTGATAATGCGTCAATTGATGGTGGCTTTTATCTGAGTGATACTGTTGCTACGGTGCAGAAATCCAGTGTATTAGTGGTGCTTTATTCAGAGGATTTATCAGCGACTAGTCAAAAAATTGTGGAGCATGGAGGGAGCATCATCAAGCCTGTTTTTAGTTTTCCAGGGGGCCATCGTTTTCATTTTAGCGACCCAAATGGCGGTGAATATGCGGTATGGAAAAAAGCGTAAATAGCCTGTGTTTGATACTGAGGCCTGTTACAAAATCGTTTTTTAAAGTTGGAAAGTATTATTTTCCTATACTCCGTTAGATATCCAGTTGATCTTCTCTAAACTTAGTAATTAGTTAACGATAGCAGAGTGTTAAATGGTAATGTCTACGGCTTAAAAATAATAGGAGATCCCAGTGCAACAATTATCGCAAGAGTTTGAGAAAAGCGTTCATTACGTCAAGAATTCAAAGCAAGGTAAGAAGCTTTCCAATCAAATCAAATTGAAAATGTATGCGCTGTATAAACAGGCTACGCAAGGGGATGTGAGCGGAGAGAAGCCAGCTATGTTTGACATGGTAGCACTGGCTAAATACACTGCGTGGGAAAAGTTACAAGGTATTAGTACTAATGCTGCTATGCAAGATTACATCAGTGAAGTAACAGTACTTGAAAACCCATAAACTGCCTATTTTAAGCGATGCAGTTTACTGAAAACTTAAAATCCAATCTTTAAACAGTTTCACTTGGCTGTTTTCAGCTTTGTCATCTGGCACTACCAAATAGTAGCTGTCAGATGTTTCTACGCAGTCGGCTAGCTGGATAATTGATCCATTAGCGAGCTCCTTGTCTATAAAATGTTTGGGCAGTAATGCGATACCTAAACCAGCCTTTACCGCATCTATAATCATCGAAAACTGGTCAAAGCTTAACTGGTTATTCAATGACATTTCTAAATTATTTTGCTCGAACCACATTTTCCAGCTGCCCAACCTGCTTGATAATTGCAACAAGTTACACTGCTGTATATCTGCTACAGACAACACCGGCCGTTGAGCTAGGTATCGATGGCTGGCAACAGGTATCATCTGCTCCTTTGATATAAGAAAACAGCTGGCGTTTGGCCAATTAGGTTTGCCAAAATGAATCGTTAAATCTGGTGTTTGATGGCTGAAATCAAAAGGGGTGATTTTAGTGATGAAATTGAGCGCTACATCCGGGTTATTCTGCATAAAACCTTCTAACTTTGGTATCAACCATCGGTTGGTAAAGGTAGGTAATGCAGCGATATTCAATGAGCGTTTAGCGCCTAGTGTCATCGCTTTGAGCATGGCATCTTCAGTGGTATTAATAATTCTTTTGGCATCTTCGAGGAAGCGAAACCCGCTATCAGTCAGTACTACTCTCTGGCGGATACGAGTGAATAGCGAAATGCCCAACTGTGTTTCCAATTCTTTTATTTGTCGGCTGATGGCGCTTTGGGTCAAATGCAGTTCTAGCGAAGCTTGTGTAAAGCTATTGTGTTTGGCTGCACAGATGAAAGACTGTAAGCAGTGCAAACTAGGAAGATATTTTTTAGGTAAGTTCATGCGGTTTTGTTATTAACTCATGGCTAATTATCAGTATTTATCCGGAAAACAATACTATATTATTACAAAAACGCATTAATTAAAAATAGCGCAGTGTAATAGAGATAAAAATCATGAGCCAGATCCATGCTAGCCAAGAGTCGCTTAAAGTGACTAAAGATGATATTCGCACTCGCTTTTCCAGCGCGATGTCCAATATGTATCGCGAGGAAGTTCCGGCATACGGTGCCCTATTAGATCTAGTTGTGACCAATAATGAGCAATATTTACAAGCTAACAATGGCTTTGTTGAGCAGCTAAAACAGGTTGAAAATATTGACACTTTATCTGATCAGCGTCACGGGGCGATACGTTTAGGTAAAGCGAGTGAGCTTTCGATGATGCGACGTATATTTGCGATCATGGGCATGTATCCCGTGGGCTATTACGATTTATCGGTGGCCAATATCCCGGTGCATTCCACTGCGTTTAGACCTATTGCAAGCCAATCCATTAGACAAAACCCCTTTAGAGTATTTACCTCACTGCTACGTTTAGAGCTGATCGATGATATAGCGCTGCGAAATAGCGCACAAAAAATCATTCAGGCACGGGATATATTCACAGATAAGGTACGTGAGCTAGTGAATACTGCAGAGCAGAATTCAGGCTTAGATGAAGTGCAAACGACACAATTTATCGATGCGGTAGTGGATGTATTTCGCTGGCACAGTGAGGCGGCGATCAGTAGTGAATTGTATGCAAAATTACTGGCAGAGCACCCTTTGATTGCTGATGTAGTGTCCTTTAAAGGACCACATATCAATCATTTAACGCCAAGAGTACTCGATATTGATGCCGTTCAAGCGCAAATCCATACTACTGGTGCGGTGGCCAAAGCGGTGATTGAAGGGCCACCAAACCGTAACTGCCCTATTTTATTGCGCCAAACTGCTTTTTTGGCAATTAAAGAGAGTATCAGTTTTACTGGTGAGGGCGATCAACAGCAATTTACCCACGCGGCTAGGTTTGGCGAGGTAGAGCAGCGCGGTTGCGCACTAACAGCAAAGGGTAGAGCGCTCTACGATCAGCTTTTAAGCGAGACGAGAGCGATAGCAAGGCCTTTGAATGACGGCTCTAATTTGGAGAAATATCAGGCCCAAATACAGCAAGTGTTTGCGCAGTTCCCTGATGACTATCAGCAAATGCAACAGCAGCAGCTAGGTTACTTTAAATACAGCGTTTGTGAGACTCATGATGTGGAGCTTACTAAACATAGCAGTATCGAACAGTTATTAGCTTCAGGGCTGGTGCGTATTGACCCCATTACCTATGAAGATTTTTTACCTGTCAGTGCAGCGGGAATTTTTCAATCAAATCTGGGGGAGCAGGGCGAGCAAGATTTTAGTCAAAATCCTAATCGTGAGCAATTCGAAATCGATTTAGAAAGTAGTGTTGCCGATGAATTTTTGCTCTATCAAGAGATGCAAATGATTTCTATAGAAAACTGCCTGCGACATTTCAATAGAGATGATTTCTCATCTATGTGATGTGAGCTTGTAAGAGCTAACAGTCGCTAAGAATGCCCAGCTTTACGCAGTGAAGGCTGGTGAAACGAAAGGGCTTACCGCGTGGTTCTTTATTTGCCTCACGCTAGCGTTTAATTGTTATACTGTATGGCAAATTAATATCACTCTAAAGGGAATAGGAATGCAGATTAACGCGACAAAAATGCTTGCGGTTATATTTACCTCATTAGTTATCAGTGGCTGTGTTGCTCCAGTAAAAAAGACGCATAATGCGCTGGTAGGTACGTGGAAAATTACAGATATTCAAGGACAGAAAATTAACACCGACAAAGCTATGCTGTTTTTCTCTGGGGATGGGCGTGTAAGTGGTAACAATGGCTGCAACAATATAACGGCAGGGTATGAACCTTATCTTGATCATCTGAATTTAACGCAACTAGCCAGCACCAAAATGCTCTGTTCAGAACCCGCTAATAGTGAAGCCCAAGCTTTTATGCAAAGCGTAGAGCAGGTGGAGCACTTTTTAATAGAAGGCAATCATTTGTACTTAACAGATGAGCAAGATGAAGTGCTGATTAGTTTGTCTAAATAATTCATCTCAGTTTTATTCTGCTGATCTTCACGGATGGAGATCAGCGTTTTCAATAATATTATTCATTCCTAGAAAAATACCTTTAGCTGTCTATCGAGAGTTTTGCCCGAATATTACACCCAATAACTCGTGTTCTAACTTGCTCCTTGTTTATACCGGCTTTTGTCTCTCAATCAACCGGACGCCCCAGTACGGCGTTCAATCGAGAAAAAATCTATAAAAACAACTAGCGGCGCTATCATCACGGTATTGCATGCAATATCCGGGCTAGTAGTTTTCTGGTCGTTTAATAATTTTATTTAATGGTATTATTTAATTTCTTTATTTAACAAGTACAAAGTCTTAGTGCATGATAACTCACTGTTTTATAGGTGGTGAGCAGGTTTGATTAAACTTGCGAATGTAAATAGGAAGTCAAATGGTCTAGGCTATGGCGACAGTTAATTTATAAACTCACTCATAATTCAACTACAATAATTCTAAAAACGTACGATATTTAGTTAGAGGTTTATGATGAGAATGTTAAAGATTATTTTCTCTGTGTTAGTGATGCTACCGTTTACAAGTAACTTATACGCATTATCCCTTGGGGCAGTGCACCATGAAGTGCGTATCACGGTCGCTGCAATAGAAGCTTTAAAAAATCACTATGCTGGCGATGTTATAAGTAGGGTGCCGGGTATCCAAGTAGGTAAAACCACAGTACATGCCTATATAAAAGCATTAGAGCTACTTGAAAAAATTCAAAAATTTCAGCACCAAAAGAACCTTCCAGTACTAACTGTACCTAGTCTGCCGACTAAAAGAGTGCGATCAAAAAATATCTTAGCCGTTGTTACTCTCGCCCAAACAGAGCTGCGTGCTATTACCTCTGCGCTAAATTTGACCGCTAAATCGATAACAGAAACAACGTCCAGTAAAACAGCATCAGATATCTACGAAGAAATTTGGCAAGCTTCCTATTTAATGGACGCACTAATCGCGCCTATTGGTCCCAGTGAAGTGATGCGTAATACCATCATGATAGAAGATGGTTTGATAGATATTAGCGAGCGTATCAATAAGCCGATAGAGTTTGCTAAGCTGCAAACTTTTACTGATAAACAGCCTGTGGATGTGACTATATCGCTGTTTAAACTACTTTATAAAATAGCTAAGTTAGAGCGTAAATTAAAATTAAAACCTTTAGTAGTACCCGCCTTTCCCGCAGGAGAAATTAAGCCAGAGGATGCCTTTGATGCCTCTGGTAATGTGATTGCCGATCTAACGCGTATTGCTCTTAAATTAAAAATCGCGCCGATGAACAAGATTGATGCAGTCAACACTAATGTCACTCCCAACGACGTATACGCACAAGTCGTTCGCTTAAACCAAGCGGCTGAGTTCTTGCTTAAATAGAGGTTTATATATGCTTAATAATTTGACAGTCAAAGCAAAATTAACACTTGGGAATTTACTAGTATTAGTTTTTTTACTGGGCTTTAGTGGCTATTTTTATATCAATCTTACCCAAACCACACAAAGTACTGCTGCCTTAAAGACCTATATTAAAGATCAGGCAGAAAACGGTTCATCACTGAAAATGGTTAACAACATTACCATTCGAGATCAAATTCAAAAAAATTACCAATTAAACAGTGACGCTAAATTAAAAGGTAGTCTGGCAAAGCGGGTGAATGAGTTCGACCAGCTTATCGAAGGGGCTAAACTTAATGCCTCTGATCAGCAGCAGCGCATATTGGAAGAGCTGGTAGTTGATAATGAAAAATTGAATCAATTGATAACCAAAAAATTGTTTCCTTTAGTCGATCAAAAAAATGCAGCAGCAGATAAAATAAATAACGAATTTGGTCCAAATCTTGAGAAAATGTCAGCGGATTTGACGGAATATGCGATAAAGGACAGCGATTCGGTGCTGGTTTCTATCTCATCTAGAATGACACAAAAGTTGTTGGCCTCTAGAGCCTATTTTAATTTGTACATGAGTACGGATTCTCACACGCTGTTAGAGCGTTCTGAGCTGGAAGTTTCAGGTATTTATTACCAGTTGACCGAAATGAAGAAGATAGCCTCTAGGAAAAAATGGGTACCGGTTAAAAAGTTGCGTGAATTCACGATATTGTTAGAGCAGCAGTACCAAAGCATTGTTCAAATCAAACAGGAAATAGCTGCCACCAATCTTGATATCTCAATGCAGACTAATGCTATTAACGAAAAAATGCTCAATCAAATCTTGGGGCAGTGGAAAGTATTAGACAGTGATGCAGGTCAAACATTAGAGCGAGTCTATGAATTGCGTACTAATGGCCTGTTAGTGATATTGGCAATCATCATTGGCAATTTTGTCATTATTTGGTTCATTGGCAATAACATTACCAAAGGCCTTAAAGAATTATTATTAAGGCTTGCTGATATCAATGATGGTGATGGGGATTTAACCAAGCGAGTAGAGCTTAATTCACGGGATGAAATAGGTCAGTTGGCTACCAGTTTTAATCAGTTTATAGAGCAGATACAAAACTTAGTGGCGAGTTCTCAACGTTCTTTAAAAGAAGTGGATGAATTTTCCACGACTAACGTCAGCATGGCTAACGAGTCTAAAATAGCCCTTGAACAGCAGCTGGAAGAAACAAATTCAATATCGGTCTCTATAGAGGAGTTATCAGCTAGCGCTGAAGACATCTCTAAAGATACTAATTCTTCTGCCAGTATCGTAGATATGACCAATAAATCGGTGAGTAGCGGGCAAAAGTCCTCTCACTCTAGTGTTTCCTCTGTCGAGAGTTTACACGCTGATATCACCAACACTCACTCAGTTATCGCCAAGCTAGCCACCGAGGCTTTAGCCATTGGTGGGGTTGTTGAAGTGATTAAAGGCATGAGCGAGCAAACCAATTTGCTGGCGCTTAATGCAGCGATAGAAGCAGCCAGGGCAGGTGATGCCGGGCGTGGCTTTGCAGTGGTTGCAGATGAAGTGAGGTCACTGGCCAGTAGAACTAAAGTATCTGTACTGGAAATTGAAGAAATTATTCAGAGATTACAAAAACAAACCAGTAATGCCGTTGAACTTATTGATAAAAGCTTATCCAGCGCTGAAGTAAATAAAGGCCATGTATTAGATACCCAAGACAGCTTTGGCGAGATAGAACAGTCAATACAAGAATTAAATACCATGATCTCCTCAGTGGCTAGTGCCTGTAGTGAGCAATCACAAGTGACCAATCAAGTCAGTGAAAAGGTATCAACGGTGTACTCTCTAAGCCAGCAAGGTGCAGAGCTGACCGATAAAAGCGCGCAGGTGATTGTGCAATCGGCGAACTCAGTGGCTGAGCTCAATGAGATCTTGAATAAATTTAAAGTTTGATGGATTTAGCAATAGGGATAGATGAAATAAAACAGCAGCTAAATGTTTATTTAGCTGCTGTTATTTTCTTTACTTAAAACGAGAAGGTAAATTAAGCGATGTACTTCTTTACTTTTTTAAGAGCCATTTTCTTTTTAAGAGGCGACAGGTAATCGATAAACAGTTTTCCTTTTAAATGATCAATTTCGTGCTGCATAGCAATGGCTAAAAAGTCATCACTCTCAATGCGTAATGCTTTGCCGTTGCGATCAAGCCCCGTCACTACCACACTGGTAAAGCGCTCTACATCCGCATAGTAGCCAGGAATGGATAAACATCCCTCTTGACCTTTCTCAATGTTATCACCGCTTTCAACCACAGGGTTAATAAGAATCAGCGGGTCGTTACGCTCATCTGATATATCGATAACCACAACAGCAGCGCTGCTACCAACTTGGGTAGCGGCTAGGCCAATACCATCATCGGTGTCGTACATCGTCTCTAATAAGTCATCGATTAACTGCTGTACACTGCTTATATCAGTGACGTCCTTCGCTTTGATTTTTAGCTTGGGATGCGGTGCTACTAAAATGTCTAAAACTGCCATGGTGTTACTTCTTTCTCTGTTAAGGTGCACAGCTAAATGCTGCTAAATGACTGTGATTAAATTTTTAAAATACCATTTTCGTTCGAATAAATGCACACAAGGATCTGCACAGCATATCCAATTAATATCAGCATAAAGGATTATAGGGGGTAAAAGGTAATCACATGTTGACGCTATTATACAAAAAAAACTATCGCTTGTGTATTGGAAAAACAGTGTCGATTGAGGATTGATATTGTTGGTATTTTACAGCATGCTCTAGCTTGCTAATTATGTGTGTGAGCATGTGCTGGCGCTATTAATCAAAAAGGGAATAGAGCAATGTCAAAAACAGAGGATGTTATAAAAGCGGCGCAATCCGCACCGGGTTATTTAAAATTCTACATGTCACATACTGCATTCTTTCTTAAGGGTGGCCATATGATTGATGTGCCTATCGATGGTTTCCATAAATTTGTATTTACTCAAGTACAATTTATAAAGCAGGGGCAACCTGATACAGGTTTCGATAATAGCTACGGTGATGCGGTGATTATTAATGCCGGGGATGCTATGGGTTACGAGGGGATGAGCGTAAAGAAAATAGCTTCGATTAAATCTAGAATGTAGTTCACTCGAATACTGCACACAAAGACTCGTGCGCTATCATCATTGCATGCAATATCCGGGCTAGTGCTCCGCTAAGTCTTAGGCCATTATTAAGACTTAGCTTTTTTCGGGGACCAGCAGTTCTAGCTTCATCACCAAAACCTCTTTAGCATTGTAACGGACCTGTTCAATGGCTGTAAAACCTAACGTGAAATAAAGTCCCCCGCTCAAGTCCTCTGTCTGTAAATACAGGCTTTTAATTGTGGCACGTCGCGCTTGTGTAATGACTTCTTTGACTAATATTTTAGCGTAGCCTGAGTGTCTATATGCAGCATCTATATAGACGCCACCCAGCCAGTGCTCATATTGCGGATAAATATTCATCTCACGTATTTTAAGCTGCGCTGCACCGACTAAACGCTCGCCATCCCTTATTAAAACCATCAGTGGTGCACCTAAGGGACTGGAATATTGCGCGACATACGCTCTGGATTTTTCTAAACTGGAATTCTCTGCGTGGCATAACCATTGATCAAAATACCACTGGGCTATTTGATTAATAGGTGATTGGTTATTAGCTAATAGCGAGGTGTGCATAGTATAGGCCTAAAAATTAATTACCTAATAATGGCAAGTGTTTGATTTTATGATAGTTAAGGGCCATCGTCAGACAGTGTTTTAGTGCATTTAAAGGCAACTTCTCACCAACAGAAAAAACGATCACACGATTAGCTTCATAGTTAAAATCTTTGGGATATAGCTCTCTAAATGTCTCTACCAAGAGGGTATTGCAAATAAAATAGACGCGGTAATGATCGGGATCTTTTTCGTTCCAATCGATTCTAATCGTGCTGGCGTGTTTGCCAAGGTAACTCGGCTGTCCCCACTTTAAAGTCTCCTCTAATTCCTGCAAATTGTTTTGCATTGCAAGATCTAGAATAATCGCTCTAAGGGTGAGTAGTGCATCTTTAGCGGCGCAGGGGTAGCCTGAAAATTTTTGCTGCATCTGGGGCGATAAATTGTGCATTTTATTGCTCCTATCTGCAGCAAGTATTTAATGTGGATTAACGCTTCTTCGTCTCTTTCTTTTCAATAGCAACAGTATTTGTCGCTAGGGCATTAACATCAAGGCCCTGCTGTTCAAGTAGTTTTTCAAACAGGGGGTAGAGTTTACCCAAGTTTTCTTCCAGGGTGTCACGCACCGTATCAACGATTACTTGAGTACCGCGCTCTATCTCTATATTTACATGTTGCCCGACAGTTTTGTCTTTGAACACCGTCATGCGTAACGTTTCAGGAATTAGCCAAATCTCAAACCAGCCGGCTTTTTTGTCCACGTTGGCAATGGTTAAGCTGGCGCCGTTGATAGCGATATAACCTTTGGGAAAAATGTAGCGCTGCCATTGCTTACTCATGCAAATACGCAGTCGATAATTATCTTGCATTAAAGTGATGTCGGCAACCGGAGTGTGAAAATCTATATGACCGGATAGCGGGTGACCGCCAATTTCAGCACCATCTTTAGCGGCGCGCTCTACATTAACTTCTGCACCCGCTTCATATTCACTTAAAGTGGTCACTAGCAAGCTTTGTAACATTACATCAAAGGAGGCCCGAGTCGCTGAAATTAAAGTGGTGACCGTCAAACAGACGCCATCAACGGAAACACTGGCACCAATTTCTAAATCTTCACAGAAACCTGGTTTAAATTCGATTTCAAAGCTACGTACTCCCTGTAGATCGCTTATTTTGTCAATGGTAGCAATGCTTTGTATGATTCCGGTAAACACTGATTGTTCTCTCTTATGCAGATAATTGATGGGTTCGATTTTAGGTATAAAAAGCGCAGCAAGATAGTTATTTTTTTGGATAGATTCAACTAGTCTCACTTGGCTATTACATGCAATGCCGTGATGGTAGCGCCGCTAGTTGTTTTTACAGGCTTTTTTTGGGATGGAGCATCATGCTGATACGTCTCGTTGATTGATAAGGAAAAGGCTGTAAAAACAAGGATCAAGTTAGGATACGAGCTATTGGGTGTAATATTCGGCCTAGATGTTACATAATTTAAAGCTTCACTCATGCAAACATCACGCTTAATTATGCTCAAAATTACTTAGACAAATATCTCTGACATCCAGATACTCATTCTGTGACATGCCAATAAAGTGTAGGACAGGCATCAGTGCTTCGCAGTGATCATCTTGCTTGGTTATATCCCAATAACGGTGATGACTAGTACCCATCTCCTTGGTAAGTAGCAGCGCGCAATGTCTTCAATACCCCTGGGTTTAATCGAGACCACATAATCAGGTTAGAGCCGGCTATTACAAATACCTATTTCTCGGCGCAACATACTGAACTAGGTAGAGTCTACGAGAAAGTTTTGAAAAGGATGATCAGTAGCGGTATTTATAAAAATAATGCGCGAAACGCTCTAACGTTTTTCTTCTCTGAATATTATTCCTGGTTTTTTTAAACCTCTCCCATTTTATTTTGATATACATAACATTGAGCTGTTTGTTATTTGTACTTGTTTTTATCATAATAACGATACATACTATCGATAAATTGATAATTAAGTTTAAATTTATAATAGTGAGTATTGGTATGAAGATGTCAGATAAAAAAGCGGCCACCAAGCGTAAGTTAATAGACTGTGCGGTTACTCTGTTTACCGAGCAGGGCTATGACACCACTACCATGAAGCAAATCGCTAAAGCGGGTGGGGTGGGTGATGCCACTATTTATAAATATTTTGCTAATAAAGAATTGATTTTACTTAGCTATTTTGAACAATGCGCCCAAGATGCTATTACTCAAGCGCAGGGGACTGCTGAGTTTTCAGAGTTCACTTTGCACGAAAAGATGCAGCTACTACTCGATTTTTATATCGAGATATTGATGAGCGAGCGGGAGTTTGTTTTATTCTGCGTAGATAAGTTCTCCCATTCACCACTGTTCCTGTTGCAAGACGCCCTAAAAGTACAACTGCTATTTAGAGAAGTGATGTTTGATTTTCTGAGTGAGGCAGAAAAAAGTGAAGAGATTCCACAAGTACCTTTTAAAAGTGCGGTTTGCAATTTATTGGCCGAGTATGTATTTGCGGTGGTGTTTTTTTGGAGTAAAGATGACAGTGAAGAATTTACCGATACTAGCCAAATGATTGAGTTGTCATTGGCCATCATAGTGATTGTATTACAGAGCGGACTGATCAATAAAGTGACGGAATTTGGGGGCTTTATGATTAAAGCCCAATTGTTTAATTTGATGAACAACAAATCTGGCCTTCTTTCACTGTTAAAAAATTCTAAAAGTTCACTGGCGGGGTTTGGTTTATGAGTTTTTTAAACCCAAGCAAACTGGGTGATAAATTGAGTACTTCCAAATTGGCGCGCACAGCCATTACTGGGATTGCCGCCAGCAAAATTGCCGCGACTCTGGCACTGCAAAGTACTAAAAAGAGGCTCATAAATGCAGATATCAGTGAGTCTCAACAGCGACAAAATGAGCGTGAGATTGGCAAGTTAATGTTCAGCGCGTTGAGCCAACTAAGAGGTACTGCGTTAAAGGTATCCCAAATACTGAGTATGGAAGCAGACCTGTTGCCAGAGGGGATTCGTCTTGAGCTGGCGAAAAGTTGTTATCAAGTGCCCCCGTTAAATCGCGCGGTTATTCACCGAGTGTTTCTCAAAGAGTTTAAAAACAGCCCCAGCATTATTTTCAGTCGTTTCGAGAGCACTGCTTTCGCCGCGGCTAGTTTAGGACAAGTGCATAAGGCGAGTGATGATACCGGTGAAAAATTAGCCGTTAAAATACAGTATCCGGGGATCGCATCATCCATTGGCAGCGATATGAAAATGATCCGTACTTTACTGTTGAATTTGGCTAATCACTCGGCATTATTACCCAATAAAACCGTTATTAGCGATGTGTTAAATGAAATAGAGCAGCGTTTAGAGGAGGAAGTTGACTACATTTTAGAGGCAGAAAATACTGTTTGGTTTAAAGAGCATTTGTCAGGCCATAACATAGTGATACCTAGTGTTTACCCTCAATACAGCACAGAAAAAGTACTGACAACGCAGTTTCTCTCTGGCGTGCATGTCGATGAATGGTTACTGACTAACCCCACTCAAACAGTACGTAATGATTTAGGCCAACGTATTTATGACGTGTTTATTTACAGCGCTTTTGAATTAGGCAAGCTGCATGCTGACCCGCATCCTGGCAACTATCTGTTTATGGATGATGGCCAACTGGCAATATTGGATTTTGGTTGTATTAATATCTTTGGTAAGGAATCGGCACAGCAAAAAACGCAGTTATTAAATGCTTTCTTAGAAGCAGATGCCACTCAGCGTGCAGCGCGAGTTTTATCGGTTTACCAAGGACAAAATATTATCGACAGTGGCTTAAGCCTAGAAGAATTTACCAGCCAGTTACTGCCTTTATTAGAGCCTTTGTATGAGTGGATTTCGATGCCCTTTGAACATGGCGAATACGACTTCGCGAAATATCCGAGCTGTCCTAAAGTATCCTTGAGCGATGCGAAAAAAAGCAATCAGTATCTCGCTTCAATTCCGCAAAATCAAATGTATTTTGATCGATCGCTGGTGGGGGTGTTTGCCATGCTTAAGAAAATGGGGGCCCAAATAAAAACGGCGAATCGCTGGATTTATGTCGGTGGTTAAGAGCTTTTAAGAGAAATATTATGATCACTAATTATTGGTTGTTTATCGCCGGCGTATTTACCGATCTTGCCGGCCTGTTTCATCTTCTCATTATTGTCGGCGGTGCTTCATGGTATCGGTTCTTTGGCGCTGGAGAGAAAATGGCGGCAATGGCTGAACAGGGCTCTTTTTACCCACATATCATCACCTTTGTTATAGCGACTATTTTGGGCGTTTGGGGGCTATACGCTTTTGCAGGGGCGGGGCTAATTAGTCAGATGCCGTTGATGCAATATGTGTTAGTGGGGATCTTTCTGGTGTTTTTTGTAAGAGCCGTGGCTGGTCTTGTCGCGTATTTAATGATTAAGCCTAACAGTACCTTTATGTTAAACAGCTCATTGATTTGCCTAGGTTATAGTTTGCTGTTTGGCGTCGGTACTTATCAAGTTTGGCTAACAATATAAAGTAAGGCTGACAAGGCCGTCATGTTTTCGACATTTATCAATGGACAACGTATATGAATATCCCGGTATTAATTGTTGCTTGTTTTAGTTTTTTAGCTGTTATTGCTCATATAGTAGGTGGAACCAAAGAAACTGCTAGTCTTGCGCCTGACGAAAACAATATTCAACTAACGCGAAGCTGGAAGCAGTCAATGTGCGCCTTTCAAATGCAAGCGATAGATTTAATGGCTGTGACCATTGCTATGTTTACAATATCGTTAACGCAGCTCATCCCCTTTGAATATGAGTTAACCTTATTCTTAAGCTTGCTATATTTACTTTGGGGTGTCGTTTGGTTAATACAGCTCGTATGGCTTAAAAGTAACGCTAAAACATTTTTGCATTTACCACAGTGGTTATTTTGGTTTCTGGGAGCTGGATTATTGTACATTGGAGCTTAGTTCGCCTACCAAGGCTAGCAAGACCTCTACAGGTATGATAGATGCTGGCTGTGATAGTTGGCCTGCTGGATCATTATGCGGCTCCTATCTAAGTATCTGTGCAGCTAGTAACGACTAATCACAAGCTTGTGCTAACACCTCACTCGGACTTACATATTCATAACCAAGACTTTGGGCAACTGCGGCATGGGTGATTTGACCGCAATGTACATTTAAGCCATTACATAAGTGCGGGTCTTCTCGCAGTGCCGTTTGATAACCTTTATTGGCTAAATCTAAGATATAGGGGAGGGTTGCATTGGTCAGCGCAAATGTCGCAGTGCGAGCAACGGCGCCGGGCATATTGGCGACGCAGTAATGCACAATGTCTTCTTCTATGTAAATAGGGTCTTGATGAGTAGTGGCTCTAGAACTTTCAAAACAACCACCTTGGTCGATAGCGACATCGACTAAAACAGCGCCTTTTTTCATCTTCTTTAAATCTGCTCTAGAGACAAGTTTTGGAGCAGCTGCACCTGGAATAAGCACGGCGCCAATCACTAAATCAGCCAGTATTAATTCAGCTTCTAGTGCCTGTGAATTAGAGTATAAGGTTTTAAGTGTAGGGCCGTACAAAGTATCTAGCTCTCTTAAGCGCGGCAGTGATCTGTCTAATATAGTCACGTCGGCACCTAGGCCTAACGCCATGCGCGCCGCGTTAATACCCACCACACCTCCACCAATAACGACTACTTTAGCGGGGGCAACCCCTGGCACACCACCAAGTAAAGTGCCCATGCCGCCCTGTGCTTTTTCTAAGGCATGTGCGCCCGCTTGAATGGCCATGCGCCCAGCGACTTCACTCATGGGGGCTAATAGTGGCAGTGAATTGTGATTATCAGTCACTGTCTCGTAGGCAATCGCGATGGCCTTCGAATTTATTAAAAGCTGAGTTTGTTCAGGGTCGGGAGCCAAATGCAGGTAAGTGAATAAAATCTGTCCGGGCCTTAGCATCTTACATTCAATAGGCTGCGGCTCTTTTACTTTGACGATAAGTTGGGCGGTGGCAAACAGTTTGTCAGCACTCTCAGTGATCATAGCGCCTGCTGCGATATAGTCAGCATCCTTTAAACCGATTGCAGTGCCTGCATCTTTCTCAATCAAGACACTGTGGCCAGCACTGGTAAGCTCTCTAACACCTGCTGGCGTCATGCCCACTCGATACTCGTGATTTTTAATTTCTTTAGGTACGCCTATAATCATCATTAACATCCCTATTCGCTGTTGATCTATTTAGCATAGCAATATCAAGATCATATTAAATACTGTATTTTTCCTATAATTTGGGGCAAAGCAGTACGCAGGGGGCTAAAAACAGTAATAAGATATAACAAATCTTTATATAACAGAGAAATATCAGTATAAATTAAGCTTAGCTTAGTTGCTTTTCGGATTCTTTTAACCAGAAAATCAGCATTTTACTTAGCGGTTAATTCGGTGTTGAGATTTTCCTGAGCTAGGTTCATAATCCGAACATTATTTACTGAGTACAGAGCGTAAAATGTTACAGAATACACCAATATCCCCTTTAAAAACGGCGGCTTATACTTTATTGGCACTCATTGCTTTTGCCGCAAATTCGGTGCTTTGTCGAATGGCATTAGAAATGCGTGTTGATGGTGCAGCCATTGATGCAGGAAGCTTCACCGTGTTGCGCTTAGCATCGGGTATCGCCGCACTGTTTATTATTTTGGCGATAAAATCTAAACTCTCAAAAAAATCAGTAGCAACGGATAGTGATACCCCAACGCCTTCGCGTGGCAGTTGGTTTAGCGGCATTATGTTGTTTGTCTATGCCGGTGGATTCTCCTATGCCTATATCTCTCTTGAAACCGCCACTGGTGCGTTGATTCTCTTTGCTATGGTGCAAATGACGATGATATTTATGTCGTTATATGCAGGTCATAAGTTGGCTATGACTGAGTGGCTGGGATTGCTGTTGGCTTTTTCAGGTTTAGTGTACTTAATGCTGCCAGGGGCGAGTGCTCCTTCTATTGGCGGTTTATTACTAATGAGTGCGGCGGGGATTGGTTGGGGGTTTTATACCTTGGCGGGTAAAAGCTCAAGGGACCCTCTTTTAGATACCAGTTATAACTTCCTGCGTACGCTGCCTTTTATTGCAGTGCTGGCTCTTTTTAATCTGGATAGTTACTACTTGTCTACTCAAGGCGTGGTGCTCGCGATAGTTTCAGGTGCCATAACTTCGGGTTTAGGTTATACGCTTTGGTATGTAGCGCTAACTTCTCTAAAGACCTTGCAGGCGGCAGTGCTGCAATTGTTAGTCCCTGTTATTGCCGCCGTTGGCGGTGTGCTGTTTATCGAGGAAGTGCTCAGTGCACGTCTTATTATCAGTGCACTACTTATCTTAGGGGGCATTGGGTTAGTGGTTGCCGGAAAAAAATTATTGAGCGCTAGCGCCAAAATCTTAGGTAAAGGGAACAAAGTATGAATTATTTACACGCAACAGCCATGGCTTCATTGGCGATTTTTATCAGTGGCTGTGCCAGTTTAAGTCAGTCAGAATGTATCAGTGCAAATTGGTACGATTTAGGTGCGCAAAACGCCATGAGCGGTAAAGAGTCGAGCTATGTGGCGGAGCATACTAAAGCTTGTGGTGAATACGCTATCAATCCAGACTTTACACTTTATAAACTGGGCTGGTTAAACGGTCAATCGCAGTTTTGTACCGCAGCTTCCGGTTGGCGCTTTGCTGCAAAAGGCGGTCATTACAAAAATACTTGCAGTCTATACAATGAGCGTGATTTTTTGGCGGGCTTTCGATTAGGGAAAACAAAACGAGAGAAGCAGGCTGAAGTGAATAACATTAAGGCTGAGTTAAAAACGCTGGTTAAGTATTCCTTAAAGGAAGGGTTAACCCCCCAGCAACTTGCTGATATTGCCTTTGAACGTTTGGATTTAAAGATGGACCTACGTTTCTTAGATATGGAAATTAATAGATTAGAAGATAAAGCTCAGCGCAATGGTTACTTCTACTAAAGGGTTAACAGGCGATGAGTAGCGTTAAAATAGATGTAAAAGAAGTGACTATCCAAGATTTGGAATCCCTCATCGCACTGCGCATTAAAGCCATGCAGCCGAGTCTTGAAGCAGTTGGCAGATTTGATCCACAGCGTGCTAGAGAGCGCTTTGTTAAAGGCTTTGATGCAAAGCAATGTTCTAAAATATTAGTGGACAATCAATTGGCAGGTTTTTATGTGCTGATTGATAGAAAAGATCATCTTTGGT
This sequence comes from Oceanospirillaceae bacterium, assembly GCA_013215375.1. Lineage (GTDB taxonomy): Bacteria > Pseudomonadota > Gammaproteobacteria > Pseudomonadales > Balneatricaceae > Rs1. The sequence continues at coordinate 8,511 of JABSRB010000049.1, read as the reverse complement.
TAGATCACTTATACATAGATCCCTGCTTTCAAGGTACCGGTTTGGGCAGTACGGTACTTAAAAATGTGCAGAATATTGCCACCAACGCCAATCAGGTGCTGCGCTTGGGAGCACTGAAAGACAGTAGAGCCAATCAGTTTTATCTCACTCATGGGTTTGACTGTATCGCTGTTGAAGAGTGGGATAATATTTATCAATGGTCGCATTTATCGTAGTTTTTAATTAAGAGTCATCAGTTAAGAGCTTTTTATGTTCAGGATCAACGATATAGCACGGTGGCGGGGATGCCAAGGAGTGCTAATATTTGGCTGTTTAAGGAAATCGAGTGTTTAGAGCAATAGACTGTTATTTAGACGCAACCATATTTTTACACAGTATGCCCGGGAGGTATGAGCCCTGGGAGCAATTTGTTAACCAATGCCAGCGGTTAAAGATTAAGCATATCTTGTGTTTAACGCCACTGGTGGAAATTGCTGAAAAATCTTTATCATACGCCAGTGCTATAGAAGCTAATCAGCTTCCCGCAAAGCTGCATTTATCTGCAGTGGCCGATTTTTCTATCCCCGCAGAAATTCAAAACTATACAGAACATTTAGCGCTATTAGCCGCTCACGTGAGAGGTGGAGACAATGTCTTAATTCACTGTGCGGCGGGTATCGGCAGGACGGGTTCTGCGGCGGTGTGCCTGTTAATAGCGCTGGGGTTAAACACTGAAGAAGCTATTGAACTTGTAAAAAACAGCGGCTCTGGTCCCGAGACAAATGAGCAACTTAATTTTATCAAGCATTTCCAACTTGAGGATGAAGAGTGAAAATACGTGCGTTTGATCAAGCTGATTTTGCAGTGGTACAAGATATTTATCTGCAGGGAATAGCGACCAATAATGCCACTTTTGCGCTAGAAAAGAAAAGCTGGCAGCAATGGCAGTCTTCTATGCTTAGTGCCACCTTGCTGGTAGTGGTGGAGCAAGACTCGCAGGGGTGTGAGCAGCTATTAGGCTGGGCTGGATTATCTGCAGTGTCATCGAGGGAGGTATACTGCGGGGTTGGCGAGGTCAGTATTTATATATCATCTAAAGCAGCGGGCCGGGGTGTGGGAACTTTGCTAATGAATGAATTGATAATACAGTGTGAAGGTTTAGGGTTTTGGACTTTACAAGCGGCAATATTCCCCGAGAATACAGCCAGTATCGCGCTGCATAATAAGTGTGGTTTCATCACATTAGGTTGCAGAAAAGCATTGGGTAAAATGCACGGTGTTTGGCGTGATGTCCAGTTTTTGGAACGTAGAAGCGCTGTGGTTGGCGTATAAAATGTCTGATTTGACTATTAAGTAATTAAGCAATTAAACAGTAGGAAATTTTAAATGGAATTAACGCTTAAATTTTTAGCACTCACATTGTTACTTGAATTGACCCCTGGCCCCGCAATGTTATTTGTGCTTTTTCAGTCATCTTTTGGTTTTCGCCAAGTAGTCGCTGGAATTTTAGGGCTGCTGACGGCAAACCTTGTCTGGATAACGCTGGTGGCGACAGGTCTGGGCTTATTAATAACGCAGTCGCCAATGGCCTACGATACGCTGCGTTATTTAGGTGCCGCATACTTGGCTTACATGGGCTATAAAATTTGTCGCTACGGTATTGGCAAACAAAGCGCTATAGCGGGTACCAAACCTAAAAAATTGTGGCAGATTTATAGTCAGGGGATTTTGACCTCGCTGTCGAATCCCAAGGCGTTATTGTTTTTTTTGGCGTTGTTTCCCAACTTTGCCTCAGAACAAGATTTTATTGGCGACATCATATACTTTGGTGGGCTTAAGCTGCTCTGTCTGTCGGTGGTGATGTTGAGTTACGGATTAATTGGCAACAAAATATTTGATTATTTCAATACCTCAAAAATAGCAGACGTGCTGGGACGTTTCATTGGTTTGGGAGTTGTTGGTGCAGCATTGGCGATTGCTAGAGGATGAAAATAATACAGTGTACCCACAGTTATCTTGATTTGCTGGTAGAGCTTGTAGAGGATTATAGAGTGTTTTGTGGGTTTGCTAGAAGCTTGGAAGCTAGCAAAGCGTTTTTGCAAAAACTAATCAGTAGCCAAGAGTCGGTGATCTTTATTGCAATAGATACTGAAACCGACAAACTCATGGGTTTCGTGAATTTATATCCCAGCTACTCGACATTGGCGTTACAGCGCATCTGGATATTGAATGATCTAGGGGTGTCGAGTGTTTTTAGAGGGAAAGGCGTTGCTAAAGCGTTAATTGAAAAAGTACAAGCGTTTGCCAAAGAGTCAGGGGCTATTCGCATTGAACTTAAAACCGGCAGTGAAAATATAACGGCTCAAGGTTTATATAAATCGCTGAATTTTATTATCGACAATGATAATGTTTATTACCGAGTTCCCTGTGAATAGGGTTAAAAAGCCAGCCCCATCAATAATCCTTTCTCGCGCCATAGTTTTACTTTAACCCCATCGATAGCAGTCTCGCTCTCGCTAAAGTTCTCGAGCATTTCTTTAGACATCTTCGCTTGGTAAAAAGTATAAACGGCTTTAGTTTCCGGGTGGGCTATTTGCATTTGAGCGGCAATTTTGCCATTGATATTACAGTAGCGACCACCAATTAATTGCCATTTTTTGGGGTCTAATTTCTTCGATGAAACTAGCGAGAAGCCAAGGCGGTTAAGTCGCCCTTGTACTTCGCTCATGGTTGGTGAGAGGACTTCCATCTGCAATTTGGCATTGTGATTGTAAGCGATTTGCTGTGAGATAGAAGCGTAATCAAGTGTTGCACTAGGATAGAAAATTAAAGCTGCGCTAAGAAAAATCGTGGCGGCGATGGCTCCTATCACTAATTTTGGCGGCGCCTGTCTATTAATCTTTAATTGCTTTAGCGCTTTCAGTTGCGCAGGGGTTAATTGCTGTTGCAAATAGTGTGATTGCAATTGGCTATTTAGAGCGGATTTTTGAGTATCATTATCCATTGTGACCAACCTGTTCATTTAAGTAGCCATACTTTTGATTAAGCCGTTTTTTTAGACGATTTAATCGCGACAGTAAGGTGTTTCGCGAAGTATTAGTGCGCTGGGCTAGTTCCTGCATTGAATTACCTTCTACCGCCCAGAGGTAGAGTAGTTCTCTATCTTGATAGCTAATGTCTTGCAAAATGATCGCCAAGTGCTGGCGATCTATCATTAATTGTTCTAACCCTTGCGCCGTTTGTTGCTCATCAATTCGCTCTTGATGCTCAAGGTCGCTATCAATAACCAGTTCTAATTTCCAGCGTCGATATTGGTCAATAAACTGATTGCGAATACTTTTTAGCATATAGGGCTTGAGCTCTTTTTTCGCTACCTTTTTTAGCAATACTTTTTCACAACAACTCTGCACTAGATCATAGGCTTGTTGCTGATCATTACTGAGCGAAAGCGCGTAACGATATAGGCTGTTGAGTAGCTCATCATCAAATTGAACGCCTTTTTCTGGCCACTTGAAGTTAAACATCGATGAAGGCATTGAAGGTAATTAATGGGCTGATAATGGATCCTTTGAATTAAGGGTAAGTGTTTTTATGTGTGCCTATTAATATGTTGGTAAAGGGCTGTGAAAAAACGAGCAACCCGCTGTATATGCTTCTGTCTCACCTATTTTGTTTTAAACCATAAAAAAGGAATAAAAATGGTTTTAGAATCACTCGATTCTGAACATTTACAGTAAGTCCCCTCAGCAGCATACACAGCGGGTTGCGGGTTTGGTAGCTTTAAACCGAGGTATAACAACACAGACTGCTTAACTGGTGCTGTTTCAGACAAGGATTTATCGCTATTCATTATAGTTAACGAGTCAGCTTTTATTTTGATTGCATTTAATTGACGAATTCTTTTAAATCCTATGATTGATTTAGTATAAGACCCCAAAGAGAATTTAAAGTGATGCTGAAGTCTCTCTATACAAGGAAAGTATTTGATGTCGTATAAGCGTAGTGAAAATGTAATATCTTATTATCGAGACTGCTATCAGCATGATAGCTCAGATCTGAATCTGTGGAATTTACTCAAATTAAAATCTCAGGAGCGACTGCTTTTATCAGATAAAGATGAAATAGGTTCTGGTTTCTTACCGCGCTTACCTATTCCCACTGATTTCTCTATGCATATGCTGCAACAGGTAGAAACTTACCAGCGTGAAAAAATACTGTTGTACGTGAGTTTTATCTTAGTAGGGAAGCTATTGTTAAATGGTGAGTCGCGCAGTATTGTGGCGCCGCTTATTTATAATGAAGCGAGTATAGAAGAAGAACATGGCGACTATTACTTCTCGTTGGATAACGACCAGCACGATATTAATGAGAATCTAATTCAAGCCCTTTTCCCAGAGGGGTGCGAGCCGCCTTTGCCAGCCCCTGTTAATAGTGAGCATGCAGCCTCGCATTGGGTGGCCTATTTAAAAAATAGTCCATTACAGATCGATACTTTAAGCGCACTAAAATTCCCTAAGATGGCGACATCATCAGAGCTACTCACTAGTGCCAAAAATTCTAGTTTGAGCTTGTTGCCGGTATCTATGCTGGTTTTGGTAGAGCGAGCGAAGAGTAGCCGCGCGGTATTACATGAGCTCAACAGTATTATTGAAACTAAGACACTTTCAGCACCTTTAAACGATTTATTAGGGGAAGAGCCCGCCAAGTCTTTAACTTCCCCGCTATCGTTAAAATACGATTATTTACCTGGGCTATTGTCGAACACGCAAAAAAAGGCATTAAAGATAGCCGCTCAACAGCCATTAGGCTGTGTCTCTGGGCCACCGGGAACCGGGAAAAGTTATACCATAGCTGCAATTGCTGCAGAGCATGTCGCCAGATCAGAATCTGTGTTAATTGTGGCCAATAATGATGTCGCTTTAAATGTGATTGCCAATAAATTGGCCGACAATTTCGGTTTGGGCGATATCTCTATACGTGCCGGGCAGAAAGAATTTTTAAAAGCACTTAAAGTTTATATTGCCGATTTGCTGGCTGGATATCATCAGGCTGAGCAGGGCATTACACTTAACAACAGTGAGCGAGAATTGGCGCTGTTAAATACTGAGCTACAAAAGCTGGAACGGCAGTTTATTAAGTTTTGCCGATCGGCGATTGTACGCGGGCAACGCTTACATGGTTTTGAAAGGCGCAAGTCGCAATACTTGACCAGAGTCTATTTATACTTTGCTAGCGGTAGTATGCGGAAAATGGCCAAGCAGTGGGATCGTCTCAAGGATATTAATAACAACCAACAGCTGCGCGAGAAGCTCGCCGCGCAGTATTTAGAAAACTTAAAAAGCATTAATCTACAATACTTAATCGATACCCAACGTCAGTCACTGCAAGCCTTTAACAAAGCAATTCGCTCGCGTACATCCAAACGACAATTTGAGCTGTTTGATGACATTGACTATAAAACGTTACTGGCCGCATTCCCGGTATGGTTAGTCAGCTTAAATAGTTTGTTTAGAGTATTGCCATTACAGCGAGAGATGTTTGATTTAGTGGTGATTGATGAGTCAACTCAAGCCACCATTAGCAGTGCTATTCCCGCTTTGTACCGTGCCAAGAGAGCGCTCATTATTGGCGATACAAAACAGCTTAGGCATTATTCTTTCTTAGCCAAAAACAAAGAGGCATCATTTTTGGCCAAGTATTCGTTAAATAATAGCAGTAAAGGTGTGGTTAGCTATCGTGATAACTCTATTTTAGATTTGGCGTTAACGGCTTTAAATAGCAACCAGCAGCTGGCTTTTTTGGATGAGCATTTTCGATCAAACCCCGAACTTATTCACTTTAGTAATCGACACTTTTACGCCGATAAACTAAAAATAATGCAGCATCGACCTTGTACCAGTAGCGGTTTTTTGCATTTACAGCGTATCGCCGGCAGCAGGGATAAATCTGGCTTTAATAAGCTCGAAGCGCAGGCGGTGATTGCAGCGATTACCCGGCAAATAGATGACGATCAAAAGCAGGGGGTAGTGCATAGTCTTGGGGTGATATCTCCCTTTAGGCATCAAGCAGAATACATAGCCAAGCTGATCGAAAAGAGCTTTGATACATCGCAGATAAAATCCCACCAATTACGTGCAGGCACTGCCTATGGGTTCCAGGGCGAAGAGCGGGATATTATGTTCATTTCTTTTGCGCTAGATGACCATTCATTACGCGCTGCTGCCTACCTGAATAAAGCAGATGTATTTAATGTCTCTATTACTAGGGCTAGGCAAAAACAGTGGCTGTTTTTATCATTGGATGAAAAGAAACTGGCTGATAATAACTTATTAAGACTTTATGTTGAAGATCTTGGACAGTTTGCAGCGCAGCATCAAGAAAGCACTGAAATGGACGATTTTCAGCGTGATGTAAGTGAAGCTTTACGTCACTTTGACATTGATACTTGGCTGAATTATCAGTTAGTGGGTACACAAGTGGATGTGCTTTGTCGCCATCAAGATAAATATTTAGCGTTAGATCTGATTGGTTTTCCAGGTCCATGGGCTGATTTTTTTGAACTCAATAGCTACAAAGTTTTACAGCGTGCTGGCATCCAAGTATTACCGATAAGTTATGGATTATGGCAAATGGATCGCAATACATGTATCGAACAGATTACAACACAGCTAGGTATTAAAAATAAATACGCTTAGATATGTCCTTTTTTACCCCGTAATTGGACTGATTATGTCATTTCTTTAAAGATAATAGCGTACTAAAATAGCGTTACATATCTAAAGGAGAGCATAATGCTGAGTATTCGCCCTAACTGTGAACACTGTGATGTAGATTTACCCGCTGATTCAGTACAAGCGAAAGTCTGTTCATTTGAATGCACGTTTTGCACAAACTGTGTCGAGAATGTATTAGATAACTGTTGTCCAAATTGTGGCGGTGATTTTCAAATCCGTCCTATTAGGCCCGCTACCAATTTTAAAAATGGCAATTATTTAGGTGATTACCCTGCGCAAACTCAGCGTCTGCATCGCCCAGTAGATCTTAAAGAGCACCTTAAACTGCTACAAATCGTACGTGAACATTTAACCAACAAAGCATAGGACTGTCATAAATGAGTGTAAAAGATACATTGTTGGCGCTGATTATTATTATCGTCTGGGGATTAAATTTTGTGGTGATATCTCTAGGGCTAGAGGGGATGCCGCCACTGTTGATGGGAGGATTGCGCTTTTTGCTGGTGGCAATGATTGGCTGCTGGTTTGTTTCGAGGCCCAAGGTACCGCTTAAATGGTTTATCGCCTATGCTTTGAGCCTAAGTTTTGCCCAATTCGCCTTTTTGTTTTTGGCTATGTCCATGGGCATGCCAGCGGGACTGGCCTCGTTAGTCTTGCAATCGCAAGTGCTGTTTACCTTAGTGTTTGCCTATTGGATCTTAAAAGAGCCTATTAGCGGTAGTCAATTGTCGGCTATATTAGTGTCGGGGGCAGGGCTTGCCTTAATAGGCACTACCAACAATAACAGTGCCATGACCATGCTAGGTTTTGCTTTAACCATGATGGCTGCGGTGTGTTGGGGAGTGGGTAATTTAATCACCCGATCAATCTCGCAACAAGGTTATAAAGCGGATGTTAGCTTGGTTATTTGGTCGGCATTATTTTCATGTGTGCCGTTTTTTATCCTCTCCTATGTTGTAGAGGGACCTGAGTTGATCATCAGTTCATTGCTATCAATGAGCGGCACTTCAATGCTCTCCTTACTGTACTTAGCAGCAGTGGCCACCATTATTGGTTATAGCTTATGGAGTTACCTACTCAGTCACTATCGGGCTGGGCAAGTAGCACCATTGACCTTAGGTGTGCCAGTAATAGGACTAGTTAGCGCCTCAGTCGTGTTAGGTGAAAAGATATCTTCAATGCAACTAATCGGCATCAGTATCGTTATGTTAGGTCTGATGATCAATATGCGCTTAGATAGAATGTTAAAAAAATGGCTGTCAGGGAATAAACAATGAGCGCGGGGAAATACAGATGTTAGAGCGTATCAAATCCAAACAAATTGATATTTATGTATTGCTGCTGCCAGAGCTACTTATGTTAGATGTAGCGGGCCCCGCAGAGGTGTTTAATTTTGCCAGTCGCTATGGGGATACCCGTTATAAGTTGCATTTTATCGGGCCAGTAGAGTCTATTGAAACCAGTATCGGCATGAGCATTAATGTAGCGCCGCTACCTAGTGAAGTGCCTGCGCAAAGTTGGCTGCTATTGCCAGGCTTAGAAGGTGCAAAGATTGATTTTACCTGTGAGGCCATCGCAGCTGCTGTCACTTGGCTGGCGGATTATCAACGTTTTGCAAAGGTGATCAGTGTCTGCGCTGGTACATTATTGCTCGCCAAGGGAGACGCGCTAACCAATAAGCAATGTACCACCCACCATTCACATCTACAAGATCTTGAGCAGCTAGTGCCCAGCGCAAAAGTACAGCGTGATAGATTATTCGTGCAAGATGGTGCCATTTATACCAGTGCTGGGGTGA